>JAEINP010000098.1 GCA_016342355.1 Desulfatibacillum sp.
AACCTTTACTTGTTCTGGCGACTTGGTTTTGACCAGCTTTTCGAACATGTAGGCATGTGCGACTTCCGGCCTATTGGCAATGTCGGCAATAAACTGGTCCCAGGTCATCCCCTTGGGTTTGAGGGCCATTTCCTCATATTCCTGACGATTGCCGCCGGAGCCCGTAAGCTGCATTTCTATCTGTTCACTCAAGGCAGCGACCAACTCCTCCTGGCCAACAGTAATTTTCTGTTTTTTTGCCTCTTCCAGGAGGAGTTCGTTTCGAATCAGGTTTTCCAAAACCCGGTCCCTGTACATTTTTCGGAACTCATCCACCTTCTCGGGACTTTGGGGCATTCCCCGGGTGGCTGCCTGAAGACCTTTCATGAGGGCTTCCTCCACTTGGGTCTCCGTAATGGAATTGCCATTGACGATGGCCGCCGCCTTGACTTTTTCGTCACTTGGGGCGGACTCTGCCAAACAGAAACCGGGAACCACCCAGGCCAGGAGCATTGCGATTACCAAAACAGGCACTGCGTTTTTTTTCATGAACGACCCCATTTCTTTGCTTATTGGATTCAAAAGAATGCCCCTCAATAGTCTGAAGGACCTGGTACATACGATTTTCCCGCGGGTATGAAATGCCCAACGACCGCGTTGACGCCCGGTGTATGGCATGGTAATCAGTAATAAAAGTTTTCATTCGCCCTTTTCACGGCATATACCACCAAAAACCATGAGGCGCCATGCTAAAATTTGTATCCTGGAATGTCAACGGCATACGTGCAGTGGAAAAAAAAGGTTTTCCGGACATGGTGAAGGATTTTGACGCGGACATCCTTGCCATTCAGGAAACAAGGGCCTTAAAAGACCAGCTATCCGAGGAGCTTATCAATATTCCCGGATTCACATCCTATTGGTTTTCAGCACAAAAAAAGGGATATTCCGGCGTGAGCGTATACGTCAAAAAGGAACCCCTGGATGTGATGTACGGCATGGGCAGTCCCGAGCACGATGCCGAAGGCAGGGTCATCACCCTGGAATATGACGATTTTTATTTCATGAACATCTATTTCCCCAATGCCCAGGCCAAGCTGGTGCGCATGGACTGGAAACAGGGATTCAACAAGATCTTGCACGCATTCGCCAACACTCTGGGCCAAAAAAAATCCGTGGTCCTGTGCGGGGATTTTAACGTGGCTCACAAACCCATCGACCTGACCAATCCCAAACAAAATGAAAAAAACCCCGGGTACTCGCCCGAGGAAAGGGCCTGGATGGATCAATTTATTGATTCCGGCTATGTGGATACCTTCCGCATGTTCAACCAGGAACCGGAAAACTATACATGGTGGAGCTACCGCTTCAATGCCAGGGCCAAAAATATTGGGTGGCGTATTGACTATTTTTGCGTGGATGCGTCCAGCCAAAAACGAGTCAGGGGCGCTGGCATATTGAAGGATGTCATGGGGTCTGACCATTGCCCTGTTAGTCTGGAATTTGACTGATGCCAATTTTCCCCGACCTATTATCGCCCCTGGAACCGGGAGACACCGTGGGAATTGTGGCCCCTGCCTCGTGTTTCGACACGGATCTCTTCGAAAAGGGCGTGAAAAACCTCCAGGCCCAAGGCTTTAATGTGCATACGCCCCAGGCCGCCTATCGCCGTGAGGGCTATCTGGCCGGGACAGACCAGGACCGGGCGGAATCCTTTCAGGACCTGTGGAGGGACCCCCAAATTAAGGCCGTGGTGTGCTCCCGTGGTGGATACGGCACGTTACGCCTGCTTCCTCTTTTGGACTATGACCGACTTGCCCGGACTCCCAAAATTTTCGTGGGGTATTCCGACATTACGGGCCTGATGGAAACTCTGATGACCCGATGCGGATTCCCGGTTTTCCATGGGCCGGTCATCACCGGCCTGGGCAGACATCCATCCCACGCCCTGTCCCTGGCCCAATGCCTCCGCGGCAATCTTCCAAAAATCTGGGCGCCGGAGCACCCCTCTGTGATTGTTCCGGGAAAGGCGCAAGGGTTCTTGGCCGGAGGCAATCTCACCACCCTCTGCCATCTGGCAGGCACCCAGTTCCAGCCAGATTACTCGGGCAAAATCCTGTTCCTGGAAGACGTGGGCGAAGCCCCCTATCGCATTGACCGCATGCTGGTGCATCTGCGCCTGTGCGGCATGCTGAACAACGTCCGGGGTATTATCCTGGGTTCCTTTTATAACTGTGGAGAGGACGGGGAAATCAAACGGGTTATGGCAGACTGCCTGGGAGGCCTGGGTTGTCCCATTCTTGGGGAGTTTCCCGCAGGCCACGGGGCTGAAAACCAAACCTTTCCCCTGGGAGTGCCCGTAAGCCTGGACACGGAACTGGCAAGCCTGGAATTTTTCCCGGCCTGAGGAAAATGGTATGGATCAGGTATCCCAACTTATGGAGGAGGGGGTCCGGGAGGGGGTTTTTCCCGGAGCCGTGCTCCTGGCCGCCCAAGGACCGGACATAATTTTCCACCAAGCCTTTGGAACCACGAACCAGGAAGGCCGGATACCTGTCACCACCCACACCGTGTACGACCTGGCCTCCCTCACCAAGCCCCTGGCCACGGCCTCGTGCATGATGGTTCTTATTCAGGAAGGCCGACTTTGCCTAAGCGACACTATTGGCCGACTACATCCCGGGTTTTCCAGCCCGGACAAAAGAAATCTGTCCCTGGAGCAGATTCTTTCCCATACAGCCGGCTTTCCAGCTTATCGCCCCTATTATGAAGAATTGTCCCTGTTAAAGCCTGAATCGAGAAAAGGCCGGCTGGTAGAACTTTTGAACTCCGAGCCCCTGGCCTATGCCCCGGGCCAGGGCTGCCAATACAGCGATCTGGGTTATATGGCTTTGGGTTTGATTCTGGAAGAGGTTTCGGGCCTGCCCTTGGACGCACTGACCTCCCGGCTGGTTTTCGATCCTTTGGGAATCAACGATTTGTTTTTCATGCCTTTCGGGCTGAATGCCCGGAATTCCAGCCCGGTTATCCCGAAAAGCCGAATCGCTCCCACGGAATCCTGTCCCTGGAGAAAAACAGTCCTGCACGGGCAAGTGCATGACGACAATGCATGGGTCCTTGGGGGAGTTGCCGGCCACGCAGGCCTGTTTGGCACGGCCTTGGGGATTTGGCGTTTACTGGACGCCGTCCGGAGAGTTTTTTTGGGAGAGGCCGTGGATTCCCCTTTTAGTCATAGTGCGGCAAAAATCTTTCTGGGGAAACGGCGCATTCCCGGGACTTATGTATTAGGCTACGATACCCCCACTCCTCCTGAGTCGAGTTCAGGCGCCGCCTTCTCCCCCCGCACTGTAGGTCATCTCGGTTTTACAGGGGCCTCCTTCTGGCTGGACCTTGAAAAACAAGCCTTGGTGATACTGCTTACTAATCGGGTGCATCCCACCAGAAACAATGGAAAAATCCGAATATTCAGACCAAAGATTCATAATGCCGCGATGTCGGCCATGGGTTTTTCTCCTTTGGATAATCTTTTTTTATGAACTTGCCTCAAACAAAAAAAAATAGTTGAACTGAGGCCATGGAATGGGATAAGGTTTTTTTAAAGAAAGTATTTCCATCCAAATTCACCTGAACTGTAATATCTCAAAAAATAGAGATTTTCAGGATACAGACTGTATCTTATGCAGCAACCAGTGCCAGGCCCCGGGGCCTTCATTTCCTTTTCAAAATTGTTTGATCTGTAACGCAATAGCAGGACCCAAGTCAGACATTTTCGAGTCTTTGTACGGGAAGAGGGATCACCTTAGCTCCTTTCCCCTGAAATGTTCCGTAGTCTCTAAAATCAACCTGTTGCCATGCAAGGAGTTGGCTCATGACCCATGCCGGCAAATCCAAGACCGACGAAGTTCTGTTGGAATTGGAAGACGTGCACATGTATTTTGGCAGAGTGGCAGCCCTGGCCGGAGTGAATCTGCGGGTCCGTAAGGGGGAAATCCATTCCATCATCGGCCCCAACGGAGCAGGAAAAACCGTGATGATGAACTGCATCAACGGTTTGTACCGGCCTCAAAGAGGAAACGTGTTCTTCGATGGCAAACGTGTCAACGGTTACGCGCCTTCCAAGCGCGCCCGAATGGGCATTGCCAGGACCTTCCAAAAAATCGAATTATTCGGCGGCATGACCGTTTTGGACAATATTCGGTTGGGCAGGCACATCCATATGAAATCGGGAATTTTTTCCGGAGGCATGTGGATGGGAAGGGCCAGAAGGGAGGAGATTGAGGCTCGCAATTTCATTGAAGAAGAAATTATCGACCTCCTGGAAATTGAAAGCATCCGCCACAAGACAGTGAACATGCTTCCTTACGGGCTCCAAAAAAGGGTGGAGTTGGGCCGGGCTCTGGCCCTCCAGCCTCGGCTCCTGTTGCTGGACGAACCCCTGGCTGGCCTCAACCTGGAAGAGGTGGAGGACATGGCCCGGTTTATCCTGGACATTAACGAGGAGGAGCGCTGGAAGGTCACCTGCATTCTGGTGGAGCACGACATGGGGGTGGTGATGGACATTTCCCACTCGGTTTTTGTGCTGAATTTCGGGCATAAAATCGTGGATGGCCCCCCCAAGGAAGTGCAGGCAAACCCGGAAGTAGTCAAGGCCTATCTTGGCGAAGAAGACATGTATACCACGCGGAGGTAGAGAAAATCCCTATGGAGACCAAAATCACAAAGGATCTCACCATTCCCAAACTTTTCGTGGCCAAGTGCAGGCAATACGGAGACAGCAAGGTGGCCATGCGGGAAAAGGAATTCGGCATATGGATACCTTTTACCTGGCAGGACTACTACGCCAAGGTCAAACGCATCTGCCTGGGTCTGGTGAGCCTGGGCCTCAAGCCTGGCGACAAAGTGGCCATGATGGGCGACAACCGCCCCGAGGGCCTGTGGGTGGAAATGGCGGCCTTGTGCGCGGGGGGCGTGGGAGTCTGGCTGTTCCGGGATTCCATGAGCGATGAAGTCAAATACATCATCGAACAATCCGACACCCGTTTTTTTATAGGGGAATCCCAGGAAGAAGTGGACAAAGGCCTGGCCATCTTTGACGAGTGTCCCAAGCTGGAAAAAATTGTGTGGGACGACCCCAAGGGCATGCGGAACTATAAGCAGGACTGCCTTATCAGCCTGAACAGGCTCATGGAACTTGGCAAAACCCTGGACGAAAAGGAGCCCAGCCTGTTCGAGCAACTGGTGGCCAAGGGGCGTGGAGATGATATCTGCCTCCTTTTTTATACATCAGGCACCACGGCTCTGCCCAAGGGAGTACTCCTTACCCATTACAACATGCTCACCATGGGGGCCAACCTCATGGCGGTTGATCCTTGCAAGGAAACGGACGATTTTGTGTCGTATCTGCCATTTGCCTGGATCGGCGAGCAAATGATGTCCGTGTCTTGCGGACTCCAGGTTGGGTACACAGTCAACTTTCCTGAAGAGCCTGACACGGCCATGGAAAACATCCGGGAAATAGGCCCTCACGTGATGTTCGCCCCGCCGCGCCTCTATGAAGGCATGACCCGGCAGGTCCAGGTCAAGCACATGGATTCCGGCTGGATCAAGCGCAACATGTACACCCTTGCCTTGAAGATCGGTTATGCCGCCGCCAACATGAAATTCGACAAAAAGCCCGTGCCCTTCTACCTGAAGATTGCCCTGGCCCTGGCCAATCTGTTGGTTTTGAACAAATTGAAGGATCACCTGGGCATGAGCCGCCTGCGCAAAGCCTACACAGGCGGCGCAGCCATGGGGCCGGACCATTTTCGGTTTTTCCATGCCCTGGGGGTCAATCTCAAACAGATTTACGGTCAGACGGAAATTGCGGGGATCGCCATTGTCCACAGGGACGGGGACATCAAGTTCGACACTGTGGGCACCCCCATTCCCGGCACGGAGGTCAAAATCGGGGAGGACGGGGAAATCCTGTGTAAAAGCCCCTCGGTTTTCCTGGGTTATTACAAGAACGACGAGGCCACCCAGAAGACCCTCCTGGACGGATGGCTGGCCACGGGCGACAAGGGATTCATTGACGAGGACGGACATCTGGTGGTCTTTGACCGGTCCAAGGATGTAATGACACTCAGTGACGGCCGCCCGTTCTCTCCCCAGTATCTGGAAACCCGTCTCAAGTTTTCGCCTTATGTACAGGAAGCCTGGATTATCGGCAGCGACCGCAAGTATGTGACCGCGGTCATGTGCATTGACTACGCGGTGGTGGGCAAATGGGCGGACGACAAAAAGCTCAATTATACCAGCTATATGGAACTATCCCAAAAGGAGGAGGTCTATAACCTGATCGCCTCCCAGGTGGAAATGGCCAACCAGGATTTGCCCGAGCCTGCCAAAATCCACAAAATCGTCAATCTATACAAGATTTTTGATGCGGACGACGAGGAGTTGACCCGGACCAGCAAATTGCGCCGGGCCTTTGTGGAAAAACGCTACAAACAGATTGTGGATGCCTTGTATCAGGATACGGACGTAATCCACATGGACACCACCATCACCTACGAGGACGGCAGGGAGCAACACATCATGACGGATCTGCGGATCCAAAAGCTCAACGTGTAAGGAGCGGTGTATGGAAACCTTTGTAGTAGCAATGATCACCGGAATTCTGGTGGGAGGCATTTACGCCCTGGTGGCCCTGGGATGGGTCATTATTTACAAGTGTTCGGGCGTGCTCAACCTGGCCATGGGAGAGCTCACGATCATCGGAGCCTATGTAACCCTCACCTTTTATACGGCGGGCGTGCCCTTTATTCCGGCTGTCCTTCTCACCTTGGTTGTAGGGGCTTTTTTGGGTTACCTGACGGAACGCATTTTCCTGGATAAGCTCATCGGAGAGCCTATCCTGGCGGTCATCATGGTGACGGTGGGCCTTTCCTTTTTCCTCAAAGGTCTGGTGGAATTCATCTGGGGCACGGATACCCGGGTCTTTACCCCGCCAGTTTTCAGCATAGAACCTATCACGCTGGGCTTTCTCAAAATCAGCCCGGTGTATCTGTGGTCCTTTATCCTATCCCTGGTGCTGCTGGTGGTGCTGGTGTCCTTTTTCAAATTCACCAGTTGGGGCCTTTCCATGCAGGCCACCGCCGACGACGAAACTGCAGCCCTTTCCCTGGGGGTTTCGGCCCGGTTTGTGTACGCGGCGTCCTGGGCCATTGCATTCATGAGCGCTGGCGTGGGCGGCGCCTTATTGGGAAATATCAACGGCATCAATATTTCCGTCGGTCACCTGGGACTATTAGTCCTTCCTGCCGTGGTTTTGGGAGGGTTGAATTCCATTCCCGGGGCCATTGTGGGGGGCATCACCATCGGGGTGCTGCAGAACCTGGCGGGAACCTACCTGGATGTGTATTTTCCGGGCGGGGTCAAGGAAATTGTGCCCTTTGTGTTCATGACCGTATTCCTGCTGTTCAAGCCTTACGGGCTGTGGGGATGGGAAAGAATCGAGCGGGTTTAGTGTTTTAGAGCCTTTGGCGCAGAAAAAAGGGGAGAAGTCATATGTCCTCAGTCTGGTTACCATGCGGTGATTATCATCAGAACTATTCCCAGGACCAGGGTTGGTGGCAGACCACCCTGATCCAGTTTAAAATGCTCACGCTTCTGGCGGTGGCTTTCATAGGTTGCCCTTGGGCCCTGCCTCAGGACTGGCACTGGGTTGCCTGGGTGTTTGCGGCCCTGGGAGTGGTCCTGGGCTTGGTCAAAATCATAGCCGATCCCCCCCGCCTGAAAGGGGAGTGGGTGTTGTTTCCGTTTATCCTGGCGGTGCTTCTGCTTTATCGCCTGCCGGACTATTACCTCAGCGTGCTGGTCATGATCGGGTATTATTCCATGGGCGCCCTGGGGGTCCAGCTGCTCATCGGGTATACGGGACTCATCACATTGGGGCATGCGGCGTTTATTGCAGTGGGCGCCTATGTGAGCGCCCTTATGGTGCTGTACTTCCACTGGCCCCGGTTTATTATTGACGCCGGGCTGGCGTATCCCATTTCCATCATAGTGGCTGGAGTCATTGCCGGATTCTGGAGTATTTTGTTTGGCCTGCCTTCAGCCAAGGTCAAGGGGTTTTACCTGATCCTCACCACCATGGCCGCCCAGTTTATTACGGTGGATTTCATCCTGACCCAATACGTGGCCCAGATCGGAGGCCGGGGACAGGCCTTTTCACTGCCGCCGGGCACCATCAAGGTCGGCCCGTGGGTAATCGACAGTGATGTTAAAGTATATGTGATGATGGCGGGCATACTGACCCTCATGGTGGCGTTTGTGGCCAACCTGCTCCGGTCCAGGGTGGGCAGGGCCTGGGTGGCTATCCGGGATAATGACATTGCTGCGGAAACCATGGGCATCAACATTGTCACCTATAAGCTCATGGCTTTTTTTGTAGCGGGTTTTCTGGGAGGGGTGACCGGGGCATTCTGGCTTTCCAACACGGCAGCGCTTTCGCCCGAGCATTTCCCGTGGTTTTTATCCTTGTGGCTGGTGGGTATTATCCTGATTGGCGGAGTGGGGTCCATCCACGGCGCGATATTGGGTTCATTATTCATGGTCCTGATAACCGAAAGCCTGCAATGGGGAGTTCTACCCCTGACCGACTACTATGACGAGATTGCAAACACCCTGGACCCCGGCAGATTCAAGCTCATGCTTGACTGGCTGGTGCCCAAGCTCCTCATGGATTTCGCGTACATCAAGGAAATGGTCTTTGGCCTGGCCATTTGCGCCTTTTTAATATTCGAACCCAATGGGTTGTCCTACCGTTGGTGGCAAACCAAGAACTATTTCAACCTTTGGCCGTTTTCCTATTAATATTTCCGGATTTTCAGCTTTTTTGACCAACGACTGAAAAGGAGGAAGGTGATGAGAAAAAAATGTAAGGTTCTACTGGTATTTTTTATCATTGGGGCGGTTGGGCTTGGCTTGGCCGGGCCGGGTTTGGCCAAAACCGTGAAGGTTGGCGGCATTATGGACACCACGGGCGCCACTTCGGACGTGGGCAAGGACTATGCTTTCGGCATGGTGGAAGCCTTCAAGTACATTAA
>JAEINP010000022.1 GCA_016342355.1 Desulfatibacillum sp.
CGTTCCTTGGGCAGGATCATCGGTCTGGTAATCCTGGCGCTTTTTGTGCTCGGCCTTGCGCCTTCCTCCGGACTGGCCAAAGTCACGTACACCGTCAATATTGTGGATCAGGACGAGAATGATTTGGATGGTGTTCAGTTTACACTCAACCGATTACAGAAGGGGAGGTGTGACGAGCAGACTTGGATTAATTTTTCCGGTACTTATGAAATTGATACCAGAAGAACATGTAACTACGAGATTCATTTTCCTGTAGTGAATGGTTACAGCCTCTCAACTCCGGCCCTATTGAATGCTCTCCAATGGGAATCCGGAAATAGTTACACCTACACGGCGATCTATATAAAAATTCCTGATAAAGTCACTTTCAAAATGGACCTCACTTTCGATGGGCCCACGGATAACGCAGCCCAATGGAAGGTCTCCAGCGGCTGTACCTCTGTAGACTCGGGTTGGCTCAATAGCGGCGCCACCTACTCCTTTGATGACCCGGGATCCGCTTGTGACTATGAATTTGAATTCAAGGACGTGGATTATTACGAATCACCCGCTTCGTTTACTTTGAACAAGTCGGCTCAACTGGCCCCTTATGACCTGACGGCTCAATACGTTCCCAACGTGGTCAGGGTTTCTGCCACCCTGGAGCCTCAACAGGCCGTGGACGCCGGAGCCAAATGGAAAGCAGTGCGCAGCACCGAAGCAGGATGTCTTTTCGAAGACTCAGGCCCGTTGGACTCGGGCCAGGAATATGTTTTTCAGGATATTACGAAAAATTGTACATACACCGTTCAGTTCTCGGACGTTACCGACTGGGTTACGCCCACCGAGGTCACTTACACCAATGTGGCGCCAAGTCCGAATGTTTATCACATAGGGCCTTTTAATTACGAAGCCCCCACAGGACCCATTTGCGACGATTTCGATGACGGCGTCCTTGACGCCCATTGGCGTTTTGCCGATATGACCAATTCCTGGAGTGCAGCCGAGGTGGAGGAAAAGAACGGTAAGCTCTACCTCTCGGGCAGGGGCTCCTCCCAGTTCTCCAGCGTGGATGAGTACGCCGCCACATACCTGACTGAAGTTTCGGGCGATTTTGAAGCGGTTGTGGAAGTGGTCAATAAGAATGTTACCGCCACCTGGGGCAAGTGCGGCATCCTTTTCAGAAACGACCTTTCCGACGCCTACCACGCCACGGGATACGGCTTTGTGGGCCTGGCTGATAACGAGGGCTGGTGTATGTACACCGATGCCAACAACAACGGAATTCTGGAAACCACTCAGTGCCAGAGTACCTCCTATGCCCCAAGCTGGGTGAAACTGGAAAGAGTGGGGGATGTGTTTACAGGGTATTACTCCACCGATGGCAATACCTGGACCACCATTGTTTCCAGGACCATCTCCTCTGCCCACGATGCCATTGACGTGGGCCTTTTTGTGGTCAGTTATAATGATAATAAGACCAAGACTGCTGAATTTGATAATTTTTGTATTACACCGGCCGCTGAAAAAGTGGCTTTCTCCGCCAAGATAGAACCCCCGGGGGCCAGGGCAAATGGCCGCTGGAAACTATATAATAATGACACCGGCCAGTGGGAAACAGGCTGGCTGGAGCATGACCAAACAGCCAATGTCCTGGCCAATAACTCCTACGACATCTATTGGAGCGATATTGATGGCTATCTGGAGCCCACCCCCAATCCGGTGTCCTCCAAAATCATCCCTACAGACACCCCCGGCAATACCTGGACGGGCGATTACACCGCCATAGTGACCACAACCACGACTACCTTACCAACTACGTCCAGCAGCACCACCACCACTACATCCTCCACGTCCAGCACCACCACCACTACAACCATACCCGGATTCCTGTGCTTGCCCCTTGCCGACGTGCCCATGGAAACCCAACTCCAGGCAGCCCCCGCCAGCATCATGTTCGTTTTGGATGACTCGGGAAGCATGGACTGGTGTTTCATGACCAGTGAAAGCGATGGCCTGTTTAGCAGCAAGTACTACAACTGGTTTATGTCCGATGCTGCCTATTCCACCGGGGCATACCTGACAGACCATACCAAGTGGAAAGCCAAGTACCACGGGTACAACCGTATGTACTACGACCCTTCGGCTATCTACAAACCGTGGCCCAGTTTTTCCAATGCCGATCTCAACACCCCACGGTCCGACCCCACGCTGGCCTCGCCTACCCTGGCCCTGGCTGATACCTATGTCACGGTAGATTTGGAATTCGTTGTGGACGATCTGGATGCCTCGCCCGAGTTTATGACCGTTTTGGAAAATGGGGCTGTTTTCGGTACAGCTTCCAGTTCCCAGGCCGTCATAGACAGCCATTATCTTTACTCCGACGCAATAGGGGATTACACGGTCTCCTGGACTCCGGTGGGCCTGCCTGCCGGCACTTACAAGCTCTATGTGAACTGGGTGACAAGTTCCGGCAGATCCGATAACGTGGTATACACAATCAACCACGCAGCCGGGTCCTCCCTAACCCCTGCTTACGACCAGTCCACCAATGGCGGCGTTTGGCAGCAATTGGTCACGACGGGACAATCGGAGTTCAACTTCACCGGAGACCCCTCCGAAAATGTTACCCTAAGCTATTCTATAACCGGGTCTCCCACGAACCAGATTTGTGCTGACGCCGTGAAGTGGGTTCCCGCTTCAGGGCCAACCTCGGTGGATGTTAAAAACGCCCACTATTACGTATACTCCGCATCCAAGGACGCCTATTACCTCGTGAACCTGGACGGCGCCAAACAGTATTACCGCTTCGGCAATAACAATACCAATTATGTGAATGAGGCGTACTTGGTTCCTGACCCGACACCCCCCAGTGACATCCTGGGTTATACCAAATACGGCCTGGAAAGAACCTACACGGAAGAAATCCAAAACTTTGCCAACTGGTTCTCCTTTTATCGTAGACGCGAACTGGCCGCCAAGGCCGCTGTGGGCTCTGTGGTCGATAGTATGCAGGGCGTCCAGATAGGGCTTTATACCATCAACTCATCCAGCCACCGGCTGGGAGTCAAACAGGTCCGGATTTCCACCACAGCCGGGGATGGAAGCCAGACGTTTACAGATGACAGCAGCGCGGTTCTGGATGTTCTTTACGACGCCCAAAGCTCGGGCAGCACCCCTTTGCGGCTTGGCCTGAAAAACGTCGGGGAATATTTTACGGAAAATGGAAGCTCCAAACTCACCAGCGGCTGGCCATATTTCAGTTCTGCGGGTGGCGGGGACTGCCAGCAATCCTTCGCCATTGTCATGACGGACGGCTATTGGAACGGTGCCGATCCCTCCGTGGGCAACCAGGACGGTGACCAGGGAACGCCATATGCAGACAGTTATAGCAACACCCTGGCTGACGTGGCCATGAAGTATTACAAAAACGATATTTCCCCCACTTTGGGTAATATGGTGCCCACCAGCTTTACCGACCTGGCGACTTACCAACACATGGTCACCTACGCGATTTCCTTCGGTGTTACTGGCAGCCTGAACCCTGAAGATTTCGATCTGTATAACAGCAATCCCAGCGCCAGGGTCTACCCCACATGGCCCAATCCCACCGATGCCGAGAAAAACAAGATCGACGACATGTGGCATGCTTCGGTCAACGGCAGGGGCCAATTCCTCTCAGCTTCCAATCCCGCCGAACTGGTGGACTCGCTCCAGGCCCTGCTCCAGGATGTTATCTCGCGCATCGGTTCGGGCGCTTCGGTTTCGGTGAACGGCGATGAATTGCAAACTGGCACTATGACCTTTCAGTCCAGTTATTCTGCGGACGGTTGGACCGGCGACCTTAAGGCCTATAGCCTGGATGTAGACACCGCCGCCATTAATTTGGATGTGGCTGTCTGGTCAACCCAAGAATGGGTGGACGACGCAGACTGGGATTCGGACCGGATCATGGCGACGTATAATGGATCGGCTGGAGTGCCTTTCCGCTGGAATAATATCTCCACATACCAACAAGCGCTCATTCTTGACGAGGACAGGCTAAACTATCTCAGAGGCGATGATTCCAACGAAGCTCACAATGGCGGCGCCTTGCGGGATAGAAACCATAAACTGGGCGACCTTGTGCATTCCGCACCCAATTATTATGAAGACGTCCTTTATGTGGGCGGCAACGACGGCATGCTCCATGCCGTGGATCCCAACAACGGTTCGGAACTCTGGGGTTATTTCCCGCTGCGTGTCTTCCATAACCTTTACCAGTTGGCCGAAATCAACTATTCCCATAACTTCTATGTGGACCTGACGGCCAGCACACGCTCCGCTAGCGGCACAGATCTTCTGGTTGGGGGTCTGGGTAAGGGTGGCAAGGGATATTTTTGCATCGATATAACCAACTCCAAGGGCATCTCCTCGGAGGAAGGCCTGGCAAGCTCTGTGCTATGGGAATACCCCAGAAACAATACCCCGGCCGCAGACCTGGCTGATTTGGGATTCAGCTTCAGTAAAGCCTGGATCATTCGCACCACACAAGGATGGAACGTTATATTCGGCAATGGGTACTCCAGTGACAACCAAAGCGCGGTGCTTTTCATACTGGACGCCATGACCGGGGAACTTATCCGAAAAATTGATACCGGTGTCTCCGGGGTCTGTAATGGCCTTTCCACCCCCTTGCCAGTGGATACCGACTACAATGGCGTGGTCGATGCGGCCTATGCCGGTGATCTTAAAGGCAATCTGTGGAAATTCGACCTGACCAGCGGCAACCCGGCCGAGTGGGGAGTGGCTTTCACCGATGGCGGGACTCCCAAGCCTCTTATCAAAGTGCAGGGCCCGGGCGGCACGGAACAGCCCATCACCACCGCCCCGGTTGCCATGGCTCACTGCGACAGCACTCTCCCTGGAGCCCTGGTAATATTCGGAACCGGCAAATACCTGGGTGACACCGACTTTGATAATTCCCAAGTTCAGTCCCTCTATGGAATTTGGGACTTTGCGGCCGATTCCAGCCAGTACCTTGGCCTCTTGAACAACGCCACGGGAACCGTAACCAATAACACCGCCGTGGTGGTGGAACAAACCGAAGAAGCATGGGTTGCTGAGTTTGGTTCTGAATTACGGGTCATGAGTGATGTGGAAATCGAATGGGTCGCCGAAGACACTGACACCGCAGACCTGAACGACTACAAGGTCGTTAATTTGGGCTGGTATTTTAACCTGCCAATTACCAAGGAACGGATAGTCACGGAACTTACCCTGCGAGCCAGCGCCCTTACCGCCATTTCCACCATACCCAAAGACTCCATGTGCTCAGCAGGCGGTGAATCCATGCTCATGCAGATTGACCCCTGTAATGGAGGGCGTTTTACCATGCCCAGAGCCGACATGAACGGCGATGGCATCATAGACACCGATGATATGGTTAAAATTACTGACGAAGATGGAAATGAAATCAGCGTTCCTCCCTCTGGCGTTAAGGTCAATGGAAGGCTTCATGAGCCCATTTTTATAGGACTGCCAAAATACATATTGCGCCCTACGACCGATCCTCCGACCGATCCTCCGACCGATCCTCCGACCGATCCTCCGACCGATCCTCCGACCGAAGATGAGAATCTTTACAACATGGGCGGTTATAATGTGGATTTGCAGGTGGAAAATGAAGGGGACGCAAGTATAAACACGCGGCCAGTGATTGGCGAGGGTACGGGAGTGCAATTTTGGATGGAAGTGGATTAACGGGCATTAATAACATACTACCCTTATCAAACATGGGCGGGCCAAGAAGCCGCCAAAGGGCGCGAGCCCACGGAGAATATCATGAAAACAATCAACCTGCATACCTTGATAAGGTTGGCGCACGTTGCTGTGGCGTTGGCGCTCGTTGTCGGATTTTTCCCTTCCAACACCCTGGCGGCTGGCGAAGGGGACATGGTGGAAATCAATTCCGTCCCCCGGGTTTTCAGCCAAACGGCCATTGAACAGAACCTCAGGGAAAACCGCGGTATCCCCTGGTTCAATGGAACAGGCTATATCGACCAGGTGGTGGAAAACGGATTCATTGTGGACGACAAAGCCCTTACCGGCTTTAACGTGGATCTCCGGTCCGAAGCCTCGGGCCAGCCCCTGCCATCTTCCAACTTCAAGCCGGGAGTCAAGGTCGGTTACGTCCTCAACTCCAAAAATGCTCTTGTTTCCCTATGGCTGTTAAAGGAACAATAGAGAACCTGTACACAAAACCCTTGCTTCTATCCATGTGGCCCTATACTATTAGGGCCACATTTTATAGATAGCTACACCATGATTTTCAAAAGGAGCCGAAGATGAAGCTGATGAAAGCTCTAATCATTGCAGGGGTGGTCCTCGCCTTAGCGCCTTGCGTCTGCCTGGGAGAGTTTTACCGGTTCAAAGACGCAAGCGGCGCCTGGGTTTACACAGACAACCTTATGGAGGTCCCCCAGGACCAACGGCCTACAAAATACGAAGGCGTGAACGATGGCCTTTCGGAAAAGGAAAAAGCCGCTCAAAAATTGGAAAAGGAAACCAAAGCTGCTGTGCGCCAGCAAAAGCGCCAGGGCTTTTCCAAATCCGTGCCCTCGAATACCGACAAGGCTTTTGCAAACCTGAAAGCCGAGGAAAACGCCTTGGAAAAAATAAGCAATGATCTGAGAGCAGAACAGGGCGCCCTGCTCAAGATGAAAGAAAAGGCGAAAACTCCGGAGGAACAGGACAACATCAATATTAAAATGGTGGAATTGAACAAAAAAGTCATGACATACGAAAAACAACGGCAGGCCTACCTTAAAAAAGTGGATACCTATAACCGCATGCTTCAGAAAAAAATGGGCGATTAGGAAGAACCCTGCAAATCCAGAACGCGCATTATGGCCTGCATATCCTGCCATACTGCGCGTTTTTTTTCGGGAGAAACCAATAACTCGACGGGATGATGGGTAGGCATGACCCTCATGCCCAAATAAGGCTGAAATTTCCCCCGGGCGCGGGAAAAAGGCAACTCCTGCTTCAAAATGGATTCCGCTACTGTTTGCCCTAAGGCGCAAATTATCCGGGGCCGTACTTCCTCCACCTGCTTCTTGAAAAAACGGGAGCACGCACGGATGCATGTCGGATCAGGCGCCTGGCCGTCAGCCACAGGGCACTTGACCAGATTACACATGTACACGCTCTCCCGGTTCAAACCCATGGCCTTGATGATGTTGTCCAGTAGCTCCCCCACTTCTCCCTGAAAAGGCAAACCAACCCTGGCTTCCTCCCGGCCAGGGGCAAGGCCGACAAACATGACTTCCGCCTTGGAATCACCTTGGGCGAAAACACCCACCTCCCGGTTCTTGTGCAACGCACACTCTGTGCAGCTCGATGCCTCAGTTTGGGCCTGTGCAAGAGGGCCGTGGGTTGACAAGGAGTTATGCGCCAAACCCCGGGCCAAAATCTCCAAAGTCTCCGGGGAACAATCAAATCCCAAAATTCCCTGGTCTGTCAACAAACGCAAATGACTGGCTATGGATTGGGCCATTAAGGCCAGGGAAACAGGCCGGGTCATGCGGGCGCTCCGCATTCAGGCAAAAAAGCCAAGGCTTTGTCTAAAATGGCATGGGCCGCTGTTTCCTTGCTCATGAGCCCAAGAGAATCCTCCGTTCCATTGCAGGAAAAACAGGTGATCTTGTTTGTATCCGCTCCAAATCCGGAGTCACTAGGCCCAATCAGGTTGGCGGCGATCATGTCCAGATTCTTCTTTTTCAGTTTTTCCTGGGCGTGGGCTGCCAGCTTTTCCGTTTCAGCGGCAAATCCGATCAGCACCTTGTTCCCCTTTTTCTTTCCCAATTCCAAAAGAATGTCCGGGTTGGGAACAAGTTCCAGGGTCATGGCGTCTCCGGATTTTTTGATTTTTTGCTCCGCCCGGGTCTGACAACGATAATCTCCCACCGCAGCGGTTTTGATGATGATATCCGCTTGATCTGCCTGCGCCAAAACAACCTCGGCCATCTCAAGGGCCGTGGTCACCTTGTGAACCGCCACATTTTCAGGCGGGCAAAGACTCACCGGCCCCGAGACCAAAATCACCCTGGCCCCGCGATGCTCTGCGGCCCTGGCTATGGCATAACCCATCTTCCCCGTGGAAGGATTGCTGATAAACCTCACTGGGTCGATGGGCTCCCGGGTAGGCCCTGCCGAAACCAACACGCATTTGCCCGCCAGATCCTGCTTGGTTAAGAGCCTGATAATCCGGTCCGCAATTTTGTCAGGATCAGGCAACCGGCCTGGTCCAACGTCTCCACACGCCAGAAAACCCGCTCCAGGCGCCATAACGGAAAAGCCGTAAGACGCCAGCTTACCCAGGTTTTCCTGCACAATGGGGTTTTCAAACATTTTGGTGTTCATGGCAGGGCATACCAGCTTGGGGCAGACAGCCGCCAAAACAAGGGTGGAAAGCGGGTCATCCGCAATGCCGTTAGCCATCTTGCCCACAATATTGGCCGTGGCCGGGGCAATGACCACCACATCGGCGTCCTGAGCCCAGGCTATATGCCTGATGGAGTTGTCGGTATCCCGGTCCCACATGTCAGTGTATACAGGTTGTTCCGTAAGGGCTTGGAATGTGGCGGCGCCTACGAATTTCTGGGCGCTTTGGGTCATAACCACCCGCACAATGGCGCCTTCGGTGGTCAAAATTCGGACCAACTCCACGCTCTTATAGGCTGCTATCCCACCAGAAACACCCAGCACTACAGTTTTGCCTGCCAAGGGGTTGTGATTCACAACAAGACCTCCTATTCAGCCAGGCCCGATTCCTTAAGCAAACCGGCGCCAGGGGCCATATCGCTGCCGGGCGCCACCCATACTTCCAGGTTAGTGGTGATGGAATTAGCACGCACATTAATAACACAGGTACGATTTTCCTTCTTGAACAACATCAGGGTCCGGGGAGTCCTCACAACGCTTACCAACGCCCAGTTGTCCTTAATCATATTGTTCTCGAAAAACGCCACCAGGGAATTGACTTCCACACGGCCGGAAAGCACAAGCACCCCGGCGGAAATTCCGGAAGCCCGGTACACAAAACAATTGTCCTTGTCCATCTTCAATTCCTGAGGAATTAATACGTCATCAAAATCGTAATAAACCGGGGAAGGCTCGGGTGGGGCAGGGGTCATACTTGAACTCGAACCCCCGTTTTCGAAATTCATAGTTTTGCATGCTGTGGCAGAAAAAAGAATTGTCAGCACGAGTGTCATTAGAATGATGCCATGCATAAGGCCTTGTTTCCGTCTCATGGTCGAAACCTCCCAACTCTAAAAATTTGAGGAACCTTAAGGTTCCCGGAAATACATCCTGGCCTGTTTGATAAAACAGCACAGGGGGTGATACCCCCCACCTTGTTTACATGCTTATTCATCATATATTTTCAGGATACTGTCAATTACGATCTGTTCAGAATACTCGGTGAGAATAAAGGTGCGCCCCTGATGGCCCATTTCCCTGGCCTGCTCCGGGTTATTCAAAATATAAAGGATGGCTTCCGCCAGGGCTGGGGAGTCCTTTAACGGAACCAGAAGGCCTGTCACGCCATCCTTAACCACGTCCCGGCATCCTACAACATCAGTAGCCACCACCGGACGGGTCATGGCCGAGGCCTCCATAAGGGATCGGGGTGCGCCCTCCCGGTACGAAGGCAGCACCACCACACTCGCGGAAGCAATGAACGTCCGCACATCTTCGGTTTCCCCAAGCCAGGTCACAACGCCTTCTTCTATCCATTCTTCCAGGTCCCGGGTGTTTACCACCGTCGGGTTACGCTCATCCCTGCCTCCCAGTAAACAAAAATTTGCAGGAGAGCCTGCTTTTTTGGCAATACGGGCTGCTTCGACAAATTCGTATACTCCCTTGTCCCTCAACAACCGGGCCACCATCAGCACTACAGGAGCCGCATTAGGGTCAGGATCGGGGTATAACCCGGAATCAAAATGCGCGCAATCCACTCCCTCCCCAGGCAAAAGCCCGGCTTTTTCCGGCTTTATGATTCCCCTGGAGACAAAAAAATCCAGGTCGCTGGTATTGAGAAAAAAAACATAATCGGAAAACACAAACGCCACCCGATACATGAATTCAACCAGGGTTTGCAAAACCGAACTGCCAGAGCCTGTGAATACATAACCCAGGCCGGTGATGGTGCTGATGACCTTGGGAACCCCGGCCAAACGCGCCGCTATGCTCCCATAAATAACTGGTTTTATGGTAAAAAGATGGACAATTTCGGGTTTGTATTTGCGGTTCCATAAAAACATGGCCCAAAAAAATTTTATATCGGAAACAGGATTAATCCCTTTCATATCCAGAGGCATATTACTGAATGGAATGCCCATGGCCCGGATTTTTGCTGCAAATCCGCCTCCTCTGGCCCCGGCGCATAAAACCTCATGCCCCTGCTTTTGCAAAGTGCGCATCAGCCCCGCCCGAAAATTATACAAGGTCCACGCGCAACGCGAAACCAAGGCAATCCTTTTTGCCATTTAACAGACCCCCTATGCTATCAAACTGCCATAAAAATCTTCATATTGCGATACCACGGACTCCATGGAATACATATCCACGATTCTTTGCCGCGCCTCTATTCCCAGAAGGCGCTTTTTTTCCTTATCCATGGTCAATAACTCCATCAAAGCCCCTGCCATGGCAACCGCATCCTTCCCCGGGACCAAAACGCCGGTATCGCCCATAATCCGAGCTACATCGCCCACGTTATTGGCGACTACAGGCGCCTGGCAGGCCATGGCTTCTCCCACCACATTGGGAAATCCTTCTCCTAAAGAACTCAAAACAGACACATCCGTAGCAGACAAAATTTCCGGCATGTCCCGCCGTCGACCTAATAAGAGAACATTGGCTTCTATGCCCAGATCCCGAACCAATCCGTACAATGTAGCGTTGTCCGGGTCAACCCTGTCTCCGCAAAGAATAAGCCGTGCATCTGGTATAACCCTGCAAACCAGGGCAATGGCCCGCATCAGGGTGTCATGATCCTTCATGGGGTCTTGTCTGGCGATCATGGTGACTACCGGAGCCGCCGGATCAATCCCCAACTCCTCCCTGATGCGCCGCCCCTGGAGTTCATCCCTGGAAAAACGGTCCAGGTCAAATCCGTTGGGTATCACCTCAAACCGTTTGGGTGCGTAACCCAACTCCATATGGAAATCCCTTCCCACATGGGAGTTGGCTATCACGGCGTCAGGAAAGGACGAAAACCTGGCGCAGGCCTTCACGGTCCAGCCAGTCAGCTTCCGGTATTGGGAAAAATCAATATTGGAATTCCTGATGTTCCATGCAACCCGGGCATGTGAACACATGCGGGCCGCTATAAGTCCCATCAGGTCAGCATGGTACAACCATGTCTGGACCACTTGGGGTTTGAATTCCCGGATAATTTTTATAAGCCGCCATACAGACCCAGGCATTGGCTTGCCAAGGTCTAACCCCAGGCTCTCCACCTGAATACCCGTGGCGGCAATCTCCCGGGCAACAGGCCCGGCATGCACCATGCTCACCACACGGGAGGAAAACCGATCCCTGTCCATGGCTTGGCACAGCTTTGCCAGCATGGCTTCGGCCCCTCCCGTATCCGTGGTGGTGATGAGATGCAAAATTCTCATAGGTTCAGGCATAAGGGGTTCCATGTTCCTTTTTTATCGCCAGACACAAGTAGGGGGACATGCCCAGGCCTGTTGCGGCAGTCAATTTCCTTGCCGAATTGATGGCAAAAGACATGGGCAGGGATAGTTTTCGTTCCGAGACTGCCTCCAGCCAAACCTGATGGCAACTCCTTATGCCCCGGCCAGGCTTTGCCATTCTCGCCCGGGAATCGTGTTTGCACAGTATCCCGAGCACCTCTGCCGCAGTGGCGCCCCGTATGCCCCGCCGCAACAAAGATTGCCAGCTTTCCCCTTGGCTCACCCGGGAAGAAAACATCCTGGCTACAGTCAAGGCGATTTTGTCCGGCAGATAATTAATCATGGGAAGCCCGGTAGTGTGCATCTCGATGGGGAACCAGCGAAAAGGGGTTTCGGTGATAAGTATAAGCCCCCCTGGCTTTAAGGTATCCCACAACATGGGTACCAGTGTTTTTCGCTCACTGGGCAGCAGATGCTCAAATACCGCGTTCAGCAAGACCAGATCAAACTTCTCCAAATCAGGAGGCAACTGGTCATCCGAGGGCGATTGAAGAAAACGAATGTCACGAAATCCGTAATGCCTGGCCCGGAGCCTGGCTATCTCCAAAAGGCCGGGAGACCTTTCCACGCCCACTATCTGCGCCAGGGGCGCCATGCGTTTTAAAACCATGGAGGAAGCGCCGCTTCCACAACCAAAATCGAGCACTCGTTTGCCATTAAGGGCCTGATCGTCAAAATAAGCCAATACACTTTTTTGCAAAAGCGCGGCAGTATAGCAAGGGTCCTCATCCCGGCGGATTTCATCACACAAAAAAAGCGGCCCCTTGGCGTCCAGCAGCGCCCTGACCAATTCGGGCGGATATGCGGTTGTCCATTTTTTCGTGGGTTTGAGAGCTCCTATGGGAATAACCTCTATTCTCAGCAAGCCACCGGGCTGGGGAATAAGCCTTACCATACCCTTTTTGTGGTCTAAGGTAAGAGTCATTTTTCTGCTTTCTCGCTTTGCTTTTTAAAATCATAGATAAACTCGTCCCTCGCCACCATCCCCAATTCCTTCCTGGCCACACTTTCCAGATAAGCCGGGTCCTCCAATAACCGATACATGGTTCTGCGCAAACGGGTGTTTTCCTTTTCCAGTTCCTGGTTTTTTTGCGCCAAGCGAGCGACTTCTCTTTTTAGATTGTACATGTCCACCAGCCCGCGGTTGCCAAAAGCCAAAAAAAAGAACAGAACCGCCACTATTACCACCAATACGGCAATCAAAATATTATGGAGTTTATTCATGGCGTCTAACCCTTTTGCCTATTAAACCCATCAGGGCCTGGAACTCTTTTGGGCATAAAAAACGCGCAAAACCCATGTATATCGCAATTCCTGCCCCTATGCATGCCAGGGTTCCCCAAGCCAGGCGCACAGAATCGGCCTGTACTGGATTCCGGATGCCAATAAAAAGGGCGCAAACATAAACCCCTATGCCCATTCCAAGGGAAGAAACAAAGGATCCTCCCACGGATTTTAAGATTTTTCGCCCCCCTAAACGCCCTATTTTACGCCTTAGATGGTAAGTCAGCAACCCGAGGCTAAGCGCGGACGACAAAGTGGCCGCCAGGGCTAGCCCTCCGTGGAGCAGCGGCCCCATGAAGGCCATGGCAAAAGCCAGATAGGCAATCAGGGACAAAATTGCAACCCGCACGGGGGTTACGGTATCCTGGAGCGCATAAAGCACGGAAACAACAATCCGGGAGCCTGAAATAGCGCACAAACCCAATACAAAATATATCAAAGCCTGAGCTGTGTATAAAGTCGCCTCTGCACCAAAGGCCCCCCTTTGGAACAACAGGCTCACTATGGGGTGGGCCAGCACCACCAGTCCCACAGTGGCAGGCAGGTTCACAAACATGATTATCCGCATGGCATAGCCAAAGCTGTCTTTCAGCCCGTCCATGTCCTTATTGGCAGCCTGGCGTGAAAAACTGGGTAATGCCGCCGTTGCCAGGGCTATCCCGAATATGCCCAGGGGTAACTGGGTCAGCCGGTCGGCATAATACAAATAAGACACACTGCCTTCGGGCAGTAAAGAAGCCAGTATGGTCCCAATAATGATGTAAATCTGATATACACCTGCGCCCAGTATGGCTGGCCCCATAAGCACGGCCACCCGTTTGATTCCCGGATGGGTCAAGGGACCCTTTATCCACCCCCGGAATCCGCGTTTGTGCATGAACGGAACCTGTAATAGTAACTGCAATACTCCGCCCAACACAACCCCCAGGGCCAGAGAAATCACAGGCGGCTGGAACATTGAAAATAGCCAATACACGCTGCCGATCATGGCAAGATTAAGGAAGATCGGGGCCAGGGCAGGGGCTGCAAAATGCCTGAGGCTGTTCAATATGCCCATGCACAACGCCACCAAGCCTATAAAAAAAATATAGGGGAAGGTAATGCGCGTCAAGGTGACGGTCAGGGCGAATTGGTCGGGATTCTTGGCAAAGCCCGGCGCCAGGACCATTACTACCTGAGGCGCGAAAATCACCCCTAACACCGTCAGTCCCGCCAGAATAACCAGCAAAAGCCTGAAAGCAGCCCCGGCCATACGCATGGCTTCCTCGTGGCCCTTTTTTTCAAGATACTCCGAAAAAACCGGCACAAAGGCAATGGTCAGGGACCCCTCGGCAAACAACCGCCTGAGCAGGTTGGGAATGCGAAAAGCCACCAGAAAGGCGTCAAGATTGACCGAGGTGCCAAAAAAATAGGCCATCACCGCGTCCCGTACATAACCCAGAACCCGGGATAGGGCTGTGGCTCCCCCCACAACCCCAGCGGCTTTGGTCATCTGCGCCCGTTCCGACATACTCCCTCCACCGGGGTTTGCTTCCCTGGAAACCGTTTCGATGCTGCAATATTCTATAATTTCCGATCGGATTCTTTATACATCTCCACCATGTAAATGGCAAGGACCCATGCTATCCATGCACTTGCAAAAAGCAGGGCGGCGGTAACACCGTCCCATAAATACCAGCGGTTTTTAGTCTGAAAAAGCACCCATACACCCATGCCTTCAAGATGCCATATGGGAACCCGCCTTGACCTTTGACCATGGAGTTGTTATTTTTACATATTGTAGCATCATTACTCAAGAAGGGGCTTGACGCCTCTTAATAAATGGAACAAATATAACATGTCTTTGGTAAGGTTTTTGCAGGCACCCACACAGGAGGAAATCGCCCGTATAGTAGCACTCTATATGGGCCAGGGCTGGTGGGAAGAAGGAAAAGAAGGCCCAGAACTGGTCGCACGCATTGTGGCTGGAAGCCATTGCTTTGCCGTGGCTGAAGAAAATGGCCTCATTGTGGGCTTTGGTCGGGCCATAAGCGACAGGGCCAGCGATGCCTATGTGCAGGATGTACTGGTTGCCCCGGAATTCCGGGGAAAAGGTATAGGACGCCTTATCGTCCGGGAGTTGACCGAAAAGGTCCATGGCGACGGCCTGCGCTGGATCGGAGTGATCGCCGAGCAAGGCTCCGCCCCTTTTTACACATCCCTTGGGTTCAAAGAAATGACCGGGGCAGCTCCCATGTTAAAAACCAGGAAATAGAATATCCAATGAATTTTAAGCCGTTACGACCCGTTGATTACGAACGTATTAAACCTTTGTTCTCCACCATGCCCTACGAGTTGTGCGCGTACTCCCTCAACTCCATGATGGTCTGGCACAATAACAGCTACTCACCCCACGGGGCTGTGCACGATGACACCCTTTTCGTGTGCGTTCAATTTGCGGACAAACGGAAACCCCCCTATCTCGTCCTGCCTATCTCCCCCAACAGGGAATATTCACCGGAAGAACTGGCGGAATTGGCAAATAAAATCGGGATAGGCAAGTTTCATTTTATCCCCAAAGCCTATATCGCTAAATATGGGCGCGACAGGATTGCCTCCCTGTTTTCCGTTCGCGCCCATACGGAATACCACGATTACGTTTATCTGACCCAGGACCTTGCCACCCTCAAGGGCAACAAATATTCCAAAAAACGCAATCTCCTTAACCAGTTCAATAAGGAATACATCCGGCGCAACAGGGTGGAGATCCAGGACTTGAACCGGGAACACGCGCCGGAATGCCTGGAATTCCTGGATGAATGGTGCATCCAAAGAGACTGTGGCAGGGATGTGGACGATGACCTGAGCTGCGAAAAGCGGGCTGTGGAAAATTCCCTCAACTATTGGAACCTTTTAGGCTTCCGGGGCATCGTGGTGCGCGTGGACGGTAAAGTCCGGGCCTTTGCCATTGGTTCCCACCTTACCGCAAACATGGGTAACCTGAATTTCGAAAAGGCCGATGCCGATATTAAGGGCCTCTATCAGTACCTGGACAGGGAATGCGCGGCCCGGCTTTTTGAAGGCTACGAATTTATTAATAAAGAAAGCGACATGAACCTCCCCGGCTTGGCCCAGGCCAAACAATCCTATTATCCCGTGAGGATGGTTCATTCCTATAAGCTCATCCTCCGTTAGCAGAGTGCTTCATGAAGCCTGATCAGAAGCAGGACGACGACATTCGCAGGCGCATGCTTTTTACTCTGGGGATTGCCCTGCTGGTCATGCTCGCCCTTTCCGCTTACGCCCTCAAATGGGTGGGAGACCGCTACGCCCGCCGCCTTCTTGTCACCGAGTTGGAAGAAACCACCCGGGTTTATGAAAAAGAAGTGGCCTTGGAGACCATCTCGCTTTCCCGGTTGGCGGACTTTTTAGCCCGGGACAGGCGAATCCTAAACGCCTGGACGACAGGGGACCCCAAAACTCTCCGGGAATGGGCCCAACCTCTTCTCAAGAGCCTGAATGAACAAAATCAAATTGCCCGTCTCCTTTTCTGGGATGCCAGGGAACATTGCATGGCCTGCATCGACAACCCCTCCATATGCCCTGAAGCTCAACCGGGAAGCACCCTGAAA
The DNA here is from genome assembly GCA_016342355.1 of Desulfatibacillum sp. Classification (GTDB taxonomy): domain Bacteria; phylum Desulfobacterota; class Desulfobacteria; order Desulfobacterales; family Desulfatibacillaceae; genus Desulfatibacillum. The sequence goes on from JAEINP010000022.1 coordinate 16,622, forward strand.
CGCGCCATCCTGTCCGGTTCACCGCAAACGGGTTTTGACCTGGACCCTTCTGGAAAATTGCGCTTGGTCCGAGCCCTGCCCGTATACACAAACGAAAGCCAAACTCTCCTTGGTTATATGGAATTGGGCAAGGAAATCAGTCATGTCATTGGGGAATGCTCCCGGGTGCAGGGACACCGCATGCTGTTGCTCCTGAATAAGGACCTTCTGGACCGGAGAGCCTGGGAAGATGCCTACAGACCTGAAGAAAACCCGGGAAACTGGGTCAGTCTCACCCATTTCGCGCCCGTGGACCCCCCTTCCTCCCAAATCCTCAAAGGCCTGGATTTTATCTTGCAGGAAGGGGGAACCATCAAAACCAAAACAGCTGCTTCCATCAGGGCGGACGGCAAAGCCTATCTTCCCGCTTCTTTTCCCCTGATGGGCGAAAACCAGGATATCCTGGGCGCTGTGGTGGTTCTTCTGGATGTTTCCTATAAAACCACGGCCATAAAAAATGCACGCATGGTCCTAACCTTTCTGGGAGGAACCATTGGTCTGGGCCTTTTTTTGTTTTTCTTCCTGGGCCTTAACCGGGTAAGGGCCACCATTATCAAAAGTAGAAAGGAACTTGAGTCGGAACTCCTCAAACGCAAGGAAGCGGAAGAAAAGTACCGGACCATATTCGAAAATATTCAGGATGTGTATTTTGAGATATCCCTGGACGGCACCATTCTGGAAGCCAGTCCGTCTGTCAGTCGCATTTCCCAATACGGCCGCACGGATGTCCTGGGAAGATATGCAAAGGATTTTCATGTGGATGGCGCCACCAGGGAGGAGTTTGTCCGCCAAATGCTCACAAGTGGGGAGGTCAGGGACTACGAAGTTCGCCTTCAAGACCGGGACAGCCACCTAAAGGATTTTTCCATCAATTCCCGGCTTATCCTTAAAAGTGACGGCGATCCGGACAAAGTGGTTGGCGTCATGCGGGATGTCACTGAACGCCGCCTTGCCCAACGCCAGCTTGTGGCTGCCAAGGAACGCCTGGAAGAATCCAACTCCCGGCTTGAGGCTTCCATCAAAGGAGCTGAACAACTGGCTAAGGAAGCCTTTGTGGCGAATACCGCAAAAAGTCAGTTCCTGGCTAACATGAGCCATGAAATCCGCACTCCCATGAACGGCATTATCGGTATGATCACGCTCCTTTTGGATACCGCCCTTAACGAACAGCAACAGGTTTTTGCCCAAACCGTCCAAAAAAGCGCCCATGCCCTGGTGACCATCATTAATGACATCCTGGACTTTTCCAAGGTGGAAGCCGGAAAAATGGAACTGGAGGACGTGGACTTTAACCTGATAGGGGAACTGGAGGCCCTGGGCGATGTCCTGGCCGTTAAAGCCCACGAAAAGAGTCTGGAATACGTTTGTATGATCCGGCCGGATGTCCCCGGGATTCTGACCGGAGACCCCACACGCTTGCGCCAGGTGCTGGTCAACATCATCGGAAACGCCATCAAATTTACGGATTCGGGAGAAGTGGTGCTTGAGGTTTCTGTCCGGGATCAAACGCCTGATACATGCATGCTGGCCTTTACCGTCATTGATACCGGTCCCGGTCTTCCTGAAGAAAAACAGGAATCCGTTTTTGAAGCCTTTGCACAGGCCGATTCCTCGGTCACCAGAAAATTCGGGGGAACCGGACTTGGCTTGGCCATATCCCGAAGTCTGGCCCACCTTATGGGCGGCGAAATTCAGGCAAACAACCGGGAAAAACAAGGCGCTCAATTCCAGTTCACCGCCCAGTTCAGAATTCCAAAACTCAGCTCCCAAACGGTTCCCCCTTCCGCCGCCCTCTCCGGTAAAAAAATCCTGGTGGTGGACGATAACCAGTCCAGTCGAATCGCTCTCGTAAACCTGTTGGAGACCTGGGGATGCCAGTGCCGCGAGGCAGTCGGCGCCCGTTCCGCCCTGGACGCCATCAAGCATGCGTTGGAAAACCATGAACCCTTTGATGTCGCCCTCCTGGATCACACAGTGCCCGGGATGGACGGGGGATCCCTGGCCCGCAAAATTATGGAAAACCAAACCAATTTTGGGACTGCCCTGGTCATCATGATACCCCTTGGCTCTCCCGCTGAAGCCTACCCGGACTCCATCGCCGACCTGACTGCCTCCATCACCAAGCCTGTCAGGCAATCCCAATTGTACAGCACCTTGCAGGAAATTGTTAGCCAGGAACAGCACGAAGATCACATCGCTGTCCCGGAACCGGAAAAAATTCCCTCCGTCAATATATTCGGTTCAAGCATCCTCCTTGTGGAAGACAACCACGTGAATCAGCTGGTCGCCAAAGGCATACTCGCCAAGCTGGGTTACCGGGCTCATGTTGTGGAAAACGGTCTGCAGGCCCTCCAGTTTCTTGCCAGACAAAAGGTCGATCTGGTGCTCATGGATGTCCAAATGCCTGGCATGGACGGCATGGAGGCCACCCGTCAAATCCGGGCGGGCCAGCAAAATGTTCTGAATCCCAAGGTGCCCATAGTGGCCATGACTGCCAGGGCCATGAAAGGGGACAGGGAAAAATGTCTGGAAGCCGGAATGGATGACTATGTGGCAAAACCTATTGATCCTGCCGCCTTGAAAGCCGCCCTTGCCCGCCATATTAAAGGCGCCCCTGTAAAGGCAAAACAAACCACTCCTGCAACCGGAACGGCGTTTGACAGGGGCAGCCTGGAAGACAGGCTCGGGGGAGATCAGGATCAAATGACTATGGTGCTGGAAATCTTTTTGCCTGACTCGGTACGACAACTGAAACTCATAAGGCAATGCCTGGAAGACAGGAACGCGGAAGGCCTGCGCGCTAGTACGCACCAACTTAAAGGCGCGGCCGGAAACGTGGGGGCCACTGCTGTTTTTGAAACCCTGGAAAAAATGGAAAACGTTCCTTCTGAAAACTATTGGGAGGGGCAGGAAAATCTTTTTGACAGGCTGGAAAATGAATTGGATGTCTTTAATGTAGCAACACGCCCTTTAATAAGAAAGTAGTCATGGGGCCGATTCCCTTGATTTCAACAGGACCCCGTTCTTCCATGATAAATCGATTCCGTAGCAGATCATGGGTGGAGCGTGTTACCTGAATCTCACCGGGCATGCCGTGGGAGGCCATGCGGGATGCCGCATTCACCGAGTTGCCCCACAAATCGTACGAAAACTTTTTTTTGCCAATGACTCCAGCCACAACAGCCCCGGAGTTGATACCAATACGCAATTGGAGGGGTTTGCCCATTTCCCGGGTAATCCGCTCAAATTCTTCCATCATTTCCAGGGCCATGTGGGCGGCAATTTCCGCGTGATCCTCCCGGTATTGCGGAATCCCGGCTGTACACATATAGGCATCGCCAATGGTTTTGATTTTTTCCAGACCATGGCGCCCTGCCAAGTCGTCAAAACGGGAGAATATGCGGTTCAACAGGCCTACCACCTCCTCTGGAGGCATGGAGCGGGATAGGGCTGTAAATCCCACAATGTCAGAAAATAAGATGGTGACGTTTTCAAATTCCTCAGCAATGACCCCCGGAGTATCTCCCAGCCTTGCAGCAATCTCCTCGGGAAGCACATTGTGCAAAAGGCTCCGGGTTTTCTCCTGACGCTGTTCATGCTTTTTTCCTGCCTGCTCCGAGGCGATTCCAAAATAGATGGCCGCAAGGGACATGCTGAAAAGACTCATGTACAAATTGACAAGGCTGAGGGTGCTGGCAGTTTGGATGTAGGTCAGAAAGGCAGGAGAAACAATAGGGGCATAGTGGGTTAGGATCACATACTCCAAACTGACCGCCAATCCCAGAACCCCTCCCTGAATTTTGCGCCGGGCAGGATACAACAGCGATAAAACCATTAGGGGGATCAGGTAATGCTGAAAGCCCGTAATTCCAGAAATATAAACACTGGCTGCGGCCTGAACGCATTGACCAACCACCACCAGTAGCAGGCCGGACCTCAAATAACCCTTAATGTTGACCGCCGTTCCTACAAAAAAAACAGCAGCCAGTGCCCCGCAGGTCCCAGCCAAAGGGTACATTCCCTGTTCTATCAGGTAGAAACAGATGATTGACTGGAGCAGAGCGCCTGCTCCATACCCATAGGTGGAAAAAAAATAAAAGTGGTGAAGCCTGGGAGGCACACTCCCCGGAGGTTTAAGAAAAAAAAGTAAGATGTTGTTGGCTTTGTTGTCAATCATGTTCCCAGACTCTATGATGCAATGATTTTAGGTCAAGATACTGCATATTGCAAGGAGGCTTTTGCACTGTGACGCAAGAGATACGGGTTATGAATAAAACACAGACACTTAGAGGCTCCTGGAAAGTTTTGCCAGTAATTCCCCTTTATGTGCTGATTTTTTTGCTGGTGTGGGCCTTCGCTGAGTTTGTACTCCTGCCCCGCGTGGTTGACACCCCGTCCAGGCAGGCATTCCTTATGGGTTTTTGCGGCTTGCCCAACTCCATGATGGACGATACCCCCCTCAATTCTATGGGTTTCACTGGCCATGCCATGAAAAAAAGAAAAAACCCCCAGCACAGTCAGAATTCTTACCTTGGGCGGATTAGCCTTTTTCAACAGAAACCTGACCCTTCGACTGGAAAATACCCTGCAATCCCATTTTCAAACGCAACCTGCTTCTGGACCACAGAATGGCCGCCCGGGTGCTCTACAACCGGTTCCTGTAAGAAAAACCCTTCACCCAGCCCATGGCTTCGGGATATCTGTCCGAAAAAATATTTGAACAAAACCTCCAAACCCTGGTGGACGAAATCAGACAGGCAGGGGGCGAGCCCATCCTCCTGACCCTTGCATGATGCATCCCGACATAATGCTGCAATTCGCAGAGTGGCTGAAACCCGAAAAGTCAGGCTCATTGACCAGGAAAGGCTCATGGGCGGAAATTCGGTATGGTACGGGGATCCGGTCCATTTATTTCAGCGACCCGGGCACCGACCGCTTTATCCAAAATATTTCGGACTTTTTAAGGAAGCAAGAGCTTTTGCCAACCCGTCATCCCGCCTAAAAGGCGTAACCAAAGTGGCACATATAACCCTTTGACTGGTAAGAATCTTCGGTGTCGGTCATGCGATACCAAGTGGTCTGGTACAGGACCTTCAGGAAAAAGGGATCAAAATCCCAACGCAGGCCAGCAGCGGCGCTGGTGGTGAGAATGTAATCCCGGATTTTCAGGTTGGTGCGATCCCACTGACCGTGGATATACTTGGTGCCGACACCTCCGGCAATCATGGGGGTGATTTTAAGACTGGTTCCCGGGAAGCTGTCCGGGAAAAGATATCCCTCCATATTGACGCCAATTGTCCATTGGTGGGACGTGCACCTGATCTCTTTAACACGTTCTTTTGAATTGATGAAAAAGGTGTCGTCTCGGCCACCCCGGTTGATCAGGTCCACCTGGCCATAGGAAAAGGCGCCGTTGATATTGATGTACTCATGCACCATCCTTCCCACCCCGAACCCTCCCGCAAAACCAGCCTCAGCCTCTTGCTCTATGGTGCCATCAGCCCTAAGAGCCTCGTATGCCGGAATATATGTGCGGACCGTGTCTTCACCCATGTATTGGGCCAGGGCGAAAACCTCCCATTTGTCCATACGGCTGAACGAGTCGCCGGCAAGGGCAGACCCTGAAAACAATCCAAGAAAAAGGCCTATAAACAAGGCTGTGCGTACAATGGTGGATCCCCCCCTGATTTTCATGCCGTTCCCTCCTGGCCGGGCAGATGTGAGGCACGCCTCAAGCGGTCCCCCCAATGCTCGACCCTCGTGATAAGAAATTGCTGCTCAAATTGGAGCGATTTTGTCGTGCAATTATAAGGCCCTAAATTTGCTTACAATCGGCAATATACCAACGGAGGGTCCGTATTTCAAGCCTTTTATCGCGCCAAGGTAAGGCTTGCCTTGGCCTGGGAAGCCTGGGGGGCGACAAAATGATGAACATTGCAAAGGCAGACCACTCAGACGAGAAATGAACACCAAGGAGGACCTGCCCCCGTCCTTTTTACTACAGGTCATAAGCTGCTAAAAATCCACATCATACTTTAAAAATTTAAAAAAAAATGCTACAAATAACTTCGGCCCTCAAGCAGAAGGGCCCGGGTATTTTTTTTCTTTGCGCCCCTCCAGGGGCTATAATTCCTTAAATTTATAATCTATGAACATACTTGGCATTTCCGCATTCTATCACGACAGCGCCGCCTGTCTGCTCAGGGATGGAGAGATTGTCGCCGCAGCCCAGGAAGAACGCTTTACCCGGGTCCGGCACGATCCCCGATTTCCTGAAAACGCCATTGCCTTCTGCCTGAAGCAGGGGGGCATCAAGGCGGAAAACCTCAATTACGTATCCTTTTACGACAAACCTTTCCTTACCTTCGACCGCCTGCTCATGACCTGTCTCACCACCGCCCCGCAAGGACTCCGCACTTGGCTGGCCGCCATGCCAAAATGGCTGGGCCAAAATCTCCACATGCCAAGATTCATCAAAAAAAAACTGGGCTATAAGGGTCCTGTGCTTTTTACCGAACATCACGAAGCCCACGCAGCCTCCGCCTTCTACCCGTCTCCCTTCGACAGCGCCGCCATCCTCACCATGGACGGGGTAGGGGAGTGGGCCACGGCCAGCTACGGATTCGGAAAAGGGCGCGAAATCTCTTTGCTAAAGGAACTCCACTTTCCCCATTCTCTGGGCCTGCTTTTTTCCGCCTTTACCTATTTTACCGGGTTCAGGGTCAACTCCGGGGAATACAAACTCATGGGCCTGGCGCCCTATGGGGAACCCAAATACAAGAATCTCATCCTCACCCAACTCATGGACCTGAAAGACGACGGATCCCTGCGTCTGAACATGGATTATTTTGACTTCCTGGCCGGTACACGTATGACCGGCCGCAAATTCTCCCAACTCTTTGGCGGCCCCCCCAGAAAGCCGGAAACAGAAATCACCCGACGCGAAATGGACATCGCCGCCAGCATCCAGGCAGTGACTGAAGAGGTGGTCCTGAAAATGGCCGCCCACGTCTACCGGGAAACCCGCGAAAGGAATCTCTGCATGGCCGGGGGCGTGGCCCTCAACTGTGTGGCCAACTCAAAAATCCTCAGCCAGGGGCGTTTTAAAAATATCTGGATTCAACCTGCCGCCGGAGACGCCGGAGGCGCCTTGGGCGCAGCTATGGCCGTGTGGCATAGGGTCTGCCGGAAAGACCGGTCGACCTCCGCATGGAAAGGGCCGTTCCTGGGGCCGGAATATTCCAACGATGAAATTCGTCAATTCCTGGAAAAGGGTAACTGCCCCTACCACAAATGCGGGGACGTGGAACGGGCCTGGGTGGTGGCCCGGCATATTGCCCGGGGCAAAATCGTGGGCTATCTGGTCGGCCCCATGGAGTTCGGTCCCCGAGCTCTGGGCGCCCGTAGCATCCTGGGCGATCCCCGAAACCCGCAAACACAGATTACAATTAACCAAAAAGTCAAATTCCGGGAGTCCTTCCGGCCCTTTGCCCCAGCCGTCCTGGAAGAAAAGGCCGCCGAATATTTTGACCTGGACCGGCCAAGCCCCTATATGCTCCTCACCGCCCCGGTCTGCAAAGAGCGGCGTCTGCCCGTGCCTGAAAATGACTCCCTCTCCATGCTCCAGCGCCTCATGCAACCCCGGAGCGATATCCCGGCAGTCACGCACCTGGATTATTCAGCCAGGCTCCAGACCGTATCTAAAAAGGACAAGCCCGACTTCCATGCCCTTATCGCGGAATTCGAAAACCATACAGGATGCGCGGTGATCGTCAACACCAGTTTCAATGTCCGGGGAGAGCCCATTGTCTGCACGCCCCAGGATGCCTACCGCTGCTTCATGCTAACCGAAATGGACGTGCTGGTTCTGGAAAACAATATCCTGTATAAGGAAGAACAACCTCCCTACCAGGGGAAGGATAAAGCAACCCATGCACCGTTGGACTGAATCAGGGACCCTAAGATGGATCGCCGCATCAACCGTCTGTGGCTTGGCTTTTGCCACAGCCCTGGCCTTTCAGATGCATGCCTTGGCCGGATGCCTGGGGGTATTGGGCATCCTTGCAGGGGGCATGGCTTTGAACTCAAAGCCTTCCGCGGCCGGGGAAATCAAAAGGTTCGGGCTCATTGCCCTGGTTGTCTTTGGCTGCCTGTTTGCCCTGGCCACTTGGCGCGGCAGGGAGTTTCTTACAGGATTTTTCGCCGTCTTTGCCATTGCCGGAGGGCTGTGCGCCGCGGCCCCCCAGCCAATGGCCCCCCTTCAGGCAGCCTGGACAGCCGCTGCCAAGGCTTTTGGCGCAGGGATCAACGCCTTTTTTCTCATCCTGGCGTGGTTTCTGGTCATCACCCCCTTGGCTTGGTTAAAAAGGTTGGTCTCAGGCCGCCCCCTGCCCCTGCACCCGGATAAAAACGCCCAGACCTATTGGGTAAACCGCAAAGAACCCGTCCAGCCACGGGAACGTTTTGGTAAACGCTATTAGGAGGATAATATGGAAGAGGATACGGAGTTCGAAGAGTTGGAGGATATGGAAGAGCTTGAATCACTTGAAGACGACCTGGAATTGCTGCCCATTTGCATGAATTGCAATCAATTCCTGCCGGATACCATGGCAGGACCAACCGAATACGGTATTTGCATCAGGGACGACCTTTGGGAACCCTACCTGGACGCCTTGCTGGAAGCCCCGCACCTTGCCCCGTGCCAGGACCTCATTGCGCAAAACCGCTTTTTAGGGGAAAGGGACGTCTGCGATCATTTTGAGCCGCTGGAGGTGGTGGACGTGGCCTCGGACAGTCTTCTGGGGATTGCACTTCAAATATTTGAAGAAACCGGTCACATGGATTTGGAACTTTTGGAGCAGCTCAAGAAATGGGCGGAGGAACCTTCTGATTGACATAACGCCCCTTGTTGTCGTACCATACACACCTGATGTAGTGGGTCGGCCCGGAAATGGACAAGCAAATTCCTTCCGCCGCCAGGAAGCTGTTTGGAAGGCCGAATCCCTAAGCCGAAGAATTCCGGTTTGGATTACCCGGGATACAAACAATGCCTTTTAGGGAAATTGTTCCGAAAGTGGAGTAAAATACCCGCCTGTTTGGCGGCTTCCAGTATCTTTCTCAACCCCGTGGGGCCAAACCCCACGGGGTTTTGTGGGTTTAAGGGCGCACCCCCATGCGATTCATACCTGTTTTGATGCTTGTGTTCTCCAATGTGTTCATGACCTATGCCTGGTACGGCCACCTCAAAGACTTCCGGGCCAGGCCTCTTATGATCGTGATCCTCATTAGCTGGGGAGTGGCCTTTTTCGAATACTGTCTGCAGGTTCCGGCCAACCGCCTGGGAAGCGGCTATTTTTCCCTGCCCCAGCTAAAGGTGATCCAGGAGATTCTGGCCATGGCCGTTTTCGCCTTGTTTTGCGTTTTTTACATGCGCGAAAAACTGACCTGGGACTTCCTGTGGGCCAGCCTATGTCTCGCCGGCGCCGCTTTTTTCATGTTCCGCAACCTGTGATTGTGAAGGACATCCCGCAAGAGACTAAAAAGCCAGGCTGCTCCCGAGGCTGTGTCTCTTATAGTCTGTCATAAGCCCCAAAAAATTCAAACAAACCTATTAAGGGGCCTTGTCTTTTCGAGCCGCTGCAAAAACCAGGGGGATCTTGTCCCGGATCACCTCAAATTCAATGATTTCATAGTGGTTCGCGGCTAAAAATATCCGGAAGGATTCCACGGACCATTTGTGAAAAGCCTTGAAACCCGCCAGGGACATGAGCCAGGAGATCGCCCGGCTTTTCAGGCTGTCGCCGTGACAATAGGTGGGGGCGATAAACACCCCGTCCGCCTTGAGCACCCTTTGCACCGACGCCAGGGTCTTTTCAGGGTGTATCATGACATGCAGCACGTTGGAGGCAATCACCGCGTCAAAGGATTCGGGAGGGTAATCCAGGTCATAGGCGTCCTGGACCGATAGCTCCACATTGCCCAGGCCGAGCTTTTCCATTTTTTCCCTGGCGACCTTTACCATTTCGGGGGAGATGTCGCAGGCGCAAACCCTGTTAGCCAGCGGGGCCAGCCTGGAGGCAATTATGCCTGTTCCCACAGCCACTTCCAAGATATCCGAGGAGGGTTCCACATACCGGGCAATCTTTTGAACGATCATGTCATAAGCGGGTTGAAGATTCTTCATGAACGAATCGTACTTGACCGCAAATTTGTCCCAGAATTGTCTTTCACGAATTTGTCTGTCCCCGTCCATCAGTCCTTCCCTTTCCCTCGTTGTCCGTCTGTAACGCAAAATTTTTCAAGAACACCGGCCCCCAAATCTCCATGCATCTTGAAACACGGGCGGCTTTCGTCCCCTATCTATCCGGCATTTTTTCAGGTCCAAGGAAGAATGTCCATTTTTATCTTTGGAAGGTATCCGGGCCGAAGCTATCGATTGTACTTGGACATGTAGGAAATAATACGGAGAATTTCCTGCCTCAAGGCCTGAAAACTCACCCTGGCGCCGACCAGATCTCCCCTTTTGGCTTGGGTTTCCAGGTCAAAGGCCAGACTTTGGGCTTTGGGTACGGAAAAATTTCCCAGCACCCCCTTCAGGGCATGGGCTGTCCTGTATAGCTCCTCCTGATGGCCCTGCTCAATCAGTTTTCCGGCTTTGTTGATTATTTTTCCGGAATCCTTGATAAAATACTCAAAACACTCCTTGATGAGACTTTCGTCGCTTTCAAAATTAGCCCTGGTCTGTTCGATGTTCAAGGGGGGGGCATCCTCTTGGGCAGGGGAGGGGGGCGAAGCCTTGTGTTCATCATCCCAGACTTTATTCAGGGTTTTATCCAAAATGTGCTCCAGATCCTTCCGGTTAAGGGGTTTGGTGACATAGTCGTCCATACCTGCTGCCAGGAATCGTTCCTTGTCTCCCTCCATGGCGTGGGCCGTGAATGCGACTATGGGTGTCCTGACCCGGTTTTCCGCTCTTTCCACTTTTCGGATGGCGGCGGTGGCTGCCAAACCATCCATGACAGGCATCTGCACATCCATAAAAACCAGATCAAAGGTGTTGTTTTCATAGGCGGCAACCCCTTCCTGGCCGTTATCCGCCACCACTACCCCATGGCCCATACCCTGAATGGTTTTGGCCGCAACTTTTTGATTAATTACCTGATCCTCCACCAAAAGGACGCGTAGCCTGCTGTTTTCCACCAGGGTATGCCGGGTCACCATCTCAGAATTATCATCTGCGGGATAAGCCCCTCCCTTTGCCAGAACCGTGGAGAGCATTTCCAATAACTGGGAATGGCGGAACGGCTTTGTAAGGTATCCGGAAAAACCGATTTCCCTAAGTTTGGCGCCTTCCCCAAGCATCCCTGGAGGCGCCACCAATATGACGTGGGTAAAGTCTACCTGAGGGTCCTGCATGACATGTTTTCCCAGGTCTATCCCTTCCATGTCGGAAAGGGTGTGGTCGGCAATCAGACAATCAAAGGGCGAACCCTCTAATGCAGCCTGCCGGAGTAGTTCCAGACATCCTTTTCCTGAAACCGTGTGCTCCACCCTGCAATTCCATACCTGCAGGGCCTCTGTCAGGGCCAGACGACTGGTGTGGTTGGCGTCAGCCAAAAGGATTTTTTTGTCGGATAGGTCCGTGGTTCCGGAAGGGATCTTGCCCAGACTCCGGGGGTGTGTCATTTTTACCGTAAACCAGAACAGAGAGCCTTCCCCTTCCTTGCTTTCCGCTCCAATGTCGCCCCCCATGAGCCGACAAAGCTGCTTGGATATGGTAAGACCCAGGCCCGTGCCTCCATAACGGCGGGTGGTGGAGGGGTCCGCCTGGGTAAAGGACTCATAAAGACTGGAAAGGCGGTTGGAGGGGACGCCGATGCCTGTGTCAATGATTTCAAAACGGAGCAGCACCCCTCCCATGTTTTCCTTCTCCACAAAAGCCCGGATCACCACCTCGCCTTTGGGTGTGAACTTGACCGCGTTGCCAGTGAGATTCATGAGCACCTGGCGTAAACGGCCGGGATCTCCCACCAGCTTGGCCGGGATTTTGTGGCTGATGAGACTGGTGATCTCCAGACCCTTTTGGGCGGCAGTCTTGCCCATGAGCGCGGTCACATCCTCCACCGTGCTCCGCAGGTCGAACTCAATACTCTCCAGGTCCAGCTTTCCCGCTTCGATTTTGGAGTAATCCAGAATATCGTTGATGATCCGCAAAAGGCTTTCCGCACTGGAACTGATGGTTTGCAAAAGATCCTGCTGCTCAGTGTCAAGCGAAGTGTCTTCCAGAAGAGATGCCATCCCAATGATTCCGTTCATGGGAGTCCGGATCTCATGGCTCATATTAGCCAGAAACTCTCCCTTGGCCTTGTTGGCGGCCCTTTCTACGGCTGCATAGCGGAGGGCTTCTTCAGAGCGTCTTTTGTATGTGATGTCCTGGATGGCCACCACCATGACCTCCTTGTTCCTGAACTGCATGCTGTTGTTTTTCACTTCCACAGGAAAGCTGGAACCGTCCTTGCGCAAAGCCTGGGTTTCGGAAGGGGAAGCCGAGTACATATTGGCCAACTTATTAAGATCTTCGCGGTTTTCCCCAATAAAGAGCTTGAGGCAGGAATCCCCCACCAGCTCATGCAGGCTGTACCCGAACATGTCCACCGCAGCCTGGTTGGCCATAAGGCAAACCCCCTCCTCCACAATGAGGATAGCCTCGTGAGTGGCGTCCGCAAGGCATCGGAACCTCTCCTCGCTTTCCCTCATGGCCTGCTCCATTTGCTTGCGAGTGGTGATGTCGTTGCCGATGCTCAGGATTTCAACAAGATTTCCCTGGTCGTCGCGGACAGCCTTATTGGTCCACATCACCCAGACACGGTCTCCGTTTTTTTTGGCGTTCTCATGGTCGTTGGTCCGAAAACGCTCCGGGTCGCTGAGGAATCTATCCATCATGGCAACCATATCCCGCCCCAGAGTGTCTTCCTTGGGGAGAATGGTTTCCAACATGCTTCTGCCCAAAACCTCCTGCTGATCATATCCAAAATACTGCTGTGCGTATTCGTTGAACAGGGTGATTCGACCCTTGGTATCGGTTTTCATGATGATGCTGTTGGCGCTTTGCACCAGTTCCCGATATTGCTCCTCGCTGGTTTTCAGAGCCTGTTCGGCCTGCTTTCTGGCAGTGATGTCCGTGGCTGCCAAAAGGCTGCCACGGTAGACGCCCTGCTCGGTGAAGAGAGGCTGGGGGGAGATAAGGGCGTGGAGAATGGAACCGTCCTTGCTGGTGAGACGCAGTTCAAACTGGTCTCCCTCGCCTTGCTGCTGGAGCCTCATTTGCCGGTCAAAAACAGCTTGGTTTTCAGAGTCCACTATCTGAGAGATCGGGGTTTTTCGGAGTTCTTCAAAGGAATAACCTATTTTTTCCAGCAACTTGGGGTTGGCGTATGTCAGCTTGCGCTGCGTGTCAATTATGGCCAGCCCGTCGTTCATGGTCTCTACAAGTAGACGGTATCTTTCCTCGCTTTGCTTCAAAGCCTGGGTGGCTACAATGATGCTGATGGACTCCAGGCTGTGGGACAGGATAAGCATGCCCATCTCGGAATCCAGTGCGTCAAAATCGCCCTGTTTCTTCCCCGCCAGAATGGTGATGCCATGGGCGTGGTTGGTGGAGTCCACCAGAGGGAGGGCCAGGCATGGGAGAGGGATGGCGTCTGGCCAGTCCTCATCCCGGGGAATATTGGCGTGTTCTTTGATCAGCACCGGGGCTTTGACCTTCATAAGCTGCCAGATGCTGGAACCCTTGGCCCAGGATTTGTCCATGGATTTTTGAATATCCTCAAAACCCCTGAAGGCCATGGGGGTCAGGATGTCATCCTTCCGGCAAAACAACACAGCGTCGCGGGCCTGCATGTTTTCGGCAAGGGCCTGCAATATAATCGCGGCCAAAGATTCCATATTCTGGCAGCCTGCAAAATGGCGGGTGGCATGGGCAACGTGGTCCAGCCTCTTTCCATACTCTTCCAGTTGCCTGGACCTTTCCTGAACCAAAACCTCCAGGGACCTTTGATATTCGTGGTTTTCCCGGAGAAGTCGGGCCCTTTCCATGGCGTTTTTTACAGTATGGAGTAAGAAATTCAGATCCTCAATGGGTTTGGTGATGTAGTTGCATGCACCCAGACGAAGGGCTTCCAAAACATCGGCCATGGAGCCTGCCCCGGACACAACAACCACTGAGATAAGGGGATATTCCTCGGAAACCCGGGATAAGACTTCCAACCCGTCCATGCCGGGCATCCGCAGATCCAAAAGGATGGTTTCCGGTTTGAACTCCCTGATGCTTTCCAGGGCAGCCAGTCCATTTTCCGCTTCCAGGGCCTCGTAATCCTCATCCTCCAAGGTAAACCGAAGGCTTCTGCGAACCGGCGCCTCATCGTCCACAATAAGTATTTTGCCCTGACTATGCCCCATAGTACTCCTCTTGAAACCGATGTATCAAAACCCCCTCTGAGAGAGGGGGTTTTGTTATAAATCGTAGATGCATTGACAGGATCAAAGACATGCAAGATTTGTTCAAAAGGGAGGATGGAAACCTGGTATGGAAACAAAAAAATCCAAAAGGGTTATAAAGAACCCGGGAATGGAAAAACACCTGGCTGGCCCGATGACCTCTGATTAGGAATAACATACAGGAAAAACAATAAAAAAGGCGCACCAGCCTAAGTCTGTCTAGCCGGTACGCCCTATTTTTGAAACCCGTCTCCCGCTGGAGACGAATCAGACCCTATGCCACTTTTTCTATCAACACGGCGCAGGTGTTGCCAAAACCGCCGCACAAGGACGCCACACCGTATTTTTCATCCGGGCATTCGGTTTTGAGCACATTGAGGAGGGTTACCAGAATACGTGCTCCGGATTCTCCCAGAGGATGTCCCAGAGCCAAGGCGCCGCCCCACATGTTTACCTTGTCAAAAGGCGCGTTGTCTTTGTCCAGCTTGAGTTCACGGATGCAGGCCAAGGCCTGGCTGGCAAAGGCTTCATTCAATTCCACCGCACCCATGTCCTGGGGACCCAGGCCGGTCTTTTTGAACAGCTTTTCAATAGCCACAATGGGGCCAATGCCCATAACCGTGGGATCGCAAGCGGCAAAAACGCCAGCGCTGTATTTGTAGGTGTAGGAAAGGCCTAGTTCGTCAGCCTTTTTTCTGCTCATGAGCAACAAGGCGCAGGCGCCCTGGGTCAGGGGGGAAGATGTGGCAGCCGTCACAACTCCATCCGGCTTAAAGGGGCTTTTCATGCTAGCCATTTTTTCAGGATCCATTTTGTCGCGGATCCATTGGTCCCTGTCCACCAGGAATTCGTTGCCTGCGTCATCAAGTCCCATGACAGGAACGATTTCGTTGGCGAACTTGCCGGCATCCCGGGCAGCCGCAGCCTTTTTATTGGACCAGATAGACATATTGTCCATGTCTTCCCTGGCTATTTTGTATTGCTCGGCCACCTTTTCCGCCGTGGAACCCATGGGAATATCCATGAGACTGTAGCGCTCCAGGATCCTGGGAGGAAAGTCCATGTTGGCGCCCATGCCAACTTTTTCCATGTCTTCCACGCCAGCGGCGATCATGATGTCCGCTTCGCCGCTCATGATGGCGCGGGCCGCATGCATGGTGGCTGCCATGCCGGAAGGACACTGGTTGGTAATGGTGTTGGTTCCCACGCTTTCAGGATATCCACCAGCCAGCCATGCCAGACGGCCAATATCGTTCTGCATGCCGGAAATGTTGGCCGAGCCCACCAGGACCGCGTCCACATCTTCAGGCTTGATGGCTTTATTCCGCTCAAACAAGGCATCATAAACCTTTGTCAACAGTTCGTCCGGGCGCAACTTCCTGAACCAGCCTTTTTCAAAATGAGCCCTGCCATTGGGGGTTCTTAGTCCGTCAATAAATACTGCTTCTTCCATGCTGTCTCTCCTTGATGTTGTTTTTCATTATTGGTCGTACCCATTCCCGAAAACCGAATTTCCCCCCAGACCAGCGTTCAGGCCGTATGCCCTATCTATCACCCTATTGGATTTGGGCAAATTCTGCAAGCGCCTGTTCCCGCAAGACCTTTTTGTTCATTTTCTGGACTTCCGTGAGGGGCATTTCATCCACGATGCGGACAAACTTGGGGACCGCATATTTGGCGACCCGCTCCCTCAAAAAGTCCTTCACATCATCTTCGGTCAGACTGTGCTCTTTGCCCGGTTTGGGTTGCACATATACCGCTACACGCTCACTGCCCTCCCGATGAGGGTCCGGCACACCCACAGTGGCGGCCATGGCAATATCAGGATGGGAGTATAACAGATCATCCACTTCCCGTGAATAGACCTTATAACCACTGACAATTATCATATCCTTGGTACGGTCCACAATATAGAAATATCCGTTTTCGTCCACCTCCACCACATCACTAGTGCGTACATAACCCTCATCGTCCAACCCGGCGCCTGGATCAGGCCAGTAGCCAAGCATCCTTTGAGGGCCTTTCAGGCACATCTCCCCGCGCTTTCCGGCCAGCATGTCATCCATGCTCAAGGGAAGGCCGGTGCTGACATCCAGGAACTTGACGATGGTGTCCGGGGCTGGAATTCCTGCGGTGCCGCGCTTTTCCTGGGTTTTGCCCGCCTTGCTGTTCTTGGAAGTTGACCGAACAATCAAGGCCAGCCCCCTGCCTGCAATCCGGCCGATGGTGTTTGGGCCTATAAGCCTTAAAAACCAATTTGTTACCGGAATCACTCCGGGAACCGCCAGCAAGGCGTTATTCAGCCTCACAGGCGTTCTGCCGCCTAAAATCCGTAGCAAAAAGGAGGTGTTTAGGTGGGTCACTGGGCTCATTTCACTGAGCCCGTATCCCTCCATGATTCCTCCCGCAGATTTTTCTTCAAAGGAACTTTGGGTGCTGGGGGGGAGTGGGGCCGAGCCGGACATGCCGATAATCCCCCGGCCCTTCAAAGCCTCCCCGGAAATATTTAAAAACTGGGTGGGCACCCCCACCTGAATGACCGGATTATATTTTTCCATCATTCGGATCATGCCGTCCGTGTCCCTTGCATCAGGAATAAGAATCTGGTTCGCTCCCTGGAGGGTCATGGTGTGCATGACAATGTGGCCGTATGAATGGAACAAGGGAAGCCCCAACAATACGGTGATGGCGCCTTCCAACAGCCAGGATGCCTTGCCCAAAGCCGCCATGCTTTGCATGGCGTTGGCGTAAATATTCCTGTGGGTAAGCATGCAACCCTTGGGCAGACCCGTGGTGCCGCCCGTAAAAAGCAGGGTTTCCAGGTCTGCGGTTACGTCCAGTTTCATGTCCGGCGGGTTGGGATCGTTATCCTTGATGAGATCCGTCATCCACAGAAATCCGTCCGCTTTTTCATGGACAGGTGGATTGTTGGAATAATCCTCCAACTTGGTTTTGATGATGAACTCCACCCCGGTCTTGTGGGCGGCCTCCACAGCCACTTCCACGGTGCTGTCGCAAATGATGGCCCGGGGAGACCCCATGGTGAATTTATGCTCCAGGGTATGGAGAGGCTCCAGGGAAGAACTGGGTATGTGTACCAGACCAGCCCGGGATATGGCATAATCGGCCAGAACAAACTGAATGGAGGTGGGAAGGATGGTCGCCACCCGGTCGCCCTTTTTAAGACCCAATCCGGCCAGGGCCGTGGCAAGGCGGTCCACATGCTCCTTAACCTGGGGATAGTTCATTTTATGATCTAATTGTATCAGACCGGTTTTTTTGAACCTTTTGGCGGCCTTCTCCAGCATTCCATATACCGGCTCATCAGGATATGGCTCGCAAGACTCGGGGATTCCAAAAACCTTGTACTCCTTAAACCAGGGTAGCTGTGACATGTGACCAGGTATCCTCCTTTTTGCGGCTTTCGGAAGGGACCGCCCCGGGCGCCGGGGCAGACAACGCTGCCCCGGCCAATACCCTTCCTAAGTGAACAACGGTTGGGTGGACATGGCAAAAGCCATATCCCCTTCTATTTTCATCTGTCCGCCCATGAACAAGGTGACCGGGGAAGCCTCCTTGCGCACCAGCGCGGCGGAATCAGATGTTTTCATCTTAAAAGTAGCGGTGGGGGTTTCCTGCCCGTTCAGGATGGCCCGAATGGTGAAACAAGAGCCGTCTTCATTCTGCAGCTCAGCCACCATGCACCCCTTGACCCGGGTGAGGGCTTCGTACTTGGCCCGGGAAAGATCGTTCTGCATGCCCAAAAGCATGTCCAGGTTGTTGGTGGCAATCATTTTCTCCAGGTCTTCCTTGGAAATTATAACCCGGGCCTGGGCTGACTCCAGATCCGATTCCTGGACATTGAAATCCTTCCCGTCCTTGACCTGAAAGCTGTATTTCTCACCGGAAACATCGACAACCAAGGCGAATTGCGTTCCTGCCAGTTCTGCGGCCTTGCCGGATTGTTCCATCATTTCCTGGGCCATTTTGGGGGAATACTCGGTCAAAAGTTCTTTGATGGAAATGTCTGTAGGGATGTTCATATCGGGATCTCCTTGCTTGGGTTTAATTTAGACTGACGTGTCAGTCTATATACAATCCCAACCCAGGCTGTCAATGATTTTTTTTGTACACCCGTACATTTTGATCCCCCGGATCACCCCAGGCCCCCGCCAAGTTTTCTGATACCCCTTCTATGAATTGGGTTTGTTTGGAATCCGGGCATACACCCCAGATCCCACGGATAGGAAAGTCCTAAGATGTCTCCAGACCAAGCATTTCCGCCTTGAGCTTTTCCGTCACGGGTTCCTCCCCAAGCCAGATGGCGAAAACCGCCTGCTTGAAGTCCAGGCCCGCACACTCCCCAGCATACTTGCCGTTGATGTGGGTCACGATGCCCCGCCCCGGCACATACAACAGATCCACAATGTCGTTCTTCAAAAATTCCTGGGGAAGCAGTGCAAAAAGATGGTCTATTTGGCTCTGGATGGAAGAAGTATCCCCCTTGGTGGCCTTACTAAACCCGGTTTTCAAAATTTCCTTGAGCGTTTCATGCTTGACCTTGCGGAAAGTGAAATGCATGCGCACACCCATGTACTCATCGGCCAGGATGATTTTTTCCGGGTTGGTCTCTTTGCCCATGAGATACAAAGCGCCCACATAGATATCAAAAAAATATTTGGTGCGAAATCCAGCTCCGTTAAGCACCAGGCTCGTGCTGTCATCCGCCTGCATCCGGTCAGGCAGGTTCCATCCATGGAAATCCAAGGCCATAACCGGAGTGGTCAGGGATAGAATCAGGCACAGGGTCAGGAGAAATTTGGACGATTGTCGAATTTTTTTCATGAGATACCCCCCTCCGGGCTTGTAAAAACTCGGTTGAAAAAATGGACAGGTTTGTTGACACAGGTGTGGGAATATGCCACCATCTGAGAGTAGACTGAGGTGTCAGTCATCGATTCTTATATGGTCATCATCTGCAAAAGTCAATGGGAAATGTCTTGGGAATCAAGGCTCTTCTTCGTTGCTTTGTTAATAAATGGAAAGCTCGGCCTTAAGGAACTCATGAAACCTGAAGCGCGCAAAAAACTCATTTTGGCATCGGCCAAACGATTGTTTTCCAGGGGGGGCTATTACCAGACCCAGATTTCGGACATCATTAAAGATGCCGGCATTGCCCGGGGGACCATCTATCAGTACTTTTCCAACAAAGAGGATGTGTTTGTCACCCTTTTGGAGCAATACTACTCTCAGTGGGAGGAAAGCATTTCCCTGGCTGCGGCCGACATAAATTTGGAAAATGTGGACCCGGTGGATTACTTTCGTCACCGTATCAAAAGGACTCTGGTTTTTTTCTCCAAGGATAAGGATCTTTGCAATATTGCCCTTCGAGTGGGCCTGGGCTTGCCCGGTGACATGGCCCTGGTTATCAAGCGCTTTGAAGAAAGGATCATCCGCCTGTTGATTGGAGACCTGGATTTAGGTATAAGCAACGGGCATGTGCGCCAGGACCTGAATGTGGAGCTTACGGCCAACCTGCTGGCCGGGGCTTTGCTCAGCACGGCCTATCACTTTTTCAGCCAGGATGCTGATCAAGCCAAGCCCCTGGACATAAACAAGACCACCGAGGACATAATTGCCGTATTTGCCCCGGGAATCTTTACCAAACCATACAAGAAGCAATCTGAATAAACACCGGGGGCCGGCCCCGGATGCAACGAACGCGAAATAAATGACCATGTACCGACACTTGATCCTATTGTTTTTCCTGACTGTTTTGCTGGTCCTTCCCGGATTCCGGGCCCTGGCCCAGGAAGGGGCGCCCACGCCTTCCTTCGAGGCGCCTCTATCCTTTTCCGTTGACGCCGCCATCCACCCCGTGGATTACCTTGCCTCCTATCCGGTACCGGACGCCAACACCCAGCTAAGCCCCCAAGAACGGGAGCGCCTGGTTTTTTTGTTCCTGAGAGCAGCCCAGGCCTGTGAAATGCGGGATAGCTCCGAAACGGCCCTTCGCACCTGTTCCCCCTTATATGTTTTGCTTAAACGCAATTTTCCCGAAATTCCCTTTGTGGAGCGGGAAAAGGGGGACCTGGTCTTTCTGGCTGATATCGCAGGCCCCTTGAGCGACTATGTAGGGCCTTGATTAATCCCAACCACCTCCCTTGGAATATCTTTGCACGGAGTATCTTTTGACCGCAGACAATAGCCCTCTGGCCAGGCTTTCCCCCGACCTTTCCCAGTCTCTTTTAGACTGGTTCGCAGCCCATGCCCGGGATCTGCCCTGGCGGAAAACCACTAACCCCTACGCCATTTGGGTTTCCGAAATCATGCTCCAGCAGACCCAGGTGGTGATGGTGATCCCCTATTACCACAGGTGGCTGGACCGCTTTCCCAACGTGGGAAGCCTGGCCATGGCCCCCCTGGATGATGTCCTTAAGTTGTGGGAAGGGCTGGGGTATTATTCCCGCGCCAGGAATTTTCATAAGGCTTCCCAAATCATTGTGGAAGAACTCCAAGGAAAAATACCTGAAACCTATAAGGAGTTGCTTAAACTCCCGGGAATCGGGGCCTATACTGCCGGGGCCATTTGCAGTATTGCCTTCAATCAGGACATACCCCTGGTGGACGCCAACGTAAAAAGGGTTTTCGCCAGGATTCTGGACATGGATAAACCTGTCGAGCAATCCGCCAGCCTGCGTGAAATCCGTGAGGCAGCCCAATCCCTCATCCCTCCCGGCCAGGCCGGAGCCTTTAACCAGGGTCTCATGGAGCTGGGGGCACTGGTCTGTACTACCAAAAATCCCCATTGCCTGGAATGCCCTGCAAACGGCCATTGCCTGGCGAAAAAACGGCAAACCGTGGATTCGCGGCCTGTGCTGGCTCCTCGGAAAAAGACTCGGGCCCTGGAAGTATCTGCCGGTGTTCTGGTGCGGGACGGACGGATTTTAGTGCAAAAACGGCTCCCCAAGGGCCTGATGGCGGGTTTGTGGGAGTTCCCGGGAGGCAAACTCGACCCCGAAGAAAGCCCTGAGCAGGCCTTGGTCCGGGAATTTGCCGAGGAATTGGAAATTGACATTGTGTGCGGGAAAAAAATCGCAGTCATACAGCACGCCTATACCCGGTTTCGGGTCAGGCTTCATACCTTCTGGAGCACCATGAAGAATCCCGGACAAAAACCGGTTCTCCACGCAGCCGAGGAAATCCGATGGGTGCTTCCCGAAGAACTGGATGGCCTGGCTTTTCCTTCTGCGGATCGCAGACTGATTCAAAAGATTGTGGAGGAAGGAATTCCTGCCTGACTCCATCTTGAGGGGCTGCTGGTACAAAAAACAGGGAAATCCAAATGTTGGTTTCAGGACCTGGAGTCTTCCAATCCACCGGGCATTTCATTTTTCCAAAAAGACAGGGCCCTATCCTTCATTTGTTCATAATATTTGGACGTCATGCCAATTTCCGACTTCATACGCAATATGGCCTCGTTGGATTCAATACTCTCCAGGGACTGGGGCTTGCCCACCAGATACAGGATGGCGTCCCCTATGAATTCAAAGCATAGGTCGTGGTCCAGGCCCAGGTCCTTGTATTGTTTCGCTAATATGTTCAGGGATTCCACAGGATCGGTTCGGATTCTATTCCGGCATTCATCCAATATGAGCGAGTAATAGCCAACCTTTTGTTTTGCTTTAAAATACGAGGCAAGGGTGTTCAGGGTCACCAGTGGTTCTTCTGTCATCGATCCTCCTGCAGATTGCAAATTGTATGTAATGCTGTGGGGCTAAACGCGGGCCAAGACAGCGGCCTGGGTATTTTTTACACGAGACCAAGGGTTTTGCCAAGCTCTTTAGTCTTTTTCAGGGATGTCCCCCTGTTGTCAAATCCTTGTCTGCCGCGCTGCTGCTTTTGAAGAGGCTTGACAGATCCGGTGAACAGTCCTACTGACTAATCATTTCCAAAGAGCAGGCGGCCAAGTCTTCTATTTTATATGGTTTTCCAAAAACAAAGGACTGCGGCATCCCTGAATGCCGTTGGTAATCAGGAAAAGAACATGAAGCCAAAACTGCCTAAAACCGTATTTGTGCTGGGGGTAGTGAGTTTTTTCAATGACCTGTCCAGTGAGATGATCTATCCCCTCCTGCCCTTGTTCCTGTCCACGGTATTGGGCGCCGGGGCCGTAGCCCTGGGCGTGGTGGAAGGGGTTGCCGAATCCGCATCTTCTATTTTGAAAGTGGTTTCGGGTATCGCAACGGACCGTTGGAACAAACGAAAACCCCTTATCCTGTCCGGCTACGGATTGTCCGGCGTAGTCCGCCCCCTCATTGGCCTGGCAGGGTCTTGGCCTTTGGTGCTGGCGGCTCGTTTTTGCGACAGGATCGGCAAAGGGCTTCGCACCTCTCCCAGAGACGCCCTCATCAGTATGAGCGTGGACCCCGCCATCCGAGGAAGGGCCTATGGCTTTCATCGGGCCATGGACCATGCCGGGGCCGTGGCAGGCCCCCTGGTGGCGGCCCTGCTCCTTTCCGTGATGGGTTTGGAATTGCGCCAGGTTTTTCTGCTGGCGGCCATTCCCGCTGTGGTGGTCATGGCGCTCATCGCAGTTGGAGTGAAAGAACCCGCTCGGGAGCAAACAAACGCCGGGGAATGCTCTCCTGGCTTTTCCCTCAGAGCCTGGCATAATTTCGGACCCGGGTACAAGAGGCTCATCCTGGCCGTAATTGTGTTTACCCTGGGAAATTCCACCGACGCGTTTATTCTGCTTCGACTTTCCGATGCAGGAATATCCGGAGCATGGATTGCAGCCTTGTGGTCCCTGCACCATGTGGTGAAGTCCGCCTCCACCTATGTGGGAGGCCGCATATCCGACCGCCTGGGGAGGCGGCTCATGATCCGCACGGGTTGGCTGTTTTACGGCGGTATCTATCTGTGCTTTGCCATGGTGGATAAGGCAGGCTTTCTGGTGGCCCTGTTCTTACTCTACGGCGTGTACTACGGACTCACAGAACCCTGCGAAAAAGCCTGGGTGGCCGACATGTCTCCGCCCGACCTGTGCGGAACCGCCTTCGGGTTTTATCATGGCGCCGTGGGCCTGGCCGCCCTGCCCGCGAGCCTGGTTTTTGGTCTTATATGGCATGCCTGGGGCATGGAGGCGGCCTTTTTGACAGGCGCCCTGTTGGCGTTAGCGGCTTCATTTTTACTGCCAAAGGAGCCAGGGCAAGAGCCTTTTGCAGTGTTTAAAGGCAACAAGCCCCAATGACCATGGACTGCTTTCTCCCACGGTCCGGTCAATGGGGAAAACACGAAACCCGGGAACATTGCTGACGCCCATTTCCTATTGATTGCCTTGGCGCCCCGGGCCATGATACCCTGCATCATATAAACAACCCATGACAGGCGAATCAGGAAAAGCAACCATGCCGTATGATTTTGACACCATCATTGACAGGCGCGGCGCCCATTGCGAAAAATGGGACGCCATGGAAGCCCATTACGGCGTTTCGCCCCAAGACGGCATATCCATGTGGGTGGCGGATATGGAGTTTCGGCCTCCTCCTGCAGTCAGCGAAGCCCTCCAAAAAGAACTGAACCACGGAATCCCCGGGTATTGGGGAGATTCCGAAGCATACCACCAGTCCATTGTGAATTGGATGGAGCGCCGTCACAAGTGGAAAATCCAGCCATCCTGGATTTCCACCACTCACGGCATCGTGGTGGCTGTAAACATGCTGGTCCAGGCCTTTTGCAAACCCGGCGACAAGATAATCATCCAGACTCCGGTCTATTATCCCTTTGCCTTCGCCATAGCCGCCAACGGCTGTCAGGTGATTAACAACCGCCTCGTCAAGGAGCAGGACCGCTATGTCATGGACCTGGACGACCTCAAACGGCAGGCGGACGATCGAACCCGCATGATCATCCTGTGCAGCCCCCACAATCCCGGAGGCAGGGTCTGGACCCAAGAGGAGCTGGAAAGCCTCGCAGAGTTCTGCCTGTCCCGCAATATCCTCATGGTTTCGGACGAAATCCATCACGATCTGGTTTATTCCGGCCATACCCACAGGATTTTGGCTTCTTTGTCCCCGGAACTGGAAGACAAGGCCGTCATCTGCTCGTCAGCCTCCAAAACCTTCAATCTGGCCGGAACCATGACCGGCAACGTGATTATCGCCAACAAGGCGCTTCGCAAACAATTCCGGGACCAGCTCGCCAAATGCGGTATGTTCCTGCCTAACCGGTTCGGTCCCCTGGCGGCCACGGCGGCCTATAACCACGGAGAGGAATGGCTGGAATCCCTGTTGCTTTACCTGGAGGAAAATCTCCGTTTGATCAGTCGAACAGTGGAAACCAACCTCCCCGGTGTGACGTGCATGCCCCTGGAAGGCACGTACCTTGCCTGGCTGGGTTTTTCCGGCCTGGACACGCCCATGGAAGAAGTGATCCGCAGGGTGGAAAAGGAGGCCCGTTTGGCCCTGAATCACGGGCATACCTTCGGCCCGGGCGGAGAAGACTATATGCGCATGAATTTCGCCTGTCCACGACCCATGTTGAAGCAGGCTCTGGATAGACTCATTAAGGCTTTTTCCTAATTTTCAGGCACAGCGTAAAAAACCATAAACAGGAGGTCGAACATGGAATACATTGGCATCAGGTCCCTGGCAGCGCTCCTTTGTACGTTAGCGATTTTGGTTTTTGCAGGCCTGGCGCCAAAAGCGGCCCATGCCGCCGACGCCTATAAGGTGGACCCGGTTCATTCTTCGGTGGTATTCGGCATCGAACACTTGGGCGTGGCCGCGTTTTATGGCGCATTCACCGATATTGAAGGTGAAATTGTCTTTGACGAAAACAACCTGAAGCAAAGCTCCGTCAATATTGCTGTGCCCGTGAAAAAGGTGGATACCCGAAACTGGATGCGGGACCGCCACCTCAAGAGCAAAGACTTTTTCAATGCGGGTAAGTTCTCGGAAATGACCTTTCAAAGCGCCCGGGTGGAAAAAATCACCCGGGACACTTACGAAGTCCAGGGCGTGTTCTCCATGATGGGAATCGCCAGAGACATGACCATAGAAGTGACCATGACAGGGCAGGGCAAAGGCATGCAAAAAGAAGAACGCATCGGCTTTGGCGCCGAATTTACCATAAAAAGAAGCGATTATGGCATGACTTACGGAATGGAAGGCCTTTTGGGGGATGATGTGAAAGTCTGCCTGTCCGTGGAAGGCGTGAAAAAATAGCCTGTTAGGCATAATCAGGAGGGAGGGAGCAAATCGTGAAAGACATACAAATGCGCACCTTTGAAACCGTGGGGGAGTTCGTAACCACAGCCGCAAATATGGTGAAAGGCCCCACCTTTGTGACGACCTTTCTGAAAATGGACGCCAAATTCAGGGAAAAAGTAATCCTGTGTGTGTCCATCACCAATAATTGCGGGGTTTGCACCAAAGTGCACACCCTGGTGGGACTTCGCGCCGGACTGACGGAAGAGGACATCCAAAAGCTGATTACCCTGTATAAAAAGGATTACAGCCTAAACGAATGGCTTGCCCTGCGTTGGGCCAGGGATTGGGCCGTGCTCCGGGGCCAGGCCCCTTCCGGGAATAACGCCCGCGCCTTTGGAAAAGATTTCACTCCCCGGGAGCAGGCGTTTATCCTGAAAATCTGCCGCATGATGAAAATGGCCAACTACACCAGCAACTACCTGTTCGCAGTCCCCTATCTGGAGGAAAAAACATCCCAATCCCGCAAGGGCCTCCTTGGCCTGTTGAGCGGCCCAGTGGAGGAGGCTCTGACGCAAGCCGTGCTTGCCGCAAGATGCCGGGCCGCCCGTGCAACCGGCGCCGCGGCGGACGCCTGCGCGGGCATTTTGGGTATAGACCGGTGCGTGGCATAGTACGGGGTCGTATCCGACAAAAACAGGGCGCTAAAGGCCGGACGATAAATTTCGCTTGAACCCCCGGCCGGTTCCGTATATACAAAATTGACCATGTGTTAAATTTTTTATGACCCTTCCTGGTCATTTTTGTCTCGCACCCTTATATTCCTGAACCGGAATCCCCACCACGAGGTACCATGCCCGGCATACGACATCGCATTGAGCTTTTGTTCAACCACTTGGGACGTTGGATTTACCACAACCCTAAAAAGACCCTGGCCGCTTCCCTGGTTTTTTGCCTTTTTTTCTTTATTCAGGTGCCCAACCTAAGCGTGGATACCTCCTCGGAAGCCATGCTTCGCAAGAACGACCCCATCCGCATTGCTTACAACACATTCCGGGACCAGTTCGGGCGGGCCGAAATGCTGGTGGTCGCCGTGGAGCCGCCCAATATTTTTGATCCCGTGTTTCTGGAAAAACTCCGGGCCCTCCACGAGGAGTTGGAAACGGAAATCCCCTATGTGCGGGAGGTCACCAGTCTGGTGAACATCCGAAACACCCGGGGAGAGGACGAATCCCTGGTCGTGGAGGACCTCCTGGAAGACTGGCCGGAAAACGGCCTGTCCATGGGGGAACTCCGGGAAAGGGTCATGTCCAGCCCCTTGTACCGGAATCATATTATTTCGGAAGACGGGCGGGTGACGGCCCTGCTCATAGAAACCGAAGCCTATGCAGATGCAGGCGCCGGGGCTGGCGGCTTTGACCAGGCCTTTGACGCCTTTGAAAACTCCCCTGGCGAATCCCTGCCCGACGCCATACCCGAGTCCCGGAAGTATTTCACGGTGGAGCAAAACCGGGAGGTGGTGCTGGCGGTCGCCCGCATTCTGGACAAACACCGCGCCCCGGATTTCCAGGTGGCGGCCACGGGACGACCGGTAATCCTGGACGTGTTCAACGAGTCCACCCTCATGGACACCCGAAACTGCATGATCCTCACCACAATATTGAATTCCGTGCTGCTGTTCCTGCTGTTCCGGCGTTTTTCAGGGGTGCTTATGCCTATGGTCATTGTATTGGGCTCGGCCTTTTGCACCATGGGAATGATGGCCCTTGCGGACGTCCCGTTCAAGATGACCACCACGGCCATTCCCGCCTTTCTGGTGGCGGTGGGCCTGGCGGATTCGGTCCATATCCTGGCGATTTTTTTCCGGCGCGTGGACCTGGGGGATTCCCGGGAGGACGCCATCGCCTACAGCATGGGGCATTCGGGCCTGGCCATAGTCATGACCAGCATGACCACGGCGGCCGGACTGCTGTCATTCTCCACGGCGGAACTCACCGCCATTTCCGAGATGGGCATCTTTGCCGCCCTTGGGGTGACCCTGGCCCTGTTGCTCACCATCATCATGCTGCCAGCCATGCTGGCCCTGGTCTCCATCAAACCCCGGCCCATCAAGCCCACAAAACAAAGCATGGACAGATTTTTGCTCTGGTTCGCCAATATCTCCATCCGCCGCCCTGTTACCATTATTGTGGTTTCCGTCCTGATATTGGGCCTTTCAGGGGCTATGTGCTTCAAACTCAAATTTTCCGATGCGGTGGTGGATTATTTTCCCAAGGACATGCAGGTGTACAAGGACCTGAAAAAGATAGAGAACGACCTCAAGGGCACGGTTAGCATGGAGGTGGTGGTGGATACCGGCCGGGAAAACGGCGTCCAGGAGCCCGATATCCTCGCCAGCATGGACGCCATGAGCGAACAATGGATGGCCTACGAAAACCCGGAACTCCATGTGGGCAAAACCCTGTCCATTGTCAATGTGGTCAAGGAAACCAACCAGGCCCTCCATGAAAACGATCCGGCCTTTTACACCGTCCCCAAAGATCACCAACTCATCGCCCAGGAACTGCTCCTTTTTGAAAACAGCGGCGCAGAAGACCTGGAGCGGATCGTGGACACCCAGTTTTCCAAAGCCCGGATAACCGTCAAAACGGATTGGGTGGATTCGGTGATTTTTGATAAATTTGTGAGGGAATGGAAAACCAGGCTGGACAGGGAATTCGAGGGCAGGGCTTCCATCAACATCACGGGCCTCATGCCCATCATGGCCAAGACCATTCCCGCAGCTCTCCACAGTATGGCCAGGAGCTACGTGGTGGCCTTTGTGGTCATCACAGCCATGATGGTGATGCTGGTGGGAGACGTGAAAATGGGTCTGGTGGCCATGTTTCCCAACCTGTTGCCCATTGTGCTTATTATGGGGATCATGGCGGCCTGTTCCATCAACCTGAACATGAACACCCTTATGATTGGAAGCATCGCCATAGGCCTCGTGGTGGACGACACCATGCACTTTATTTATAATTTCAGAAGATATTACCGGTTTACAGGCGACGCGGAAAAAGCGGTCAGGGAAACCTTTTTAGGCACGGGAAGGGCCTTGCTCATCACGTCCCTGGTGTTGTCCGCGGGATTTTTCGTGCTCCTTTCCGGCACCCTGCTCCACATGGTCCAGTTCGGTTTCTTTACGGGGCTGGTTATCCTGGTGGCCCTGCTGGCGGATTTTCTCCTGGTGCCCGCCCTCATGATAGTCCTGGCCCGGGGGCGAAATAAAATGGGGCTGGCCGGGCTGGCGGAGAGTCAAAACTCCCTGTAAGGCCAGGGCGTACCTTTTCGGTTGACCCAAACCCATGGGATGCAAGGAATGCCTTGTTCTTCCGTAGGGGCGCTGCTTGCCGCGCCCACGGATTAGGTTGGATGAACCCGGGCGCTTCCCAACACTTGGGCAGGAGAATCCTGCCCCTACACAGTTTTGGGAAGGCTAAAGGCTAATTGAAACTGTGTAGATGCGTGGCTTGCCGCGCTGTTTTTGATGAGGGCGCGATACCCGCGCCCTTGGGCAGGGCAAGCCCGGCCCCTACATGGCGAAAGAAACATCAACAGTTTTGCAAGCAGGCTTGGCGGCATGGATGTCTGTGCGTTTTGGTAGGGCGCTGCTTGCTGCGCCCGATGGTTTTGTAGGTTGGATAGAGCCCCGCGAAACCCAACACATCAGGGAGGAAACGCGGCTGTATATACGGATGCATTCCCACGCAGGAGCATGGAAACGAGGAAAGGCATATTGTTCAATCTGGAGGTCCAGAGGCAAACAGGTGAAAATACATGAGTATGCGACTCAACGGAAAAGTCCGCGCAGCACTTGCGATAACGATATGTATAGCATTGCTGTGCCTAATCGGATACGGATGCCGTTCCTTTGGAAGAGAGAAGCTATCTCGACAGGAACTGGAAGCGATAAACTGGATTGAGTCATTGGGAGGGAAAATTGAAACAGGATATACTCCTTGGAGTGGCAAAACTGTTGGACATGCTATTGACCTTTCCGGTACGAAAGTCCGAGACAATGAACTGAATCAACTCAGTAAATTAGCACCGATGATAAGAGCTTTGGACTTGTCTCAGACTGGCATAGACGGTTCAGGTCTGCCGAACTTGACAAAGAACTGTTCTATATTCAAGTTGTCACTTCATCATACGATGGTAACAACAGAGTCGCTTTGTCGATTCATTGATGGTGTTGAAATTTTTTGTTTAGACTTGAGCGATACTCCCATCACGGATGAAGCAATCAAATGTTTGATGACAATAAGAAATGATGTAGGATGCTTGGATCTTTCCTCTACACAAGTTACTATTGCCGGGCTTAGCAGGCTTAAGGAGATTGCCCTTCTAAGAGAGGTTAATTTACGGAATCTGCCTCTGAAAGACGACGATATCCCAGTTCTGATGGACTTATTAAGGAAAGAGCACGATCTATGGAGCCTTGACTTGCGCGGCACGGAAATATCTGAAGCGGCTGTCGCTGAGTTGCGGGATAAACTTCGTGGTTTGCATAAAAATACCGAAATCATTTTCGGCGAAGAATTTAAGGATGCTCCCAAAAATTTGCGATCTTAGGGGTCAAATCTACGTTTGACGTTTGGAGACTCTGCGGGACATCCCTGATTAAGTGACTAACTCAGTTTTTTTGGGGTCACATCCTGCGGGTTGGGGAATGAGGTTGCAAGGACGAAGGACTGGATTCCCGACAAAAATACTCGGGAATGACAGATTCCCCCCCATCCTGTCCTTCCTCCGCAATGGGGGAAAGGCGCGAAGACTGGAGGGATAAGGCTTGTCTTTGGCGATGTATTAAAAACACGCTCTTCTTACTGGCTGATTTATTATCCTGAATTGGCTAACTTTCAGTAGCATTTAATCTTTTTCCACCAGCCCCCCGCACCATGCTGTGGGGAGCGTCATTGAAAGGAACTCTCCTTTCTGCTACAATCCTTGATAGATAAATCCACCCATCAATAACTCAACGGGGAAAAAATGACATGAAGCATATCACCAATGTAGAAGAGGCTGTCAACAGCACAACCATCCCCAAGGGGAGCAGAATCTACTCCGCCGGAAATGCATCCACCCCCCAGATCCTTTTAAAACAACTGGCTTCCGACACTTCCATTCAGGATATCGAACTGCTTGGCGTTCTTCTCCTGGGAGATATTGAGGCGTTGTTTTCCCCGGAATCATGCGCCCGAATAACGCACCGGGTTATTTTTAACAGCGCCTTTTCCAGATCCGCAGTAAACAGCGACATGGCCATGTATCAGCTTATGCATCTGTCAGACATCCCCCGCCAAATCCGGACGCATCTTCAGCCCGACATTGCCTTGATATCGGTCAGCGGCCCGGACAATGGAGGCAACTACAGCCTGGGAACCGGAGTGGAGGCTGTGCCCGCAGCCATCGAAACGGTTAAATCCAGGGGTGGGCTTGTCATTGCCGAAAGAAACGCCCGCATCCCCTTTATCTTGGGGACCACCATCAGGGCGGAGAGTATTGATTATCTCCTGGACACCGATTATGAGCTTCCCGTCAATCCCTCTCATCAGCCGGACGACCGCGCAAAAAAAATCGCCCGATTGATCGCCCGGCTTTATATCCACGACGGATGCACGCTTCAGTATGGAATCGGCGAGGTTCCCGAGGCTGTCACCGACGCCGTGATTGAAAAAGGGGTGAAGGATTTGGGCATTCATACGGAGCTGTTTGCAACCGCCATGAGGAAACTGGTGGATGTGGGTATTGTGACCAACAAATACACCCGGCGGGATTTCGGCATTTCCACTCTTTTCCTGGCGGACAACGATGAAGGGTATCAGTGGCTCAACTACAATAGTTCTGTGCAAAGCCGCCCCTGCGATATCACCAACAGCATCATCAATATAGCTGCGGAGCCCAAAATGGTTGCTGTCAACAGCGCCATCGGCGTGGACCTCCATGGGAATATCTGGGCGGATTCTTTGAGTGCAAACAAGATTTACGGGGGAATAGGAGGGCAGGCCGATTTCCTGCGGGGCGCCTATCTGTCCCATGGGGGGACGCCCATCATAGCCATCAAGTCCACCACAGACAAGGGAGTGTCGAAAATTCTTGAAAAATGTCCGGAAGGCGTTTCCTCCACCGCCATTGCAGCCGATCCCGTGGTCATCGTTTCCGAATACGGGGCCTTTGATCCGCGCGGCCTGAGTATTGGGGAGCATGCCGTCGGAATAGCCTATCTTGCCGAGCCCGAGGAAAGAGAAAGACTGCTGAAACACATTTATGATCACGACGGTTTTCATAAACCGCGCCAGGTACTGAAAGATAAAAGCCCCAAAGGATTCACCGCCTATGGCGATCTATAAGAACCTATGGGAAAACAGGACGACTTTGGGGGTCATCCCGTAATGCACCCTGTCAATAGGGAAAAGTTGTCTTTTAAAAACTAAATGATTTCAGCATGATGCATTGTGTGGCTGGCGCGGGCGCACCGATCCTGCGGCATGCCGTGGGCCACGCCCGGTTTGGGGTTAGCGAGTCTCCCGCCATGGCGAACTTCCCCCTTATGTCAGGATAGCTGCCGCATGGATAGCAACAGACAATAAAAGGGGGCGGGCTCCCCTGGCGGAAAGCCAAAACCCCCTTTATATTCTGCTTGGTTTAACCCTGTTCTATTTCAGGGCTTCTGTAACAGTCTCCAGCCCAAGGCCCTTCATCCTGGCCGGAAGGGGCTTGCCGGTTTCCCAGTTCCAGCCCATCTCGGAATAGTAATTCTTGCCCAAGGCTTCCATGTCCAGGGTAAGGCCCTTGTACGGGCCTTTTTCCAGGGGCGGGCTGCCCCAGGTGCGGCCATGGGGCGGATTCTTTGCCTCGTTGATGCCCTCCCGCACATTGAATGCGTGGCGCAACTGGTGGACACGCTCCCCAATGGCAAGATACTCGTCCGGGGTGAAGTCAAAACCCGTGGCTGCGTTCAACCACTTGACCAGAGGCATTTCACCGCCGGTCTGGGTGCCGAACATGCACAGCCCGCTGCAATCCACCAGCATTTTGAAATAGGTGTCAATGGCTATGCCCTTGGCCTTGTTGTCCGTGCGGTACTTTTCCTTGTCCGTGAAAAACTGGGCGGGCTTTTCGGCGCTGGGGAATTGTTTTTCCAACTCCTGGAGATCCAGGTACATGTTGGAACACACGGTATGGCGGCCCGGAGTGGGGTCGCAGTAGTAAGCCATGCCATAGCCCACATCAACCCGGGGATCATGCATGGGAGGCTCCACCCCGCCGCAATGAACGGCGTACTGGTCCGAACCCTTTTGGATCTGCGCCGATGCAACCTTGACGCCCTCGGCCAGAATATCCCCTATCCCTTCCCGGTTGATGATCAGTTCGGTCAGGCGGATCAGGGCTTCCCCGTCTCCCCACGCGAGCTTGATCCCGCCGGTGTCCTTTTCCGTCAAAATGCCGTTCTCAAAACACTCCACTGCAAAGGCGCACACCGCGCCGCAGGAAATGGTGTCGATCCCGGCCCGGTTGCACATGTCGTTGAGTTTGTAAATGGAATACACATCATTGTTCAAAGCCATGCCGCCAAAGGCGCAAATGGTTTCGTATTCGGGCTTGTGGGTTTCGGCCAACTGGTGAGGCCCCTTGTCCACCTTCATGATTCCGCCGCACTGGAGTGGGCAGGAAAAACACCCGTATTTTTTTTGCTGGAACTGGATCACCGCATCCGGGCCAATGGCCTTGACCGTGGACAGGGGGAAATCCGAACAGCCCGCCCCGCCCCAGTTCTTGATGGGGCTGTCGCCGGACTCGGCGCTCATGGACGTCAGGCCGGGGGTGCCGTATTTGCGCAAAATGGTGCGCCACAAAAAGGACGGCTGGCGGGGATACACAGGCAGCACCCGGGTGATCCATCCTGTCAGGGCCAGGCCTTTGTCGTCCAGAACCTTTTCCAGAAAACGCAAATTGCCAAAGCGCTCCCGGAATTCCTTGGTCAGGTTCTTCATGGTTTCTTTTTCAACCGCGCCAACCCGCTTTTTGCCTGCGGCCACCACGGCTTTGAGGTTCTTCGAACCCATGACCGCGCCCAGACCGCTACGGGCCGCAATGCGGCCGCCATCGTTGCATATGCCTGCAAACCGACAGAGATTCTCGCCGCTCTGGCCTATGGAAGCCACCTGGACGCGTTTGCCGTATTTTTCTTTTAAATAGTCTTCGGTCTCGACGATATCTTTGCCCCAGATTTCCCCGGCGTCCTCTATGCGCACCTCTTTGCCGTCCATATACAAATAGACCGGCTTTTCAGAAGCTCCGTAAAAAAAGACCGCATCCACCTGGCATCGTTTCAGGAAAGGCGCAAAATATCCGCCGCAGTTGGAATCGCCCCACCCTCCGGACAAAGGAGACTTG
Source organism: Desulfatibacillum sp. (assembly GCA_016342355.1). Lineage (GTDB taxonomy): Bacteria > Desulfobacterota > Desulfobacteria > Desulfobacterales > Desulfatibacillaceae > Desulfatibacillum. Next base: position 50,806 of record JAEINP010000022.1, read on the forward strand.
CCCACCACTGTAAAACGTCCCGTAAACAGCGAAGGCGTGTCCGTAAGTATTCCTGTGGTGAACCCCAGGATGTTTTCAGGCCCCAAAGGGTCCACACCCGGCTTGAGGCGGTCCCACAAAACCTTGGCGCCCAAACCGACGCCGGACAGATAATTGGCGTAAAATTCCCTTTCCAGGTCTTCGTATTCGAAACTTCCTTCTGTCAGATTCACATGAAGGATTCTTCCCCAAAACCCGGTTCCTGCATTTTTTTGTTCGGTTGCCATGATTCTCCCCCCTTACTGGGTATCAGAAAACACTCATCCCCAACTCAAACCTCTGAGTCCGGGGGCGCTGGCGAAAAGAAAAAAATCTCCCCCCCGCTGGTAAAACTCCAATATTTCGGTTTCGCTAATCCGACGCCGGAGCTTTAATCCTGACCATTTGTTAAAATTGCGTAGCACAGACATGACCCGTGGTCAATAGGCTGTTTGGACGTTTGTCCAAATCAGTGCAAAAAAAATCACACACGCGAAACCCCCTAAGAATACAAATAATAACAGTGTCATCACGAATTACCCGGCAATTTGTTTGGGGGAAAGTGCAAGGGACATGCCCAGCCTGATCTGACCCTTGACGGAAGCCTTAAATTCATGCATGCTTCCATATTATTTTTCCATGCGGCGAGTTTCCTCAGGCCTTGACACACAGCCGCAATACTATCCGGAAATTTCTCACAACAGGAGTCAGCCATGAATGACGAGATGGTTTCTCATAGGTGGAAACCGCGGAAGAAAAGGGGTAAAACCTTTATGGTCCAGGCAGGCCTTTTCCTTCTGGGCCGTGCCCTGGAAGCGGCCGCCGTGCTGGACCCGGACGTACGCAGGGAGGTGGAGGGGTGGAAAGATCCTATGACCATCATGCTTCATGTCCATTCAGAGGGGCCCACCATGGTGCTTAAAAAGCAGGATGGGGTTTTGCGGTATGCAGGATCGAGCCCGGTGGACGCGGACCTCACCATATTTTTCAAGAACCTGGAATCAGCCTTTTTGGTTTTTTCAGCCCAAATGAGCTCCCCCCAAGGATCGGCGGAGCACAGGGTATCCCTAAAAGGGGATGCGGGCCAGGCCATGAGCCTGATTCGTTGCATGGAAACCACCCAGGCCTATCTTTTCCCCAAGTTTATCGCCAAAAATGTCCTTAAAAAGGTCCCTCCCATGACCTTAAAGCGGGCTGGAGTACGGGCGGCTATCCTGGGCGTGGGGGTGCCAATAGGTCTTGGAAGGTTTGCCGGGTTGGTCAGGTAAAGAATTTGTTACCCCCAGGGGGGGATAGCGACATATTAAACTTAAGGAGCAGGAAAAATGATACCTTCCTATTACGAATATTATAATCCGGTCAAGGTCGTGGCTGGAAACAAGGCTGTGGACAATCTTCCCTACGAATTGGAGCAACTGGGCGCCAAAAGGCCCCTGGTGGTCACGGACAGGGGCGTTGTGGGCGCGGGCCTCATGCAGATTGTGGCGGACGCCTTTTTGGGCCAGGAAGCGGTTTTGGCTGCGGTCTATGAGGACACTCCCCCGGACTCTTCCGTGGAAGTGGTCAACGAGGTGGCCCGGCTCTACAAAAAAAACAAATGCGACTCCATTGTTGGGTTGGGGGGCGGTTCGGCTATAGACACAGCCAAGGCTGTCAACATTGTGGTGACCGAGGAAGTGGACGACCTCATCACGCTCATGGGCGCCGAGGTCCTGAAAAAGGAACTCAAGCCCTTCATCGCCATTCCCACCACGGCCGGAACAGGCTCCGAAGTCACTCTGGTGGCTGTGGTTGCGGACACCAAACGGGGCATAAAAATGCCCTTTACCTCCTACTATCTTCTTCCCAAGGTGGCCATCCTGGACCCCCGCATGACTCTGACCATGCCCCCCAAAATCACCGCGGCCACAGGCATGGACGCCATGACCCACGCGGTGGAAGCCTATACTTGCATTCAAAAGAATCCTCTGAGCGACGCCCATGCCACGGCAGCCATCGCCCTGATCCGGGACAATATCCTCACCGCCGTGAAAAAAGGCAGCGACAAGGCCGCCCGCTTTGCCATGGCCAATGCCTCCTTGCTTGCCGGGGCAGCCTTTTCCAATGCCATGGTGGGCGTGGTCCACGCCCTGGCTCACGGGGTGGGCGGAGTCTGCCATGTGCCCCACGGCGTGGGCAATACCATTTTCCTGCCCTTTGGCATGGAATTTAACCTGGACACCGTGGGAGACCTTTACGGAGAGCTTCTCCTGCCCCTGGCCGGAGAGGATGTGTATTTCAACACACCCAAAAAAAACCGTCCTGCAAGGGCTGTGGAGGCTGTGCGCGACCTGAACCGCCAACTGAACAAAGCATGCGGCCTTCCCATTACCCTGAAACAGGCCGGGGTTCCCCTGGACAAGCTGGAGGATGCCGCAAACGCCGCCGTCAATGACGGAGCAGTCACCTATAACCCTCGGGGAGTGGACTATGAAGACGCCCTGACAATCATGAAAGCCGCTTATGACTGGCTGTAGCAAATAGGGGTATAGCGTGTTCTGACCGTGAAAAACCTGTATGTTTTCCGGGCATTTTTATCTTTACCATTTGGGCGATGTCGTGATACTATCCTAATCGTTGGGATTTCCATTAGTTATGCAGCCGGACTCGTATCCTGCTGAAAGGCGCACACCGGGGCAGCCAAAATGGCGTGGCCCCAGGTGTCCATGCCAGGTGCATACATATGACAGATAGAAACATCGTTCTGGACAACGAAGCAGAACAGCTTTTTCGCGATTTGGGTGGCGTTGATATCGGGGGGAAACCTTCTCCGGGGAAAACAGCCCAGGGGTTGGCCGAAGCGCTCCACGACGAGGAGAAACGCAGGGATGCCTGGCGTTTACTGCTGGTGGACTACGCCCATGAACTGGTGGCCTTTATCGATGTGGCCCAATCAGGCTCTGCCACAAAGGTCGGGGAGTCCATCAACCGCCTCATGGAAATCCTGCGCAAGCTTTCCACCATGCCAAACCATGGAGATCGCATCTTGTTGCGGTACCAGGGCCGGGTAATACCCGGCTCGGGCGTGGCCTCGGCTCGCTACGACTTCATCATGAAGTTCGGGACCCTGTTCCTGGATATCCCTCAAATCAGGGACACCGCACGGCGTTTGGGCGTAACAGCCTCCCACATGCCTCCCCAGGCCACCGTCGCCTTTGAAAGCCTGGGAAAGACCGGTATGGGGAGTTTTGTCGTCACCATTGGCCAATGGAAAGACACTGACAAAAAAGCCATGGTCCGCTCCCTGGAATTGCTGGCAGGCTACTTCTACAGCCTGGCTATCAAAGCAGGCGCGGTCAAGACCTTTCCGGACGAAAAGGAGAACGCCCCTAAACTGGCCCCGGTCCCGGTGGTTTTGGATGAAAAGGGCAGGCCCGACCCCAATCTTTCCCTGCTTGCCGCATTCAGCGGAGTTAAGGTCGCGGCTCTCTCCCAACTGGTGCAAAAAATTCACGCCATGCTGGAAAAGGCCAGCAACGGAGACCCCCTGGAACATTTCACAGGGGTCTACGAAACCATTTTCGCCTTTAAAAAACTAAAAGCCCAGTTGGCGCGTCCTCCCATTGAGATGAATAACGTCCGCTGGCTCATATCCGAAGACCCCGCAGAATCCATATCCCGGTTCAAGGCGAAACTTACCCGGATCATCCAGCAGGAATTCGGACATAACCCGCAAAAAACAGCCCGGATTATGGACTGCCTCTATGCCAACGACTACGGCTCCGTGGACGCTTATGCGCTGGGAAAAAGACTGGCCCTGGCTTCCGAAGTGCTCAATGCCATAGAGGCCGGCATGGCCAGAAAAAACGGACTGGCCGCGGACCTGGATGTGGTGGGGGAATCCCTCATCATCGACATCCTGGGCAGCGTGGAAAGCCGCCTGGACTTGGTGCCGGACAGTGTCTATGGTCAGCTATCCATTTCCGGGGACGTGCTGGTAGCCAACAGCCTGGAAGAAAATGACTCCATTTCCGCCAACCTGGACCACAAATTGCTGGACTTGGTGGCCTTTTTCGCCCAGCGCTCTATCACCAAAAACAAAATCAAGAAGATGGTGGAAAACCCCATCGAATTCGAACCCCTGGATTATCAAACCATTGCCAGGGACTTTTCTGTCACGGTCAAGGACGCCGAAGACTTGGTAAGACTCCTTAGAGGGTGTTTTGACTCCAAAGGACATTTCCTTCGTCGTGATTTTGAACGCAGCATCCCGGCTTTCTCCCGACACGAAAAAAAGGTCTTTGAATTCCTGTGGTACTATCTCAAGGAAATCATGGACCGCCAGGACCGCATTGCCTATCTCAATGCCCTGCAATTGCTCATCGACCGCATGAAAATGCGCAAGCAGGGCCTGGAGGTGCTGCTTCGGGATTTTTGCCACGACCCCGAAAACATCACCTTTCACGACCGCAATGCCCTCATGCTTTCCACCTTGCTGCTGCGCAAATACAACAAGGAACTGCATAACGACATTGAAATCACCCCCGAGGAAGTGCTCATGGTCCGGGAAGGACTCGACCCCCAGGCCGTGGCCTTTACGGACAGTTTTATTGAACTCCATAAAGACCTTTTTTTCCGAAAAGTCCGTTGCATACACCGGTCTCTCAAAGACACCCTGGACCCCTTTGGCGCCAGGGACCCCCTGCCCCCCCGGTACACCCTTACCCTGGAACGCGAGGTGTACATCCTCCTGTCCCTGGTGGGAGGGGGCACAGCCCGGGCCGTGCTTCGCAGCGCAGCACGGGAATATGGAAACCCCGAGGCAGAGGTGTGGTGGCTCAAAAACAGCAAGGAGCAGCTTCCCGGCCTCCTGCAAATTTTGCAGGTGATCATCCGCGCCATTGGGAGGGTGGGCTCTACCGCTGACCTGGTTCTTCTCAAGGAACTCCATGCCAGCGAGCATTCTTTTTATGCCATTAGCAAGGATCAACAATTTAAAGGCCTCCTGAGAAGGACCATGGGCTGGGTGGAAGATTCCATATCCGCCGTCACCCGAAATCAGAGGCCCGGCAAGTGAACGTAACAAATGGCGAACAAACACAGGTAGAAGTGCGGGACGCCTCCACGGTGATCCTGGTGCGGGATGGAGAACAGGGACCCGAGATATTTCTGGTGGCCAGAACCTCCTCGGCGCGCTCCTTTGCCGGAGTGCATGTTTTTCCCGGCGGTGTGGTGGATGAATGGGATACGGACCCGGATCTGGACCAGTTCTCCCGGGCGCCGGATACCAAAGGCCTTAAAGGATTTTTGGGAGAAACGCCCCACTCCCTGGGCATATTCTTTTGCGCCCTCCGGGAAACCTTCGAGGAAGCCGGGGTGCTTTTCGCATCAGGCCTTCCTGACACGGGGGTCAGCGCCCTGTGGGACTACCGGGAACCTATGGTAAATGGAAAAATCCGGCTGGCGCAGATGGCTCGGGAAAAAACATTGCGCCTGCTCCCCGACCGACTGGTCCCTCACAGACGTTGGATCACGCCGGAAAATGTCAGGAAAAGATGGGATACCCGCTTTTTCCTGGCAAGGCTGCCACGGGACCAGGAACCCGTACCGGACGAAGGCGAAGTGACCCAAGGGCTTTGGGTCAGGCCCGACCAGGCATTGGAGGAATATAAGGAGGGCAGGCTAAACCTCATGCCGCCCACCTTCATGAACCTTTTGTCACTGTGCGGGAAAAAGGACGCGGATGAAATTTTTGCCGCACGCGAAAAACAAGACATCCGCCCGGTCCTTCCCCAGCCTTTTAAAGAGGGAAATACCATGGGTCTGCTGCTTCCCCATGATCCGGACTACGGGATACCGGAATTCAAACAATCCCCGCGCACAGACGAACCATCGCGGGTTGTGATGGAAAACGGCAGGTGGATAGCCCGCTGCAAATAGCTCAGGACAATCAATGGAAGAGAACCAGGTACCCGCACCCCGAAATTTTACCGTGTCCCAGGACATGGATGGCGCCTATGTCCTCAAGGGAGAACTGACCATCCACGACCTGGATTACCTGAGGGAATTCCTGGAGTCTTCCGCCGTCCGGTCAGGGAGGGTGGTGCTCTCCTTTGCCGAACTGGCCTTTGCCGACACAGCTTCCTTACAGTTTTTGGCGTCCTTTAAAAGAGGAATGGGAATCTCCGGCGGCCTGGTTATTGGCGGCCTGTCATCAGAAATGGAAAAAATATTGCGGATAAGCGGGCTCGCCTCGCATCTTTTGTAGAATATCATACAAATATAGTAGGTTGTATGCAATGGAAGGCCGTATGCCTTGGATACTTTGTTGTTCCGGCAGATAGAAGGCCGGTTTCAATGCGGCCGCACCAGGATGGAGAAACATGCAAAAGCATATTCTGGTAGTAGATGACTCACCCACCATCAGGTCTTCCGTGTCCTTTTGCCTGCGTAACGCTGGGTATGAAGTGGCCGTGGCCGCGGATGGACAGGATGCCTTGGAAACCCTGAACACCATGAGAAAGGAAGGCACAGTTCCCTCCCTGATTCTCACCGATATCAACATGCCCAGGATGGATGGCATCACCTTTATTAGCAAGGTCAAAAAAACTGAATTCAAATTTTTGCCCATATTGGTCCTGACTACGGAATCCGAAAGAGATATGATCGAAAAGGGAAAGGCAGCCGGAGCCTCGGGATGGCTGATAAAGCCCTTCCATCCCGAACAGTTGTTGTGGGCCATCAAAAAACTCATGTGGACTAAATGAACGAGGCTGACGAAACCTTACAGATTTTCTTTGCAGAAACAGATGACCTTCTGCGTTCCGCCGAAGAAAGCCTGTTGCGCCTGGAAAACGACCCCCGTCCAGGCGGGGACGTGCAGGAAATTTTCCGGGCCATCCATACCATGAAAAGTGGTTCAGCCATGGTGGGCTTTACCAAGGTTTCCGAGTACGCCCACCTTCTGGAAAACCTCCTGGAAAGAGTCCGGGGCGGGCAGTTGCCCATCACCAAACCCTTGGTGTCTTTTTTGCTTGAAGATGTTGATTTTTTAAGAAAAATGGTGGACCGTGGAGGCCGTGGAGAGGTGGAGGCGGAACCGGAAGTCCTCCGTGCCCGCAAGTCCCAACTCAACCGGTTTTTGGGTATGGACGCCATCAATGAGCCGGAACCCCCACCAGCACCCAAATCCAAAACCGCGCCCAAAAAAGAGTCTGAAGAAGAAGCAAAAAAGCACGGCAAGGAAAAAGCCTCGGCCTTGCCGGAAACTGACGGGCGCAGGTATTATGAAATTGAACTGAAATTTCGCAAGGACCTTTTTTCGTGGGGTCAGGACCCCATCCTGCTGCTCCTGGGCCTGGAAGAAGTCGCGGATATCGTGGATGTGACGGCGGACATGTCCCGCCTGCCCGATTACGAGTCCTACGATCCCTATATCCTGTATATTTCGTGGCGATTAGTGGCCAAAACCCGGGCAACCCTGGAAGAGATGGAAGACATTTTCATGTTCGTCAGGGACGATAATGAAATTTCCATTGAGGACATCACCGCCCGATACAAGGAAGGGGTGGACATCGCCGTGGGGGAAAGACCCCTTGGCGAGGTCCTCATGGAGCGCGGGGCCATTACCAAGGATGACCTGGACGTGGCTCTGGGCAAGCAAAAACGCCTGGGCGAAATCCTGGTGGAGGAAGGTAAAATCGACTCCTCCATGTTGGAACACGTGGTGGGCCAGCAGGAGGAAAGCCGGAAAACCTACCGGAAAACCAGCGTGCGAGTGGATGTGGAAAAAATTAACCACCTGGTGAACCTGGCAGAGGAAATCGGCATTGGCCTGTCCCGGCTCCAGAATTTTTTCTCCCACATGGTTGATATGTCCGGCACCGAAACAGACCAGGAACTGGAAAACCTTTTGAAGGTCAACCGGGAATTCCAGGAACGGGTGGCCCAGGTCCGTATGTTTCCCCTGGAAGGCACCTTTCGCCGCTTTCAACGCATCGCCAGGGATACGGCCTTTGAGCAGGGCAAGAAGGTTCGGGTTAATCTGGTGGGAGTGGATACCGAGTTGGACAAGGAGGTCATCGAGCATATCACGGACCCCTTGAAGCATCTGGTCCGCAACTGTGTGGATCACGGTATTGAAACCCCGGAGGAAAGGCAGGCCGCAGGTAAAACTCCCGAGGGACTCATCGAATTCAGGGCCTTCCAAAAAGGCGGCATGATCCTGGTCCGCATCAGCGACGATGGCCGGGGGCTGGACCTGGACCGCATTGCCGAGAAGGCTGTGCAGCGGGAAATCATCCAGCCCGGAGAAGTGGTGGATAATTCCAATGTCCTGGATATCATCTGCCAGCCGGGTTTTTCAACGGTCAGTATAATCACCGCCTTGTCCGGCAGGGGGGTGGGCATGGATGTGGTGCGGAACGAGGTGGAGCAACTGGGGGGGACCATGCAGATAGAAACGGAAAAGGGCAAGGGAACCACCTTTACCCTGTCCCTGCCACTGACATTCGCCTTGCTGGAGGCTCTCCACATCAAGGATCAGGACCGGTCCTACCTGGTGCCTCTCTGGGGCGTGGTGGGCACTCATAAATATGATCCAAATCTGGTTAAATTTTTCGGCGCAGGAGAGCGCCTGTATACGTTCCGGGGGGAATACGTGCCCGTGGTCCGGTTATCCAAGGTCTACGGCATTAGCAGCCCCACTGACCAAAGCAATGTGGGGTCCATTTTGGTGTTCATTGATACATCCAGGCAGTGCTTCGGTCTTTTGGTGGACCAGGTGCTGGACCCCCATCAGGTGGTGGTCAAAAGCCTGGAGTCCAATTTTAAAAGTGTAGCCGGTATCGCCGGCGCAACCATCATGGGGGATGGTTCAGTGGCCTTGGTCATGGACCTGTTTGCCTTGGAAGAAATGTTTTTCAATAGATCTTCGGCAAGGAGTGACGCATGAAAATGAAGATGTTTCCGAAAATGGCTGGGATTGCGGTTGTGGGGGTCGCACTGGCTTTTTTGGTGGCCTGGCCCATGGCCGGCGCCAAGGGGGGAATTGTTGGGGGAGGATACATCGGGTCGGACAAATGTAAGGAGTGCCATGCCCACCGGTATGCATCGTGGCAGGCCAACTCCCGCAAAGCCCATTCCTGGGAATCCATCAGTCGCATGAAGGACGGATTGACCGATGAGGAGTTTGAAGAGTGTAAAAAATGCCATACCACGGGCTATGGGCAGGAATCCGGCTTTGAGAGCATGGAAAAGACAGAGACACCCGGCCTGGAAAACGTGGGTTGCGAGGCCTGCCACGGCCCTGGCAAACTGCACACCCAAACCATGGAGAAAGCTCACATTGTCAAGACTCCGACCATTGAATTGTGCGCCAAGTGTCACGAGCAAAAAGACAAGGACCATGTAAGCAAAGTCCGGTCTTTTCGTTATAAAAAGGTCATATACGCCGGCGCTCATTGATCCTTAGGGGGACTTTAATGAAGAACTACATCATGTCACTTCGAAAGAGAACCAGGTTGCGCACCAAGATGCTGGTGGCGACCCTGTTTATAGTCATGCTGTTTATGGTGGCCAACCTCTGGTATTTTTCCAGGGTGCAGGGGAATATTGCCAGAACCCTTGCCACTAATTTTTCGTATCAGCTTATGGCCAAAACAAATAGTGGCTTTGAATACCCCATGATGCTGGGTGACACGGACAGCGTCAAGCGCGAGATCCAACAGACCGGAAGCCAAATGAGCAAAGTCCTGGGGATCCAGGAGGAATCCGGGGATCAGGACAAGACTGACAAGGATGGCAAATCGGATGAAGAAAACCGGGGCCTGAGCATATACATCACCAATAACGGAAAGAATGTCATCTTTGCGTCCGACCCTGAAAAGGAAGGCGAAGGCATTGATAATCTACTTTTTGATGACCCTCCCAAAAAGGCCTTGGATAACGCCCTTAAATCCAACGAACTCGGGCCATTAGCCGCTTTAGAAGCGGAAGCCCGCAACGCGTTGGACGGGGAAACCAATGAAAAGGTGAGGGGGCTCCTTATCCAGGGGTTGGAAGCTACGGACACGGACGGGTTGTTTGAGAGTATTAAAGAAGTTCTGAAGATGATGTCCTCAGGGAATAGAAGCGCCTTGGAGAACGCCTTTGCCAGGGCGAAAAATCCGCCTCTTCCCCTGGTTTTTGAGGAGACCGAGGGAAAAGCGCCTTTCATGACCGCCATCCAGCCCATCTATAACCGGGATAGCTGTAGCCATTGCCACGGGAAAAAACGTAAGATTCTCGGGGCCATGGTCATCCAGCAGCCCATGAAAGAAGTGCATTCCGCGGTCTGGAAGAACATAGGCATTATGGGTGTGTTTTCCGTGGTGGCCCTGTTCCTGCTCGTGGTGATCATACACATTCTGTTCCAGGGCATGGTAACAAGGCGTTTGGGCGCTCTCCAGGAAAAAACCGCTCAGGTGGCGGGCGGGGACGTGAACGTGGAGGTCTATGACGACGCCGCCGATTCCATAGGCAGGCTCACCCGTAATTTTAACACCATGATCTTCAGCATCCGGGATCGTATCGAATACGCCAACAGCCTTCAACTGGGCGTTTCAGACCCCTTTTTCATGACAGACCCGGACCGCAAAATCACTTATGTCAATGAAGCTGCCCTTAAGCTGGTTGGGCTCACCGCCCCCGAGGTCCTGGAAAGGCCTTGTCAGGAGATATTCCTGGCGTCCATATACAGAAACGAATGCCCGGTGCGTAAAGCCATAGAAAGCGGCGAGGCGGTCAGCGGACGCAGAATCGCCCTCACCAACTCCAAGGGCGTGGAAGTGCCCATCCTGTGCAGCGCCGCATTGCTGAAAGATTCTTCCGGCAAGATTCTGGGCGCCTTCCAGATCATGCGCGACCTTACTGCGGACGTGGAAGCGGAAACCCGCATACGCGAGGCCTACGCCAGGGAGGAAAAGGGCAAAAAAGAGCTGGAAATCAAGGTCATCGAGCTTTCCGAGGTTTTGGGAAAGGTCAGCCAGGGCGACCTCTCACCCCGGGGCGTACCCACCGGCGCCAATGACTCCATGGACGTGCTGACCCACCGAATCAACGAAACCGTGGACGGCATGGCCGCCCTGATTAGGCAGGTGAAAGAAGCTATCCTGCCGGTTATCAACGGGGTGCTTCGCATTTCCCGGGAGAACCAGAACCTGGCCCAGCGCACCGAACAACAGGCTGCCGCCATGGAGGAAATCAGCGCGACACTGGAGGAGCTTGTCAGCAACACAGGTGAAAACCTTGCCAATACCCGCCATGCGGACGGCTTGTCCAAGGAGGCGGTCAAGGTGGCCCATGAAGGGGGCAGCGAAGTGGAACGCACTGCCCAGGCCATGTCGGAAATCGAAGTAGCCAGCGCCAAGGTTGTGGAGATGATGGATCTCATCAACGAAATCACTTTCCAGACCAATCTCCTTTCCATCAATGCGGCCGTGGAAGCGGCCCGGGCCGGGGAGCAGGGCCGGGGTTTTGCCGTGGTGGCCAATGAAGTCCGGAATCTGGCCAAACGCAGCGCTTCGGCCTCCAAGGATATCCAGGTCCTGGTGCGGGAGATCATGGACAAAGTAACCACAGGCCGCCAGTGGGTTGGCGAGTTGCAAGGGCGCTTTACCAAGATTGTCAGAACCTCGGGCCAGGTGTCCGACGCCTTGGGCGAGGTATCCATGGGCAGCGAGGAAAGCTCCCGGGGCATCGAACAGATCAACCAGGGCACCCAGGAGGTTTGCGAGGTCAACGAAAAGAACGCCTCCTTTGTGGACGAGCTTGCCCAGGAGACCCAAAAACTCAAGGAAAAAGCCCGCAAACTCCAGGAACTCACCGCCGTCTTTGTGCTGGGAACCGAGGATATCATTGCCCAGCAGATGGATTTCGTGGAGGATCATTTTGAACAGGAACCGCCCCCCCCAAGCCGCTCTTCTTTTGGCGGACGGGAACGGCGCAGGGCCATGCCCACTTCCCGGGCGTTGCGAGACGACCTGGTAAGCACCAGGCCTTCCATGGAAGAGATGACGGACGACCTTCTGGAGCAGGAATTTGAAGAAGGATTCGAGGAATTCTGATGGCTACCCAATACGTGGTTTTTTCCCTCAATGATCAAAGCTACGGCGTGGAAATCTTCAAAATCAAGGAGGTTTTCAGTTACCGGAAGATCACCGCCTTGCCCCACGTCAAGGGCTTTGTCAAGGGAATCATCAATCTGCGGGGCGTCATCCTTCCCGTTTTTGACCTGCGGGAGAAGTTTCATCTGCCCCCGGTGGAGTATACGCCCTTTCACGTGATCATCGTGGTGGAGATCTCCGGCAGGGTCATGGGGGTCATTGCAGACGAGATTTCCGACGTGGTGGAGATTCAGTCTGATGATTTTCAGAGCACGGGCAACCTCCCGCCCGGAATTGCCCGGGAATACCTGGCCGGGGTAGGCAGGAAGGACGACCTCATGACCATTCTCCTGGATGTGGACCGGCTGTTGAGCCAGGAGGAACTTGAGACGGTGGACGCAACCTAAATGATCCCTGAATTGTCTGAAACGGAGTTCGAACTTTTCCGGACCTTGCTTCAGAACAAGACGGGCATTTTGTTGAAAACCGCCAAAAGACAAACCCTGGGGCGGAGGCTGGCCAGAAGACTGGAAGCTCTGGGAATGTCCTCCTACACCGCTTACTACCGCATGTTAAAGGCGGGGAAAGGTCACGAGGAACTCCGGACCCTCATCAACCATGTGACCATCGACCAGACCAGCTTTTTTCGGGCCGGTCCCCAGTTTGAAATTCTGGCGCGCCAGGTCATCCCTGATGTGGTGGAAAAAAACAGCGGATTAAAGCAAATCCGCATCTGGTCCGCCGGGTGCTCCAGGGGGCATGAACCCTACAGTCTGGAGATGATGATGCAGGAAACAATGCGGGAACTCGTAGCCTGGGATGTAAAATTCCTTGCCACGGACATAGACAGCGACTCCTTGAAATATGCTTTCCGAGGCAAGTACACGGCTGATGAAATGGCCCCTGTTCCCGAAGAATATGTACCAAAGTATTTCAAGCCTCTACGGCATTCCGGGAGGCGGTTCCATGTTGTGAGAGACAGGCTCAGGAAAAACATCCTTTTCAGGAGGCTTAACCTCCTGGAGGTTCCCTATCCCATCAAGGGACCCATGGATATTATCCTGTGCCGGAATGTCATGATTTATTTTTCCAGGACTCAGAAGCAACAGATCATGGGGGAGTTTTTGCGATTGTTGCCGGTTGGGGGGTATCTTTGCCTGGGCGCCTCGGAATCTTTGATAGGGATTGATGACCGCTTTGCCCTCATCGGGCATGCGGTTTATCAAAAAAAGTCTGCTTAGGCAGCCAACCGTACATTCCGTACATCAGCCGGAGGCGCAATCGGCCTCGGAAATTGCAGGGGTTATGGCTTGAGGCGTTTTTACAGTCGCAAACTCAACAGGCAGGTAGTGCTTTTGAGGGCTGGCGAGTACCATGTATGCACCAACGATGAAGTGCTATACACCTTGCTGGGTTCCTGTATTTCTGCATGTCTGTATGACAAGGAAAGAAAAATTGGAGGCATGAACCATTTTCTGCTGCCTGGCCTGGTTCATCCCGAGGATATTTTTTCTTCCGAGGTGGGGCGTTATGGCATGTACGCCATGGAACTGCTTATCGGGGACCTGATAAAAAAGGGGGCGCGGAGGGAACGGCTCAAGGCTAAAGTGTTCGGGGGGGGGAATGTGCTGCAGTTTCGTAAGTATGATGGAAACATCACCGGCTCTAATATCCGTTTTGTCACCAAGTATCTGGAGTTGGAAGGCATCCCCCAGGAAAGTTCGGACTTGGGCGGAAAGCAGGGCCGTAAGATCCTGTTTTTTTCAGACACCTCCAAGGTGTTGCTAAAAAGGTTTGACATGGAAGCTGAACCCAGCACCCTGGACGAAGAAACTGCTTACAAAGGCAGGGTTTTTTATCCCAGAAGGGCCAAATCTTCCGTTATTTTGTTCTAATATGTATGAGGCGCCATGAAAAAATTGCGTGTACTGATTGTGGATGACTCGCCTGTAATGCAGTCAATGCTTAGACGTATTCTCTCCGCCGAGGCGGACATCGAAGTGATGGGCACTGCGTCGGATGCTTTTGAAGCGCGGGAAATGATTATTGCAGACCCCCCGGATGTGATTACCCTGGACGTGGAAATGCCCCGTATGGACGGCATCACCTTCCTGAAAAGACTCATGACTTACAAACCTCTGCCCGTGCTCATGATCAGCTCCTACACCACGGAGAATAGTATGCGCACCCTGGAAGCCCTGGAGGCTGGCGCCGTGGACTTTGTCCCCAAGCCGGTCCACGGGACGGCCCATAAAGGCCTGGAAATCCTGGCCGCTGACATCGTGGCCAAGGTCAGAGCCGCTGGACGGGCTAACATATCCCCCGGCCAGACGATACGCGTGCCTCCTAAAATCCATGCGGAAACACGCCTGTCCCGGCTATACAAAATCCTGGTTATCGGAGCCTCCACAGGAGGGCCTCAGGCCATCCGCAGGCTGTTGGCATCCATGAACTTCCATACCAACGGAATCCTTGTGGTCCAGCATATGCCGCCCAATTACACCCATTCCTTTGCCCAGCGTCTCAACGACATGGTGCCTTATGATGTGGTGGAAGCCACGGACCGGGAGCGGGTGGAAAAGGATAAAGTCATCATTGCACAAGGCGGCAAACACATGATCCTTGCCAGGGACCGGGCGGGTTTTTTTATCCGGATTACCGATACGCCGCCTGTGCACCATCAAAAACCCTCGGCGGATGTGCTCTTTGAGTCAGCCGCCCAGGTGGCGGGCAGGGAAGCCGTGGGAATCATCCTCACAGGCATGGGCGATGACGGCGCCCTGGGCCTGCTGGAAATGCGTGAGGCCGGCTGCTTCACCATCGCCCAGGACGAAGCCAGTTCCGTGGTTTTCGGAATGCCAAGGGCCGCCATAGACTTAGGGGCGGCTACTCGCATTTCATCCCTGGATTCCATGCCCGAGGAAATCCTGGCCAGCGCCAAACTGCGTTGACAGGACGCCGGACCTTGACTCCGGCCAAAATAATTTTTTAATCTTGAGCTAGGCAAAGGCTTTTTGCACTATGGCTAAGATACTTGTGATAGATGACAGCAGGCTAATCGCCCATGTGGCCAAAAACATGCTCACCGCCAGGGAGCATGAAGTGTCCGTGGCTACCAACGGGGAAGAAGGCCTGGAGGCTGTGGCAAACATAAAACCCGACCTCATCCTCCTGGACCTCATTATGCCCGGTATGGACGGGTACGCTGTATGCGAAAAAATCAAGGGGTCCCCCGCAACAGCAGACATCCCCGTCATCATGCTTACCTCCAAGGCCGAAACCGCCGATAAGGTAAAAGGCCTGGAAGCAGGCGCCTCGGACTACGTGACCAAACCCTTTGAAGAAGGGGAACTGGTGGCCAGGGTCAACACACACCTCCGCATTAAGGACCTCTACGAAAGCCTGCAGGAAACCAACCGCCAGCTCCAGGAACTGGCCAATCGGGACGGACTCACAGGCCTATACAACCACCGCTATTTTCAGGACGCCATGACCAAGGACTTCCAACGCGCCATGCGCTATCACGAATCCCTGTCCTGCGTTTTGTGCGATATTGATTATTTTAAGAAATTCAACGACACCTACGGACACCAGACCGGCGACATTGTCCTCTCCACCCTGGCCAGGATCATTGAAGACAGCCTCCGCGACACCGACTTGGCCGCCAGATACGGGGGCGAGGAATTTGCCCTGGTTCTTTACCATACCCCGGCCGCCGCCGCCTTTATGGTGGCCGAACGCCTAAGGGATTCGGTGGAAAAGCACGAGTTCATCGCCAACGACCTGAGCCTTTCCGTGACCATCAGCGTGGGGGTGGCCACTTTTCCACACCCGGACATCCCGGATCACAAAACCCTTATCGAATGTGCGGACAAGGCCCTGTACAAGGCCAAGGAAAACGGAAGAAACCAGGTTATTTCCTTTTAAAGGCCCGCTCCAGGTCCGACTCTGTCCATAACAGCCAGGTGGGGCGTCCATGGGGACATTGGGAGGGGCGTTCACAGGCTTCCAGTTGCTTTAACAGGGCGTTCATCTCCTGGATGCCCAAGCTCTGGTGGGCTCGCACCGACCCATGGCAGGCCATGACAATAAGGCATTCGTCCAGGGCATCGGTAAAACAGGCTCCGCCTCCGGCTTCCGCAACCTTTTCCACCATCTCGGAAACGATCTTGCCAATCTCAGCCTCCGAAAGCATGGCAGGCACGGCCTTTACCACAAAGGTCCGGCCCGAAAACCGGTCCACGTCTATGCCAGTCTTTTGCAAGTCCGGGAGGATGCGCTCCAGGATTTCCGCCTCGGTATGGGAAAGCTCAAAGGTCTCGGGAATAAGAAGATTCTGAATCTCTATCCCGCCTTTTTCCATGTGTTTTTTAAACTGCTCGAACAAAACCCGCTCGTGGGCCGCGTGCTGGTCCACAATCAAAAGCCCCAGGGAAGACTGGCAAAGCACATAGGCATTGGCGAATTGTCCAAGGGCTTTCAGGTCCTCTACGCCGGTTTGTTCCATTTCGGGGGCATTTACACTATGACCTTGAAAACCGGTTTTCGCGGAAGATTGCAAAAAATCCGGCGCCGGCGGCGCAGGCCGGGAAAACCCGGAACTTCCTCGGGACGGGGAAGACATACCGGGCCTTGAACCGGGCCGAGACTCCCTGGTTGCATCTTGTCTGGGCTCGGTCCGGAACATGGGCCTCTGGGGCGGAGTGGCTGCCGCTGCCCTAATCCAGGAGGGTTCCTCCTTTGCATAGGACGAAAAAGACTCCTGGCTGAAGGGCTGGCTAAACAGATCTTCATTAACCTCTGTGCGAACCGGTTGTTTGGGCCGGGATTTCCACGGGACCTGATCCAGGGAATTCAGGCTGTCCTGCACCGTGGCCGACAGGGAGTGATGCACCATGTTGGCATTGACAAAACGCACCTCCGCCTTGGCAGGATGCACGTTCACGTCCACTTGGTCAGGCGGGACCCTTAAGAAAATTACCGCTACCGGATATTTGCCTTTCATCAAACGGCCCCGGTATCCCTCCATCAAAGCGTGGGTAACCAGCTTGTCCGTTACCAAACGCCCGTTCACAAAAATATACAGCCCCCGCTTGGTGGTGCGGGAAAACTCGGGCATGGCAAGGTAACCGTCAACGCTGATTTCCAACTCCTTGCGGGATATGCGTATGAGCCCGGGCGCCACGTCCTTGCCCAGCACGTCCGCCACCCGGTCATGGGGGTCCTGGGCCACCGGCCACGAGAATAAAACCCGGTCATTATGGATAAGTTCAAAGGCGGTCTCGGGCCATCCCAAAGCCATGGCGGACATGGTGTCGGCAATGTGTCCCATTTCCGTGGCATTGGTTTTGAGGAATTTTCTCCGGGCAGGGATGTTGTAAAACAGGTCAGCCACAGAAATCATGGTTCCAGGGGGCGCGCCAACCTCAGACACGTTAACGATCTTTCCACCGTTCATAACCACCTTCGTGCCCGCCGGAGACTCCTTTTTCCGGGTAACCAGGGTCAGGCGCGATACCGACCCGATGGACGGCAGGGCCTCTCCCCGAAATCCCAGGGTACTGATGGAAAAAAGGTCGTCGTCCGTGAAAATCTTGCTGGTGGCATAGCGTTCCAGGCAAAGCAGGGCGTCGTCCTGATCCATGCCCTCTCCATTATCCGCCACCTGAACCAGGGAACGGCCTCCCTTTTTCACTTCCACAACAATCCGGGTGCTTTTTGCGTCCAGGGAATTTTCCAGCAATTCCTTTAAAACCGAACTGGGCCGCTCCACCACCTCGCCGGCGGCTATTTTATTGGTGAGAATTTCAGGGAGAATTCTGACTGGAGCCACGATAGTTCAGCCTTGTTTAAAAATACGGATAGCGCCCCCCTGTATTGGGGAGCAAAATTAAAAAAGCCCGGTTGCCCGGGCCTTTTGGGCTATTTGCATATTTCTTCCCGGACCAGCCGGGCAAGATATTCCGATTCTGCGGGGGACAGATTAAAACGCACGGCTGCGTCCTGGACTAAAACCGAAGGTTTGGTGTCCGGTTTGTCGCAACGGATTTCCCCCACCCATTTGACAGCTCTGCGCATATTCTCGCCATCAGGGATGATTGTTGACATAATGAACTCCCTATCAGCCCTAAATCTCAGGCCGTTTGTTATGAAATTCCGTGGCCTGCTCAAAATGATGGGCCAGCCTTAATATTTTTTCCTCTTCAAAATGACTGCCCTGTAATTGGAGGCCTATGGGCAGGCCGTCTGAGGAAAACCCGCACGGCACGGACAAACCGCAAACCCCGGCCAAATTAGCGGACAAGGTAAATATGTCGCTCAAATACATGGTCAGGGGGTCATCGGTTTTTTCACCCAGCTTGAACGCCGGAGTGGGCGCTACCGGAGAGATCACGGCGTCGCATTGTTCAAAGGCCTTTTTGTAGTCATCCATAATCAGGGTGCGCACCTGGGAGGCCTTGCCGTAATAGGCGTCGTAATACCCTGCGGACAGGGCGTAGGTGCCGATAATAATCCGGCGTTGGACCTCCGGCCCGAATCCGGCTGACCGGGTGGCGTGGTACATGTCAATCAACGAGTCCCTTTGTTCCCGGAGCCCGTATTTTACCCCGTCGTACCGGGCCAGGTTGGAACTGGCTTCCGCCGGAGCTATCACGTAGTATACTGCCACGCTGTATTTGGCGTGAGGCAGGGAAACCGCCACAACATCCACCCCCTGGCCTTCCATGGTTTTGATAGCCTGATCCACGGCATTTTTGACATCCGGGCTCAGTCCCCCTTCCTCAAAAAACTCCTTGGGAAGGCCCACGCGCATGCCCTTGACATCGTGCTTTATGGCCGCCTGGTAATCAGGCACCGGTCGATTGACCGAGGTGGAGTCGGAAGCATCATACCCTGCAATAGCCTGAAGCATCAGGGCTGCGTCCTCCACAGACCGGGTAAAGGGGCCTATCTGGTCCAGGGAACTGGCATAGGCCACCAGCCCGAACCGGGAAACCCGGCCATAAGTGGGTTTGAGACCCACAACTCCGCAATGGGAGGCTGGCTGGCGGATGGAGCCTCCAGTGTCCGAACCCAGGGAACCCAGGCACATACCGGCTGCCGCCGCAGCAGCGGATCCGCCGCTGGAGCCGCCGGGCGTTCGGGTCAGGTCCCAGGGGTTTTTTGTGGTCTTGAAGGCCGAGTTTTCCGTGGAAGACCCCATGGCGAACTCGTCCATGTTGGTCTTGCCCACAATAACCGCTCCTGCCTTTTTCAAATTGGATATAACCGTGCCGTCATAGGGCGGTACGAAGTTTCCCAGTATTTTGGATCCGCAGGTGGTGGGAACGCCCTTGGTGCACATGACGTCCTTGATGCCCAGGGGAATGCCGCACAGGGGAGCGGTTTCTCCCTGGCCCAGAGCCCTGTCAGCCTCCCGGGCTGCTTCCATGGCTTCGTCGCGGCACAGGTACAGGTAGGCATCCACCTTGCCTTCCACGGCGTCTACGCGGTCGAAAACAGCCTTGGTAAGATCCTGGCTGGAAATTTCCTTGCTTATAAGTTTTTCACGGGCTTGCCCGATGGTCAGTTGGTGCAGTTCCATGCGGCGTTCCTCCTATAGGACCTTGGGGACGATGATGTCCGTGTCTTCCCGTTCCGGCGCATTGGAAAGGGCCAGGTCAGGGTCCATGGAGTCCACGGCCTTGTCTTCACGAAAGGCGTTGTTGACGGAAATGGCGTGGGATGTGCCTTCCACTCCCTGAGTGTCCACGGAGTTCAGTTGATCCACATAATCCAGAATATCTCCCACCTGCCGGGAAAAAACCGTCACCTCTTCATCCGTCAGGTCAAGACGGGCCAATTTGGCCACGTGCCGCACTTCCTCTTCGGTGATTTTCATGCGTTTCCTCCAAAAAAACCGGGATGCTAAATTCCCTACTTTTTCAAAATCAGGTAATCGCTCCAATCTCTGGAAAGCCGCTGGCCCAATACCTTGGCTTCGTCCCTGGTCTTGAAATGGCCCATCCGAACCCGATAAATGGTTCTTCCCGGCTCAGGATGCGCTTCCAACATATAGGCGGGATAGCCCATTTTGATAAACTTGTCCACCATCTTGGCGGCGTCCTGCTGCTTCACCACAGCGGATACCTGGATGGTCCAGAAATCGTAATTATCGGCGGCAGGGGCCGCAGCTTGAACAGGGGCCGGAGCTGGCGCCCGGGCCGCCCTGGGTACTTCCTGGACCGGCAAAGCCCGCTCGTTGACGGTGGCGGGCTTGGTAGCCTTCAAATGCACCGGCGGGCCGCTCCGCACATTGGATTGATCCGTAATGTCCTCTTCCGCAGGGAAATTCAGATCCCCGGTGGGATTGCGCACCTGCTTAAAAAAATCATATTCGCTCTGGCGGGCCAGTTCCTTTTCCAATGCCTCGGTCTGAGCCTCTTCAGCCCTGACCATGGAGGCCTTCAGCCCGGCCAGTTCGTTTTGCAGGTTTTGTATGTCAAACCGTACAGGGCTCATGCCCCGGCCAACATAAATGCCCAGGACAAACATAATGCCCATGGCCACAAAAACAAACGATACAAATACAAAAAGCTCCTTCCGTGAAAAACGGATATCCCTGTCCCTTGTTTTTGTTTTGGCCATTATCCCCTCCGGTGGACGAACCGCCATGCTGAATCACATCCCATCACAATCAGGACCAAAGACACGGAAAGAGGGCTCTGCGCCTACATGCTTTCCGGAGCCGAAACTCCCAGCAAATCCAGGCCGTTCTTAATGACCTGTCTGACCGCCGTCACCAGGTCCAGCCGGGCTTTGGTGAGCACAGGCGCCTGGTCCTCTTTCAGTACCATGTGGTCATGGTAGAACGAATGAAAGGCCGATGCAAGCTCTCTGAGATAAAAAGTGATGCGATGGGGCTCCAGGCTTCGTGCCGCGTTTTCCACTATCTCAGGATACCGGGCCAAGGCCTTCATAAGACGGATTTCCTCAATTTCTTTGAGGATTTCCTGGTCCGGGTCCCATGCGAAATCCAGGGGAACGCCAAAATCAGCGGACTTCACCACAATGGAGCAAGTCCGGGCATGTACATACTGAACATACCAGACCGGGTTTTCACTGGTCTGCTTTTTCGCCAGCTCCAGGTCAAAGTCCAGGGGGCTTTCATAATGGCGCGACAGAAAAATAAACCGGGCTGCGTCCGCGCCCACTTCGTTCACCACGTCGCTGAGGGTTTCAAAAGTGCCGCCCCGTGTGGTCATGGCAAGGGGTTCGCCGTCCCGAAGCAGGTTGACCAGCTTGACCAGCACCACTTCAAAGGCCTCCTTGCTCCGGCCTACAGCCTCCACAGCCGCCTTCATGCGGGCTATGTAGCCATGGTGGTCAGCCCCCCACACGTCAATCACCCGGTCAAAGCCCCGGTCGAATTTGTTCTTATGATAGGCGATGTCCGAGGCGAAATAGGTGGTGAGGCCATTGTTCCGCACTACCACCCGGTCCTTTTCGTCGCCCCGGGCTTCGGTCTTGAACCACTTGGCCCCTTCCTTCTCGTAGATATCCCCGGACTTCTCGAAAAATTCCAGGGATTTTTGTACGCTGGAATCATCAAAGAGGCTTTGCTCCGAAAACCACACATCATGGATAACCCCAAAATCTTTGAGGTCCTGCCTGATGCCGTCCAGAATGTCGTTGGCGGCGAAGCGGGCGCACCACAAAACAGCGTCCTCTTCGGCCATGGAGTCCAGGTCCGCCAGTTTTTCACTGTCTATACTCAGGGCAAGGTCCCGGATGTAGCCTCCCTGGTAGCAATCCGTAGGGAAGTCAATCTCCCGGCCCTTGAGTTGGCAATAACGCAGCCAGACCGAAAGACCCAGGGTACGGATCTGGCGGCCCGAATCATTGATATAATATTCCCGCTCCACCTCATAACCGCACATGGCCAGTAGGGACGCCACGGCGTCGCCCACGGCTGCGCCCCGGCCATGACCCACATGCAGGGGGCCGGTGGGGTTGGCGCTTACGAATTCCACCTGTACCTTCTGGCCCGCGCCTATCTGGGACCGCCCGAACTCCGGGCCTTTATCCAGGACATTTTTCACCACCCGCTGCCACAAGGACGGCCTCATATGGAAATTAATAAACCCGGGACCGGCGATTTCCGTCTGCACCAGAAAATTTTCCGGATCTTCCAGATTGTCCACAATGGCTTCCGCAATCTTGCGGGGGGCCATTTTCTGGGGTTTGGCCATGATCATGGCTATGTTGGTGGAAAAATCCCCGTGGCTCTCCTGCTTGGGCTCGTCCAGGCTGGGCTGGGGAATTGCGTCCGAGGGTAAAATTCCCTGTTCGTGGGCCTTTAAGGCGGCCCGTGTGATCATTTGGGCAAGTATGTCTTTCATTTTTCCACGTCTGGTTTTATAATTGTTTTTGGCACCCCGTACTCAATGGCGTCGGGACCGGGTTATAGTATCATGGTAAAAACCAACATGAAACCAAAAGGCTAAAATTTTTATTTGTTTTGGCCCTCCAAGTCAAGGCGTTTGCCAAACGCTTGAAAAAATATTATATTATGAAAATGAATACTATCAAAACATGGTTCCTGGCAACCCGGCCCTGGTCTTTCGCCATGAGCCTCATTTCCGTGGGCGTGGGCGCCGCATGGGCTGGCGGGCAAGGCGTATCCTGGTTCTGGCTGACCCTCTCGGCCCTGGCCCTGGTGGCCATCCACGGAGCCGCCAACCTGACCAACGACTATTTTGACTATAAAAACAAGGTGGACGTACCTAACGCCCCCACCACCAAGTACCGGCCCCATCCCCTGGCCCGGAACCTCCTGACCCTCAAACAGGTCAAATGGTTCGCCCTGGCCTTGTTCGCCGTGGGTATCGGGCTGGGCCTGATCATGGCCGCAGCCAAAGGCTGGCCCCTGATTCTGGTGGGCATGGCCGGTATTTTCATAGCTGTGGCTTATACGGCGCCGCCCATCTCCCTCAAGTACCACGCCCTGGGGGAACCCATGGTTTTCCTGTGCTGGGGGCCGCTGGCTATCCAGGGCGCCTATTTTGTCCAGTCCGAGGCGTTTTCGTGGCCCTTGCTCATGGTTTCCGTACCCTTTGGCGCCCTGGTGAGCCTGGTTCTATTGGCCAATAACCTCCGGGACGCCGAATACGACCGCCAACAAGGTATTTCCACCATTCCCGTAAGGTTTGGAGGCCGTTCCGGCAGAATTCTCTTCGCCGCCCTCATTGCCCTGTCCTTTGCCGCGGTGGCGGTCATGGCGGTGTTCGGCCCTCTGCACCTATGGTCCCTGATGGTGCTTCTGGCTCTGCCTTTGGCCGTGCCGGTCTTTAAGATGGTTTCTCAAGATATCCCCGACGATGCCGATGCCCAAACAGCCAAACTGGATACCGCGTTTGGTATATTATTGCTGGTGTCCCTGGTTCTGGAGCATGTTTTATGAAAAAGAACGCCTTCGCCGGATATGATTTACTCATAGCGATAAGCGTAGCCGCTTTATTGTGGTTTTTTTCCTTTTCCGTGGATTTCGGCCAGTTTTGGGTCAAGATCGTTTTTTCGGCCCTGTGTCTGGCCGGTCTTGCCGCATGGCTAGGTTCCCGCAAAAGGCTTCCCCATTTCGACGCCAGCGCCATTGTCCTGGGCGCGGCCTCAGCCACTGTCCTGTACGCCGTCTTCTGGATCGGCGGCCAGACCTCGGGCATGATCCTCCCCTTCGCCTCCCAGCAGATTTCCGGCATTTATACCAAGGTATTGGGACCGCCCACCTGGGTGCTGGTATTCCTGCTTTTTTTCATTACAGGCCCGTGCGAGGAAATATTCTGGCGGGGATATGTCCAGGACAAACTCATGAACCGTCTGGGCTCCCGGAGAGGATGGGTTGCGGCCACAATCCTTTACGCCGGGTTACATCTGGTCACCTTCAATTTTATGCTCATCGCCGCGGCAGCCGTGGCCGGCGCTTTTTGGGGCTTTATGTACATGCGCAACCGCAGACTGGCCCCCCTGATTATCTCCCATTCGTTGTGGAGCGTGTTCGCCTTTGCCGTGATTCCCATCATGGCGCCGGTTTCCTGAGGTCTGAGGATTGCTTGGTATGGCTGAAAATTCTTGCCTGATGGGTATTCAAGGCAAAGGCTAATCTGCGGAACAGAGGAACTGCCTGCCTCCGGCGGCGAACTTTTTGAAAAAAGTTCGATCAAAAACTTTTAAAATGGGGACGGATAATAACAACGGGTTCAGTAGCGGCAAAGTCTCCCTGCTCAATGGCATTTCTTGTAGGGGTAAGCCTTTATGCTTTAACCACATACGCTGTCTGGGACCCGGTCTCTTACTTGTTCCCGTGGTAGTATTGAAATCCATAGGAGCGTGTTAGTGCTCGTTCCCATGCTCTGCGTGGGAATGCATACGGAAGTATCTGAAATTGTGTAATAAGATTGGATTTTGTCAGGCATGATAATGGGTGCCTGAATAACTCGTTTGCGACTGTGATGCATTGAAACCTCAAGTGGGTCAACCGGTGATATAATGGTTATTCGGAGGCCTACGATCTTCAATCTTCGTCCCTTCCCCCCTTGCGGGGGAAGGACAGGATGGGGGGTATAATTTAATGGTAAAGGCAATATCACCCCCCACCCTTTGATAAAGAAATCCAAAAAGGTAAAATATGAACAAGGATCCCAAAACCGTGCAGGAAATGTTCGGCAAAATCGCCGGACGCTACGACTTCATGAACACCCTCATGACCATGGGCCAGGATCAGTCGTGGCGGCGCTTTGTCCTGAAAACAGCCAACCCGCCCCAAAACGGGAGCCTCCTGGACGTGGCCTGCGGCACCGGCCCCATGGCTCTGATGGCAGCGGCCATGTATCCGTCCGTAAAGATCACCGCCGTGGATTTTACCGAAAACATGGTGCGTGTGGCCCTGGGACGGCCCGGCTGCGAAAAAATTTCCTGGGGTATAGCCGATGGTCTGGCCCTGCCTTTTCCCGACGCCAGCTTCGACGCCGTGACCTCGGGATATCTGATACGAAACGTGCCCGATCCCCTCAAGGCCTTCCAGGAACAGACCCGGGTGCTCAAGCCCGGCGGAAAGGTTGTCTGCCTGGATACCTGCCCGCCGCCGGATAGCATCTTCAAACCAGCCATCATGGTCCACATGAAATACGTGATTCCGCTTTTGGGTCAGGTGGTGGCGAAAAACCGCAGCGCCTACGAATACCTGCCCGACACCACCGCCAATTTCATGAACCCCCGGCAATTGATTTCCCTCATGAAGCAGGCGGGGCTGAAAAATATCGGCTTCCGCCAGTTCATGTTCAACACCCAAACCGTCGCCTGGGGAACAAAATAGGAATCTCAAAGAACACTCGCCAATCCCAAGGAGGTGGCCCAACGGCTGGGAAAGCTGTTCCGGGACGCCAACGCCAATTGGAAGCGCCTGGCCCGTTCGGAAATGTCCATGGCGGCGGACGTGGCCAAGACAGCGGAATGGAAAGCCCGGGGGATCACACGGCTGGAGTTCCGGCCCAATGCGGACGCCTGCCCCATCTGCAAGGCCCTGGCCGGAGAGTACGACAGGAGTTTCAGGCTTGAAGGTCATGTGTGATTAAATATATACATAAAATCAGAATGTTATTTGGATTTATCTTG
>JAEINP010000099.1 GCA_016342355.1 Desulfatibacillum sp.
GCCTCAATGGCCCCGCGGGCGATGGCTTCGTTGCCCAGAAGCAGCATCTTTTCTCCCGCAACGTCGGTCAGTAGTTTGTGCATGGCTGTTTCCTGTAAATTATTGTGAGCGTGAGCGGTCCAAAGGCGAATGGAATCACCGGCCAACAGGACCGGGCCCCCTTGCCGGATCCACATATACCAAGGGCGTCCTCGGGGTGTAAAGCGTTTTGTTTAAGAATAAAAACGAGTTGGGTATACAAGAAGGGTCTGGTGGCGCCGGGTCAGAATCCGCTTTCACGGATCAAGAGGGCATAGGCATTTCGCAGTAACCGGCCCAGCAGGCTTTGGGGCCGGCCTTGAACCCGCACGGTGCCGCGAAGCATGCGCTCCGGAAGCCGGGGCGAATCGCAAATCCGAAGAGAGATGCCGTAAACGCTGGCATGGGGTCGCAGGCCGTGATCGGTGCGGTGAACCGGCAAGTCGCCGCCGTAAATGGAAGCCAGATAAGGCTCGGCGAGGGTGCGAACGGCAGCCCGGTCGATGCGCTCCAGGCGGCAGTCCACCGGGGCAAAGGCGGCCCCTTCGAAATAGAATCGGGCTGGTTGTCCCGTTGCCACGGCGGCAAGCTCGGTTTCTTGCGCAAGGGCGCCGACACGGACCTGGCCGGTATCGACCACCACGGCCAAAAGCTGGCTGCCGTGAACCCATCGACCCGGCCTGAGTCCGTCGGCCATGTCCATGATTCGGCCCGGCATGGGCGTTGTGACGATCAATTGGTCGATTCGGCGGCGATACCCTTGGGCCTGGGTCAGCGCTTCGGCCAATTGTTCTTCGGTGGTGCGATGCTGTGCCATCAGTTCGGACGCGGATCCCTGGCGCATGAGCTGCAGCTGCAAGGCACGTACCTGGGCCTGAGCCCGTTCGAGCCGATGGCCGATTTCCGGTGAATCGAACCGGTACAGGACCGTTCCGGCTTGCACCCACTGGCCTTCATGAACCGCAACCGAAACGATCCGCGCTGAAAAAGGAGGGTAGATGCGGGCGTAGGCGGGCCTGACCAGGGCGGGCAGGCTTACCCCGTGCGACCAGGGAAACAGCAGCGCCCCCGCCCCCGCAACCAATAGCACCAGGGCGGCAACCAGCCGCCGGTTGGGTTTCAGGCGGCCTTTCAGACGCCACCAGGCAGCCATTTCACGGCCGATGGGGCCGACCACGAACCAGGTGATCTCCACACCGAACAACAGCACCCCCAGAGCCTTGAAAAACAGGTGGTAGACCATCAGGGCGATGGCCGTTAAGACCAAGACCCGATAAATCCAGGTGGCAAAGGCATAGAGAATCAACACCCGCTGCCGGCCTGGGGAGAACCTTTCCGGCGGCGGATCGTCGATCCCCAAGATGCCGCGTCTGAGATACCATCGTCCCAGAGCAAAGGCGCGGTCCTGAAGATTGGGCACATCGAGAAAATCCGCGAGCAGGTAGTAGCCGTCAAATCGCATGAAGGGGCTTAGGTTTAAAACCAGAGAACCGATCCAGGTTACCGTGGCCAGAACGAAACAGGCGCTTCGTAGGGGACCGTCGGGGAGAAGGCTCCAGCAGAGGGTGGCCATGGCGGCCAGGGCCAGCTCGGCCAGGGCGCCGGCGGCCACGATGGCCATGCGCTGGCTTCGACAACGCAGCTTCCATGCCTCGGTGTTGTCGGTATAAAGCATGGGCCAGAGCACCAGAAAGGCCACCCCCATGGTGGGAACCCTCAGCCCGTAATGCTTGGCGGCAAAGGCATGCCCCAGTTCATGGACCACCTTGGCCGTAAAGATGGCGGCGACGTAAACGGCAATCCCCATTGGGTTGAAAAAATGGGGAAAGGTGTGGACAAAGGACCCCCATTGGCGCCCGGCCAACACGAGGCCCAGCAGGGCAACCGCAGCGTACAGCACCAGGGCGGGTCGGGAACCGAGCCGTCGCGCCAGTGGCAGCAACTGTGTCAGGACCCGATCCGGCCGGATCAGGGGGATGCGGATATAAAGGTAGTGTCGCAGCAACCACCCCCACGGCCCGGGTCTGGCCCGGCCCAGGTCTGACCTGAGCCGCTGGGCTGCCCGCGGGTCGTCCGGTGCCACGAGGCGGTGGGTCAGCAGAAACTGCGTCAGGGCCGCCACCTCCGTTGGTGTCGCTTCCAGGCGGGTTTCGGCGTTGACCTGTTCGACGAGCCGTTCGGGATCTTGGGCGGACCAACGGGAGAGGAGTTCGAATTCAAGCCAGCCGATTCGAAAAAACCGATGACGCACCGGATCGTGCAGGGTCCAGGTTGGGGAGCCGTCCGCAAGGGGCGGGCCGTCGGTGAGCCGGAGGTCCTCGCGAAGCCGGGGAAGCGGCATCTGAATGTCCATTTACACCCCCAGCCATCGGCGGCAGGCCGCCAGAGGGCGCCGCAGGACGTAGTAGCCCAGGGTGACGGTTTCGCCATAGATCTTGGCGGTCCCCCTCAGCCCGATTCGGGGAAGCGGTGCGGTTTGGTCCAGGTCGGCCCGAAGCCGAAAGGCGAGAATCCCGTCCGTCGTTGGCCTCGCCTCAAACCCGGCGCTTCGCAGGGCCGCTGTCAGGGGCCGATCCGGGTGAATGTTGAGAAAAACCCGCACCTCGGCACCGGGATTCAGATTGATGGCATCTTCGACCGCCAGTCGAATGTCGGCTTCGACCCGATCCGGATTTGCAAGGGTCAGGATCTTTTCGCCCACTTGAACCGGCCTGCCGAGCCAATCGTTGACATCGTCGAAAACGGCCAGCCCCTTACGGTCGGCTTTGATGCGACTCTGGGTCAGCATTTCCGCCAGGTACCGGATTTCCGCACGCTTCTGCTCGATCTGGGCTTCCAGCAGCGCCATTTTGGACCGGCTATCGGCATCGCCGAACGCTTTCTGGGAAACGCGAAGCAGGTCGGCCTGCACCACCGCCAAGGCTTTCTGGGCCACGGCATGGGCGTTTCGCAACGGCGTGTCTTCGAGGCTGAACAGCAGCGCCCCTTGTTTCACCATTTCGTTGGGCTGGACGGCAAACCGTCGAATGACGCCGTCTCTGGGGGGACTGACCACCACCGGGTCTTTGGGAACGATCTCCACCGGCGCCAGAACGCTGAGCCGGACGGGAAGCAAAGCGATCGCGCCGATCAGGGCGATCATCATCGCCCCGGTCACGGCTTTGGGCCAGCGCCATCGGGCCAGCCGGCGCTTCAGGCTGCCGCCGCGGCCCAAGGCCCACCATGCGTGCCCGTAAGCATCGGCCAGCCGCGCCAGGACCTCGATCTCTCCGTCGGTCCAGCCGTCTGCCCGAACGAACAGCAGACCTCCCAGCGATGAACGGCCCGGATCATTCAGGGGGCACCACAGCAAGGTCCCGATGCCATGCTGCCGGCAACGGTCGCGTTCCTCCGGAGTCAGTTGGTCGGTTGAAACCGACCGCGGCACCGGCTCGCCTTTGAGAATCGACAACCGTTTCAGAAGGTGTGTCAGGAAGGTCACATACGGGGCCTGGGGGTCAACGGCATCGACGCCCGAGGCGGCACGCAGGCGGAGGCCGGGCCCGGTGGCGGCAAAGAACAGGGCCTGGCGGTAGGCCGCCAGGCGAAGGGTTTCGTTGACCATGACAAACCCCAGTTCGGCCTCGGTGCCGGCTTGCCGCGCACGCTGCTCCAGTTGAACCAGGGAACTCAGAACGAACAGGTGCCGCTCCGATCCGCGATCCTGGACCGGCCCGGTGTGGCCCGATTCGTCTCTGCTGGGCATGGGGGTTGGCCTTATGGGGGTTGGATTCATTTTACCACCAGCACGGGTCGGTGTCTCTCCTGCCGTCCGGGGATTACCGGACCAGGCCGGGGTCGTCGAAAACAGCGGTGCCGCTCATTCCCGCCATCAACTCCCCATGGGCGCCCTGAATTTCTCCGCGAATTTCCAGGGTCTGGCTGACCGGATCGACCCGGGCGCCCAGTGTGGTCACGCGGGCTGGATAGGTTTTGCCTGTTTCGTCCACCCGGACACGGAAACGCGACCCTTTGGGCAGATGCAGCGTCCACCGGGACGGAACCAGCAACTGAAGCGCGAGACGCGTATCGTCGACAATGCGGAGCAGGGGCTGGCCCGGCGTCGCATAGGAAAAAGGTTCGGCCTCCCGCCGGACGAGGCGGCCGGAAAAGGGGGCGTGGAGGGTACACTTGGCTTCCTGGGCGATTTTCAGGGCCAGTTCAGCTTCGGCCCGGTCCAGCCTTGCCTGGGCCACCGCCACATCCAGGGTGCTCACCGAATTCAGGGCTTCCAGTTTCCGGTTGTTCTCGAAGGTGTGGCGGGCCTCTTCCCGTTCCGCCCGGGCTTTGTCGACCAGGGCCCCGAACAACGTCCGGTCAAAGATCACCAGAGGCTGGCCGCGCTTGAACCGGTCTCCCAGATCGACGGTCATGCCCTCGATGCGGGCGGCCACCTCACTGGCCAGGACGGTCTCGGTCCGGGGAATCAGCAGGACACGAAGTTCACGTGCATCCGGGCCTTGGGCCCACGCCGTCATGGCATGGAGCACCATAATCGCCGCCAACAGCATCGGTCCCAGGGTCGTTGCCATTGGAAACCGGTTCCTTAGGGCGGGAACCCGTTTCCGCGCGGACCTCCAATCCTTTTTGGAATCGATCGGTATGCTTGGAGGCATTCCCAGCGCTGTCATCGATCCACTTCCAATAGATCCTGGTGGATCCAACCCGGAATGCTCCCGGCCAGCACCTGGAACCAGCGGTCCTGAAAATCGAGAATTCGAACCCGGAGTCTCCGGTTGCCGATGTTGGCCTTCACGGCAAACGAAGCCCCGGGCCCTTGTCTCAGATTCACGCGATAGGCGTTGACCGATCCCCAGGCTGGCGCCGCGGCGTTTTCGGCCGGGTCTGCGTTGACAAATAGTCCGTAGACCCACCCGGTCTGATCGCCCGGGTCAATGCGAAGCCAGTTGTCCCGGCGTTCCAGGATTTGTACAGGAAGGCCGACGCTGTCGATCATGGACTGTACGGCCGAGCCAACCGTGGGGGCCTGGCGGATATTGACCCTCTCTGCATTGACCGTGCCGGTATCGGCCAGGGCCAACGGGGTCGAATCGGCCGGCCTGAGCAGCAGATAGTCTTCCATCATCCAGCCCCTGTTGTCTCCGGATTGCACCTGGAACCAGTTGTCATGGTGGTCGAGGACATCCACCGCCACCCCCTTCAGGGGGATTTGGGCGATTACGATTTCAGTCAAAGCGGGCCCTTTTCGCAAATTGACCCGGTCGCCGATTACCAGGGCCAAGCGCCGCGCCAT
Source organism: Desulfatibacillum sp. (assembly GCA_016342355.1). Taxonomy (GTDB): domain Bacteria; phylum Desulfobacterota; class Desulfobacteria; order Desulfobacterales; family Desulfatibacillaceae; genus Desulfatibacillum. The sequence continues at coordinate 5,312 of JAEINP010000099.1, forward strand.
CGGGGCGATGGCGGCCTTGTTAGGAACGGCGACCGTAGCGGGCGGCGGCCCATTTTCGGTTTCGGCGTCATTGTCCCCACCGACCGGCGCGGCGGCTGGCGGATTACTCCCGGAAACGGATGCCGGTTTTGGTACTTCGGCAGGCGGACGAGAAGAAGGCGGCTTTGCGACAGGCGAAGGGACAGGGGTGAGACCCATGGGTTCGGCTTCGGTTTCGAGCTGTTCCATGCGGCTGAATCGCTCCTCTAACGCCCGGGTCAGCGCGCCGAGTTCCATGCTCTCCAGAGCCTGGGGAAGCGGGTCCATGCCCAGGGAGTGGTAGATGCGGCCGGCGGCATTCTGCAGATCGGCAAAGGCCCGGTAGTGCCTCATCCGTGCGACCAGGGCCAGGGAGGCGTTTCGAATCACGGCAAGGTCGTCGAGCTGACCGGCGGCCTCAGCGGTGGTCATCTGCAAATGGAGCCGCTGGTTGACCTGGTCGAGCCGGCGCGCCAGCAGGTATTCTTCCCGGGCCAATCCGTAGCTCTGCACCGAAAGATGAACCTGGGTCATTACCGCAAGGCTCAGGGCCTGGCGGCGCAGGATGCCGACCTTTTCCTGGGTCTTGGCGTTTCGGTAGGCGGCCGGACCCGAAATCAGGCTGAAAAGATTCATGGAGATGTGGGCACCGGCTTTCCACCAGTCGTTGTTGTAGAGAAAATCGTTGCTGTCATAGCGCGATCCGACGTCGAACCGAAGGCCGGGAAGCAGTTCAACGATGGACCGGCGCACGTCCAGGGCGCTGATTCGGGAGCGAAAGTCTTCTTCGCGGAGCTCGGGCCGGTTCTCCAGAGCCACCTGGGCCAGTTCGGCCGGCGCTTTTTCAAGAACGGACAGGACCGGCACCCCCCAGGTCGGAGCCGCCAGCCGGTATTCGGTACCCGGCCTGAGATTCATCAGGGCGGCCAGCTCCGTCTTGGCAGGGGTCAGTTGCTGAATGAGTGCCCAGATCAGCCGAATGTTCTCCAGGAGGGTCCGCTGGTATTCCAACAGTTCCCGCGGGGGCTTGAGTCGCTGGGCCAGGATTTTCTCCGATTGTTCCAGGGCCGTTCGTGCCTGCTTTAGGAGGTCGGTCATCTCCTTGAGCAGGACCTCGGCGGTGACCGCTCGCCAATAGGCCCGGCGAACGTCCTGAATGATATTCTGAATGACCTTGCGGCGGCGCTCCTCCAGGATCAGCACGCGGTCGGCCTGTTGCCTGGCCCGAAGGTAACTGACCCCGAAATCGAGAACGTTCCACATCATGGAGATGTCGCCGGTCAGAATCTCGCGTTCCTGGGAGGTCGATGACACCAGGGACTCGGCACCGGCACTGGGGCCGGTTAAGGCCTGACTGGAGGAGCCGCTATAGTTGTTTCGACCTTCGTAGCCCGCGGCCACGGTCAGCCGGGGAAGCTGTTCGTAGCGGGCCACGTCGAACTGGCGGCTGGCCAGAGCCGACTCCATCAGTTTGAGCCGGTGGTCGAGATTGTACCGAACGGCACGGGCCATGGCCTCCGCGAGGGTGACGGTTCCTCTGATCGGCTCCTGCTGAGCGAACATCTCCAGGAGATCGCCGGTGGCCCGCTCCTGAATCTGATCGCCGGTCAACGGGCGGGTGGCAGCGGCGCATCCGGCGAAAGAAACGGCCATGGTCAGGGCAATGAAAACAAGGATCGATCGGTGCATGGACAGGGGTCCCTTCATGTTTTGGCATTCTGGTCGGCTTAAGACCTTATTGTAAACACGCTTGGTAAGACACCATATGCAAAATGCGTGTCCAATGCAAAATAAGCGGCACAAGCATGAATATCTGTATAGATATCAAAATATTATCGGGGCGCTTCAAAGAAGGCCCCGACAGGTGGAAAGGTGTTCATGATGAAAAAAATGCCTGTATGACGAAAGATTGACGGGCAGATTGCCTCCGACTTCAGCCGCCAGCCCCCTGGGACGGCAAAACGGCGTGGACGGGCATGCCCCCGGCAGCCGGCGGGGGGACAGTGGCAAGATGTCCCACCAAGCGGGCCCTCTCCTTTGCGAAACGGCCTGCCGCGGTTTGAAGCTGTTCGGTCAGGCCCGGCGCCAGCACCACAGGACCGCCGGGTGCGTTGTTGCCAGCCGGAACCCTGTCCAACGCCTCTGCATGATTGATCTCCGAATCGTGTTCGGAAGAAACGGCGTTATTCGAATCGTCACCCTCGGCCGGGTCGGCTGCGGGGGAGGCGCTTTCCGACAAAAAGGGGACAGTCCGTCCCGATCCGCCATCGGCTTCGAGCCCCGACCCATAAAATGGTTGTGTTCCGCTGTCGCCAAGCAGGCCGGAGAAATCCTGAAAAGCGCCCGGCATCCCCATTTCCCTTGCCATGGCGACCGCTTCATACCGGACGATCTCGCTGCCCGGACCGCCGCCGTAGGCATCGGCCAGGCGATTCTCCGTTATACCGGGAGAGGTAAATGCCGGAACCGCTTCTATTGTCCCCGAATCCGGATCCGGTGGTTGCATGTCGTATGCGGGATCCGGCCCGGCGGTGGGTCGGTCCGGGCCCGCATCGGTGGTCATTTGAGCGGTTTCGGGCAGATAGTTGACGTTGTAAACCCGAAGAACGTCCACATGGATGGTCTGGAGGGCCGTGGCCGTATGCCCGTTTCCGGATTCGGTGGCGGTCACGCTGACGGTCAATGTAAAATCCCGGTGATCCAGGGGCGGTGGTGTGATGGTCAGACCCTGCAGTTGACCGGATGTCAGTGTCCAGGTGCCGTCGCCGTTGTTTACCCCGGCTGAGAGCACGGCGGCCTCGGGCACATTGGAGAGGGTCAGATGGCCAAGGGACTCGGTCCCGTCGGTGTCGACCAGGGAAGGGATGTCGATATCCAGGGCAATGGCCGTGTCCTGATTCCCGGTGGTCTGATTTTCGACCGTCAAAATCGGAGTGTCCGCCACGGGGACGACGGTAATCGTCGAATGGGCAGGCGCCACGCTCTGGTCGGCGACCGTTGTGCCGTTTTCCGAAGACCGCACGTCAAACCCGCCAGCCACATCACTGTGCATATCCGATGTGAACCGCAGCCCGGCCTGGGCTTGGGCATAGGAGATGAATTCCCCTTCGGCGATTTGGGTCACCCCGTCATTTTGGTAGAGGGTGCCGCTCGTGATGTTGGATATTTGAAAATGGGTGATGACCGAAGCATCCGATGCGGGCCGGTCGATGACAATGGGTCCGCTCTGGATATCTTCCGGGGTGGTGACGGAATCGACAACGGGGGTATCTCCAATGGCACCGACGTTAACAGCGATGGTCGAAACGACATCGCCCCCGCCGCCGGCACCGGTGTTCCCCTGGTCGTTGACGGTAATGGTGAGGGTCTCCGCCCCGCCCGAGGCCGTGTTGTAGTCGGCATCTCCCCGGTAGACCATTCCTTCTAAGGCCGCGTTGAC
>JAEINP010000100.1 GCA_016342355.1 Desulfatibacillum sp.
AAATATGGCCCTTGCCCCTTCCAGGATAGCCGCCTCCATATTCTCACCGCCCAAAGTGACGGTTTTGATCAATTGTTTCCCCTGGGACTCCCCATTCACCTTGGGAATGATAAATTGCAAATCCATAGATACCTGATGGCTGAAAAGCCGAGCTAAAGAGCGAAGCATGGAAGTCCGGCATCCAGCGCCTTTCCGGTCTGTTGCCACGGCCACATGATCCCTGTCACCCAGGATTTCCCCGATATATTGGGTACAATTTTCCCTGGGTCCCAACTCGATGAACACCCGGGCGCCCTCGCCGTAGGCTTTGCTCACCAAAGCGGAAAAATCCACATGGGTGCAATACATTTCGGCAATGTTCCAGGCGATTTCAGACTTGCCCAGAACCAAAGGCCCGCACCCCACGGAGGTAAAAAACTCCACGCCCCCTACCCTGTTCACGTCCAGCCTGTGGAGCCCCACCATCTCGTTGAAGTCCGCCCGCACAATATCGCAGTGGATGGCGTCGCCCATGGGGGCTTCGAAATATTCGCATCCGGCCTTATGGATGACCTTCATACAGGCCTGTTCGTCCCCGGCGACAACCACCTCGTTGGGCGTATTGGTGAAAGTATGGAAAACCCTTGGCCTGCCGCCCCCGGATTTTTCCGCTTCCAGGATTCCCCGAAGATTTGCAGGGCTGGTTTTCAGGGCAAAACAATGCCAGATTTTTTCGTCCTCGTTTTTTGGTGATGGCAGGCCCCAGGCCTTACGCACGGTTTCCATGGGTCCGGCCAGCCGGGTTTTGAAAACAGGAGACTTCCGCAACACCTTGCTCATGGCGTCGTTTCGCTCCCACACCCCCAGGCTGTGGAGCATGGATATTTCGCCCATGCTGTATCCAAAGGCCATATGGGGAGTGATGCCCAAACAGTCCCGTACCGCGTCCGTGCGCGAAATGGCGTACATGATGCCGCTTTCAAACATGGTAATGGGGCTTTTTTCCAAAGCCCGCACCTGCTGATCCAGCGGGGTGAATGTCATGCCCCTGGGGTATAGCAGTTTTTCCCACCAGAGGTCTCCCAGGTCATTGCCGGGGTTTAGGGCGGTTTTACGGCACGGCGGGAATAGTTGAAAAAAATCCCGCCCCATTTGGGGATAGGAGCTAAACCCGCCCGGATACACAAAGGCGACCTTGCCCTCCCGCCCAAGTGGCCGGGGCGAAAACGCACTGCCCCGCACGGAAAACCAATCATTACCCGATTCCATGGCACGGGCCATGCCCTGCTTGGCTGCGTCGGCCTCGCCCTGGAGTTCCTGGCGCGAACTCCCCACCAAAGCCAGAGAGAATTTTCCCGGCTTTAGCCGGGCGTGGTATTTTGCGGAACAGGACGCCGGACTTTTTCCCGCCTCCAGGTCCCGCATCAGGGAATCCATCTGACTTTCCAGTGCGTGTCTGGAATCCCCGGAAAAGGGAATGATGAACGGCCCTCCCACGCTCCACAGATTCGGTACGATTTCCTGATTTTCTTCGGCAAGGATCATGTGGGCCGAACAACCATCCTGGCTCAGGCTGCTGACGGCTGCCGTTCTGTTGGGATTCTCGGGGTTTTCAAACCAGGGCTGGGACCGTTCAGGAACAAAAAACCGGCTCTTGTTCCAGGTCTCCAGGTTTTTAGGCGCCGACCAACCAGGCGTCCGGGGTAAAAATCCATGCCGGACGCACAAGGCGGTTCGGATGAGGGAAACCATCTGGGAGGCTGCAAAACAATGGCCGAACAAGGCCTTGGCGCCGCCCAAAGCACAGGAGGGTTCTTCCTCACCGTTGGCGTAGGCCTGCAACAGTCCTGCTGATTCCGCCTCATCCTGTTCCGGCATGCCGCTGGCGCAGGCTTCCAGGTAGCCGATATGGCCGAAGGAAATTCCGGCGCCTTCCACGGCCTTGCAGGCGGCCCTTTCCACGGATAAGGCGTCCTGACCCGACTCAATCGCCAGGGAGCGAATAAGGCACTGGATGGGCTCGTGATTTTCCCGGGCTTTATCGGCCCGCTTCAAAACGATGGCTCCGGCGCCCTCCCCTACCATCCAGCCATTAACGCCCCTGTCAAAGGAAAGAGTTGCACGGCCTGTGTGCACGGGGTTTTGCATATTCCTCCACAGCACGTTTTCCGCGCTGCCCGCAAGATCCACGGCGCCCACAACCACGGCGTCCACTTCGTCCTTTTCCAAAAGCATGGCTGCGATTTCCACGGCGCGGAATACGGAATTCTCCTCACAGGAAACGGTGAAGGCCGGGCCGGAAAAGTCCCACAAAGAAGCAATGCGGGCGGCCATGATATTACCAATAAAGCTGGTGTACTGGTTGACCTTGGCCGCGTTATGCACCGCGTCCTTGCAAAGTTTGGTGATATCCTGTTCCTGGCCCTGAGCCAGGCTAATCCCCCCCTTGCGCAGGCTTTGGGGCAACCGGGTGTCCAGATTCACCCTGCCCCGAAACCGATGGAGTTCGGGTTCCGCGCCCATGGCCACTAGCACGGCCACGTTTTGGCCTTGGGAAAGGCCAGCCCGCGAGATCGCCTTGTCCGCCACTTTCATGGCCAGCATTTGTTGATTGATAAGCTGGTCGTCCGGGTTGGGTGGGATTTTAAACCGCAAAAAATCCAAGTCAAAATCCTTGATATACCCGCCCTTGGGTGGCTTGCCGTCCTTGAACCCATATTTTTCCAGCAGGTCTTTTTGTTCATTAAGGCCCTTCCAACGGGCCTTGGGCAAGGGGATAAACTGGGGCTCCCCCTGGTAATTGGAATCCAGAAATGCGTCCAGGCCTGAGCAGGAGCCAAAATAGGCGTCCATGCCTGTTATGGCCAGTTGGGGAAACGGCCTGGGAGATTGTTTCGCATCCTCGTTAGCCTTGCTCACCCCAACCCGCTCAAAAACCATATGGGCGTTGGCTCCGCCAAAACCAAAAGCGCTGACCGCTCCCAATATTTTTTGTTCCTCGCTTGGCCACGGCACAGGCGAGAACGGTATCAATCCCTTGAAAAATCCGTTTTTAGAGTCCGCCGGATTCTCCAGGCCCACAGTTCCAGGAATTGTCCTGTTTTGCATGGACAAAATGAGCTTGATCATCCCGGCCATACCTGCAGCAGTGAGTAAATGCCCCAGGCCGGACTTGACCGACCCGATAAATGGCTTGGCTTTATGATGTTGAAAAAACGCCTCCATGGAATCCAGTTCGATACCGTCCCCCAACGGCGTGCCTGTGGCGTGGCATTCCACAAAACCCACTTGGGCTGGATTCATTCCGGCGTCTGCATAAGCCCGTTCAAAGGCAAGCCTCTGACCCTTGGGATTGGGGCTCAGCACCGATGCCCCCCGGCCATCGTTGGACAGCCCGGCTCCGCAAATAACCCCGTGGATGCGGTCTCCGTGGGCCAGGGCGTCGTCCAGACGCTTGAGCACAAACATCCCGGCCCCTTCCCCGGCAACCAGCCCTCCGGAGTTTTGGTCCAAGGGCCGACTGTCCTTGTTCAAAGGAGATGCCTGAAAAATGGAAAAGCCCATATTCACAAAAAAGGGATCCGCCGCACTTACTGCTCCGGCAAGCATCATGTCGGCCCTGCCGGAATTGAGGTAATCGCATGCAAGGCGCACACTGTATAAAGAGGAAGAGCAGGCCGCGTCCAGGGCCAGACGGGGACCGGTAAGATTCAGGGCTTTAGCGATTACATAGGCCGGATACCCGGATATGGCTCCGTTTTCCCATGCTGTTTGGGTTTGATCCGACCAGGGGGAAAAGGCAAAATCCCGCCCGGCTCCGGCCTTTTTCAGGGCGGACTCCACCACATGCTCCACCATGGGGATAAACAGGGAGTTGGAGGCCTGGGTGGGAAAGGACAAATTGCCCAGGATCACGCCCGTGCGGTCCGGGATTTTCCCCGGAGAATAGCCCCCGTCCACAAGGGCCTGCCGGGCCACATGCAGGGACCATAAAAACACCGGGTCCAATCTTTTTAGTTCAGCTTCAGGAATGTTCAGGCCTGCCAACTGAGTGGCAAAGTCTCCTACATACCCCCCTTTTGTGCAATAAAACCGATCGGCCCTGCCCTTTTCATTAGCATAATAGTCCATGGGTTCCACGCCCATGCGGTCCGGCGTGGCAATGGACCGGCAGTCTTTTCCGGCGACCAGGTTGGCCCAATATTCCTCCGGGCTGGACGCGCCGGGAAACAGGCACGACAACCCCACAATGGCGATTTTTTTCATGGTTTTTCCCATCAGACAGCCAGGGCGAAAAGTTTGGTCAGGCCCTTGCTGACCGTGACCTCCGCGCCAAAAACCCGGGAATAAACCATTCCCAACGCATCATGGGCGCAAATGTCCGCCTTCATGGAGGTTTCGGAGCTTTCCAGCACATCCAGGGTTATGTAGAATTCCTGGCCGTGGGCAATGGGCCGATACTGTTCCACGGTGTTGGCCCTGGCAGGCAGACTGCCTGCTTCGTAATTCTTCCGAACCCATATCAACTGGCTTTGAAAATGCACGTCCGCCGTAAAGGGGTCCAGAGCGCCCACGGGAAACTGGCCCTGACGCTTTGCTGAAATGGGCGGGACGCAGGCCTTGAGGGTGAGTTTTTCCTTGCTGCAATTCAACACCTTTTGGACCATCTGAAAATTCGGGCCATGAAACAGGGTGCCGTCCTTGTAAAAAACAGCCCCATCTTCCGCCTGTTCCTCCGAAAGATTCACCCCCTCATACACCGGAGTCATGGGCGATTTAGCCAGAAGCCGGACTGTGGACTTATAGTGGGGAACCAGCTTTCCGTCCTTTTCACTGAATATGGAGACTTCCAGGTCCACCTTTTCCGTATCCTTTTCCAGTTCACGGGCTTCCAGCACATATTTTGCGGCCAAGGTCTTGTCAAAAATAATACCCTTGAACAGCTTGTAATCCTGGCATTTAAAAAAATGATATCCTGGCGCAAACTGCTCGCACGAGTCGGCCATCCAGGACATCACGCACACCGTGGGCAACACGGCCCAATCGCCTATTACATGATCCGGCAAAAAGGGATTGCACTCCAGGGACAACTTGCGAGAAACCCGATGGGTGGCAAGCCTCATATTTTCCAAAACAGGCGGCTCCTGCATGGAACTGCCCACCAGCAAGTGAAGGGATTCCCCCCCCAACAGGCTGGTTACAAAAATCCTGGCGCCCTGATCCAGGGGGATGACGTCCACATTTTTTTGCTCGAACATCCGCTTCAACTCAGGCGAAACCATGCCTCCGTCCCACGGTCCCCAATTAAAGGAAACCACCTTGCAGGCCGGATGGATAGCCTCAAAAGCCCGGGCGAATTTGTTCAACACCTCGTTGGCCGCTGCATAGTCCGACTGTCCGGGATTGCCGTAAAAACCCGCTGCCGACGAAAACAGGGCCAGATATTTCAGGTCGGACGGATTCACGCACGACAGCATAGCAAGGAGTCCATCCACCTTGGTGGAAAACACAGCGTTGAAATCCTCAGGGGTTTTGTCTTCGATAAACTTATCCTTGAGTACGCCCGCCCCGTGGATGATGCCGGTAAAGGCTCCGAATTCTTTCAAGGCGGGAGCCAGTTTTTCCTTAAGATCCTTGGTTTTGGTGACATCCGCGTTTATGTACCGGGCCGTGCCGCCAGCCTGTTTGATGGCTGTGAGGCTTGCCCTGATTTCCCGGGAAGTCATTACCTCGCGGGCCAGGGAGTCCACCATTTTTGGCGTGGGTTTTTCCTCCAACAAGACCAAGTACTCCATGGCTTTGGCTTTCAATTGGGCGGAATCCAGGCATTGGTCGGCCCAGGCGGGATCTTTGTCCATAAGGGGAGACCGGCCCAACAAAACAAAGACGGACGGGATCTCCCGGGCCAACTCGGCCACGCACCGGGCGGTCACGCCTCGAGCCCCACCGCTCACCAGAAAAACCTGGATTTTTTCTTTTTTGATTTTGCCGATTTTCGGCAGGGGCTCATGGATGGGCTCGGGAACCAGTGTCATACGCCCCCGGCTGGATAAACCGATTTCCTTGACTCGCACATCAGGGTCGAAAATTTCAGTTAAAATAGCCCGGGCTGCCGCCCTGTCTTCCATGGCGGGGGCTATATCCACAGCCCGGCAAAACACCTTGTTCCATTCCAGATCCAGCGTTTTGACAAAACCGAACAAGCCGCCATGGATGGGCGAATAATCCTCTCCGGACATACCCAGGGTCCCGTCCATCCTTGCCACTGTAAGGAAAAACCTGCGGAATGCATTTGCTCCGTCCTTTCCCATCAGGGACGATTTCAAGTGTTTGGCAAAGAAAAAGGCCAGTTCCAGACCCTCTCTGGCAAGATCCTCGGAACCCGGGCTCAAATGGATAAAGCCTCCGATAGGGCCGTAATCGCTGACTGTTTTTTCCAGGGCGTATTGGATGGACGCATCCCTGGTGTCCTGTAGCAAAATGGTCGCCACGTCCGCCAGCCCCGTCTTTCCGGCCCAGGGTGGAAGCACCACCACAGGCGTGATCCGTTCCTTTTTCAGGCTCTGGACAAGCTCGGCTGTCATCTGGGTTCCCTCACTGGTGACCACGCACACATGGCCCTGGGGGAAATTGGCATCTAACCGATCCGCAGGAGGCAAAGGCTTTATACGGACCCCGCTTCGCTGCACCGGCTTGTTTGTGACGGTATTTATTGCAGGAACAACCGCCTGTTCACCCTGCTTTTCCGTCTTTACGGGTGGGGCATCCCCCGCTCCGAACGCCAATTGCACCTGTACCGGTTTTACCTTGGGAGGTTGCAAGGCCGCGCCCAAACGGTCCACCACCTGCTGCAAGGTGCGCAAGTCCGCCAATTCGTCCGGGTTGATCTCCGGCAAATTTGGATAAGCGTCCATCATGGCGCCCAGAATTTCCACCCGTTTGATGGAATCAATGCCAAGATCCGCTTCCATATCCATGGATAGTTCCAGCATAGACGCAGGATACCCGGTTTTTTCGCTCACGGTTTGGAGCATGAATTGGGCCAGTTTTTCCAAGTCAGGCAGCCCCGAAACGGGCGCGGGCTTTCCTTCAGGTTCTTTCCTATGGGTAGCAGGGGAAGCCTTCACGGTGGCTAATGCCGCCGCCTTGGCAGGAGCCTTGCCGCCATCCAGGCTTTTTTCCAGACGGTCCACTACCTGCTGCAAAGTGCGTAAATCCGCCAGTTCGTCCGGGTTGATCTCAGGCAAATCAGGATAGGCGTCCATCATGGCGCCCAGGATTTCCACCCGCTTGATGGAATCAATGCCAAGGCCCGCTTCCATGTCCATGGATAGCTCCAGCATGGACGCAGGATACCCGGTTTTTTCGCTCACGGTTTGGAGCATAAAGGCTGACAGGCCTTGCAGGTTGGCGACCACTGCGGCAGGGAGTGCAGGCGTGGTTTCAGGAACAGGGCCGGCTTTGGGTGCGGAAGCGGGAGCAACAACCTTGCCCATGCTCATTTCCAGGCGGTCCACCACCTGCTGCAAGGTGCGCAAATCCGCCAGTTCGTCCGGGTTGATCTCAGGCAAATCAGGATAAGCGTCCATCATGGCGCCCAGGATTTCCACCCGTTTGATGGAATCAATGCCAAGGTCTGCTTCCATGTCCATGGATAGCTCCAGCATGGACACAGGATACCCGGTTTTTTCGCTCACGGTTTGGAGCATGAACCCGGAGAGTTCCTTAATATCTGAAGGCTGAGCAGAAGACGCGGAAACCGCCTCCGCCTTTGATGCCTGAACCCGGGGAATCGCCGCGGGTTTTTGCTGTTTTACAGCCTCATAAGCTACTGCAGGCTCCGCCCTCCGGATTTGCCGTACAGGCTCAGACGCAGCCTGTGCAGGAGCAGGTCTTGCCATGGCAGGCGCAACTAATTTTTCAACCGGCGCTGGCGCGGGAATTCTTTCCTGGACTGGCGTTAATACATTTGAAAAACCGCCCTCTTCGCCCAACCGGCCCTGTAACAAAAGCAGGGCGCTTTCCGTCTCTCGGGTTTGGCCGTCCAGATATTTTTGGTGCATACGCAGGGTATCCCCATGAAGGGAATGGAAAGAATCCAGGTTCCGTTGGAGGTTTTCCGGCACGTCCGGCAGGCCCTGGCTGGTTATCAGGGAGGCCTGGGTTTGCATCAACCGCTCAAAAGACTGGGTATAATTGGAATGATTTTCCAGGTATTGCTCGTGAACCGATAAAGTCTGGCCCTGGAGGTCGAAAAGCCTTTGGATAACGGTATCCACAGCATCCATGGCAGCAGAATTGTCGGCCTTTTCACTGGTCGTTACCCGGGGCTGCGAGGACATGCCGGGCGCCTGGACGACCCGGGCTTGCTTCGACTCGGCGGCTTTTTCCGCCGGAGCCCGTTCAATCCGGAAGCCGTCATTTAAAGCGTCCTCATAGGCTTTTCGGGTTTTTTCGCTCACGTAATTGCTCCCATTTAACTTGATGTTCAAGGGGCTTTTTTTAACGGAATGTCGAGGCGGATTTCGTTGGAATGAGTCAATGTCCTTTCCAAGCACGCCCGCCACCCGCAACTGCGCCGCCGCCCTGGCAAGGTCCTCATCGCCGTGTGGGTTTCCCTTGTCCA
>JAEINP010000101.1 GCA_016342355.1 Desulfatibacillum sp.
TCGGCAGGTTGAATTTTCCCGGATGGAGATTGCCGGAAGGATCAAAAAGGCGTTTGGCCAGACGCATGAGCTTTTCGTGGCCGGGATTGCCTTCAAAGGCGAATTCCAGGGCCGCCCCGTAGGGTCTGCTGAAAAAGGCCCCGGTCCGGGCCAGAGTCCGGCAGAGATCTCTTTCCAGGGATTTCATGGCTGCAATTGTCTTTGGGTTCGTGGGATCAAACGGAATCAGAAACTCGCAATGGCAGGCGTGATTCTGGACCACGGGTTGAAAATAGGCGCCGCCCAGGGTTTCATCGAGGCCCGCCCGGGCCAGGGCCTGTTTGAATGTCTCCATATGTTTGGGCGTTTGGTCCAGGCCGGACAAAAATATCACAGACAGGCAATGGCCCAAAAGCCCGTGCCTCCAGTCCCGGGGGCCGCACACGGTGGTGGCGGTTTGCAGCAAAGCAGGGGCTGAAATGTCGCCCAGACGGTTCTTTAATTCCAGGCCGTTCCGCCGGGCCATGTCCTGGATGTCGGCTTTTTGGTAGTTCAGGCGTTCTTGTGGGAGGCGTTCGAATCCCGCGATATTTTGCAAACAGACATACTCGGGCAGGCTTTCCCGGATTGCGGAAAAGTTTTCAGGTTGATGGCGGCTCATAAGCATGGCCGCCGCAGTGCGGTTGAGGATAAAGGCCTGCTCCCCCAGCCATGGTCTCTGGACGGCGTAAAAAAACGGAATGATGCGGGAAAGATCCCCATCGCCCACCAGGAAGGGCTCTTCCACGGAGGGGGCCAGCTCGGTGCGCAGACTGATCCAGGTCATGACGCCCAGGCTTCCTTGGGAGCCCATGACCACCCGCTGGAAATCGGACTGGCCCGGACCCAGGGGTGATTTTTGCGCGCCTTTGGATCTCCTCTGGTCCTCCAGGGAGCCGGGCCCGCCTGCGGCGCCGCTACGAAAAAGATCGCCGGTGCCAAAAACGAATTCCGTGCTGGCAACCGGGTCCTGGTAATCCCACTGTTTGTTCGGCCAGGTGGAGGGTTCCCGGTCCAACACGGCGGCCAAAACGCTTTTGGTGCTCCGGGGCGCCAAGGGCATGGGAACAGCCATGCCGTGGGGCCGCAGGGCTTCCGCAAGCTGACCGTAAGTGACGCCCGGCTGGATGATGCACACCCGGTTTCTGCGGTTGATCCAGGGGATGGAGTCCCAATGGGAAAGATCCACCACGGCATGGGAAGAATCGCAGGCAATGCCTCCCCGCCTATGGGGACCGCCCGAGGAAACCGGAACGACCTTGGGGCCTTGGGACCGGAGCAAGACCTTGAGATCGGGCGTGTCCTCAGGCCGGATAACGCACAGGGGCGGATTGGTATCCTCCAGCAGGGGATTTTGGGTTTGGTATTGGGCCAGGGTGGCGGGATCGTCTGTCACTGCACCCCGAATTTCCAGGCCCGCAAAAAATTCCATTGAATACATGGGTTTTCCTCCTGTGGTTTATTGGATTCCCGCAGCCCGGGCGGTGAGATCAACGATGTCCGCCACCTGGATGTCCAGGCCATTGTCCCGGGCGGTCTGCTCCAGATGATTCCGGCAATGGGGGCAAGCAGTCACCAGACATTGGGCGCCCACGTCCCGGGCTTCCTCAATACGACTGGCGGCGCTTTTTTGCGCCATGGGCCTGTGGGCTTCAGCCATGCCTCCTCCGGCCCCGCAGCACAGGGCGTATTCGCGGATACGATACATCTCGGCGAAGTCCAGGCCTGGAATGGAATTCAAAACGGCGCGGGGCGCGTCAAAGACCCCTTCCGTGCCATAGCGCATTTTCTTGGGGGGATCGGTATAGGTCATCTGGCCGAAAGCGGTTTTCTCCACCCCTTTCCAGTGAATATAGGGCTCGGCCTGACGGCCCAGATAGCAGGGGTCATGGTAGGTCACCCGCATAGGCTCGGGGGCTTCCAGTTTGAGGCGTCCCTTTTTAATAAGGCGTTCCAGATATTCCGTGGCGTGAAGGATTTCGGCGTCCACACGCACTCCATAGGCCGGGAACTTGCTCCGCATGGCGCCCAGGCAGGCCCCGCACACGCACACCACGGTTTTTGCGCCGGACCGTTCCATGGCGGTTCCCGCCTTGTGGGCGGATTGGGTGAACAGATCCCCGAAACCGCTCCAGTAGGCGGGAAGGCCGCAACAGGACTCCCCTTCCCCAAGTATGGCAAAATCCACCTTGGCTTTTTGGAGAATCCGGGCGAATTGGCGAGTTGTCCGGGCTGCCCGGGGGTCATGGCGGGCCGAACATCCGGCCCACAGCAGGACCTTGGCCTTTTGGCGGGATGCCTGTTTGATGCCCAAGCCATTTTCCCATGGTTCAGCGGGCGAGCCAAAAGGCGAGCCGTGTTCCCGGATATTCGCACAGGCTGCCTTGTGTTCCTCGGGGGCAAAGCCACCCTCCGCCAGGGTCTCTTTGAGAGCCATGTTCACAAGGTGTCTTTCGGCGTCCATGATGTACTTGCAGGCCACATCGCAATAGCCGCAGGACCGGCAGGAAAAAACGATATCCGCCAGTTTTTGATCCGCCTCAATGCGTCCCTGGGCCAGGGCAAGGGCCATGAACTGTTGGCCCGACCCGGACCAGGCATGAAACTGATAGTAATTATTGATGGGGCAGTTATTGGAAAAACGGACGTCCCGGTAAACCGCCAGGGGCGCCATTTTACACAGGGAGCAGCGGAAGCATTTTTTGATTTCCGCTTCGTAGGGTATTAACTTCTCCAGGTTCATGGGCAGGCTCCGATATGGGGTTAGGAATATATGCACAATTTATACTACCAACGAGCACTTAGTATAGTTTTTGGATAAAAAAAAAGGTCAGGCCATGATGCCCCTCAGCACATAGTCAAAGGCCTTTTTCAGGCGATCTTCAAAAAGGGCTTTGTCTGCGCCCTGTTGGATGTAATGGGCCACCATGGCCCGGGCCATGTCCATAACCACTTCCGGGTCCACGTCCTGACGGATGAAACCGTGCTGTTTCGCCAGGGAAAAAAATTCGTAGGCCAAAAGGCTCAGGTCTTTGACCAGGGCGTTGATCTTGGGCTCAATGGCCGGGTATTGCCGGTAAATCTGGGGCAGGATAACGGGCTCAAAATGGCTCATGTTCCCGGTGAATTGTTCCATTGCGGTTTGGACGGCCTGCATGGTTTTTTGTTTGTCGGTCCAGTCCATGTTTTTCAATAAGAAAGTGACAACGGACTCTGCGTTTTCCCGGACCTGATCCAGGGCGATTTGTTCGACGATTTTTTCTTTGGACCCGATGATTTTATAGAGGGTGTTTTTGGCCATGCCCGATTCTTCGGCCAGCATGTCTGTATTCCAGCCCCGGACTCCGTGGGAAAACAGGAGTTTTTTGGCGCAGTCATAGACTTTTTGTTGCACATGCTGGTTATCGACTTTCACGGGGCCTCCCAAATATTTTTATACTTTAAAAGTATACTTAGTATAAATTGTCAAGACTTGTTTCCGGCAAGACGGAATTATATTCCCCCCAATAGGGGTGGTTGCATTGCCCATGGGAATAATAGGTGTTATTATATAAGGGAATTATGGAAGCTGGGAATTTTTGAGAAAATGCTAAGCAACGGGAATCTGGATTGGCTGACCATAAAAAACATTCGCCCCCTCCTTTGGACAGGACAGACACCATCCTGGAAAGTATATCGGACGGCGTGTTCACCGTGGATCATGACTGGAGGATTACCTCATTTAACCGGGCCGCGGAGGAAATCACGGGGGTTTCGCGCCAGGAGGCCGTGGGCCGCCTATGCTGGGAGGTCTTTCGCGCCAGCATGTGTGAAACTGCCTGCGCCCTGCGCCATACCATGGAATCCGGTGAAAAGATCATCAACAAGTCGGCCTACATTGTAAATGCCGCCGGAAACCGCACCCCAATCAGCGTATCCACAGCCCTGCTCCGGGACGAAAACGGCAAGGTGGCTGGAGGGGTGGAAACCTTCCGGGATCTGAGCGTGGTGGAAGAATTGCGCAAGGAGTTGGAAGGGCGTTTTCAGGTGGGAGACATGGTAAGCCGCAGCGACTCCATGCGACATATTCTGGACATCCTGCCCCAGGTGGCAGCCAGCGACAGCACCCTGCTCATTCAAGGGGAAACAGGCACCGGCAAAGAAATGCTGGCCAATGCAGTGCATAACCTGGGTCCCAGGAAAGACGCTCCTTTTGTGGCGATCAATTGCGGCGCCCTGCCCGACACCCTTTTGGAATCGGAGCTATTCGGATACAAGGCCGGAGCTTTTACCGGCGCGGAAAAGGACAAGCCCGGACGCTTTGCCCTGGCGAAAGACGGCAGTCTGTTTTTGGACGAAATCGGGGATATCAGCCCTGCCCTTCAGGTCCGATTACTGAGGGTGCTCCAGGAAAAAACCTACGAACCCCTTGGCGGGACCCAGACCTTGAAAACCCAGGCACGGATTATGGCCGCCACCAACAAGGACCTGGAAAGTCTGGTCAAAAAGGGACAATTTCGCCAGGATTTGTATTACCGCATCAATGTGGTGGCCGTGGAACTCCCGCCCCTGAGAGAACGCAAAGCCGACATACCCCTTTTGGTGGACCGCTTCGTGGCCAGGTTCAACCGATTGCAAAACAAGTACCTTACCGGGGTCAGCCCCGAGGTGCTTTCCGCCCTCATGGCCCACGATTTCCCCGGAAACATCAGGGAACTGGAAAACCTCATTGAGCACGCCTTTGTCCTTTGCCAAAAGGGCATAATTGAATTGAAACACCTGCCCGGACATTTCCGTTCCTGCGTTCCCGACCATACCCTGGACGCAGATCTCAGCGGCGCCCTCAAAGCCGTGGAAGCGCAAGCCATCCAGGAGGCCCTCAAACGCAACCACTTCAACCGGCAGGCCACGGCCAATGACCTTGGCATGCATAAGACCACCCTGTTTCGCAAACTCAAGGCCTTGGGCATTGTCCTCCCTCCCAAGGATGGCCGCAGTCGTTCCGCGAAATAAACCCAAAGCAGACATATAATTGCATTCATGCAATCCTATCTCCCAAAAACAGTTGCAAAATAGCTACTCAACCCTTCAGGATCCTTCTCTTTCCAAAACTATAACAATCTAATATTTATATTAATTTTACACATCGCTCCTCATCATCATCCGCTGGCACGACCCTTGCTCTATCAAGGAGCAACGTAAGGTGAGGTGAGCCAGTGAAGATAGCTCTTTCAATATGGAACAATAGGATATCCCCGGTATTTGACGTAGCCCGTCAGGTGCTGGTTTTAGATGTGGAACAGGGACAGGTTATGGATCAATGCCTGGAAACTCTGCCGGATATCCCTGGTCAACGGCTGCCTACCTTGCAGGGCTTACAGGTCAATGCGCTGATTTGCGGCGCCATATCCCGCCCCCTAGTTATCCAGGCTCAGTCTTTGGAAATAGAGGTCATGCCCTTTGTGGCCGGGGATGTGGAAGACATTGTAACAGCCTGTGTTTCAGGAGCACTGGACAATCCGTGCTTTGCCATGCCCGGTTGCCAGGGGCTTCACAAGCATTATGCACGGACCTGCACATATTGCCCGTGCGAAAGGAGGAGATCCATGCCCAACAAAGACGGAACAGGTCCCGGAGGAAAGGGACAAGGCCAGAGTAGAGGCCAAGGCGCAGGACAGGGCCAAGGCGCAGGACGAGGAAAAGGGCGGAACCAGGACCCTAATCCCGATAAAGACAGGCAAGGCGGCCCAGGTCAAGGTAGGAAGCCCGGCCAGGGAAACGCATCCAATAAAGGCCGCGGCGGAGGAAGAGGCGGCGCGCAATAGGAGGTGACATTATGCCAAGAGGAGACGGAACAGGACCCATGGGCGCAGGACCTATGAGCGGACGAGGCGCAGGTTTTTGCGGACAAGGACTCAGGGGAACCGGGCGCGGTTTAGGTATGGGCCGGGGCATGGGATACGGAATGGGATCCGGGCGTGGTTTGGGGAACGGTCGGTTTGCCCAGGCAGGCCCCGTGGATACGGATTCTGTGGGCGCCCAAGACCGGAGCGAACTGGAATCCTTAAAGGCTCAGGTTCAGGAACTCAAGGAAACCATAACCCAATTCATGAAAAGAGAGACAAAATAACATGTTGATATGCATTTCTAGTCAAGGAGCGGATCTTAGCAGTCAGGTGGACCCCAGGTTCGGAAGGGCTGCCCAGTTCATTGTGGTGGATACGGAAACAGGGGAAGCCAAGGCCGTGGACAACAAGCAGAATCTCCAGGCGGCTCAGGGCGCTGGGATCCAGGCAGCCCAGACTGTAGCCAATACCGGGGCTAAGGCAGTGGTGACGGGTCATTGCGGCCCCAAGGCATTCACCACTCTCAACGCGGCGGGTATTGCCGTATTCACTGGAAGTAACGGAACCGTAGCCCAGGCTTTGGAGGATTTCAAGGCCGGCAAACTGGAAAAAGCCTCGGGCGCTGACGTGGAGGGACACTGGTAGTGCGTATTGCAATCGCGTCAGGCAAAGGAGGCACCGGCAAGACAACGGTGGCGGTAGCCCTGGCCAGGGTGATGGATTCCTGTGTGCTGGTGGACTGCGACGTAGAGGCGCCCAACGCCCATTTGTTTCTTTCCCCGGAGGTAAGTCACACCCAGGAAGCCTTTGTGATGATCCCCGTGGTGGATGACGACAAATGCACGGGTTGTGGGGAGTGCTCCCGGGTTTGCCAATTCAACGCCCTGGCCGTTTTGAACAAAAGCGTCCTGGTTTTCGAAGAGTTGTGCCATGGATGCGGCGGGTGCGTGATAGCCTGCGAGCCCAAAGCCATCACCGAAGGCGGGCGATTGATAGGGACCATGCAATGGGGCAAGGCGAACGGAATGGACTTTTTTGACGCCAAGCTCCGCATTGGCGAGCCCATGAGCCCTCCGCTTATCAAGGGGCTCAAGCGCCAGGCGGATTTGGCTGAGGCCGAAAACATGATCCTGGATTGTCCTCCGGGCACCACGTGTCCCATGGTGGAAGCGGTTAGCGGGGCCGATTATTGCATTCTGGTCACCGAGCCCACTCCCTTTGGATTGCACGACCTGAACATGGCGGCCCAGGCCGTAAGGGACATGGGAATCCCTTCCGGCGTAATCCTCAACCGGGCTGGCATGGGAGACAACTGTATCCAGGAATATTGCAGGGCAAATGGGATGACCATTTTAATGGAAATTCCCCACAGGCGGGAGATCGCCGAAGGCTATGCAGTGGGGAAGGATATTCTCCGTTCCATGCCCGAGTTGGAGGACGAATTCAAGAATATGATCAAAACTATCAATGAAGGATTGAATAATGGCTGAAACCGGCAAGGCCAAGACCATAACCATTATCAGCGGCAAGGGCGGAACCGGAAAAACTTCCGTGACCGCAGCCTTTGCAAGCCTTGCCGCTCCGGTTGTTGTAGCAGACTGCGATGTGGACGCAGCCAACCTGCACCTTCTTCTTTCTCCCACTGTGAAAAATACCGTGGAATTTTACGCCATGCCTGCGGCTCGGATCAATCAGGACCTGTGCACCGGATGCGGAACTTGCCATGATTTGTGCCGATACGAGGCCATCTTGGTGGACGACGACAAATATACAGTGGACTCCCTGGGCTGCGAAGCCTGTTTGGTGTGCAAGGAAAACTGCCCGGAGCAGGCCATAGAAGCCGTGGAACGCCTTGCGGGCCACTGGTATTTGTCCCAGGCCCGGACAGGCCCCATGGTCCATGCCAGCCTGGGCATTGCCCAGGAAAACTCCGGCAAGCTGGTAACCGAAGTGCGCAAGGCAGCCGCCGAGGTGGCGGAGAGCAACGGCCTTGGCATGGTTTTGGTGGACGGCCCTCCAGGCATTGGGTGCGCTGTGATGGCCTCCCTAACCGGAGCAGACTTGGTGATAGCAGTGACCGAGGCTACCCAGTCGGGGTTAAAGGATCTTATGCGGGTCCATGATTTGTGCCAGCATTTTAAAATACCCATCCATATCATAATCAATAAATGTGATCTCAATCCGGATGTCACCAATACTGTCAGGCAATGGGCAAAGGGGAAAAACGCCCCCATCATAGGGGAAATCCCTTATGACACAGCATTCACCAAAGCCATGATTGAGGGCAAGACCATTGTAGAATATAAATCAAGCAGGATAGGCGACCGGCTGAAGGAAATGTGGCAGGAAGTTGTCCACACCCTGGCTTAGGTTGCCTGGTCCAAATAAAAACCCAAGGAGGATCAACAAAAATGAAAATCGCCATCCCGTCAGCAGAAGGAAAACTATGCATGCATTTCGGCCATTGCCAGGTGTTTGCATTTGTAGAGGTGGATCCTGAAACGAAAAAGATTATGGGTACCGAATTCATCACCCCGCCGCCCCATGAGCCCGGAATTCTTCCCCCTTGGGTGGCCTCCCACGGCGCCAAGCTGGTTATTGCGGGCGGCATGGGCGGCAGGGCCATCCAACTCTTTGAGCAGGC
>JAEINP010000023.1 GCA_016342355.1 Desulfatibacillum sp.
CTGTTTGATATTGAGGAAGACCCGGACGAAGACGATGCCCTGATGGTTGCCGGTGGCGCGGGGGATTCCGGAGATCTTTTCCAGGTAGAGGAAGAATCCGCCGAAGACGACGGTCTGTTTGATATTGAGGAAGACCCGGACGAAGACGGCGGCCTGTTTGATATTGAAGAAGACCCGGACGAAACAGACGCTGCCCTGGATTTTGATATCGATGAGGCGGATGAGGACCTTTTGGCCGAGGAAACTCCCGGGGAGGCTATTGACCAAGGCTCACATGTTGGTCTTCTTGAGATGGAGGAAGAACTCGGAGAAGCGGGGCCCATGCCTGTCAAGGCGGCCGGGGACTTTTACGAACTGGAGGATACGGGCCTGGAGGATGAAGAAGGTCTCTTTGGTGTGGAGGAACTTCCGGGCGAAGGTTTTTCTGAACCGGACGAATCCGGGGAAGAGCTGTCAACGGGCGGAGACTTCCTTGCTTCCGAAGAGGGGGATGTGGACGATGACGGTCTGCAAGACCTTGGTATGGAGCTCCCGGATGAGGTTCCTCCTCCTCCCCCAATTATTTCAGCCTCTGCTCATCGGGCAATTTCCTCCAGGGAGGCCGCACGAGGCGCCACGGCTCTCGCGTCAGGAACCGATCAGGCCTCCGGGGTTTCTCGGGGAAAGAAAACTGACGAGGATGTCGCCAGGCTCGAGGGAATTCTCAAAGCCATGGCGGACCAGATTGAGGGCGTCCGGGTATGCGCCATTTCCGGGATGGACGGCATTGGCCTGGCCGAACACAATCCCAAGGGGGTGGATACCCTTGCATTTGGGGGAAAGTTTGCCGTAGTCATGCAGCTCATTGGTAAATCCGCCCAGGACCTGAACATAGGCAGGTTTCAGGAGAATTTGGTGCAGACGGAAAATGCGTGGGTACTCACGCGCTTTTTGAGCCCCGAGTACTATTTGGTCATTGCTGCGGGTAGGGAATCCACCGTGGGGAATGTGCGCATGGTAGCAAGCAAATATTCCGGGGAACTGGATGAGATTTTCCGCGCATAAACAGGGGAGGGGAGAAAACCCTCTTGAATTTGTCAATAAATGTGGTAAACATGCACAATTGGGTAACAAGGTCTTATTTTGCCTTAAACCGGAAATCTTTGCAGGGGGCCAGGAAAGCAATCCCCTTGCCCAGGATTACAGGAGTCGACATTGCCTAACCATTTGAAAGGCATCCTGGAAAATATGGCCGACGAGTTGCCAGGCTTTGTGGCGTGCGCCGTGGTGTTGGCAGATGACGGCCTTTCCGTGGCCAAGTTGTCCCGGGATCCCTCTGTGGATGCTGAAACCACCTCCGCCTATCTGGGGGTGATTGTCAAATCCAACCTCAAGGCCATTAAGTTGCTGGCTGGCGATCAGGTGACGGACGACATTCTGATCACCACGGACCAACATTATTTTTTGATAAGGCACATTGAAGGCAAACCTTGCTTTCTTTTTTTGATGGCCAAGCGAAACGAGTGGCTGGGCAGGGCCAGGCTGCTCATGAAGAAATACGAAAAGGAAGTCACAGACGCCTTGGATAGGAAGGGCAAGTACGCATGAGCCGTCCCGATGAGCATATTGTGGCTTCCGGAAACCATAGGGCTTTGATAGATACCCTGGACCAAGCCTATTCCACCTTGAGGCACGAACTGGTCAATTCGGTCAACTCCCTAAAGATCACGCTTCAGGTTCTGGCAGCCCAGTTTGAGAGTTTTGATCGGGTTAAACGGGCCGAATACATGGAGCGGGCCCTTGCTCAGGTAGCCAGGCAACAGCGGTTTATTGAAAAATTGCGCAGTTACTCAGCGCCAGAGCCGGAGAATTCACCTGTACCTTTGCTTGTGTTCTGGAGCGATTTTCTTGTACCTGTCAGCGAGAAACTGGCCAGGCTAAATATAGGATTCAGCCAGGATTGTGACGCCGGAGCCTGTACGCTGTGTGCAGACAAAAAGGCCTTGAGCCGGGTTTTGGATTACCTGATTGACAACGCAGTAGATGCCCTGGAAGGGACGGAGAGTCCCAAAGTTTTTTTGGCAGCGACCGCCAGGGAGGGTCATGTAGTCATTTCTGTAGCCGACAATGGGAAAGGCATTTCCAACGAACACCACAAAAAAATATTGGTTCCACTGTTCTCCACTAAGGAAGGGAGAGACGGTCTGGGGCTTTCCATTTCCCACAGAATGGTGGTTAAAATGGGAGGGGAACTAAGAATTGAAAGTGCAAAAGGCCAGGGCACTACAGTTGAGGTCTGGTTAAATACTATGGACAGCTTTTAAAAGGACAACAGTGAATGGAATACGGGTTTGGACAAAAGGAACTCGACAGA
The DNA here is from genome assembly GCA_016342355.1 of Desulfatibacillum sp. Taxonomy (GTDB): domain Bacteria; phylum Desulfobacterota; class Desulfobacteria; order Desulfobacterales; family Desulfatibacillaceae; genus Desulfatibacillum. Next base: position 2,354 of record JAEINP010000023.1, read on the forward strand.
GTTGAGAGCATCCTGAAGGAAGAGCTCATCGACATCGGGGTGAATGTCACCTTGCTCATTGACATGGCCGGCAACATTATAGCCCGGTGCGATGATGGGAACTGCCAGCATGATCTGTATTCGCTGGCTGCCCTTGCCGCAGGCAATTTTGGGGCGGTTAACGCAATGGCTCAGATTGTCGGCGAGGAGAATTTTACGCTTCTTTTCCACAAAGGGGAATCGGAAAGCATCCATTTTTCCAAGGTGGAGGATGACTTTCTGCTGATTACCATATTCGGCAACGATGTTTCCTTAGGATTTTTGAGGCTCCGGGTGGAAGAAGTGGCAAAAAAAATTAAGGATTCGTTGCTTTATAAAACGATGCTCCTTGCCAATTTGCTGGATTCGGAGTCGGACGCCGACTAGGTTTTTACCCGGGCAGGAAGGAAACGCTTCCCGTGGAGTATGGGCTGCAAGGCGGGTCATTGAGTACAGACGAAAACTGGCAATGAGAGGGATCAGCATTGGCATTCATCAATCTGAAAAAGAAGGAAGTACAGGTCAAGATCGTCTATTACGGCCCCGGCAGGGGTGGGAAGACGACCAACCTGGAGTATATTTTCAAGAAATTTCAGGAGCGAATCAAGTCCGACATGGTCAGCATCAAGACTCATGGGGACCGGACCCTGTATTTCGACTTCTTTCCTTTTGATATCGGCAAGATCAAGGGATACGACATCAAGGTCAATCTCTACACGGTGCCTGGCCAGGTAAAATACAATGCCACCCGGAGGTTGGTCCTCCAAGGGGTGGATGGCGTGGTTTTTGTGGCGGATTCCATGGCATTACGCCGGGAACACAATTTTCTTTCCCTGAAGAATCTCCAGGAAAACCTGGCTGCATATAACAAGAATATTTTCAAAATTCCCCTGGTCTTACAGTACAATAAACGCGACCTGGCCAAGCAAGGCATCCAGCTTTTGACCATTGAGCGCATGGAAAAGGACCTCAACAGCAAATTGAAGGTCCCCAGTTTTGGCGCCAGCGCAATGAGTGGAGAAAATGTTGTGCCGACCCTGAAGAAGATTATTTCCATTGCCGTGGCATCCTTGCATAAGGAACTCAAATAGGAGAAGGCCATTGACGACCACCAAAGATGAAGAATTGATTGCGGCTGAAGCGGACGCTCGACTGGATGAGTTTTTTGCAGAGGATGAATGGCAAGCGGATTTGGAGGACAAAGGCCAGGACCCTGCGAAAGATCTCGACATCAAGGAGTTGAAGGCCCTTATCCTTTCCTTGGATTGGGAAATTTCCGATGAGATCATGGACAAACTCAAGAGCGAAGTGGAAAGGCTCAAATCAAAGTGGGAAGACGACCCGGTGGTTAAAACTTTTCTTTCCCTGCTTGATAACCTGAGGAAATATATTTCCAAACGCAAGGCAGATGCCCATCCCGACTCTGTGGGGTTGCTCCAGAATGCCTATAAAAATCTGGAGAAAGTCCTATCCATGCCCAATTTGGACCAGGAGTCCAGAAAACAAATCGTTATGGAGGATGTGGCCCGTTTCAAGAAACTCAGGGAGGAAATTGCCGCCTCCAAGACAAGCAAAACGGCCGGCGCATCCGGGCCTGATTTGGAATTCCCTGAAATCAGCGCCCAAGCCCCGCAAGCCGCCGCCATGCCTGAGCAGGATGAGGATACCAGCGCCGAATCCATGGTTTCCGTGGAATCTCCTGCTAGAGAGGCGCCTGGTGGAGCAGCGGTTCCGGGTATGGGTTCGGGATCCATATCCCTTGATACCGGAACCCTGGAAGTGATTCTGGAAAAGGTTGTCATAGCTATTGCTGAGCTAACAGAAACCGTCCGGGACGAATTGGCCGCCCTGCGGGAGGAAATTCAAGCTATTAAGACCCAGGGCTGATCCGGGGTTCTTGTTTAAAGGAGTTGCAGTATCCTATGGAAAGCACCGTAATATTTTGTGAAGAATGCGGACATAAAAATGTGGTTCCCATTGAAGTCCTCACGGATGGTACTAAACCAGTCAAGTGCGCAGGCTGCCGGGATGTTTTGCGTATTGTCAGAAAAGATGAGAAAAATCCTGAGGTAATAGTTAAAAAGGACGAGAAACAAGACTCCCTTTTTTAAAACCAAAGCCGAACCTAAAATCAGATTCCGGGCTGCAAACCTCCTTTTTTTGTCTTATTGTTATAATCATGAGGCCCGTAAATGTTAGAAACCCAATGGGATCGCAGATCGCAACAACTTGGAATTCTAAGTCAATTCCTGCGTCTGGCCAATTCCAATCGGGGAGAACATGCGGTTTTCGCCACTATGGTGGAGGGGGCGGTTGAGTTGCTGGAGGCCGAAGCGGCTACGATTGCTCTCCTGGACAGGGAAGATCCCTCCCACCTTGTTTTTTCCTATACCGCGGGAAAGGTGGCTGATACGCTTCAAGGGCAACGGTTCCCCGTGGGACAGGGCATTATCGGATGGGTGGTGGAGAACGATCTTTCCCAGTTAGTGAATGACGCCAAAAACGACCCTCGATTTTCAGGGACCGCAGATAAAAGTTCGGGTTTTACAACCTTTTCAGTAGCATGCGCCCCTATCAAAAGCCGGGGCAAAGTCATTGGGGCCATAGAAGTTCTCAACAAAAAGGGCGGACTGTTTACAGATAGCGACCAGGACCTCCTGAATATTGTGGTGGATATTGCCGCCCTGGGCTTTTCCGCGGTTCCCATTAAAGCGCAAGGGCCAGTTAAAGCAGAATCCCCCCTTGTGCAGCCTCCCGGGCTGGAAAAGCGTTCCCAGTCGGACCTTCCCCAGGTTTGCCGGAATGCCCTGTTGGAAGGCATTAACGAGGGCATTATGGTCATGTCCCCTGATGCCGTTATTTCCCATGTAAACCGGGCATTTCTCACCTTCCTGCGTAAGAATGAAAAGGATGTGGTGGGCAGGAAATGCCACGAGGTCCTGTTTAACAACCCCATGGTTTGCGACCCTTGCATCAAGGACGATATCCTTAATGCCGCCAAGGATGACCCGGCCAAAAGGGCTTGCAAAAGTCTGGCTATGGCCGGACGCTCCATGGCTACCGTTGCGTCCGCGCTTGCCTCCAAAGGGGGAGATCCTCCCGCATTCATACTTACCGCCCGCGACACAACCCTCCTGGACCGCCAGGTGGCTTTGCTGAAAGCCGCCAATATTGTGGCTGGCTTATGCTTTTCGGGAAAGTCCGCCTCTGGCCAGGCCGATATGATTTTGGAGGAACTGGGCCAAGCGGCAGGCGCCTCCCGTTGCTACTGGTTTTCCAACATAGCGGTGGAAAACCAAAGAATTTTCGCTCGGCAGGTAGCGGAGTGGTGTGTTCCGGGTTTTTCTTCCCAGGAAGGGGACTCCCGGCTGGAAAGGACCAAGTACCCCAAAAGATGGCGCAAAAAATTCGCCAAGGGATGGTTTGTTTCGGAAACCGAATCCAGTTCGCCGGATAATGCTATTTCTAAATTCAAGAGCGAGGACATCCAGGCAATCCTGTTGATTCCCCTGTTTGTCAGAGGAAAATTCCAGGGAGTGATTGGCTTTGACAATTGCAAATCCATGGCCCCCTGGCGTGCGGCAGAGGCAAGCATATTGAAGTTCGCCGTGGATTCTTTTGCCCGAGGCCTGGAACGGGAAAAGGCCCGGCAAGAGCAACAGGACGCCCATAAAGCAGCCAGCGCCGTTTCCTTGGTGGAACGCAAATCGCTGGAATCCGTCGCCCTTAAGGATGAAGACCTGGAGGAAAAGCCCACTGATGAGGAAGTGGACGTGGAAACCGGCCAGTACATTTTCCGTGATCGGGTTGCCTTGTCCCAGCACATGGAGGTCATGGGGGAAATTGTGTCCGGAGTGGCCCATAATTTTCGCAATGTGCTAGCCGGGATTATTTCCAATGCCCAGTTAATCCAGATGAAATACGGAGGCCTGAACGGCTTGGACCGGCAGACGGATGCCTTGCTGGATTTGGCATCCATGGGCTCAGACCTCATACGCAGTATTTTGCAATATTCCAGACCGGATTCCACTGGCGATAAATCAGTATTTGACGCGACCCAGTTGCTGCGTGAAATTTATCAGGTGGTTTCCAAGGTCTTTGACAAACGCATTATAACCCACCGGAGTCTACCGGACCCCTTGCCTGTTTACGGAAACAGGTCGGAATTGGGTCAGGTGTTCATGAATTTGTGCACCAATGCCCGGGATGCCATGCCAGCGGGCGGGCGTCTGGATATCCGGGCGTCTCTCACCCTGGAAGGGGTGCAGATCATAGTTTCCGATACTGGCCAGGGTATGGACATGGAAACCTCCCAGGCGATTTTTAAGCCGTTTTTTACCACCAAGGAACCTGGCAAGGGCACCGGTCTAGGCCTTTCCACGGCCCATGCCATTGTGAAGGACCATGGCGGAGAAATTCGTGTCAATTCCAAGGTTGGCAAAGGCACCACCTTTACTGTGCTTCTGCCCCTTACCTCTCAGGCGCCCGTGGCCGAACCCGTGCCATGCTCACAGACCATATTGGGCAAAGGGGAAAAAATACTGATTATCGATGATGACCAAGATTTTTTGTCCCCCTTGGCAGACCTTCTGAAGGAAATTGGGTATTTTCCCAGAGCAATAAGCTCTGCCTACATGGGCATTGAGGAATTTGCCGGGTGGAAACCCCATTTGGTTCTGTTGGATAGAAATATGCCGGATATGAGCGGCAGCGAAGCGGTCGTTAAACTTCTGTCCATAGACCCCAAGGCCAGGATTATTATAATGTCCGGTTATGATGACGTAGGACCCGATGCCCTGGAAGATGACGTCCGCAATATGATAGCGGGATATTTGTCCAAACCCGTGGAGCTGGCAAAACTCACCCAGACCATGCACAAAGCCATGGGAACCAGCGAGGACAAGGCATAGGGCTGTTAGAGAACCGTATTTGCGGGGTGAAATGGCGGCCACTGGCCGCCGTATTTTGTGGCAGGACAGGGAGGAGTTGCAGGCTGCGCGACCTGTCTTTCTATAAAGATTGATTTTAACGGAGTAAAAGGCCCATGCGCCGTAGCGACAAGGAAATCACCCACATTACAGCCATTGAGGCGGTTATTGCAAAAGCCCGGGTTTGCAGGGTGGCGTTCAGTGACGAAAATCAGCCCTACATTGTTCCCCTGTGCTTTGGCTACACTTCCGGCTATTTTTACGTTCACAGCGCAGCACTTGGAAAAAAGCTGGATATACTCCGCAATAATCCCCTGGTGTGCGTCCAACTGGAAACCGGGGTGGAGGTCATCCCGGGCGAAGGCCCTTGCAATTGGGGCATGCGCTATCAAAGCGTGACGGCCATGGGAAAAGCCCGTTTTGTGGAGGACATGGAAGGCAAACGGCAGGCCTTGGACCACATCATGGCCCGGTATACGGATCAATGGACGCCTTTCCCTGAAAAGGCCCTGAATAACACCGTTGTCATTGAAGTGGAAATCACCCAAATCACCGGCAAACAGTCGGGGCAGCCGACCTGATATGGAAGCATCGCCAATGTCCCACAGTGGACCTAAAGTTTGGGAAAGGCTTTCAGGAAAACCCTGATGCCCCTGTTCAGCATAAAATTGTTCAGGGCTCTTTCGTCGATAGCTTCCACCTTGGGCAGGAGGCGGTACAGGGAGCCCAAAACATATTTGGCGCCATCAGTCAGGCTTGGAAGATCCTTGGCCACTGTCTCCACCTGATCTGCCAGGGCCTGCATAATCCTCCCGGAGTTTTTCAAGAGGCCCCGCATGTCTTCCTGGTCATCCAGCAGGGTATCGGCCTTGCCTATAACCGAGGCCATGGCCTTGCTCTCCCCCGCCACAGCACCAGTGATTACATTCAGATTGTCGATGAACGGCCCCCTGGTTAAAGCCTTGATGCCTTCCGTATCCTCCAGCAAATCATCGGCCTTGGCGATAATCGATTCAATCCTGTGGCTGTTTGAGGCCACGGTGCGGGCAATGGTTGCCAAGTCGGTAAACAGGCTGCTTTGGGCGATGGCTTTAAGGCCTTCGGTATCCTCCAGGATATCATCAGCCTTGCACACTAAAGAGGTGATCTGGGTTTTGTTTTGCACCACCATGTCCGTGATGCTCACCAGATTTTCCAGGAGGGGGCCAATAGCCAGGGCCAGGGCAGTGACGGATTTTTCCCCCTTTACTATGATGCTCTCCAGTTCGTCTTTGTTTTTGGTGAAAAGCCGGTCCCCTTCCACGGCCAGGGACGTGCCTTTTTCCAAAATGGCCACCACGTTTTCCTTATTGTCTGAAATGGTTTTCAAGAGAGTGCCAAGGTCTTCCACAACTCCAACTTCTATAAGGTTTTTCAGGGAAACCTGGAGTTTGTCCACCACCTTGGTCATGCTAAGGCTCCGGGCGAGGTTGGCTGTCCGGGAAGGTTTGGGGGTCTTGGCTGCCTTGGGGGTTTTAGCTGCTTTGGGGACCCTGCCTTTAGTACTCTCCATGCGCACCTCATCATTAAAAAGTATGGGAATGGTTTGGAAGCCCGATCCCTGTTCCTGTGAGACCTGGAAGGATCAGGCGGCATTTTTCAACGCGTAGAATTGCTGTTTTGATTCTGAACACATGCAGCGGAAGCCGTATCGGGGGAGACAACTATCCTGTATCGGATAGAATGAATTGGAGCAAAATCCCTTTTTGGGGACAGATTCCATTGTAAAACGAAAAACAAGCCACCCTCGGCTTTTTGATGCATGCTTCCGGTTTGGCCATAAACAAGGCCTTGCATTGGACCATCCGGATGGTTCTTAAACTATGGCTTCCAGAGACGCCTTGGGATCAAAAGTGCTCCGGGACAGGCGATTGACCAGGGTCAGTGCAAATCTTTTGAAGAAAAGGAGCTGGATTTTGGTAGGCGCCCGGTCCAGTAAGGCGCCGTTGATTTTCATAAGAATGCAGTCTCCATCTGCAATGACGGTGGCGCTGCGGGGTTGTCCGCCAATGTAGGCCATTTCGCCAAAGCACTCCCCAATCCCGATGGTCGCCACCTTTTTGCCGTTCCTGATCACCACGGTGGCTCCGGAAAGTACAATATAAAAGCTGTCGTCAATTTCTCCTTCCTCCAAAATGCATTCCTCGGCCTTGGCCTGAACCATTTCACTGGCGCCCATCAGTTCCTTGATATGGTTTTTGGAAAACTCGGAGAAAAAAGAAACATTGCCCACATAGTCAATAACATCATTGTTGCGTGCCAGTTTGGCGGGAGCGCTCATTCCCCGGAGGGCAACCTTGAGTTCAAAGGCAAAATCCTCGCATGATGCATACCGGTGCAATTTGTCCTTTGCAAGGGCCTTGCGGACTATTTGTTCCAGGATGGGCGGAATATCCGGGTTGATGGTTCTTATTCCGGGGGGTTCTTCGTTGATGACCTTGTACATGATGGAAAAATAGCTATCTCCGTCAAAGGCCTTTTGTCCGGTAAGGAGTTCATAAAGAACGCAGCCTATGGCGTAGATATCGCTTTGGGGGCTGCATTTTTCGTCTTTAAGCTGCTCCGGGGACATGTAACCGGGGGTTCCGCATTGTTCCATGGGCACGGTTTTTTCCGTAACAACAGAAATGCCAAAATCCGTCAGCTTTGGGGTCAGGCCGCCCTCCAGTATTATGTTGGAAGGCTTGATATCCCGGTGGACAATGCCTCTTTCATGGGCATAGGCCACGGCCCGAATAACCTTGTACATGGTTTCCACGGCGTTGGGCAAAGGCATGCGCTTGTCCCTGGTGCAAAATTGGGAAAGCTGGGGGCCTTCGATGTATTCCATGGCGATGTAGCAATAGTCCCTGGCCAGGCCGGCGTCATAGACAGCTACAATATTGGGGTGTGTCAGTCGGCCCGTGGACTGGATTTCCTTGAAGAATTTATCGCTGACGCCAGCAGAGGCCAGGGGGGCGACTTTAAGGGCGACCAGTCTCTTGATATAGGGGTCTCTCCCCAAAAAAACCAGTCCTGAACTGCCCTGCCCAAGTTTGCGGACGATTTCATACCGTCCTACTTTGGTGAGGTCCGACAATGCAAGGAGACGTTCTTCCGTGGTAATGGTAGACATATACTGATCCGATATAGTGTGGGGCGCAAGCAAAAGCGCCCGAATCACCCATAATGAGCAAGGGCGTTTCGGGCGCAGAATATCAAAAAATAGAAAGGCTTTAACACCGGTCGTTTATTTTTTGCTCTTTCCGGCCAGAAACTGCATCTTGGCGGAACCAATTTCAATGGTGTCAAAATCATTAAGTTTTACAGTGTCCTTAACGATCTCCCCGTTGACCTTGGGTTTGACCCTCCCCCCCACAAACGCGATGAAAAACCCGTTGGGCCTTTGGCTGATGGTGGCGGCAGTTTGTCCCATAAGCAGGCCGCCCACTACAATATCGTTGGTAGCGGCTTTGCCGATTTTGAACAGTTTTTTGTCCAGAGGCACTTCGCCTTCTCCCCCTGCCAGATAGGATAGCATGGCCGAGCTGGCGCCTTTGGCCGGGGAATCGGACGGGGAGCTTTTGGCGACCATTTGACGATGATCGCTGGTGTCCATGACCATGGTCTTATCCATGTCTCCGGCTGCCCCCTCGGGAACTTTGGCCGCGCCTTCTTCATCCGTAAACAGCAAGGTGTGCTTGCCGACGGTCACCACGTCCCCATGCTTGAGCCAGTGTGAGGTAATCATCTGGGAGTTCACAAAGGTATGGTTTTTGCTCTGAAGGTCCGTCAGCAGGTATCCTTCACCTACAGAATCCAGTTTGGCATGATGCCCGCTGACTGCCAGATTTTCCACCACCACTTGGTTGTCACTCAACCTCCCGATGGTGAGACTTTGCCCTTTTTTGACGGGATATTCGGCGATGATGTTGTCCTTGAACTTCAACGTCAAAGTCGGCATTTTTATGTACCCTCTTTATAATTGTTTATCTGTTGGGGACCATGTCCCCTCTCAGGCAGAGCCTGATACATAATCCCAAGTCTGTTATTGCCTCTTGAACAAGCCGGTAAGCATGGACAGAATACCGCCGCCATGCTTAACCTTTTGGATTTTGAGGACAATGACAGTAATATTATCTTCACCACCCCGGGCGTTAGCCAGGTCCACAAGTTCGGAGCAGGCTTTGTCGGCCTTGTGGGTTGTGACAATTGCCAGAATTTCCTGTTCGTTGACCTTATTGGTCAGTCCGTCGGAACCAATGACCAGAATATCCCCGGCAAAGCATTGAATTTCTGAAACCGAGGGTTCCACGTCTGCATGGACTCCCATGGCCCGGGTGAGCATGTGCTCAAACTTGCTGTCCAGTTGGTCGGCCGCTTCCGGATCAATGGCCCTTTGTTCGTCCATTACGGTATGAGGCACCGAAATGGTCTCAATCTGGGAATCGTGGACAAGGTAGATGGGGCTGTCCCCCACATTGACTGTCACGAAGGTGTCCGAGGTCAGATAGACCCCGCTCACCGTGGAACCCATGCCACGATACTCTTTTTTTTGGGTGGAAACTTCGTAAACCACCTGGTTGGCTAAAAAGACGGAGGACAAGAGGCGATTGGCCTCCATGGAATAGGCAGGCTCGTGAATAGCCATGTCTTCCCGGCCATTCCCGGCATTGGCAGCCCTGCGGATATAGTCGGCCATGGTCTCCACAACCATTCGGCTGGCCACTTCTCCGGCAAGATGTCCCCCCATTCCGTCGGCAACCACATAAAGGCCCAACGAGTCATCCACAAAAAGGCTGTCTTCGTTGCCTTTGCGCTTTTGGCCCACGTCGGTCATGCCGGCTGATTCCACTACCAAGCTCATATAATGTTTTCCGCCTTCCCGGGCTGCGCCTGTCCGCGCCAGATATCCCCACCATTATGGATAGGGTACTATACTTGATTTTGTTTGTTTATTCAACAATACTCAGAAAAAAAACACGCAATTGAGGCTTCTATCCCTCAACATCCTTTTTTTGAGCCGCAATGGCATCTATTTTCTGTCCCAACTGACGTAAATGGGCCGCCATTTGTCCAGCTTTTTGGTAACGTTTTTCCCTGTCTTTCTCCAGGGCCTTGTTGATAATAGCAGCCAAGGGCTTGGGGATTTTGGGATTGTGCTGCCTGGGGTCAGGATGCGTCACGTTCATGATCTGGTGCATAAGAGCAGCCACCGACTCACCGTGGAAAGGCAACTTGCCCGTTAACATCTGGTAGGTCATGACTCCTACGGAAAAAATGTCGGACCGGCCATCCACCCTTTGTCCGGCTATTTGCTCCGGGCTCATGTAGTAGGGCGTGCCCTTGACCACGCCGGTCTGGGTCTGGGAGGTGGCGGTAATACGGGCGATGCCAAAGTCCGTAATTTTTACAATACCTTGTTTGAGCAGCATGATATTGGCGGGTTTGATATCCCTATGGACGATCCCCTTGGAGTGGGCATAGTCCAGGGCGTCGCAAATATCGGCTATGTATTGGATGACTTTGCGCATGGGCAGGAGTTTGCCTGGCTTGATGTGGTCGTCCAGGTCTCCGCCTTCCAGAAACTCCATGGCAATGTATGCCAAGTCCTGTTCCTCGCCCGCGTCATAGATGGTCACAATATTGGGATGGGACAGGGTGCCAGCACTTTCCGCTTCCCGGAAGAACTTTTCCTTCATCTTTGCCGCTTCCTCTTCCTGGAAGTCGTCGGAAAAGCGAACGGTCTTGATGGCTGTGGTGCGGTTGATCCGGGGATCCTTGCCAAGATAGACAATGCCCATGGCTCCCTTGCCAAGCATTTTGGAAACCTCGTAACGGCCCAAAGTGGGTTTGGTGTCCGAACCCTCTGAAATTAGGGTGTCTGACACTCCGCCGCCGCCCAAAATGCCCGCGCCAAAAACCATGGTTTCGCTGGCTTGCATGAGCTTGGTTTTGCGTGTGGACACGTCCTTGAATTTTTGGTCGTGTTCCTCGATGTACTCATACACGCTGGCGGCCTTGTTGAACTGCCTTTTGCGTTCAAAGTCCAGGGCCAGGTTGTACAGGAGGTCCTTAACCTCTCCATCCACCGGAACCCTGCGGAATTTATCAAAGGCCATGTCCAGCATGCCCTGGTTCTGAAAGGAAAGACCCAGCATGCGGTTGGTTTCGGCCGATTCGCCCTTGGCCTTTTCCATACCGGTTTCGCTCACAAAGTACTGGATGGTTACGGCCCCGATATAACTGAGTACGAGTTGGACCATGGCGTACATGACCGGCATCCATACCCCGTTGGAAACCATCAAGTAAAAACTGCCGCCAGCCAGACCAAAAAGCAGCACCACAAAGATCAGGGCTGCAAACAGGGCCTTTAACCGGGGCATTAACAGGGCGCTTAAAAGACCGATAATCAGGATAAAGAGCAACTGGGCCGTCCCTGTCCAGGGAGGCTGCTGGATAAAGTCGCTGTTGAGCATGGTCCATATGGCGTTGGCGGAAAATTCCCCGGGAGTCATGTCGCCGGTGGGGGTGGATAAAAGGTCGGTAATGCCGGGCGCTGTAATGGTGACAATGACTAATTTGTTCTTGAATATGCCAGGCTTCACCGAGCCATTGAGAACCTCGAAGAAAGAGTACGACTGGAATGCCCCGGGAGGTCCTTTGTAGCTGACCATGATGGACCCGTCCGCCATGGTGGGGATTTCCCGGGTTTTGATGCGCAGCCCGTACCCCATGGCGACAAGGGCCTCGTCCTGTCCGGCGCCCAGATACTGCCACAAAAGGCTTGCCGTATAAGACGGGATGGGCAGGACTTCGTTCACGCCCCCCCCATTGAAATAAAGCACTTCCCGGCGAACCACTCCGTCCGGATCGGGGCTCACATTGATGTGGCCAATGCCGATGCAGGCGTAAAGGAACTGGTCCACAGGAAGAATTATTTCGGACGCAGGGCGGGGGACCAGGTTGTCATCAGGAATTTCCAGGGAAAGGGCCAGAGGGAACAGGACTTCAAGAGGTTCGTCCGGAGGAGGAACTGCGTCGGACATGGAATAATACACGGGCAGGACCACATTGCCGGCCTCGTCCATGGCCGCCGCCAGGGTGCTGTCAAAGTCCAGGGCAATCCTGGCTTCTTCCATGGCGTTTAGAAATTTTTGAACCCGTTCCTGGTGCTGGGCGTCTTCCACGTCTCCAAAAGAAACGGAAAACATCTCCTTGAGGGTTTCCAGGATTTCCACGCTATCCGATGTTTGGGCTTCGGACAGAATGATGTTCAAACCAATGACTTTGGGCGCTCCCCCGCTGATGGTGCGGATGCCTTCGGCAAGCACGGTCCTGGGCCAGGGCCACCGGCCAAGACGTTTGATGGACTCCTCGTCCACTTCCACCAAAATCACGTCGCTGGGGGCTTCGAAATCACCGCGTACACTCATGGTGAGGTCATAGAATTTGTTGTCCAAGGCATCAAGGAATTCCACCCCGAAGGTGTTCAGGGCAAAGAAGACGAGCATGATGAAGAAACCAAGGAATACAGCGGGATATTTTTTGAAGACGCCCATGTAATAAATTCCTCCGGATTATGCGCACAAAAACGGCATGTTGGGCTGGATCGTGTTCCAAATAATGTTCAAATTTTAACCATGGTTGTTTGGCCTGGACGTAAGTATTTAAGTTTACCCTGAAAAAATGGCATGAGTCAAGTGTTTGAGCGTAAAATACAGGCAAAATCAGGTGAAATCCGTCACGTGCCCTTTCCGGAAAGGGTAAACATCTAAAATATCATGCAGTTTTAGAGAGTTGTCATGCCGGGCCGTCAATGGTATATCATCACAATATGTTTTCAGACCAAACCGGAGGGAACAAAAATGGAAAAACCAAGGGTGATTTTAAGATCCTGCGCTGACTACGACCGGGATCTGATGGATGGCATTATGAAGGAGTCTGTTCAGGATCTGGGCATTCGGTTCCAGGGCAAGGTCTTCATAAAACCCAATGTGGTGACAGCCAATAAAAAGTATATCCATAATTCATTCACCCATCCCCAACTGGTGGCGTCCATGGCTGCGCTGGCCCGGAAGGACGGACCGGAGAGCCTCGTGATCGGGGAGTCCGGGGGATACGGCATTCCCTCCCGTATGTTTTTGAAAGAGGCCGGGTATTTTGAAATGGCCAGGGAGGCCGGGGTGACCCTGGTGGACCTCAACGAGCACGGGGTGATAAAAACCCCCCTGACCCGGTCCAAATGGCATAAGGAAATCCTGCTTTCCAAATATATTGCCGAGGCGGATGTAAAAATCTGGATGCCCAAACTGAAGTACCATATTTTTGCTTCCATTACCCATGCCCTTAAACTCAATATCGGTATTCTGGTCCATAAGGAACGCATGCTCTACCATGACCACCGCATCCACGAAAAAATTGTGGATCTCCTGGAGCCCGGATATCCGGACCTGGTGGTGGGGGACGCCATTGACATCACCTACGGTTTTGAATCCGCGCCTTATCCGGTTCGCCTGGGCCTGCTGATTTTTGCAAACAACCCTCTGGCTGCCGACGTGGTGGCCGCCCATATCATGGGTTATGATCCCCACGATGTGGTGCACCTGAAAATCGCTGAAGAACGGGGCTACGGTTCCCTGGAACTGGAGGATATCGATATTTCCGGAGACGCGGACCTGGAAGAACTCAAGGCCCGGCCCAAGGGGAAAAACAGCCTGTTCCAGGTGCTCAACGAACTGGAGACGCCCATTAAGTTTTTTTCCGGGAACGCCTGGGACACAGGCATGCTTTGCGACGGCGGATGCGAAGGCGCCCTGAAGGGGTGTCTGGGGACCATTGAAAAGCGCAGCCCCGGGAGCCTGCGGAACGCCCGGCCCGGAGCCATCGTGTGCGGGGTCTACGACGGAGACGTGATCGCGCCTGACGGCCCCGTTTTGTTGATCGGAACCTGCTCCAAGGTCCTGGGAAAACTGGAAGCCAAAAAGGTTTACCGGGCCAAGGGCTGCCCTATTGGCGCCCGGGACCTCATGATAAAGGTTCCGTGGGTGTTCAAGCTGCCCAGCCCCATGCTGGATCCAAGGGACGCAGTGATGTTTATCTGGAATTCCCTGGCAAAGGGGTTTTACATCCTGAAAAACAGGTTGTTAGGGAAAGGGTAGGGCGCTTGGCGGACAATACCTTGGAATAGGGTTCGCCAATCACATGACGCATAATTGATGATTTTTTGACGCCTGCCCCAGGAGAGACCATTCCCGGGACAGGCGTTGTTTATGAATCAGCTTGCCAGACGTTCCAGGTTAGCCCGGGCAAAGTCGATGGATGGATCCAGGGACAAGGCTTGGCGATAGAACCGGATAGCCAGGTCCGTCTCCCCCAGGTCCCTGTAATTGGAAGCGATATTGGCGTAGTCAATGGCCGAGCCCGGGTCCAGTTCTATGACCCTTTGAAAGCTGGCAATGGCCTCTTCGTGCTTTCCAAGGCTGAAATAACAAAACCCCTTGAGGTTGTGGCAGTCCGTTCTGTCCGGGTCTTGGGCCTCAGCCATTTTCAGAAGGCTGATGGCTTCCGCATACCGGCCCATTTCTTTAAGCGCTATCCCCATATAAACCAGAATGCTGGGCGTATCCTCGGGTTCAGGGTCGAATTCCATGGCCTTTTTAAAGCAGGTCAGGGCGGTTTCGGGGTCCCCTAAGGCCATGTATTGGACGCCAATGTTGAAAATCAGGTAATACCTGCCGGGCAGGGCGGCATCCATTTTGAGCAGCCATGACATGGCTTCGTGGGGGGGCTCGTTTTCACAAATGAGTTTGGCTAAAAACAGGCCCACCCGGTTGCGTTTGGCCCTTTCCCGAAATTGGGTTCCGGGGACAATGCTATAAAATGCAGGAACGGCCAGGCCGGAATGAGTGGTTTCAATGGCCACCACTTCCAGTCCAAAAACTGACAAGGAGGAAACAAGGCCTTCCACTTCCCGGCGAATATTGGAGTTTGAAAGGTCTGGCATATCCTGAATCCTGGTTTCCAGACTGGAATGAATGACATAGTCCACTTCACTCAGGGTTATGGGCTTGGGAAGGCCGCTGGCCAGGTAATTGGCGTTGGAGTTGAAGTCCCCTCCAAGCTGGGCCACTTCGGTAATGGCGCGGCAGAGCGCTTTTTGGGGATTGGGCGCCGTGCCAGCGGTCCACACGATTTCGCTGGAACTGCCCATGGTTGCGGGGTCGTAGGCCAAGGCGCCTACTGTGGGAACGCCCATGCCAAGGGTCAGGTCGGAGAGAAAAAGCTCAATCCCGTTTTTGTCGAATTTATCTATCAATTCCAAGGCCATGGGGTCGGTGATGCTATCCCTGCGGATTAGCGGTGTTGCAATAGACTCCCGGCTGACCAGGGCGCAAACATGCCGCTCCACCACTTCGCTTATGCCCTGGCACAGGGCTTCTTCCGTGGCGTTTCCTGCGGAGGCGCCGTTGAATTCGTTGATGGAAAAAAACCAGTCAAAGGGAACCATCACCTGCTGGCCTGTTGTGAGGTTGGTGCCCGGACACCATCTTTGGGGATAGCGGGAGAACAAGCCCAGGGCCTTTTCGGCTTCGTTGGAGGTGTCGGACACGGAATGGGCGATGGCAAGGGGCGTCATGGCTCTATCGCGGAGGTTCAACTGCGTGTCCACCACAAAATTGCCGGGATTGTTTGAAAATGCATAAAGGCTGAAACGTTCGGCCAACTCCATGACCGCGCTGGCTTCGGCCTGGGCTGCTGTGCCGCCCTTGCCCATTTGCTTCCTGTTTCCCGTAACGACCCGGGCGTCGCTGCCGCACATGCTCATAAAAACAGGTATGTCCAGGCGACCGTTGTCCACGCGGACGGTTTTCTCCAGGATGTCCAGATCCACCTGAGCCAGCCTTTCACGAAACCGCTCCAGGGTTTTTTCAGGGGTTGTGACCTTGTCCTGGTCCTTATTATCTGTCTTCGTCGCGTCCTTAAGAATTATTTTTGCCATAATTTCCAACTTGCAGCGGCAGCCTGGTTCCAAGGTCCCAATAAGGGAGGGGGATCAGACAATGCCCTTGTTAAGGTTTCCTGTTTTGTATCCTGCCAGATCCAGGCTTACATACGAAAAGCCCAGGCCCTCCAGATGCCGAACAATGGCATGCCGAAGAGCGTTGGACAACAGATTTGCAAAGTCGTTTTCACATATTTCTATGCGGGCGGTGTCTCCATGGTGGCGTACCCTGAACTGGATGAACCCCTGATTCCGCAAAAAATCCTCCGCCTTTTCCACCGCAGCCAGTTTTTCAGGCGTTATCAGGCTGCCATAAGGTATGCGGGAGGCCAGGCACGCCATGGACGGTTTATCCCATGTTTCCAGCCCCAAGGCTTTGGAGGCTTCCCTCACGGCATTTTTGTCCAGGCCAGCCTCTGCCAAAGGCGCGAGAATCGCCAATTCCCTGGCTGCCTTCAGGCCTGGCCGGTAGTCGGAATAATCGTCCGTGTTGGCGCCATGGGCCACCCGGGCCAAGCCATGCTTTTGGGCCAAATCAGCCAAGGCCCTCATGTGTAGTCCCTTGCAAATATAGCACCGGTTTTTGGAGTTTTCAGTAAAATCCGGCGCATTCATTTCGTGTGCGCCAATTATATGATGGGGGATGCCTCTTTTTTTTGTAAAGATAACAGCATGTTGTTTTTCGAACGAGGGAAGAAGAAGAGATTCCACCGTGCCCGCGGCAACCTTGTTCCCCAGAACTTCCCGGGCCAGAACAAGCAAGAGGCTGCTGTCCACACCACCGGAAAAAGCCACAAGCAATGATTCCTGCGCTGCCAGGATTTCCCTGGCTTTGTCAATTCTGGTTTTGAGTTCCAGGTTCATGGAGATGTTCTTTTGCGAGATTTTCAATGGGCCTGGGAAAATCAGGGCCTTTCCCGGTCCTGCCCCTTAACAAAGCGCTTGGCGCCTGCCTGGGTTTCTCCGCTAATAATTACCTTTAAGCCCATTTGGAATTCCATTTCCATGGCTTTATCAAAGTCCATGTCAAATCCCTCAAGCAGGGCAAGGCGGTCGCTACGCATGCAGTTTTGGGGAAACCGGGAAATACGTTCCGCCAATTCCTCGGCCGCCTGACGTGAAGCCCCGGGGCCAACCACCCGATTGGCCAAGCCAATGGCAAGGGCTTCTTCGGCGCTGATGCTGCGTCCCGTGAGCACCATGTCCATGGCGCGGCTTATACCGATCAAACGGGCCAGCCTTTGGGTTCCCCCGTCGATGAGGGGCACCCCGTAGCGGCGGCAATACACACCCAAAACGGCATCTGATTCCACGACCCGCAGGTCGCACCACAGGGCCAGTTCCAGACCGCCAGCCACCGCATATCCTGAAATGGCGGCAATAACGGGTTTGGAGAGGCGCATGCGGCTTGGTCCCATGGGGCCGTCCAGGGTCATGTCCTCGTTAAGCTGATGAAGGCGTCCTCCCTCGGGGTCAGCCACTGCTGAAAGGTCAGCCCCGGAGCAGAAAGTGTCCCCGCTGCCGCACAAAACAGCCACACTGGCGGAATCATCGGCCTCAAATTCACGAAAAGCGTCAGCAAGAAGTTTGGCTGTGGGGCCGTCTACGGCGTTTTTTGTTTCAGGCCGGTTGATAACCACCGTAAAGACCGGTCCGTTTTTCTTTGTAAGCACCTGCATAAAAGCACTCCTTTTCTAAAAAAAACGATCCATTAAGGGACATCTGTGCATCATTCACCGACGCTTACATGATATCATGGGCCGCAGCAGGGCGCAAGAATCTTCCATCAGTCTTATGGAAAGATACCACACTGTGGTATATAAAGTTGTCGATTTTTCTTGGCGGTAATCGAAAAACATGGCATAAATCAAGGCCGAAAGTCTGTGGCAAGGAAAAGGCTTTCATCAGGCATGAACACTTGTGGCATTGGTCTTTTTTAAAGGAATTCCCATGTACTTTCCTGTTGCCGGTATTGAAGTGAATCCCCTGGTTCCGCCCCTAGTGGCTTTTGTGGTATCCTTTTTTACATCCATGGGAGGTGTGTCAGGCGCTTTCATGCTCCTTCCTTTTCAGGTGAGTGTGCTGGGTTACTCCGCTCCCTCTGTCAGTGCAACCAACCAATTATTCAATATTGTCGCCATTCCCGGGGGCATTTACAGGTTCATCAGGGAGCAGCGCATGCTCTGGCCCCTGGCCTGGGCGGTGATTATCGGAACCCTGCCGGGCGTTTTTATTGGCGCCTGGGTGCGGGTCCAATGGCTTCCTGATCCCAAAAATTTCAAGTTTTTTGCCGGAATGGTCCTGCTGTACCTGGGATATCGTCTGGTGCTGGACGTATGGAAAGGGGGCAAGGGCAAGTCCATGGCCGGAGCCCGGGGAAAACAGCCGTCGGTTGGCCAGGCTACTTTTTCCATGGTCAAAATTTCCTTTGAATTCGATCAGGAGACCTACTCGGTATCCACCTTTCAAATCTACCTGCTGTGCTTTATTGTGGGCATTATTGGGGGAATTTACGGAATTGGGGGCGGCTCCATCATTGCTCCCTTTATGGTGGCGATTTTCGGCCTTCCCGTTTACACTGTGGCTGGTGCGGCCCTCATGGGAACCTTTGCGACCTCCATTGCCGGCGTTGCCTTTTACAGCTTTTTGGCGAGGTTTTATCCCGGGATATCCGTGGCTCCGGACATAGGCCTGGGCATCCTGTTCGGGGTGGGAGGGTTGGCTGGCATTTATCTGGGCGCCCGGTGCCAAAAGTACTTTTCGCCCCGTGTCATTAAGGCCGTGCTATGCTTTTGCGTGTTGTTTGTAGCTGGCAAGTACATCCTGGGCTTTTTTGTTTGATTTGTTGGCGTCAAAGATTTTTCGTGGAAATCGTGATGGAAAGTTCTTGCTTTTAATTGGTAATTTTATTACCATAATTTAACCATTCGTAGAAAAAAGGCGGTGTCTGACATTCCATTACAACTTGTTGATGGAGGAAAGGGCTATGCAATACGACGTCATTGTGGCTGGAACAGGACCAGGAGGGGCGTCTGCCGCCCGCGGGCTGAGCGACCAGGGCGCCAAAGTTCTGATGCTGGAGTGGGGCGGGGGGGATGCCTTTAACGGGTCCCAGGCGCAAAGCCTGTCCATGATAGGCGTCCCGGGCAAGAACATACTGGTCACACCCGAGGCCCTGATCGTGGGGCGGGCGACCACTGTGGGAGGCAGTACCTCCCTATATTGCGCCACGGCATTTAATCCGCCATTGGAAATGCTGCAAAGGGTTGGCGTGGATATTTCCCGGGAGGCGGAGGAAATCAAGGGCGATCTCCCTTGTGCAACCCTGGACGATTCCCTGGTGGGCCAGGGCGCCAGCCGTCTTATGGATTCAGCCCAGTCCCTTGGTTATGATTGGCAAAAATTACAGAAGTTTATCTATCAGGAAAAATGCCGGTTGGGATGTTACAAATGTTATACCGGGTGTCCTTACGGGGCCAAGTGGACGGCCAGGAATTTTGTTGAACAGGCAACGGAAGCGGGCGCCACACTTTTAACCCGGGCCAGGGTGCGCCGGGTGATTGTGAGAAGGAAGCAGGCGGCGGGAGTGGTGTTTCATCATGAAGGCAGAGACAAAAGGGCCTATGCGCCGGTGGTGATATTGGCTGCCGGTGGCCTGGGCACTCCCGTGATTCTCAGGAGGACAGGCATTCAAGAGGCGGGTTATGATTTTTTTGTGGACCCCCTGGTCATTGCCTTTGGCGTGACGGAGGATTTTGAAGGCGGCGGGGAGGTGCCCATGACTGCGGGCATGCATTTGGAGGAAGGGATTATGCTTACGGATCTGGCGCTTCATCCGTCTGTATACCGGGGTTTTAGCGCTCAGATTATGCGTTTTGACAAGGTTTTTTCACACAAACGAGTTCTTGGGATCATGGTTAAAATACGGGATGACCTTGGCGGGCGCTTAACGGATTATGGAGGGGTGCGCAAGTATCTGGGCAAGGCCGACTGGAAGCGGCTGGATAAGGGATACCATGTTGCCAGGAAGGTTTTAAAAAGGGCGGGGGCCACTGAATGTTTCAAATCGTGGAATATTGCCGGACATCCCGGGGGTACTGCCAAAATCGGTGATGTGGTGGATGCCAACCTGATGACCCGGTATGACAGCCTGTATGTATGTGATTGCTCGGTGATTCCCGAGGCATGGGGCGTGCCTCCCTCCTATACTTTGGCATGCCTGGGCAAACGCCTGTCCAGGCGCCTTTGCGCTTAAAACAAAAAGACCCCGCCCTGCGTGGTTACCGGATTAAAATCGGCAGCCATGCGGGGCGGGGTCATTATATACGTGTTACCAGGTCGAGAGGCCTATACAGTTTTTAGATGGTCAGCCTGCCTTCTATGATGCCTTTGCATACGTCTGACAGGATATGCACGGCAAAAATCATTTTGGCGAAGCGCTCGTCCTTGGTTTGTTTATGGTAGTAGCGGTAATAAATCTGTTGGGCGATGACAATCAGGCGAAAAATCCCGAAGCACCAGTAAAAGTCGAAATTGGTCACGGCAATGCCGGTTTTTTCGGAGTAACGGTCTATGAGTTCCGTCCTGGTCATGGCGCCTGCCATGTTCGTGGGCATCATGCGGGCTTCCTGGAAATCCGGCGGATCATCGGCCTGGATCCAGTATCCGATGGTGCTTCCCAGGTCCATAAGGGGGTTGCCGATCGTGGCCATTTCCCAGTCCAGGACTCCTACGATTTTGGTGGGGTCTTTGGGATCCAGGATCACGTTGTCCATTTTGAAGTCGCCATGGAGGACGGAAGCCCTTTCCGGGTCCGGGGGCATTTTGGCTGCCAGCCATTCCATGATGGGTTCGCAATCCGAGGCGTCCGGGGTTTTGGCCTTGCGGTAGCGTTTGCTCCAGCCTTCCACCTGTCTGCGGGTGTACCCCTGGGGTTTTCCAAAGGTGTCCAATCCCACTTCATGCATATCAATATTATGGAGTTTGGCCTGGACGTCCACCATTTCCTCGCACAGAGCCTTGGCCATTTCCGGGGTAAAGGGCATGTCCTCGGGGAGGTCCCGGCGGATGATGATTCCCTTGATCCGCTCCATGACGTAGAACGGGCACCCGAGGATGGATTCATCCTCGGTATAAGCCAGGGGTTTGGGACAATAGGGATAGGCGCCGTGGAGGGCGCTGAGCACCTTGAATTCCCTGTGCATGTCGTGGGCTGTGGCGGCTTTGGTACCAAAGGGGGGCCTGCGCAAAACCAGGTCCGCTTTGCCGACGGAAATGCTGTAAGTAAGGTTGGAATGGCCGGAAGGAAACTGGCTGATGCTCACAGGGCCTTCCAGGCCCGGGATGGAATCCTTTAAAAAAGGTTCGATTACCGATACTTCCAGTTCCTCGCCTTCCCGGATATCCTTGGGTTTATCAATTGTATCGCTCATGATTGCTCCTACGTTATTCTGCCACAGGTTCCCGGTTTAAATAAGCAAAAGCCCAGTCCACCACAACGCGGGCGTAGGCATCCACCGTAACCTGTCTGGCCTGGTATTTCCATTTTTTCAAATACCAATCCTGCAACATGGCCTTGATAAGGGCCGAGGTCATGTCCGGGTCTCTGGGGCCGAAAATATTTTGGTTTTGTCCTTCCCGGATGATGTCGGCAAACATCTGTTCGGTGGCCAACTCGCTCAGGATGGCTTCCCGTTGGGCCTTTTTGGGGAGATTTTTGGCTTCCATGTAGGAAAAATAAAACCAGGGTTGCATGGCGTCGGACAAATAGAGATGGACCACGATGGCCGTCTGCAATTTTTCCCGAGGTCCTGCAACCGTTCCTATTTGCTCCTGGAGGATGCGTGTGGTGACTCTCCTGCCCTGGTCCTGGATCATGCGCAGGAGTTCCTCCTTGCTGGCAAAGTAGGAATACAGGGCTCCCATGGATAGACCTGCGCCTGCGGAAAGGTCCCTCAGGCTCATGGCGTGGAATCCCTTTTTATTGCTCAATGCCAGGGTGGCTTCAAAAATCCTGGCGAGGTTTTTCACAACCCTGTCAGGTTTTTTGACCTTGATCAGATCCCTGTTCTCGGTGAAGATTTCCTTACAGATCTCACGCCGGGACAAGTGGACCATGCCCTTAAATTCTTCATAAGTCATCATGGCGGGGTGGGTTGTTTTCTCCGATCTGTTGCCTTGCAGAAAAAGTCTTCCGGGGCGATAAACGCCCCGAAAGACAGATCCTGAAAGACTTATCTTATGGTTTTTCCTTCGTAGCCTCTTAAAATTCTCCTGGCTGTGCTTGCCTTGTGCACTTCGTCCGCCCCATCATAGATACGGGCGGCCCTTTCATGCCTGAAGAAGAATGCGATGATCGTGTCGTCAGTCATACCAAGTCCGCCGTGAACCTGCAAGGCCCTGTCGATAATTTTTTGCATGATTCCGGCGACATAAAATTTAATAAAGGAAACCTCGTTCCGGGCTTCCTTGTGGCCCATGTTTTCCATGGCCCAAGCGGCATGGAGCACCATGAGGCGTGCTGCCTGGATTTCAGCGGCGCTTTCGGAAATCCATGCCTGGATGATTTCCTTGGAACCCAGGGATTTTCCTGGGCTCATCATGCGGGTGTTGGCCCTGTGGCACATGAGATCAAAGGCGCGGGTGCAGATGCCGACCCAGCGCATGCAGTGGTGAATACGGCCAGGCCCAAGACGCTCTTGAGCGATGACAAACCCGCCGCCCTCGGGGCCAAGCAGGTTGGCCTGGGGCACCCGGCAGTTTTGGTACAGGATCTCGCCGTGGCTGGACCAACTGTCGCCGGCATGGCCCATGACAGGAATGTTGCGCACCAGGTTGAAGCCCGGGGTGTTGCAGGGGACAATAATCTGGCTGGCCTGCATGTATTTGGCGTTGTCGGGGTTGGTTACCGCCATGACAATGGCGAACTCGGCGCCATCGGCAGAGGATGTGTACCATTTGTGGCCGTTGATTACATAATCATCTCCGTCCTTGACGGCGGTGGTGTCCATGATCACGGGGTTGGACCCGGGTTGCTCCACTTCGGTCATGGAAAAACAGGAACGGATTTCCCCGGCGACCAGGGGCTGGAGATATTTTTTCTTCTGCTCAGGGGTTCCATGAAGGTGCAGAATTTCAATGTTGCCTGCATCCGGGGCTTGGCAGCCAAAAACAAAGTGCCCTATGGGGGTGCGGCCCAATGCTTCGGAAACCATGGCATGATCCAAGAGGTTCAGGCCCATTCCACCGAATTCCTTGGGATGGTTGGGCGCCCACAGCTCCATTTTTTTGACCATGTCCCGCTTTTTTTCCAGTTCGGGAAGCATTGAGCTGAAGGAATGGGTTAAGAATTCGGGTTCCATGGGAATGAGTTCTTTGTCCACGAACTCGGTGATCATTCCCAAAACAGTTTGCATTCTTTCAGAGACGGTAAAATCCATGCAGTCCTCCTTGGCTTATCTATCGGTAACGAGTGACTCTTCCAGGTACGACACATTGTTGTACCCTTGGAGCGTTATATGATCTTTGGTGAATTCAAAAACTGTTATAGATGCGTTTAGGGTGGCGAATGCCAATCCCATGGCTTTTACATTGTCCAGCCCCAGGGCGAATTGCATGGTGGCGGATATAGGACCGGCGGAAGAAAAAACCACCACATCACCCTGGCCTCCATGGTTGACCATGACCTCTTTTACGCCTTTTTGCACCCTGGCTGCAAAAGCGTTCCAGCTTGGTCCTTCCCGGGGCGCCCTATTGCCGTCAACCCACCTGAGCATGGCTTGGCGGAATAATCTTTCAAAAATCCGGCGGTCCTCCATGATGTTTTCCAGGTCTTTGCCAATGCCGGGATCTTCTTTTACCATATCTGCAATCTGTATGCCCCAGACCGTGGTGGCGTCGTATTCGTCAAAGGCGTCCAGAACCGCATATTCTCCGGGGCACAGGCCTTTTGACCCTCCCGTCTCCACCAGGGGCTGGGCGGTCTGGCGGTGGCGCAGCATATTGCCGGTAAACACAGCCTGGAACTCCCTGTTTTTTTCAATCAGGTGATCCGCCAGAATCGCAGCCTGTTTTTGTCCGATGGGGGACAGGTTGTCGTAATTTGGCATGCCAAAAGATGCCTGGCCATGCCGGACCATATATAGTAAACTCATTGACAATACTTTCCTGTAAGAAGCCGGACGATTCATCCGTTATTCCCTACGATTATCGGGCATTTTTTCCGGGGTGTCAATAAAAAAAACGAGCGATCGTTCTTTTTTTCCCTGAAAAACACAGGCCGCATCGGCAAGCCTTCCGGGCGACGCCGGACAAAGTTCCGCCTCTCTTGTCCCGTATGGCCAAATATGGTACCTTGCAGGTATTTAATACAGTAAGGAGGAACTCATGCCAGCCAAACCTGAACGGGATGTCACCAAAGAATACAACCTCAAGCAGACCGTGGAAAAACTCAGACGCCTTGCGGACTGCCTGGAAACCGGAAAACCCTTCCGGATTCAGATAGCCGGGGAACGAATCAACGTGCCTGCGGACGCGGTTTTCAATATCGAACATGAACGGGAAGGCAACAACGAAGAGGTGGAATTCCAATTTAAATGGGAAAACAAAGCTGACTGAATCCTGGTCCATTCCTGAAAAAACTGTTCAAAGCAGCATAATGGCGGCCACCGTGGTGTTGGTGTGTCTGGTTATGGCGGTCCCTCTGTTTTTTCGTCCGGGCAAGGTGGCGGACCTTACCAATGGCGACTGGAGGCAGTTGTATTTCCACCATAAAGCAGCCCGGGATGCGATGTTGGAACAGGGGGAGCCATGTTTTTGGTGTCCCCATATAAACGGGGGGTTTCCCCTGGCGGCCCATCCCCACGACCCCTCTTTTTCGCCCCTTTTCCCTATTGTTCTAATTGCCGGGGAAGTGCTTGGATTTCGTATCAATGTTTTTCTTATCTTTATTGCTGGCGTGGCGGGCATGGCCCTTTTGACAGGGAAATGCATGGGGTTCAACCGATGGGGAGTCTGGTTCGCCACCCTCATATACGCCAGTGCGGGTTGGTTTCCAGCCCGTTTATACGGGGGCAATTACTGGGAAACCTTTTATTATTTGTTTCCCTTGATTGTTTTTTGCGTGGCCAGCGCCAATAAAGACAGAAGGTATTTGTTCGGGGCTGCCTTGCTCCTGTATCTCCTGTTGGCCGAGGCCAATTTTGTGTTTCCCGTGACTTTGTTGTTCCTGGGTTTTATCTGGCTATGCGGAAAGGCCATGTTGGGGGGGGAGGGCGCAGACCCCGAAAGGGTGGTCACGGTAAAGAATCTCGGACTGGCCGTCATATTTGCCTGTCTGGTAGGGGCTGTCAAGTTTCATCTGTTAAGCGGCCTGCTGGCTATCAATCCCCGGGAAGTGGATTATAGGGTTTTCAAGCCTGCTGCGGATATAGCTCGTTCATCCAATCCATTTTATGGGATAGCTGCCTATTGGGACAATTTTATCAGGGTGCGTCCCATTGCGGAGGCGGCCAGGATGGTGGGCGGGCTGGATTCCGGGATATTGGGGCCGGAGTATCTTGGTTGCGGGGGCCTGGCTTTGGCCATGGCCTGTTTTTCTCCTCTGGTGTCTTTTCGAAGGTTTTTTGCAGTGGCGGCCCTGCTGGGACTTTCCATAGCCCTCAGTTTCAGCCTGTATCTGCCCTTTGACCTTTTCGCCCCCATTTCCAGGTTGCCTGTTTTTAATTCAATTTATAACACCTTGAAATATTTTAATTATTATACGTTATTTTTTATTTGTCTGGGGGCGGGGGGGGCGTGTCAGCGGGTTTTTTCACGATGCAGGGGACAGGGGCTAAGGATTGTCCTGGCAATTCTCCTGTTGGCTTCCGTTCTCTATCCTTTGAATGCCCATCGTCTGATTATTCCCCTGACTTTTTTTCATGACCCGCCAGCCCTAAAAGCGGAAACTGCTTTTTTTCAGGTGGATTCCGGCCCGATATATTTCAATCTCATGGAAAACAAAGGGATTATTGCATGGCATTCCAGCATACAGATCCCGTCCCTGACCATTCCTGCAAAAGTATATGACGACAACTCAAAGACATGGATTCCGGTCAAGGACTATCAAGGCGAAGCCTGGATGGAGCAGGGCGCAGGCCATGCCCGGATCATTGCCATGGCCCACAACAGGATCCAGGTCCAGGCTCTTGCGACAGCGCCCGGCATCCTGGTGGTGAATCAGAACTTCGACCCCGGCTGGTCCTGCGAGCAGGGGGAGGTTGTGGAAGCAAATGGCTTGATAGGCGTCCCCATTGCCAAACCCGGCCTGGCAAATATTTCGTTAAGGTATCGGCCTCAAGGAATTTGGGTCGCTTTGGGGGTTGCCACGGCATCTTTGATATTGTTAATTTGGCATTGTTTTTTTTGGGATTTTCGAAGAAACTCCAAGCATTCTGCAATAACAGGATTATAATAGCAGCATGGTAATGAAAACGGGGTTGTGTACAGTCTGTTTGCACGGAGACAGGCATGGTTGCCCTTCCATTCAAAGGGGCGCAATTTATCATTGCAAACGACCGGAGAGATTAAGGTGGAAAACAAATCCCAAAATTCGGACAAGCCTGAGCTTCTGAAAACAGATTCCGTTATTCGGACGGTCCGACGCCGCACCATAGGCGGGAATCTGGTGGGCATGCTCATGTGTATGTCATATTTTGTTTATTTTGATTCCTTATACATAGCACGCAATATGGATATGGTCGTCTATGGCACATTGATTTTTTTTGTATTGCAGGTGGGAGTATCCGGGTATCTGGTACGCCGGTGGATGGGAGACATCCTGGCCTATCTGGGAGTTCAGCATGGCCTGATGCAGATAAAACCCGGGATGAAGGAGATTGCACAGCGTAAAGTGATCAACCTGCCCTATTTATGCGCCATTGTGTCTTTTGGAAACTGGCTGGCGGCATCGGTAGTCATCCCGACCCTTGTGCTCATAGCCCAGCCAGCAGGCAAAGACTGGTTTATTGTATTCAGGATGTTTGCTGGCATTCTGTTTTCAGGTTGTTTTACCGGGGCATTGCTTTATTTCAACATGGAAATATTCGGCCGGAGAATATGGCCCATGATTTTTCCGGACGATAGCGTGACCGGGATCAGGGGCGCCTTACGTATGAAAATGAGAGCCCGGATGATTATTTCCCTGTTTTTGACAGGGGTATTTCCCACCATCATGCTTTCCGTGGTGGTCTATAACAAAACCCGGCTCATGCTTGCCTACAATCCTGACATGATCCTCCAATCCCTGTTGGCCGTTATAAGTTTTATCCTGGCGGGAAGTTTCATTGCCACCATCATAGTCTCCCGCATGGCGGCCAAGAGCATTGTAGAACCCTTGCAACACCTGGAACGGGCGATCATCCGGGTTGAAAGAGGCGATTTTCAGGTCAGGGTGCCTTTGATTTCCAATGATGAACTGGGAACCCTGACGGAAAACTTCAATAAGATGGTGGGTGTGTTGCGGGACAGGGAGCGCATGCGGGTCATGGAAGTGGAGATGGAGCAGGGTCGGCGAATCCAGCAGGATTTTTTGCCTAAAACCATACCCGAGGTTCCTGGTTGGGAGATTGACGCTGCATTTTTTCCGGCCAGGCAGGTATCCGGGGATTTTTATGATGCGTTCAAACTTCCTGACGGAAGCGTGGCCTTTGTTATCGCTGATGTGTGCGACAAGGGAGTGGGCTCGGCCTTGTTTATGGCGTTGTTCAGAAGTCTGCTTCGGGTGTATGCGCTTCAGCTTGGCGACGTGTGCGATGACCTCCACAACCATGAAAATCCGCTCCAAAGCGCTTTGTATGCGGTATCCCATACCAACGATTACATCGCTTCGGTTCATGGGGAAAACGGAATGTTCGCCACGGTGTTTTTGGGGGTATTCGACCCGGAAACGGGAGACCTGCACTATGTAAACGCCGGGCATGAGCCCCCCATTCTGGTGAGCGGGAAAGGTATCAGGCAAAATCTGCACCCTACCGGCCCTGCCGCAGGCCTGCGCCCGGGGATTGTTTTCAACCACGAGTCCCTGAATATGGCGCCGGGGGATATGCTTTTTGGCTACACGGACGGCGTGTTGGACGCCCGCAATCCGGCGGGAGAGTCTTTTTCAAGGGAAAGGGTGAAATTCCTGATTGAAGAATCTCCTGATTCCGCAAGGGGCTTGATCAGAACCATGGAAACCCGTCTTTTCAGCCACATGGCCGGAGAGTCTCAGTTTGATGATATAACCATGATCGCCATAAGGAGAAAACCATGAGCAAGATTGCACGCATTGAGCTTTACCATGTGGCTATTCCCCTGCCTGTTCCATTTTATCCCAGTTGGATTCCCGGGCTGCCCCAGACCGAGAATCGTTTTGACCTCATCAAGGTGACAACGGACGACGGCATCACGGGCTATAGCGCCTGCACGGCCATGGGCCGGGAAAGGGCTGGCCTGGGCGAGGTGCTGGGACCGTATCTTTTGGGCGAGGACGCCACGGATTTGGATCTCATTCAGCAAAGGGTCCGCGAAGTGGGATACCTGGGGCAGCGGCACGGATGGATAGAACCGGCTTTTTGGGACATTTTGGGCAAAAAGGAAGGCAAACCGGTATATGAACTCCTGGGGGGCAAGGCCTGCACCATAGACCTGTACGCTTCCACCGGCGAGGTCAAAAGACCCGAAGAACGCATTGAGGAAGTCCAGGCCCGGTATGAGGAGGGTTTTCGGACCGTCAAGCTGCGGGTGCATGATTTCGACCCTGAGGTGGACATCCGGCAGGTGACCGAGACCGCCAAGGCCATGGGGGACAAAATGGCCATTGGCGTGGACGCCAACCAAGGGTGGCGGGTGACCGTGGTGGGCGATGCGCCCCTGTGGGACATGAAGCGGGCCAAGTATTTCGCCGACGCCTGCGCGGACGCGGGTCTGGCATGGATCGAGGAACCCTTGCCCATGGACGCCTACGACGACTTGGCGGAGCTCACGGCTTACAGCAAGGTGCCTATCTCCGGCGGTGAGCTGAATTCCTCGGGCCTGCCGGAGCTGTCCATGATGATCAAAAGGCATTGCCTGGACATTTTTCAGCCTGACGCCTGTTTTACCGGAGGCATTGCCCAGACCTTTGAAGTGGCCAAACTGTGCAAGGAATACGGACTTTTGTACAGCCCCCATACCTGGACCAACGGCATAGGTTTCGCCATCAATTTGCAGCTCATGGCCGCCAGCGGGTTTGCGGACAAAAAGGCTCTGGAGTATCCCTATGCGCCTCCTGGATGGGTGATTGAGGCAAGGGACGGTATTTTAGAGACGCCTTTTTCCCACGAGTCCGGTTCTTTACGTACTCCCACCCTGCCGGGCCTGGGTTTCAGGATCAATCATAAGGCTCTCAAGCGGTATGGGCATCGGTATTTTGTCATGGATAAAAAGAGGCTGATCTGGTACTCACTCAAAAATCGGGGGCTCAAGGTTTCGCTGGAGGTGGACAAAGCCCGGCGGCAGAGGATGAACTAGCCGCCATAGGCGTAATCACAAAGTGATCCTTCCCTTGTCCGGGGGAAGATTTTTTTGGATGCGTGACATATTCAAGCCCTGCCTTTTTCATGGCGGGGTTTGTTTTTTGTGTCCATGCTTTAAGCAGGAACGCAAATCATCCTTCTTTTATGTCCGCACCGAAAGTGTGTTTTCTATTTGGCCGAAACCCAGGCAAAGGCGCCTTTGGCGTCACCCCGGTTTTGCCGACCCGTGTTTTTCCGTCCAGCCGCCTGGGGCGCGGCGCGGTATGTCCGTTGCCTTGCAGCCGGTTGGGGTTGTGCGGTCTGGCTCATATTTTGTCTGTTAACGGCGGGTGTGGAGGCCTGGTAATTGAAACCCTTGAGGGTGCGTTGTTCCACATTCGCCCCGATGGCCCGGTGAATAGCCTGGACCATTTGCCTGTCTTCCCCGGTAATGAGGGTGAAGGCTTCGCCGTGGCGTGTGGCCCGGCCGGTTCTGCCAATCCGGTGCACATAGGTTTCCGGCGTGGAGGGCATGTCGTAATTGATGACATGGGAGACGTTGGAAACGTCTATGCCCCTGGCCGCGATATCCGTGGCTACCAGCACCTGGTACTTGCCTGATTTAAAGCCGTTCATGGCATCCAGGCGGCGCGATTGGGACAGGTTGCCCTGGAGGGAGGCGGAGCGGAATCCCGCTTTGGCCAGTTTTTCCCCCAGTTGTTTTGCCCTGTGTTTGGTCCGCGTGAATATCAGGACCGCCTCGGTTCCTGTATTGCCTAACAATTCCAGCAACAAGGCTGTTTTGAGATGTTGGGCTACAGGGTAGAAGGCGTGGCTGACTGTGTCGGCCGGAGCTTCGTTTCCTACCTGTACCCGCACTTGGTTGTTGAGGATTTCCTCAGCCAGGCGGCGAATTTGAGAAGGCATTGTGGCCGAGAACATGAGTGTCTGGCGGTTAGCCTTGGGCAGATAGGACAGGATTTTGCGGATATCGGGCAAAAAGCCCATGTCAAACATCTGGTCCGCTTCATCCAGTACAAGCATTTCCACGCGGGAAAGAATCACAGTCTGGCGTCTGATATGGTCAAGAAGGCGTCCTGGGCAGGCTACGATGATATCTGCGTGTTTAAGCAGATTCACCTGGCGTTGCATTCCTACGCCGCCGTAAATGGACACGCTTTTTAAATTGGTTTGGGATCCCAGGGCTTGAATAGCCTCGTGAGTCTGCTCTGCCAACTCCCTGGTGGGGGCCATGATCAAGGCCCGTACGCCTCCCTGGCGTCCTTGCAATAATTTATGTAAAATGGGCAGCACAAAGGCTGCTGTTTTTCCCGTACCTGTTTGAGCCAGGCCCATGAGATCGGAGCCCTGCATTACGCTGGGAATGGCCTGATTTTGAATGGGGGTAGGGGAGGTGTATCCGGCTGCTGCAATGCCTGCAGCAATCCGGGGGTGAAAACCAAATGTGTCAAAATTCAAATGATGTGTTTCCTTCTGTTACAATGTTTGTTTTTTTGTTTCAGTAATCTTCTCTGCTATGAAAAGACTTTTTTTTGCGTTTTTTTGCCCCTGAATCTGCCGGGCGGACTTTGATGTGATTGCCGTCTATATATTTTCCGTTTAGCGCCTTGATAGCCTGGTCAGCCTCGGAGTTGCTGGGCATGTCGATAAAGCCATACCCTTTACACCTGCCTGTAAACCTGTCCATGATCAACTTGGCGTTTTCCGCGGTTCCAAATTCGGCAAACAGGGCCGTGATGGCGTCTTCCGTTATGCTATAGGATAAATTTCCGATATAAATATTCAGACAAATACACCTTTCGCCTCTCCATGACAGACATCTGGTAAAGCGTAGAACTGTGCCAGATTAAGAAGGCCGATTGTGGTTACCACACAGGGGACCCGACTCCCGGTTGAAATTGAGGAGCCTGAAGCAGCGTGTAGGGATAGGTAGGTCTATGAGATTTTCCGGAGCAAGACCGGAAAAAAAGAAAGGGCATCCTTCAACAATCGAAGCACGCCCTTTGACTTCAGGTATCTAAACCTAGCTTACCGTGACATTTTTCGCGGAAGGACCTTTGGGTCCTTGCTCAATGTCAAAAGTAACCCGGTCGCCTTCGTTGAGGCTTTTGAAACCGCTTGCATTGATTGCTGAATGATGAACAAAGACATCGGGTCCGTTTTCCTGCTCAATAAACCCAAATCCTTTTTGGTCGTTAAACCACTTCACTGTACCGTTGGCCATGGAGACATCCTCCTTAAGTTAAAGTTATCAAGATTTTTAGACTGGAGGATGCTGCACTCATGATTAATGAATTCCTCAGAAAAAAACTGGTCCGCGAGTGAGGTGCGGATCCTTCTTGATTCGAGTCATCATACCATATCAGATGACTAAAGCAACAGATATTTTCTTGTCCCCTCAATTTTTTTTTGAGAGGGCTGGATATTGAACAATAAATGCCTTGATCCCATACATCTTGTGCTTTGCCTCTGCCATGTTCTGGCTTCTCCGTCCCTGCGCCCCTACAAAACCGGGCTTTTCCGGCTCCCATAAACCTATTAAAAAGGCAGCCGAACCCAATGTATCTGCTTTATAAAAAAAATGCCAGGAAAAAATGATTCCGGGAACTCACATGCTTAAAAGGAGGGGCAGGCACCCGCTTCATTGGGCTTCCAATTCAGCCAAGGCCTTTAAGGCGATTTTCTTCGCCCCATGCCTGGACAAAATGTCCCGCCCGGGGATGCTCATAGGGGACGGGACCGCCTCGCATGTCCTTGCGCAAGTATCCGGGATGATCAAAAGGCAGAGGGGAGTCCGGTTTTCCGGCATGTCCTGCCCTATTCGGACAGGACATGCCGGGTTTTCAGGATCCATTGGATCGGAGTCAATTATAATCTTCCGGGTTCCAGGGGAGCGCTTTTTCGGGCGGCGCGGTAAGCGACAACTGCTGCTGTTTGTTGGCGGACGCTCCCCACCGACCTGTCTCGTGGGCAGGCAAGGCCCGGGTGTAAGACGCGCCGATCCGGGATTGGGTTTGTTCTCCCAGGCTGTTTGCTCCTGTTTTGAGTTTAAATGTAGACAGGAGGTGTTTCAAATAGTTGGCCTGGGAGTTTAGTTCCTGGGCTGCTGCGGCGGTTTCCTCGGCATTGGCCGTGTTCTGCTGGGTGGCGCCGTCAATCTGGTGCAGGCCTTGATTGATTTGCGCCACGCCTTGGGCCTGCTCATTGGAAGCTGCGGCGATCTCCCCAACCAGATCCGAAACCTTGGAAATTCCTTCCACAATTTCCTTTATGGTTTCGGCTGTTTCCAGGACCATGGATGTTCCTCTTTCCACTTTTTTCAGTGATCCTTCTATTAGTCCGGCGGTCTCTTCGGCTGCTTTGGCGCTGCGGGCCGCCAGATTTCTCACTTCCTGGGCGACCACGGCAAAGCCTTTGCCATGTTTGCCGGCCCTGGCCGCCTCCACTGCGGCATTCAGGGCCAGGAGATTGGTCTGGAAGGCTATCCCATCTATAACCTTATTGATTTTGGCGATATCCGCCGAAGCCCTTTCGATTTCCGTCATGGCCTCCACCACGATTTCCATTTGTTCGTTACCGCGGGTTCCCGAGTCCCTGGCTGACCCCGCCAATGTATTGGCCAGGGTGGCGTTTTCGGCGTTGGTTTTTGTCTGGGTTCCGATTTGGGACATGGAGGCGGTGATTTCTTCCATGGAGGCAGCCTGTTCCGTAGCGTTTTGGGAGAGCGACTGGCTGGCCTCGGCGATCTGGTTGGAACTGACCTGGACCTGAGAAGCTCCTTGGAGCACATTACCCACAATTTCGTTCAGGCTGTGAACCATGCGATCCAGAGCATTGCCCAAAACATCCTTGTCGGAAACCAGGTTCACGTCCATTCGAAGTTCCCCGGAAGCAATGGCCTGGGCCACTTTGGCTTTTGCCTCCAGAGCGTCCGCCATGGAGTCCAGGGCTTTGGACAGTTCCCCTACCTCATCTCCGGCATCGGAATGAAGCCGCTGGGTCAGGTCCCCCAAGGCGACGGCTTCGGCCAGTCCCAAAGTTTTTTTGATGGGATTGGTAATGACCCTGGAAATAATCAAAGTCAGAAAAATGGCCGCCAATACGGCAAAAACGCTAACCACCACCACGTTGCGGCGGGTGGTCATTGCCTCGTCCAACATGACCTGTTCCGAAACCATGCTTTGCCGGACCTCTTTCACCATGGCGCTCATCAGCGCCCTTACCTGGCTCAGGGAGGGAACTGTTTCGTTCAAAAAAATCCTGCTGGCGTCCCTTTGGCCCGTCTCAAAACTCTCTTCCACGCCAATAGCTTGGGCGAAAAGTTTTTTGAGTGTGTCCATGGCCGGAATGGTTTGGGCGTTGTAAACTTTTATAACATCTTCCATTTGTAGATTATTGATATGCTTAATCATGCTTTTTGCGGATTGGTGCAATTCCCCATGCGGTTTTTTCATGGTAGCCAATATGGCGCCGAATTCGGGAATTTCCGCGGCCAAGGCGTGGGTTTTGGGATCTGCAAGAAACTTTCCGAATCCGCACAATGTGGGATCTGTCTGGATGTCGATGGTAAACGCCTTGCCTTCAGCGATTCCCATAGCTCTCTTTACAACAGTCGGGTTGGAGTTATCCACATAAACCCCGCTGCCCGCTATCCACCCCCAGGGTTTAAAGACCTTTACAAAGGAGACCTTTGGCAGGGCGGGGCCGCCTTGTTCCCGTGGCCACAAGTAGGCCGTAAAACCCTCGCCGCGTGATTGACCAATCTGTGTCATTTCCGTGAAAAACCGGAGCCCGTTTGAATCTTCATAGGCGTCCAGGTTTTGCCCATCCATGGACGGCTGGACAGGATGCATGACCATTTGGTTTTCCGTGTTCTGTATCCATATATAATCCCGGTTCTCCGGTCCAAAGCGGATGGCCCTTATCATTTCCATGGCCTTTGATTGCCGGGCCTGCAGGTCTCCCAGTTCAGGATTGTCCTCGCAGGCCTGCATAAGGGAGAGGGCGATATCCACGGAATCCTTCACCCTGGCCTGATACGTGTACATTCCCCCCGCCTCTTCGGCCACCCCTTGCATGAGTTTGCCTATCCATAGCATATGGTCATTAAGTCGAACGTTCAAGGTCTGGGAAAGTCCCGCATGGGGCTGTTTATACACACTGGCTATGTGCTTGGCGGAATTGTGGAGGGTTGCCAGAGGGCTTTCCAACTGGTTGAGCAGAGGCGCTATTGATGGGACCTTGGTCTCTATATTGTTGCGCTCCCGGGAATGATACCAGCTTCCCACAGGGCTTTTGGCCGGATCAGTTTCTATGTCCAGTTGGGTGATGGAGTCATCATTGAGCAAATTCGAGATATGGTCAGCCCAATTGATAGTGTCCAATTCCTTTTGAGAAAAAAAACTTTGAAGCCGGTTACCCTCGATAACCTGGTTGGCATTGTCCACAATGCCGCCCACACCCACAAAACTGATTGTTCCCACAGTAATTAGGAGAATCATCACTACTCCAAAGCCCACAGCCAAGCGGGTTCCGATACTAAAGTTTTTCCATTTCATTCTGTGATCTCCCTTGGAAACTAATAGCGTTGCTTATTCATGAAAAGGTATATCGGATACTAGATAGGAGGGGAAAAAAGGAACAATCCACTCGCTTGTTGCACAAGCAATTATTAAGCCAAAGGAGCATATCTGGAAGGTTGTGAAGATATGACTGTGGATTTTGTTTAAAAACAGAGAGTTGATAGAGAAGGATATTTCCCGTGTCTCTGTGCAAAAGGAAAAGAACTACTGGCCTGTTTTCAAATGCAGCAATCGTCAGAAATTTGACATGATGCGGAACGGTGTGGGGGTATGAAATCAAGGCGGTCGGGGCGCTAAAACCCTGCTGCGGCCCAGGCCCAAAGAAGAATGGCGGCAGCCAAAGTGAGAAAGGGAAGCTGCTTTTCCTTGGAGACCGGATTCCGGATTACAAGTGCATAAGCCAAGCCTGCACCGACCCCGGAAAGCCAGCCAAACAAATGAGCCAGAAGATCCGCCTTGGGGCCGCTGCCCAGAAAGGCCAGCAGGGCCAAGCCGCTGGCCAGACCAATCCAGCGTCTGGAAGTAAATCCCCACCTACCCTTTTCATTAATGGCCCGGATTCCGCCCAAAATGCCCAGAGCCGCAAAAACCGCTGTAGACGCCCCGCCCGAGAGGTGATGGCTTTGGTAAAACGCGGCAGAGGCAAGGTTGCCCAGGACGCCGGAAAGGAGGATGAGCAGCCAACCCACTCCATAGCCCATGATCTGGCAAACTCCGGTGGCGAAAATGGCCAAAAATGCCATGTTGCCCATAAGATGCAACAAATCCGCATGGAGGCACAGAGCAGTCACGGCCCGCCAGATCTGGCCATCCAGTATCCTTTCGGCCACCGCTCCTTTTTGCTCCAGCATCAGGCGGTTTTCGGAAAACGGGCCGGTGAAAACGTAAAAAAGAGCTAAAATTCCGGAAGCCCAGAGACCGCTGTAGGTTTTGAACAGGGGGTTGGCAGGGGTTTCGTGCTCCCCGGGCATGTTTTCACCCGTGTAGGCCGTGATTTGGGCAAAGGCAAAGTCGTGGAAATCCCGGGGAACCAGAATCTGCCAGCCATCCTGTACCCTTTCAAACTCATAAGGAATTTTAGAGGCCTCCAAAATCAGGCCGTACAGGTTGGCCTTGTTTTCCGGTAGGCTTTTTATGAAAAGAGACGTCATGATGTCATGACAAAAAATCTTTCAGGGCCTTGCAGAATTGATCGGGCTGCTCCATGGCCATAAGATGTCCGGCATTTTCGATGACCACCAGTTGGGAATCCTTGATGCCTTTCAGCAAAAACTGGCTGTATTTCAAGGGCGTCAGCTTGTCGTCATCCCCGGAAAGAATCAGGGCAGGCCGGGTGATCTCTCCCAATCGGGCGCAAATATCAAATTTGTCGCAGGCCCTGAAATCCCCCAACAACAACTCGGGCTTTAATCCCTTGGTGCGTTCCTTTTCCATGGCTACCAGCTTGGGATCGGGATTGGCGCCAAAAACAGTCTGGTCCATCATTTCCCGGGCGCCTTCCCAGTTGGTTTCAATGGCCTCTAAAACCATGGGCATGACCCGCAGCCGGCATCCTGTTCCCACCAGCACGATCCGGGTGAGCCACGGGGGATTATTCAATGCGCTGGCCTGTGCAATGGCGCCGCCCAGGGAGTGTCCGCCCAGGGCCACGTTTTCCAGGGAAAGGGCCGTACAAAAGGCCTCCACCACAGCCACGTATTCCCCCACGTCCTCCCGGTTTTTCCCGCCGGATAGTCCATGGGCTGGCAGGTCAATCAGGTACACATTGGCGCAACCGATTGTCAGGCAAGATTCCGGCCAGTTTTCGTGGCTGCCGCCGGACCCGTGGACCAGGACCAAATTGACGGCGGAGCCTGCATCATGATGGATATAATGGATGTTTTCTCCGTTGACTTCCACAAATGGCATACAGGCCTCCTTAAAATATTGTTGAGGGATGGAGCGAATTGGTGCGACTAGTCCCCAAACCGGGGAAATAACAGGTATCTCAGCCAGCCCCAGAAGGTGTTTTCGTCGTGGGCTTCCTTGTCGGCGGCCTTCAGCATCCTTTGCAATTCATCGTGGTTGGCGAACATGGCTTCCCGGCCCTTTACAATCCGGGTGGGATCCAGTTCCTTTACCAACTTGGCCGGGTTGCCGGCCACAATACTGTTGGCCGGGACATCCCGGGTCACTACAGAGCCTGCGCCTACCACGCTGTTTTCGCCAATGGTCACGCCCTTGCAGATAATAGCATGGTCGCCAATCCAGGCGTTGTCTCCGATAACCACAGGTGCGGTGCTTCCCACGGGCATGCACCGGTCGTATAGGCCGTGCCAGTCCGCGTCTGTTACATAAACCCCCTGGGCAAACATAACTCCGTTGCCAATGGTGATGCTGGTGGCAGACTGGATGCGCACCCCGGGGCATACCAAAACATAGTTTCCCAGTTTGATGAGCCCCTGGCCCAAGGCCCTGGCTTCATCCTTGGCTTTTGCGCCCACCCTTTTTTCCGAGCCCTCCATGATGGCGGCCAGGTCTTCCAGGTCAGCTTGGGCCCAGGATACAAAATGCACATTGGAATGGGGTTCTGCAATGATGGTGGCATAATCCCCCACCTCCACCGAATAGCCGAACACCTGGATGTGCCAGGGCCGGATAACTGCCGGGCTTTTGCCCAAATGACGGAATTGGGGACGCAAATAACGGTTCGTGTACCATTTTACGAACTGGTTTTGCAGTTTCTTGATAAAAAACGGCCTATGATCTTTGCGCACGTAGTCTAACCTTTAGGCGGCAGGGGCCTTTTCCCGTTTGCCGGTTCCAGCTTTGGTATGGCTCCGGTGGGTTTTCCAATAATCATGGGAAAAAATGTGGGAGCCGGGGGTCCAGGTATACAAGGCGTCCGCAGCCAAAAGCACTGCCCCTGTTGTCCAGGATGTTTGTTCTTCCGGCCACACCACGGAATCGGGAACCGTCACTCCAGTCCAGTACAGTCCGTTTTCAAAACAGGAATTCCTGATCCACCGGAAAATGTTTTCCGCCTGTTCAAACATATCAATGCCTGCCAGGGCCAAAACGCATTCGGAGCTTTCGGCCATGGTGACCCAGGGTCGGTCGGACACGCAGCGTACGCCCCAGTTTTCCACCACAAATTCGTCCCAGTACTGGCGGATTCGGTTTTCAGCTTCCTGGTCGGTTACGGCCCCGCAGAGGATGGGATAATACCAATCCATGGAATAGCGGGATTTACTTTCATCGAACAGGTCCGGCCTGGTGCGGATGGCCTTGCCCAGTTTTCTTCTGGCGAATTCCCATTGGGGCCGGGACTTGTTCAGGCATTTTGCAATGGCTATGGCGCTTTGGATGCTCATGTAGATGGAACTGGACCCGGTGAGCAGGCATCTTTTTTCTATGTTGCCGTCAAGGTCCTGGCTCCAATAGATGGGGCCGTCGGGAGACTGGAGGCGAACGGCGAAGTCAATGGCCTTTTCAATAGTGGGCCACATTTTTTCCAGATAATCCTTGTCTCCGGATATAAGATAATAATGGTAGATCCCCAGAGCCACGTAGGTGCTCATATTAGGGTCTTTACGCATTTCGTCCGGCTGGCCGTTCCTGTATGTGGCGTAAAAGCTGCCGTCGGGATTCTGGGTAAAGGCGGACCAGGCAAAGGCGTCTCTGGCCTCCTTGAGATATCCGGCAACCGCCAGGGCCATGGCGCTTTCCACATGGTCCCAGGGGTCTGTTTTTCCATTCACGGACCAGGGGATTTCGCCATTGGGTTTTTGGAGACTGCAGATGGCGTCTGCCATGGAACGGACATCTATGGCGTCGAATATGGGGTTTGGCGATGGGTTACGAGTCATGTTTGCCCTCGTTTTTCAGATAATAGACTATACTCTTGGCCATGACCGGGGCCAGAAGATTCTCGGCAAAAACAGTGGGCGCAGGGCGCCTGGTAATGTGCCAGTGGATGAATTTGTCGTACACGGTCGACAGGATACCGGATTTTCCTCTTCGTGCTGACAGGCACTTGAGCCACCACAAGGGGCTGTGCAGGGCGTGTTCCCTGCGTCGGGCCTGACAGGTGAGGCCTGCCTCCTTAAAGAGCTTTTCCAGTTCCTTTTTTCTGTATATGCGAACATGGCCCCCAGCCATTTTTCGGTATGTTTCATCCGCCAGGGCCCAGCATATTTTTTCCGGCAAGTACAGGGGAACACTAACCACAAGGGCGCCTCCGGGCTTAAGCACCCGGACCAGTTCCTCAACGGCCCGCTGGTCATTGGGTATATGCTCCAAGACTTCCGAGCAAATTACGACATCGAAACTGTTCTTGGCAAAGGGCAGGCAGGTGGCGTCCACGGCTGCTCCGTAGGCGTTACCGCCTCCGCTTTCCCCGTTTCCCACCATGCTGTCCAGCATGTATAGCGCCCAGCCCACAGTGTTAACCGAGATGTCCGTGGCAACCACGTCCACACCCGGGCAACCGTAGGCCTCCCACGAGTGGCGGCCCGCGCCGCAGCCCACGTCCAGAACCCTGGCTCCAGGCTTAATGTCCAGCCTCTCAAAATCTACTGTAAGCACGCTTGGTCACAATCGGGCCAAAAAATGAGAAAATCATCCCCAAATAAAGCATGGCCCTCCTTAAAAAAAGTCAATCCATATCATGTGGCCTGGGTGTTGACAAGGAATTATGCCCGTTTCGGCCCCTGGCGCCGGAACCCTTGTGGTTTCGGGAGCCCTATGGTCATGATACAGGCCGCGTCACGTTCGGGGCTGGGCACTTCTTATCACAAAATGAATATTGTTGCACCATATTGCAAAAATTTTCGTGGATGGAAATCGCAAAGGTTGGGAACTCTGGCATGGCAGGATTATTAACGGGTTTGATCTGTTCAACGCCCATGGCTTTGGAAGATCTGATTAAGTGTATTTTAACGATTATATTAAGAATTCTCCCCATTATGCCGAATGAGGGATGTCGGACCTTCGGGACTTTGCGGTGAAAAATGCAACAAACAACATAATGGGGCTTGGAAAAACTTTGGCCGCATAGTAACGTTTGGAGATGGGGAGTTGCCTGCCGACATGGACGGCCCCCGGGAAAGGGATGGTTAGTCACAGCCAATTATGTACTTGTCAGCATTTCTACACAGGGACGAGCTTTTTGAAATTACCAACCGCTGGCTATGCGATGAGTATCGGCCAACGGACCCGCTTCAGATCACCCGGATTATCACCTACGACAGCTTTGCAGCCTGGCAAACCCTCATGGACGTGACCAACCGAATTCTGACCGCTTTATCGGGAAAAATTCCCCATGAACAACGGGTCAAATCCAAGAAGGAACTCAAAGACTTTTTGTGCCATTCCGCCCGGAGGCAGTGTTTGGGCATCCAGACCCTGATCGAGCAGTATATGGAGACTCCGGAATTCTATTATGTGGGTTCTCCCATGGCCGGAATCGTTTATCATGATGAATCCATGAATATTCTGGGAGCGTGCCGGTTCAAAAAAGCCCGGCGTATTGCGGAAAAATCCAACCGATACGCCTCCAGGCACATTTTTGAAATGGTGCGGGAAAAGGCTGTGGCCCTGATGGAAGCCCGGGAAAAGCAGGGTGTCCGTAAGGGCATCGATCCCCAGGAGCTCTATGAGCAGGCTGAAAAAATGGTCATGAAAGAGATCCGGGCCAACGGCCTGAAGCTGCCTGTCGAACCCATGACCATCCAGGACATCCTGGGTTTTAAGGTTGTGGACCAGGGGTTTGGGGAAGCAGGCCTGGAAAAGGCCATCCTGAACATGGGGAACGCCCGGATTGTGGAGAAGGAATGCCATACCGGCAAATACAATGCCGTGCATTACGTGATTCAGGTGGATGTGGATTATTCCTGCTTATGCAGAAAGTTCAGGCAAAACGGCAAGGGCCCGGCTTATGCCCGGCGAGGCCTGCCAGGAGACCGGATTCACGAGGATTTTGAGGAGTTTATCCAAACCGGAGCCAAGGACCTCTCCGTGGACCTCATTTTCACCACCTACGAGGAAATGATCCAGTCGGAAATCGGCAGGAGCATGCATGAAACCCGAATATTCGCCCAACGGAGCAACCAACGGGTATTCGGAAACATCCCGGTCAATATCGAGTACCTCATGGAGTATCTGCTGGCCGTTGGCCTGTGTCCCAGGGTGGAGCTGGACGAAATTCCCATCAAGATTTGGGGACGGTATTTGCCCGAAACCCTGGCCTACTGCATTCGTAAGCTCTTTGGCATGCCCGAATATTCCCTCATGGGTTTCTGATGCTTGTTTGGAATCCCTTAAATTGGACCATTCCCGGCCATACACCCACCTCTTGGGGGGTATGTATAAATAATTTCTACCTGAGTTGTTCCAGTATGCCCTCCAATACAGGCAGGACCTGTCGGTTGGGATCATTTCGCAGTTTTTGCTCTTCCTGGGCCATGACTACAAAAAAGGCATCAAGGGTTTTTTCCGTAATGTACTGATTCCAGTCCTGAATAGGCTTGCCTATTTCCGGGCTTAGTTTTTGGGCGCTGTCTATAAAGATTTGATACTTGCTGGAAAGTCCGGAGGATTGGATAGCTTCGGGAACATCTTTTCCTATTTGATAAACGAGAGTGTCACGGTAGATTCTCTCAAAATTTTCCGTCATCAATGACTCACCGGATATGGAGAGTAACGCTGCGGAATCGGTCTCCGGATCCTCTCCGTTTTGCTTAACCAAGGCCATGATAGTTTTTCGATTGATAGAAATCATTTGGGTGGCAGCCTCATTAAGGCTCTTGGCAAGCGCTTCACAAGGTTCTTTCAGCCCGGATTGTATCATTTGCCTTTGAATGGGTTGCAATAGATCCGGGAGAGCAATATGCAAAGCCGGGTCTGCCCATAGTCCCTGGGTTTCCACACGGTTTATCGTTTCCAGGGCGGCCTGCTCCATATTGTTCCGGATAGCTATTCGGATTTCCGTTTGGGCTCTGCTAAAGATGTCGTTGAATGCGTTAGCCCGTTCCAAAATGTCTTCCAGATCTTTGTCTGTGGCGCCTTTTGGGCTCATACTATTCCATATTTCAACAACCTCCTCGCGCATCCGAGCAACGTTTTGCAGCACCTCCTGTTGCTTTTTCACGCATTGGGCGCAGGATTCCAAATTTCGATATGCCTGGATACGGCCTTGGATTTCATCCAATAATTCCTGGGGGTACATTTCCTCTTGCGCCAGCTTGTTCCGGAGTTTTTCAGAGATGGCCCGCATTTGGGCCATGCTTTCGGAATCGGTGTGAACGGGTTTGACACCATATTGGATCATAGCCTTCAGGGCTTTTTGATTATCGGTCCGCACAATAGTGCAATAGGCTTCAGAAAGGGGCACCCGCAACTCCAAAAGGCGCTGCTTGTATTGCTCCAGTTCGGGATAGGCCTCCCACAACTCTTTGCGACAGAGGATCACTCCCGGCGAATATCGGATTTTTATGGGATTGACGTACTCCACCTTGGAATACAATTGCGCTCCCACTATCCACATGGCAGGACCTATGCTGGCGTCCACCACGCCCTGGCGCACATTAGTGGCGAATTCAGGCACATTGACCTGGATTAAATTGGCGCCAAATTCCTGGAGGAATCTCTCCTCCACCGGCCCGTACCAGGACCCGAATTTCAGTTTGGCAAAATCCTCCAAGGTGGCTACTGGTCGTCCGTTGGAGTATATCTGATCAAAATCCTGATCCACCCACGCAATGAGAAAAAAACCCCGTTCCTCCATGATTTTGTCAAAAGCCGGAAACATGGAGTATTTTATGATATCCACTTCGTTGTAGTCGTTGAAAAGAAAGGGCAGTTCCAGCACACTCATTTCCGGCGCAGCCAGGGTGGCCCCCTGGGCGGAAAAACCCGCACCGTCCAGCTGTCCGATACGGATTTTTCTTAGGATGTCCTCATCGTCCCCCATGGATCCTCCCCAATAGACCTTGACTTTCACCAGTCCGTCGGTCTCTTTTTGGATCAGGGGAAACAAAACCCGCTTGATAGGAAGAGCCCACGAAGTGCCGTCCGGCGCCAGGGTGCCAAATTTCCACACATGCTGGGGAGAAGCTAGCTCTGTGCATAGGCCTGGACTGCTCAGAAAGGATATCAGGGCCAGGAAGGCAATCCAGAAAACGTGGCGGGATGATTTGCACATGAATATTGGCAAGGGTTCCTCCTTGGTCTTTCCTTTCAAAAAGGGCAACCGACAAAAAATCAATCCTTCAAAAGCGTTGACACCAGAACCCATGGGTCGGCCCTAAGCCATGAGCGGTTGGAACTGCATGGCGAAAGCCATGTCGCCCTCAATTTTTAGCGTACCATTCATAAACATGTTTACCGGGTTGGTCTGTTTGGTGGTCAACAGGCGGGCGTCGTCCATAGTGAGGCTGAATTTAGCTTCCGGCGCATAAGCGCCGTTGAAAGTGGCCCGAATAACGGCATTATTGCCATTGTTCCCAGCCAGATCAAATACTGCGGCGCCCTTAAGAGAGGCCAGGACATTGTATTTGGTTTTGGAAAGAGCCTCCTGCATGCTCAGCAACATATCGATATTTTTCATCTGCGCCAATTTTTGCATGTCTTCCAGCGTGATGGTGAGATGCACCATGGGATTATCCAGTGTGCCTTCCCTGGCATTAAAGTCTTTCCCCTCTTTGACCACAAAGCTATACTGACTGCCCGAAATATCCACCGTCATGGAGAACTCTGTTCCGGCCAGTTCCTGTCCCATTCCCCTCAGACCCATATACTCCAATGCCATTTTAGGTAAGAACTCGGTCACCAATTCCTTGACATCAAGACTTAAAACAATGGTCTGAGTGCTCATGCTTGTCTCCTTGTATTCTATCGGTAGTTTGGGGAAATGGGTTTCATAACGGCGGCGGCCGCGAACAGTCGCAAATTTTTTTGTACGTATGTACAAAAATATGGAAGATTGGATCTGTTGTCAAGTAGTTTTTGAACGCATGGATAATTTTCTTTGAATACAGGTTTTGGGAATGGATTTCACCTTTTCATACGCAATATTATATATTTATTCCATAGCTTATGCGAAAATATTGAATCCGCAAGTGGA
Organism: Desulfatibacillum sp.; assembly: GCA_016342355.1. Taxonomy (GTDB): domain Bacteria; phylum Desulfobacterota; class Desulfobacteria; order Desulfobacterales; family Desulfatibacillaceae; genus Desulfatibacillum. The sequence continues at coordinate 46,543 of JAEINP010000023.1, forward strand.
GGATGAAAGATTTTTGGCCGGAAAAAAGACCCTGATTTGTGATAAATTTCGGGCCAATTGCTCGACCTGAACCGGTAGGAAGGCCATCTTTGACTGGCTTTATTGTCGAGCTTCGTGATATGAATCTCCAGGCTCATTAACGCTCCATGAAGTTCTCCTAAGGACACGGATCCCATGCAGGAAGAAACCCAAAACAAGAATGATCTTCGCTGGAAAGTTTCCTGGTTTGCCCTGGTTGTGGTTGTTTGCCTTGCCGTGATCGTTTTGGTGCATGATGATTATGGAGTGTCCTGGGACGGCGCCCGTATGGCCGACTACGGGGATGCTGTGCTGGAATATTTCACTTCGGGCTTTACCAGCCAATCTTATAAAAGCTGCGACGACGCCCATTTTTACGGACCGTCCTTTGAACTGCTGGCCGCCTCCATTTATCAGTATTTTCCGGATCAGCGGTTTGAAATCCGCCATCTTCTCAGCGCCCTGGCCGGTTTGCTGGCCCTGATTGGGACCATGGGTTTTGCCGCCCTGTTCAGGGGGCGCGCGGTGTTGTTTTTCACTCCCATCATTCTGATAATGCTTCCCCGGTTTACGGGGCATGCTTTTATCAATACCAAGGACATCCCCTTTGCTTGCGGTTTTGTTTGGACCATGTTCTCCATGGCGTTGTTGTTTCGGGGGAGAAAATTCACTTGGCCCAAAATCCTGTTTTTCGGGGTGTGTCTGGGGGCGGCTCTGTCCGTAAGGATGGGGGGGCTTCTGGCTTTTTGTTTTTTCTTTCCTGTTGCGGGATACTATCTTCTGGTTCGCAAACCCTGGCAGGGTTTGGAAGCCGGAAGTCTTAGGATGCAGGGCCTTGCTCTGGGCCTGAAAATGCTGTGCGCCGTGGCCGTGGCTTGGCTGGTGATGGTGGCGTTCTGGCCCTGGGCGCACGAAAACCCTTTTGGGCACCCCGTGGAAGCCTTCAAGCTGGCCACCCAATTTCACCGTTCCATCCGGATCCTCTTTATGGGGGCGCAAATACAAAGCGCCAACCTGCCCTGGTATTATCTGCCCTGGTATTTGATGATCACCACGCCGCCGTTGGTGCTGGTTCTCCTTGCCTTAGGGACAGGTTCCTGTGTGCGCGGGATTTACAAGACGCCCCGTTCCGAAGAAAGCCTGCTTTCCATCTGCCTGCTTTTTTGGTTCTGGTTTCCTCTTGCCTATGTGGTGCTTACTCACCCTAATATCTATGATGGCATCCGCCATTTTTTGTTTATCCTTCCGGGCATGGCGCTTTTGGGAGCCGTGGGCGTTAGGCAGTCGGCCGATATTTTTCGAGGCAAAGCCAAAACCTACCTGTTGGCAGGACTTGCCGGGGCGCTGCTTTTGCCCCTGGTGGACATGGTTGGTCTCCACCCCTACCAGATGACCTATTTTAACTCCATCGTGGGCAAGGTGGGCGGAGCTCAGGGAAAATACGACACCGATTACTGGCTCACCAGCTACAAGGAATGCATGGAATGGCTTAACCAAAATACTGACCCCGCCAATGGGCCAATTAAAGTGTTGGTGGTTTTGGAGCCGTTAGCCGTGGATTGCGCTAAATATTTTGCCGCGCCCCACATCCGCATAGTCCTGGCCGACAGGCGTCCCGCGGAAGAAACCATGCCCGATTTCCTGGACTATTTAATTTCATCCACCCGGTTTGGAAACCATATGTGCTTTCCCGGGAGCCCAGTGGTTTTTGTTGCAGAGAGAGATGGAGCAGTGTTTTCGCTCATCCGGTCCCGGGAATAGGATAAACGGCATTTATTCTGAAAAGAGCATTATGTGATCATGATTTGCTTGTGATTGCGCTATACGCAATGACGATTCTCGTTTATGGGGCAATGTTTGCCTGGACAAACGAACGTTCGCTTTAGCTACTCCCCTTATACTCCGTTTTACCGCCACTATTTCTTGCCTAAACTATTGCATTACCCCCGGTGTTGTGACAAATAAAGACCGTTGCTTTCCAGCCTTTGCGGGGGGGCAATTCCGGCCTGGAACCAAGCTGTGGGGGTGTTGGCTGGTCATGGATTTTGTTGTCGATGGCTGCCAAGGGTGCGCTTATTTTACAAGGGAGACAAGCAGTAGAAAGGAGAATCACCATGGAAGAGCTTCTCATCAGGGGCCTGGATGACATCAGAGCGATTGAAAAAGTCCCTTACACCGAGAGCGTGAAGGAAAAGAGCACCTATGAACTCCTGGAGCGGGGGGCCGCCATCAATCCGGATGCTGTGGCCATCAGCTTCCTCATGAACGGCGACACCTACGAAACCCCCATAGAAATCACCTATAGTCAGTTTATCGGAAAGATTCGCCAGGCAGCCAACATGTTTCATGATCTGGGCATCGGGCCGGAGGATGTGGTCACCTACATTCTGCCCAGCCTTCCCCAGACCCACTATACCCTGTGGGGCGCGGAGGTAGCCGGTATTGCCAACCCTATCAACCCCCTTCTGGAAGCACCCACCATCAAGGATATCTGCATCGCCGCCAAGACCAAGGTCATGGTGTGCATGGGGGCAATGCCAGGCGTCGATATTTGGGACAAGGTGGATCAAATCCGTAAAGACATCCCCACCCTGGAGCATGTGGTGCGGGTCATGGGGCCCACGGACGAAGCGGAAAAAATCTGGAGCTTTGAAGAAAAGATGGAGCAGTATCCATCGGACAAGCTCATTTTCGATAGGGAAATCGACCCGGAGGATATCGCTTCCCTGTACCATACGGGCGGGACCACCGGTACTCCCAAGTTGGCCAAGCGCACCCATTACAATGAAGTGGTCATGGCCTGGATGATTCAGGTTATGTCGGGATCCAAACCGGAACACACCTTGATGTGCGGCCTGCCCCTGTTTCACTGCAACGGAACCATTGTTACAGGATTGGCGCCTTTTTCCACCGGTTCTCATGTGGTCATTCTCTCTCCCATGGGATACCGGGACCCTTCCATCATGATGAATTTTTACAAGATCGTGGAAAAGTATAAACCCGCCCTGTTTTCTGCGGTGCCCACGGTCCTGTCCGTATTGCTGGATATCCCCCTGGATGGCGCGGATATTTCTTCCCTGGAATTTGTGGTGTGCGGCGCAGCGCCCCTGTCCGTGGAATTGTTCCGCCGTTTTGAGGAACACTCCGGGATGAAGATTCTGGAGGGCTATGGCCTTACCGAGGGCGCGGTGGCCTCCAGCATGAACCCCAAAGACGGGGAACGCAAGATTGGAAGTATTGGCCTGCCCATGCCTTTCCAACGCATCAAGATTGTGGAATGCAACGACGAGGGCGAATATGTGCGGGATTGCGAAGTAGGGGAAATCGGCAATGTCTGCATCAAAGGCCCTAACGTCTTCAAGGGGTATGTGGAAGAAGCCCACAATAAGAATATTTGGGTTCCCGGCGGATGGTTCAACACCGGCGATATGGGCCGCCTGGACGCTGACGGCTATTGCTGGCTTACCGGGCGGAAAAAGGAACTCATTATCCGCGGCGGCCACAATATTGATCCGGCCTCGATCGAAGAGCCCCTGTACAGAATGCCTTCTGTCAAAATGGTGGCTGCCGTGGGACGTCCCGACGCCCATGCTGGCGAAGTTCCCGTGGCCTATGTGGAAATTGCCGAGAATTCCGGCATTACCGTGGAACAGATCATGGCTTGGGCCAAAGAGCATGTGGGCGAAAAAGCCGCTGTGCCCAAGGAAGTGGTCATCACCAACGCTATCCCCCTGACTCCTGTGGGCAAGATCTTCAAGCCCGCCCTCCGGTGGGATGCGACCAAGAGGATGTATCTGCAGGAACTGGCCGCCCTGGGGGATCTGGCACAGTCTGTGGAAGTTTTCGTGGGCGAACACAAGGTCCATGGCACCATTGCGGAAATCAAGGTGAAAGCCGCTGCCGGACAGGATGCCCAGACTATCAAGGATAAGGTGTCGGAAATCCTGGCCCGTTACACTATCTATTTTGAAGTGACCGTGGAATAAACGGGTAACTTTTACGTCCGTTTGTATTGCTTGAACAAATTGCCCCGCCTTTCCGGACCTGTTTCGGAATGGCGGGGTTTTTTTATCTGGTATTTTTGTCAAATTGTCTGTTTCAGGAACCAATATTTCCGAAATTTCCGATTTTTCATGCTGTCGTCCCTGGTTTTTCTATTTACTCATGTGTATGAGAGAGTTTTTTACCCTGTCCAATGCCTTATATCTTCCTTCAGTGAGGCAATCTTTCCCAATCAGTCCGGTTTCTACCCTTGTTCAATTCCTTCTTTTGGAATAACCATTGTATTTTCAGGTAGTTGTATTTTGGCACGGAATTAGCTATATGTAAACTGTCAGATGGGTTGTGAAACGCCTTCCTTCCTGTCAACCAGTTGGAATATACAGTGTCACGGTAGGGTGATTTTTTAGGGGTGCACTTTTTTTGCGCGACCCGCCTGGATGCAAAGCAAGGGGGACATCCGGCGAAACAATCAGTCGGCAGAAAGCTGGGCCAGGCATTCATAGCCTGGGCTCGGGCAAAGCCGCACACGGGTTTGATCTGGGGGGACAAACCCAAGAAAAGGGGGGTTAGTTAGCCGGTGGTCTTGCGCAAAGGCCGGATCGTCACATTCGTTGACGATCCGGCCTTACTTTTTTTGGGGCCAGGTACAATCAGAATGAGCGCGGATGGGTGGGTTTTGTATTGTAAACCGCATAAAAACCAAACAGGCATTAGAATTTGTGTATGGAGAAGGCCATGCAGGTCCAGCCGGCTATGGGAATCATTCCAAACGCGAAAGATTTTCCTGTACAAACAAAAGCAGGGGGTCTGAGGAGGGCAACCCTATCTGGGCCGCCTCCATCGCCTTTTGGTATTGCCGGGCCGCTTGGTCTGTTTGCCCCATGCCTTCATAGAGCAAGGCCAGGTTGGTCAGGGATTTCACCACGTCACGATGGTTTGGGCCCCAGGCGGTTTCGTTGATAGCCAGAGACCGTTGCAAAAGCGAAAGGGCTTCCTCGAATTTTCCCCGTGCCTGGAGCACCAGGGCAAGATTATTCAAAGCCAAAGCTACATTGGGATGAAACAGCCCATAGGTGTTTTCCGTGCCTTGCACCAATTCCTGGCATAAGGCCTCAGCCTGGGCGAAATCACCCACAGTGTAGGCATAGTTGGCCTTTTTTTCCAAATCCGACAGAATATCTTCGGCAGCACGGGATTCCGGCCAGAATAAATAAGCCATTCCTCCAGCCACACACAGGCAGAACAGGATAAGAAAGCTGTTCCTTCCCAGCCACCCTCGAATGTTTGTTTTTCCACCCATGCTTCTTTCCCCCCGAAAGATTTCTTAACAGATAAGGCCAGTTGATTATTTATCAGATAATGCCAGTTTAATCAAAATGGAAAGTGAAGAATCTGCGGTCTATACCCTTCCAGGGTTTTGAGGCATTTTTGGGCGGGGAGCTTAGTGAAAGGGCTGCAAGGCATCGGGAATACCTGCCCCTGTTGAAATGGGAACAGGTATCAATTGTAGCCTGCTGCCGGTGGTCGGGATGATGACCTTATTTCTAAAATGGTTCATCCCTCGCACCGGCCAACAAGGGCAATAGCCGGAAAAATTCTCCGATATTTGTTTGATGTGTTGGCTATATCACGCAATAATTTGCATGGTTTTTGGGTCCGCCTTTTTCCACGCCAGGGGAGCCCTTTTGCCCAAGGTGTATATGACCCTGGGCATGAGTTTGGAAATGGGCATGGTGATATCATCCCCAAAGGCCCTGAGCAGTTCCTCCGGCATGTACCTTAGCTTTACCCGTTTCACCCAACTGTGGGGGGCCAGGGTCAGGTAGCAGCCCGGGCAATTCAGGGCCATGTTTTTAGTGCCGGTGGCTTTGACTTCATTTAGCCGACGGGCCTGGGTCTTGATGACGGAGGTGAGGTCAAAATCCCGGGCGATACTGGCGGCTCCGCATGTCACCGCGTTTTCCCGGGTATGTTCCATTTCCAAAATTTGGCAACCGGCGGCCCCATAAATCCGTCGCAGGGTATTGCTAAATGCATTTCCCAGTTCGGTGGCATAGCAGGACTCATGGATGGCTGCCGTAAATCCCAGGGGGGTTTTCAGTTCCAACTCTCCGGCCTCATGCTTTTCCAAAAGCCACTGGTATAGGGAAATCACTTCATAGGGCAGTTTTTTACCGGCCACCTCAGGCAGGATGTGACCCAGGAAGGTGCAGCACGAACCGCAATAGCACACCAGCCTTTTGGTCTTGACTTTACTCAGTACAGAGAAAATCCTGTCCGTGTTCTCCATAAAGGCGTCCCACTGGCCCATGCGATAGTGCAGTTCCCCGCAGCACAGGTCTGCCGGGCTGAATTTGGGCAAGGAGGCCAGGACTTTGGAGTTTTCCAAGTCTTTACAGAACAGCCTGCCAATACAACCGATCCACAGGAGATCTTCGGAAGGCTCGGGAAATTGTCCCCACTTGTCCAATATGGCTTTTTCCTCTGCTTTTTGCAGATCATAGAGTTCGGAAAAAAACACCGGCCCGGGCGTACCCATGAGAAAATAGGGCGCCAGACCAGGCAAAGATTGTTGCCTGCTTTTTTGCTCGGACACCCGTTGAAGGATGAGTTCGTAGGGTCTTAATCCTTCGGGGCAATAGGCGTTGCAACTCATGCACAGGGTGCATTGGTTGAGGATGGGTTGGGGCAAATCGCCCCGGACCATTTCCTGGATGGTTGAACCGGCTTCCTGTTTGTCCATGCGAAGCTCAGGACATTTGTTCAGGCATGTGCCGCATTGGGTGCATTTGGTCCAGTCACTGCAATCCATAAAGCTCACGATGATTCCCCCCGTTGAAAAGTGAAAAGAGGCCAATTGGGTTGATCTTTGACCCCGATAGGTTATGCCAAAAAAAATCTGAAGTATATCGAACTCTATCTCTTATTGGCCTGACTTGTCTTATATAGCTCTTGCCCACTAGTAGAAAAAGTGGCATATACGACAATTATGGGTTTGATAAGGCCAATCAGGAGGGAACCATGAAAATCATCACCATATACATTTATGAGAACGCCCTGTCGTCCACCATTACCGGCCCCATGGATTTATTCAGCTCGGCGGGTATCATGTGGAATTATTTTATGGATCAGGAGATTGATCCTCATTTTATGGTGGAACTGGCTTCCATCGACGGGAGACCGGTGCGGTGTTTTAACAATTTGACCATAGAGGCCCATAAGTCTATTGACGAGGTGGAGGAAACCGACCTGATTCTGGTGCCAGCCGTGGCTGATGACATTGACCGGGCTTTGGGGGACAACCGAAAGGCTTTCCCCTGGCTGGCCGCCCATGGAAAGAAGGGGACCCTTTTGGCCAGTGTGTGCACAGGGGCTTTTCTCCTGGCTGAATCCGGCGTCCTGGATGGCCGGAAAGCGGCCACCCACTGGGCTTATGCCGGGATGTTTCGGGAGAGATATCCCAACGTGCGCCTGGAAACCCGGCCTTTGGTCACCCGGGACGGCAATACCATCTGCACCGCCGGGTCCAGTTCCTGGGGCGAACTGAGCCTTTATCTGGTCCAGGCCTTTTGTGGTAAGCAGGTGGCTGTGGAGTGCTCCAAATCCCTGTTGCTGGACATGTCCCGGACCCAGCAGGCGCCTTACGGGGTCCTGACCCTGCCCAACCATCATCAGGACCAGGAAATTCTGAAAATTCAGGAGTGGCTTCAGGGGCATTATAGGGAGAAAATCAGCCTGGATGACCTGGCCTCCCGTTTTTCCATGAGTGAACGGACGTTTAAACGCCGTTTTAAGAAAGCCACGGGCGGTTCTCCCCTGGGTTATCTGCAAAAGGTGCGGATAGAGGCGGCCAAGGGTTACCTGGAACAAAGCAACCGTACCCTGGAAGAGGTGGTGTTCAACTCCGGGTATGAGGATGTGAGTTTTTTTCGCAAGCTGTTCAAACGCCACACGGGGTTGTCGCCCAACGAATACCGGAAGCATTTTTCCGTATGGGACCGCGCCGGGGAAGCCTGAAAGAAAAGGGGAGTCCGGCGTTGCGCCAACTCCCCCAAACTCCTTATGTTATCCCGAGGTTTTAGGCGGGGACCCAGGGTCATTTTACTTTAGGGCGCAGGGTGTAAGAAATCCACCCCGGATAGCCGGACCTTAAGGCTTTCAAACTCCAGCATCAAAAATGCTTAAGTCAACGGCACTGCCTGCCTGGGACCAACTTTTTTGCTATCTGTAGGTTACCTGTCCCTATCACTGTCGCCAAATCTTGTGCAATGCAAGCACTCCCATTGGCAAACATCCTATATCCAAAAATATCGTCAACCGAAATTTGAACCCAAATGACGAAACTCACTTCCTTGCTAAACGACTGACTATGAACAAATCACTCTCAACTTGTTCGTAAGTAAAGTCTTTACAGGTATTTGCCATGGACCTATCTGTAATAATTACACTGCTTTTTGTTGATATTTTACCATTTAATCCCTCAACTGTGCTAACAGCAGAACCAAAAGGGCCAAGAATTCTTTTTCCGTGAACTTTGTAAACACATTGACCCTGACACATTGAAACAACCACTACTGGTTTATTGGTATGAAAAAAACTCAAAAGTATTTTATCCTCCATAATCGATTCAACTATTTTTTCGGATGCAAAATAGTAATTACAGCAATCCATTCCTTTATCGTTTGAATGATCAAAAAAAGCGGATAGTATACAATCTCCCTCCTGCGTAACAAGATGCCCATTGAATGACTGTAGTACTTTTTCGACCAAAAAACCATAATGCTTCAGAAAAGAAAACAACTCAATAGGAGATACATCTTCCGTCATTTGACCAATGTTACGCAGATCTATAAACACTAGCGTAACCAATCCCTTTCTGGCACCAATCTTCCAGAACATGAGCCGATTTTTTATATAGTTCAACAATTTTCCCTCCATACTACCCACCATAAAGTTATAGCAGGGTGCTCCTTACGGTTCCCCCTCTCACACATCCAGGGCAAAAATTACAGTCTTTCAGACTCCGGCATCAAACAGCGTATGCCACGGCCACCAAAAGACACTTTTGGAGACAGCGCCACTCGCGTGGCCGAAACTAAAGCGATCCGCCCCCTGGCAGCAAAAAGGCAGTTGCCAAGGTTACCCTATTACTTACTCGCTATTTCAGTGTTTGGCCTTTTTTATCCAGTTCATCATATCGGCAAATGACTCTTTAAAAATTGAAAAAAGCATTTCTTTACATGAGCAGGGAGGGAGTTCCGCAAAAAGCTCAGCCTCCTTTACAAGGCTTTCTATGTCGCCAAGTAGCACATGGTCGCATGACCTCCCAACATTTGCCAACGCAGTCCTTATCAGTTTTTCCAACTCGAATACTCTATTCTGAACTCCGGGTTCTTTTTCAATTGTTACTCTATCGTTAAGTGCTTGTAACTTTAAAGGATGGCCTTCTGCGTCATATCCTTGATAGACACCATTAGTAACATCGATGGCTTCCAAGTACTCTTCAGCTTCCTCCACTGAGGAAAAAAAGGTGATGTCCCCGGATTCATTTATTATAATAGGTGGTTTCATTCAGATGCTCCAATCAGGTAATTCCGGGGACGATTTAGTTAATTCATCCTGGACAAGTTCTGTTCGACATTTTTTGTGGACAACTCTACACCTTGCCGCCAGCGCCACTCGCGGCAATAGGATTATTCCTATGAGATTCACTCAATTGCTCAGCCGTTTTAAAGCAAACGAAAAGAAAAATCTTCACACCACTCAGACAGTTCCTTCATGGTCCCTTGCGACAGATCGAAATTGGTCGGGTTATGTTCCTTTGACTCTATCCAAAAAGAAACAGACACTCGACAATCCGGATTCTCAATATAGGATCTAATCGCTTCTTGGTTGCCCTTTCTTAGTAGTTCGAGTAGACGCCTGGCATGTTTTTCTACGCTTGTGGAAAACAGCATCCCCTCAGTAGTTATTGACCAGTGTCCAGAAAAACGTTTATTTTCAATTCCAAATTTTTTGACAACATATTTATCTCCTCTTGCAAAACACCTGGAGGGCTGGATACCAAGTTCATCCGTAATTTTGCTCGGAATTATATAGTGTCCTGCAATAAGGAGCCATACGTTCACCACCTTAAGATGAGGATTTTCCCTCAACTGGTCGGATTGCATGATTTTGTCCATCTCACCTCCAAATGAAGATAGTCGAATAGATTTCCGATACGTTATCCTGAATGAATAGTTACCCCCAAGGAGTTAAATATCATCTTCCCGCAACTCGTCGCCAAAGTCGACCTCCCCATTTAATAGAGGGATCAACAATTCTCTCCATTCATTTAAAGAGGCATGAACACCATTGATTTCTATATGCGTTTTACTATAAAAAATTTCAATAGAACTATCACAACAGCCGCATTTTACCAAAAAGCGCGGAGACTTTTTGCCACTTCCCTTCTTGTGATAAACACGAAGTTTCCATCCCTCATGTTCATCCATGATAGCCAGTTTTCTATTTCGCTTTTTATTTGGCATTAACACCTCCACGACTTTATAGGGCATCTTTCCACAGGTTAATAATGCTTTTCAATATGCCAATTGGAAGTGGCTTGTTGCCATGAACTGGAACAGGGATGGAATTTCCTCCTGGCCCTTCATTATACGGTAGTCGACCTGAACCACATTGGCAGAAAGGGGAAATATAGGGAGTAGGTCCTCATGCCTGCCAGCAAGAAATACATAAAGCTATACCCGCGTCTCCAATGCGTTTCATTTGTTCTGGGCTAAACTCCATATTACATTGCTGATTATATTCATAGAGCATCCATATCGTAATATCTTCAATGTTTACTCCAACATCCTGAAGTTTAGAGTAATTTCCATCAAGCATGTCGAGGAACTTATTGATAAAGTCATGATACTCATCATTTTCATGCTGAATGACCTCATAAATCCATTCTTTATCGTACTTTTCGGATGGATCAATGCCAAGGACATTGGAAATTATTGAAGATCCATTTTCACAATTGATGGTCAGCCTATATATGAACTTCATTGTCATCCCTTACCACTTGAAATAGTCTGAAACATTGAGACTGGTTGACATCGATTTCCCCCTGAAAGGACCGGTCCCCTGTAGATGAATTCTATCGCCAACAATCCTAATATCAGGGTTTCTACCTACGATTTTTTGGAATTTTCCGGCATTTCTAAGTATGGCAGGCTTAATGCTTCTGTGAAACAATTCCCCTGGAACTTTCATCTTGCCGAACCGAAGTATCGAGGACCCAGACCCATTATGCACCCAGGCGCCGGACTGGCCCACAAAATGGTTGTGGATTTGATCCACCTCAAAGTTGTAGACCCTCTGAGGTTAAGGCAATGGGGCGCCTGCAACAAATGTAAGCCAATGGTCGCACCGGCATGGGCCATGCTTTATATGGATCTCAAACCCATTTTTGAAATTATGCTTTACAATCGCAAAAAAAGGGGGAGCCCGAAAAAACCGGACTCCCCCATGTGCTTCTAACCAGGATGAATCCTGGAAAATTTACTTCTATTTACCGGTGGCTGCGCCGTGGAGTTTGACTTCCACTTTGTCGGTGACGCCTTCGTAGTACTTACGGAGGATCGCCACAACTTCGTCGCGGCCAAAGTGATCGGGCAACTCGCCGCCTTCGGACAGCATTTTGCGGAGCATGGTGCCGGACAGAAGCACGCGGTCTTCTTTGCCGTGGGGGCAGGTCCGCAGGGAAGCCATGCCGTCGCACTTGTGGCAATAGAAGGTCCAGTCAATCTTCAGAGGCGTGCAGAGCAGAGCCTTGCCTTCTTCGGTGGGGCAGGGGATCTTGTCGAAGATGGTCTGGGCTTCGAACATGCCGTAGAAGTCGCCAACGCCAGCGTGGTCGCGACCGATGATCATCCGGGAGCAGCCATAGTTTTGGCGGAAGGTAGCGTGCAGAAGGCCTTCGCGGGGGCCGGCATAACGCATGTCCAGGGGGTAACCGCCCTGAACTGCCTTGTCTTCCACAAAGTAATTCTTCACCAGGGCATCGATGCACTTGACGCGAACGTCAGCCGGAATGTCGCCTGGCTTCAGGTTGCCGATGAGGGAATGAATGAATACGCCGTCACACACTTCAATAGCGATTTTGCACAGATACTCATGGGAACGATGCATGGGGTTACGAAGCTGCATGGCGGCAATTTCTTTCCAGCCTCTTTTTTCGAAAATAGCGCGGGATTCCGCAGGACGCTGGTACACATCGGGGTATTCCGTGGGATATTCAGCCTCGGACAGGACCTTGACAGGACCGGCCAAGTTGACATCGCCTTGCTGCATGACCATCTGAACGCCCGGGTGATCATCCTTGGCGATCTTCCAGAATTCTTCCGCCGTGGGGGTTCCTTCGCCCATGAAGACCTTCTCGCACTCAAACTTTTTGTCTTCTGCGGTCATTGCGTACTTCTCGGTGACCTTCATGGTGGCCATGAACTCTTGCCGTTCGGGATCGAACAGAGCAATTTCGTCGCCCACGTTGATCTTGGCGGCTTCGTCAGCAGAAGCATCCAGGGTCACGGGGATGGGCCAGAATGTGCCATCGGCCAAAAGGTAATTATCGCAAACGCCCTTCCAATCAGCTTTGGTCATGAAGCCGTCCAGAGGGGAGAACCCACCGATACCCATCATGATCAGGTCGCCTTTGGCGCGGGAGCTGATGTTCAGCTTGGGCAGGGTTGCTGCCTTTTTCTTTTCTGCTTCGAGTTCTGCACCTTCCAGAAGGCAGCATACAAGCCCTTTGCCGCCATGGGGGGGAATAAGATTCGACATGTGTTGATCTCCTTTTAGATTATTTTGTAAAAACCAGCCCCGCGGCCCAGCGGAGCTTTCTCACCAGGTCCTATAGAGCATGTGAAAAAAGACACAATAACTTATTATGCAAAGCGCACCTTTGTCAAGGGAAACCCACACCCCGCGAAAGATGGAACCATGGATAATGCTTATCGTACTTAAATCATGGGCAAATCCAAAATTTTTCCGAAAGCTCCCTCTCGCCCTAGGCGAACTGCACCCTGACTATTGGGGAAAGCCTCCTCGAATCCGCCTCTTTGGGCCAGCGAAAAACTTGTGAATAGCACCCAGGCGCCCAAAAGGGCGGGTGGGTATTAAGGAGGGTGTTCAAACCTGCGAGATCTTTTCATGCGAGGCGTTCCCGCAAGAATTGACATCCTTCAATTTTACCGGCCCGTGTATGGCGCAACCCCTTTTCTGATAGTCACGCGTCCAAGGAAAAACGCAATCCCATGAGCGTGATCAATACGAAAAACAAAAACATCAGCGTGCCTCCGTGGCCCCATGATAAGGAGATAAGCAGCGACAAGGGGGCGGAGGCCAATGCGCCTAAAGCATTGGCGATAAATAGTGCTGGAAGGGCGGTTGTCCGATCCTTTTCCATGGCAGTCAGCAGGGATAAGGGAAGGGCCAGAAAAAAGGCCAAAGGAGTATATGTCACAAATAATATTATGTCCGATAGGATGCTCGGATTCCAAGGAAAGGTGGCCAGACCCTTTGCCAGAAAAAATTTCATACCCGCTAACAGGATCAAAGCGCTTCCCCCCATGAAACAAAAAGCGCGTCGGCTTTTAATCCTATGCGCGAATAATGCCGATACCGAAGCCCCCAGGAGGCAAGCCAGGAGGGAAATGGACCAGGCATGCAAGAGATTTCCCGCCATCTGGTAACTTACCCGGACAAGGGAGATTTCATAGAAGCAAAAACCCATCCCCCCAACAAAAGCAAACAACAGAGGAGATACAGCCAAAGCCTTGCTTCGGGATCGCCTGCGTGCAAAGGTATAAGAATGGATTCCAATCCATACGGAGAGAATGCAAAAAGTTGTCAGCAAAAAATGTACGAGAGAAACCGGGGCGGAAAAAAGGGGATCGGAAACAATTCTTTTGGGAGCCCCCTCCAGAGAGAATCCGCGCGAAAACCAGGGCCGCAACATGATGTAATAAGGCTTTTCATCTGTGGAAACCTGATACCCAGGCACACCGCCGTTATCCAAAATCTCTTTCATGAACGGAGAACTGACAAGGGCGCTGTCGCAACAGACCATATGGTTGCCGACCTTCGGGTCGGTCAGGTTATTCAGCAAAGTTCTTTGTTGGTCTGAAAAGGGCCGTTTGCTCACCACATGCGCCATGGTCCACTCATTAGACACGGTCATGACGTGGTCGCGCCAGGATTGTCCCAATTGGCTGGCAAAGATACGATACCAAAACACCCCCAGATCAGTTTCCACTATCAGGAGCCCGTCTTTGCTCAGTCCGGACAGGAGATCCTTCAGACCTTCCGTGGTGGCCAGAGTGGAAACAGCCGATGCTCCTGCTGAATGCATGGCCCCGGCGTCGGGATTGGCTTCCCGGACAACGATGGCATCGTAAATACCGGGGTGGGTCCGCACAAACCGTCGGCCTTCCGTCACCTTGGTATGGACGCCAGCCAAGTCATACACCTGAGTCAACATGCGTCCAAACTCACTGCCAAGGGATTTCAGGACCATTCGATCCTGATTTACGGCGTCTATATGCTGAGTTCCTGCCTTTTTCAGACACAACACTTCAATCCCTCCTGCGCTTCCTATCACAAGGGCCCTTTGGGGGGGATGCAATTTGAGGCAGGTTGCCAATAGCGGGTCGGGAGGCAGTGATTCTTTGTCCCCGAAACCACTGTTGCCCGTGTTTGAAGGCATGCGAGGGATGCGGCTGGAATGATTTCCCCCGTCAAAAAGCATCACGCCCTCCCTGCCATCCCGTCCCGAAAATAAAACGACATCGGACCATAACGAAGAATACCGGGAGCTTTCTGATTCCAAACTCATGGTATGAAACCCCCGCCTGTTTTCTACAGGAACAGGTTGCATAAAACTATTGGGGAATCCTGCCATGAGCAGCAACAAAACAGCTATGGCCACGCTAAGGGTCCGGTTTGGCTTGATAATCCATATCGCCGCCCACAAAACCAAAATCGCGCCCGCCAACAATAAGGTGTTGTATGGCAGGAATCCACCGATGAAGAATAGTAGCACCAGTCCGCATGCCGCCCCAAACAGGTCTGAAAACAGGATCAGCGGAGGCCTGGAATCCTGTTGGGAGTACATAAAATACAACAACAGCCCGGAGCATGCATTGAAGATGAATAATCCCAGTGTGGCGCACAGGAGCATGGCAATCCGGACAACCAGCAGAAACGGGGAATTCCCCACCGGCATGCCGCAAAAGCCTATACAAACCATCAAGCTGCTACCCAACACCATCAAGGAAATAAGCGTGCCATAATAATTGGAATCCCTGCTGGAAAAGAATCTGATTCCAATGGCATATCCCGCAGCAATGCCCGTCAAGGCAGTGGTTATGGCGACGAAAATAAACCCAAAGCCGGAAGAAATGGTGATCAGACGGTCTGCCACGATTTCCACTATGATCACCCCGGCCCCTATCATTGCGGGCGGAATAAGTGATGATTGCTTATCGATGGAAGCCGGGTGTGCGGTTTTAAGGCTGGAATGGAAAATCGTTGCCATGTGGTCTCATAACCAGGACTCGTTGAAATTATAGTTGTACAAATGTGGAATTTACCAGGATGAAACCCTTAATACATGTTTTACTCAATATCAATCCTTATCCCATTCGGTTCTGTGGGAAAGGATCTCGCCTGATGGACAATCCTGCATGAAAGAGCCGATGTAAAACCATGCGAATAGGAACAGACCTCAATAGCCTCACCAAGCCACAGGAACCCTTACCACCTGTTTCGCCTTATTTTGAAATAAAAGGTGACCGTGCTCCCTGCCGTATAGAAATAAATCCCGCGTGATGGCTACGTCAGCCCTGCAATACTTCAATATTTTGTCCATTTTTCCCTGCTTCCACCACCTGAGTGCGGCAAGGCCATCCGCAGTCTTCCCGGCGCCCAGGGTGAATTGGGCCAGACGATCCAGGGAAATGCGGTATCCCAGGGTGGTGTAAATCTCCTGAAGCATGTCCAGGGTGGGGATGGCGGAAAAATCAAAGGCTGTATGGGCCGAAAGCACCTGGTAATCAAAACGGATGATGTTAAAACCCACCACAAGGTCCAGTTGGCTGAGGTGTTGGGCCAGGGCGTCCGTGTCGTCCTGGAAATATTCGTGGAATTTTTGGTCCCGGGAGTCAAACAGCACCGAGCAACTCACGCCCATGCGATAGGCGTGGTTCCATCCCCCCACCTCGGCGGCGCTCCGCCGGGTTTCAATGTCCAGGACCCCGAATTTTTCCGTTATCGTAGCCGGTTCAGGCTCTTTGGCCTCCTGCTTGGAGGCATCCCCGGAAGATTGTAATGCCGCCACATAGGCCTGGCCCAGGTCAAAGCCTGGCTTTTGAGGCTCGGGCGTCCTGGCCGGAGGTTGTCCCACGGAAGAAACCGGCTTTTCAGGGCCAGCAGTTTCTTTTGATTCCACAATATTGACAGGGTTCTTTTTTCCTGGTTTGGAATTCCTGATGGATTCCAGAATGAAAAGGGAGGCCTCCTTGTCTATGGGCCGATTGCCGGAGCCGCACTTGGGGGAATGCACGCAACTGGGGCAGCCTGTTTCGCATTTACAGGATCTTATGGCCTGGATGGTCTTGGACAGCAGTTCCGTGGCTTTGTCGAAGGCGGAGAGGGAGAGGCCCACTCCTCCCGGAACCCCATCGTAAATGAATACCGCCGGTCCTCCCACCTGGGGATGAAAAGGCGTGGAAATGCCGCCCAGGTCGTTTCGATCGGCCATGACGATAAGGGGCAGGATGCCAATGGCGGCGTGTTCGATGGCATGGATTCCGCCCATGAAATGCAAGAACTTGTCTTCAGCCGCCTTTTGGCTGTGGGCCGGTATTTCAAACCATAGGCCTTGGGTCTCGAAGGTATTGGAAGGCAGGTCCAGAGGGGTGATGCCCAGGCTTTTGCGGGTGCGCACCTTTTTACTTTCAAACCCGGTCACCTGGTCCGTGACCTTTAGCCTGCCGCAATACACACGGGCGCCCCAGACGGTTTTTTCGTCAAATATCTCCAGGATTTCCGTGTCTTTGTCTGCCCGGGCCTGGGTGTAATAATCAACGGCTACGGGCTTTGCCAGGACGATTCTCCGCTCTATGTCCAGCTCATCCACCCGAAAGGTCCTGCCCAAATGCAGGTATATGGCGCCGGGATGGGTTTCCCGGAAAGCCCGGAACATGTCGATTTGTCCCACGCTCTGACCGCCCACGCCCCGGGGATCTTCCGGGTCCGCCACCAGGATGTTGAACTGGCTCCCGGACCCCCGCAGGTCCACGTCCCGCTGGGGTCTTTTTCGGGAGGCGTAAAGCCTTTGGCCTCCGGCGTCCCTCAGTAGCTTTCCTTTTTTTTCCAGGTTGCGAATGCTTTGATCCAGGTCTCCGGATTGGAGAAAGGGCTCGTCCAGGGAAAGGGGAAGTTCGGCAGCCGCGCATTCCAGATGCCGGGCGCTGATGACCGGGTTCAGGGGGTTGATCACTGCGTTTTCCACGGCCCGGGAGAAAAAATCCTCGGGGTTGCGCATGAAATACTGGTCCAGGGCGTCCTCTCCGGCGATGAGAACCATGGCGGAGTCGGAAAGGTCCCGGCCTACGCGTCCTCCCCGTTGCCATGTGGCCATGACTGTGCCGGGATAGCCCACCAGGATGCACAAATCCAGGTTGCCGATGTCGATCCCCAGTTCCAGGGCGCTGGTGGAAACCACGGCCAGCAGCTCGCCGTTGGCCAATTTGGTTTCTATTTCCCGTCTTTCCTCGGGCAGGTATCCTGCCCGGTACGCGCTGATTTTATCTGCAAACTCCCCGGACCGTTCAGATGCCCACATGGAAATGAGTTCAGTCATTTTCCGGGATTGAGTGTAGATGATGGTGCGCAGCCCCCGCGCCAGGGCAGCCTTCAGCAGCATGATTGCCGTTTGGGCCGGGCCGGTCATGGGGTTCATGAAGATGACATGGCGGGCGCCCCGGGGCGCCGTGCTTTTCTCCACCAGTTCGAAATCCCTGCCCGTGAGCCGGGAAGCCAGTTCCCGTGGGTTGGCGATGGTGGCGGAGCACATGACAAATTTGGGGTCGGACCCGTAATACCGGCAGACCCTCAACAGTCTGGCGAATACCCAGGCCATGTGCGACCCCATGACCCCCCGGTAGGTATGCACCTCGTCCACCACAATGAATTTCAGGCGGGAGAAAAAACCCTCCCAGTTGTAGTGATAGGGCAAAAAACCCAAATGGAGCATTTCGGGATTGGTGAATAGGGCGTTGGGCGGCGCTTCCTTGATCTTCTTGCGTTGGTAGGAGGTGGTGTCCCCATCATAAATGGCAGCCGTGGGGGCATTATCCATGGACCCTGCCAGCCGGTTGAACGTTTTGAGCTGGTCCTGGGTCAGGGCCTTTAACGGAAACAAATACAGGGCATGGGCAGTGGGATCATTGGTCAGGGCTTCCAGGACCGGCAGATTGTAGATGAAGGTCTTGCCGCTGGCCGTGGGGGTGGCCGCCACGATGTTCTTTCCCTGCCGGATGAGATCAATGGCCCGGGTCTGATGTTTGAACAGCCTGTTGACTCCGGCAGCTTTTAAAAGATGAATCACCGGGTCCGGCCAGGGAGTTTTGGGCTCCCCGTAAGAGGCGCGGGATTTGGGAAATGATCGGTGGATCACCACTTGGTCGCCCATGCGGGGCGAGGCCTTGAGGGCTTCTATGTATTCCGCAACTGTGTCTGCATTTTTAGGCATAGAATCCGGCAATCGCTTATTCTGGCATGCTTCCGGACAGTCTGAATCCGGGAGTGTTTTTTAGTTCAGGCATGGTATCACGGGGCAGGGCATGCTTCAAGCGCGGCTTTGCACAAAATACCCAGGGGTAAAAATCCCTCCCCCAGGTTGAGGGAGGGATGGATGGTACGAGAATCAGGATCAAATGCTGGAAAGAAACAGGCGCACCACTTCCCCGGCCCTGAACCGTTCGCCCTTGAGCATAACCTCCTCGCTGCTGCCAGGAAGCACCTTCAGGCAGGTTTCCTTTTGCAGGGCGTCATACAGCTGGAGCGCCCGGAAGTTGTCGGGCTCCGTAAGCTTTTCGATGAGCAATGGCATGATCTCCGCGCCCATGGCGGCCAGGTTCACAAACTCATCGCATTCCGTAACGTAACCGGTGTTCGACAGAACAACCCGATATCCGCTCTCCCAGGTGTCTTTCCAGGCCTGGAACCTGGTTTCAAAAGCCTCCGCCAAATCCTTTGGCAAGTCAGCCTGGAGCCCTTTAAGGGCCTTTTTCTGGTGGTCGTTCAGAAGCATGGCGCCCACCTCCTTGAGTTTGATCAGTTCCTCCTGCAACAGGATCGCCTTTTCCATATGACGCATCTTCCTGGATTTAGCATAATAGGCCACAACCTGTCCATAAATCACGCCTTGCAGTTCGTTCAGGCCGTGCTGGATTCTGAGTCCCGCCCCGCATTTGGATTCCCAGCGGGGACCATGGCCTTCGCCGGAAATGCATCCGTGAGTCATCTGGTTGAGGTCGCCGTTTTTCGCCCAAACAGCCACAGGGCCGCTGCTTGCCCTGACAAATCCGTATCCCTTGTAAAAGACGTCAAATTGCTCAATGGTGGGGCCGGGCCATAGCCAGTCCCAGTCCACATCCACTGTCCAGGCAATGCAGTTGTAAAGGGATGTTTTGTTATCCGTAACCCGGGCCCTGTCCACGTCCAGGTTGGGGAAATACCCCTTGTACTCCTTTTTTTCCGAGGCTGTCATTGGTCTGTTCATGGTCATCCTCCTGTTGGTTGGAAAAGGGTGTTGAGAATGATGATGAGTTGCTTCACAAACCGGTCCCGGGCGCAGGAACATGGCGTCACCTCCTCGGGCGCAAACTGGAATCAGGTTTGCGATAATTATTTATTGTATACTACACGCTACACAGTTTGGGTCAAGATTTTTTATGGGGAGTGACTGAAGATTTGCAAGGAATGGAAGAAGATCAGGCGGAGGGCTTTACCACCCTGTTTTTCAGAACGCCAAGGCCCTGGATTTCCAGTTCCACCACGTCCCCGGGGGCAAGCCAGCGGTCCAACTCCAGGCCGCAGCCTCCGCCCACAGTGCCGGAGCCGATGAATTCGCCGGGGTACAGGGTTTCGTCTTGGGAAATATGGCGGATCATATCTTCGAATTTATGATACATATCCCCGGAATTCCCCCTTGACCATTCCTCGCCGTTGACCCGGGCGATCATGGTCAGGTTGTAAGGATCGGGAATTTCGTCCGGCGTTACCAGCCAGGGGCCTGTGACGTAGGACGTGTCGAAATTTTTGCCTTTGGCAGGTCCCAGGCGGCCTCCCATTTCTTTCATCTGCATGTCCCGTGCGGAGAAATCATTGAAGATAGTGTATCCGGCGATGTGGGAGGCGGCATCCTCCCTGGAAATGTTTTTGCCGGTTTTGCCGATGAATATACCCAGTTCCAGTTCGTAATCCAGTTTTCGGGAGTATGCGGGCCATTGGATGTCGTGCTCCGGCCCCACCATGCACAGGGGGTTGCCCGTGTAATAGACCGGAAATTTATACCAGATTTTGGGGGGACCTATCAAAGGGCGGCCAGCGAGCTTGGTAAAAAGCTGGTTCGCCTTAGCCAGGGCAGGGGATCGCCATTTGATAGCGGTTTGGGTGGATTGGTTCAAGTGCTTTTCAAAGGCCAGGCAATCGCGGATGGACACGGGCCGGGGTACGGGCGCCAGAAGACGGACCGAATCCAGGCTAAAGCAGGCCTTGGGCGGATTTTCTTTTTCAGACCTTTCCACAATACTTATGGCAAGTTCCCGGGCTTTTTCGCCTTCCTCCAGGTAAACCAGGGCATTGGCAAGCGGTCTGGGCCTTTTGCCGTCCAGTGCGTAGGCGGCGTCAGAGAAACTGACCAGGGTGTTTCCATCGGCCATGAGAGCGCCAAAACGTATCTTTCCCCGTGAGTCATCCTTTAGCTGAAAGCTGGATAATTTCATGCTCCTTTTCCTCCTATGGATTGTTCCAGGATTTTCGCCTGAGCCAGGATTTTATCCATGTCCATGGATGTAAGACGACCATCCCGGACCAGACATTTTCCTTCCACAAAAACCTGCCTCACATTATCCGTCGAGGCCGCATACACCACAGCCGATTCCGGATGATACAAGGGCGTCATGTTGGGTGCATTGGTGTCCAGGATGATTAGGTCCGCTTTTTTTCCTGGTTCCAGAGATCCGGTGATTGCTCCCAGGCCTATGGCTTCCGCCGCCATTCTGGAGGCCAAGGCGATGGCGGTGGACGCATCCAGTTCCGTGGGGTCCAGGCTCAGGGCCTTGTGGATTTTTGCGGTCAGGCTCATTTCCCGGAACATGTCATGATTATTTTTGGACGCAGGGCCGTCCGTACCCAAACCCACCCTTACTCCTGCGTTCAGGTAGGCCGGGATAGGCGCCACGCCCGAGGCCAATTTCATTTCGCTGTGGGTTGTGACGGACACGGCTGATCCGCGTTTCGCTATAATTTCTATGTCTTGGCTATCTACCCAGACCCCATGGACAACCAGGGTGTTCCGGTCCAGGACGCCCAGGCTGTCCAGATATTGTATGGGCGAGAGGCCATGTTCCTTCATGCTTTGGGAGTGTTCGAACTGGGTTTCGGCTGCGTGGATCTGGAAAAGGATTTCCAGATTATCCGCTTCCTTTTTAGCTTGGCGGATGCTTGCAGGGGAACAAGTGTAGGCCGAATGACAAAAAAGGGACGGGGTGATGAGGCCTGATTTCCCCATCCATTTTCTGGCATAGTCCGTAGCCGCCTTGACATTGTCTTTGGGATCGGGAACCCCGGGAGCGGGATAGTCAATAATGCCATGCCCCAGGATCGCACGCATGCCGGTTTTTGCCACAGCTTCGGCAACGGCGTCTTCACAAAAATATCCGTCGCAAAAACAGGTGGTTCCCGACAAAAGCATTTCGGCGCAGGATAGCAAAGCCCCTGTCCGGGCGGTTTCCGGGTTTACGTGGGCGGCCTCTGCGGGGAACATATGCCGGGTAAGCCACTCTTCCAGGGGAAGGTCATCAGCCAGTCCCCTGAACAGGCTCATGGTAATGTGGGTGTGGGCATTCACCAGGCCCGGCATAATGATGCCGCCCCGTGCATCCACCCGTTCCTTTGCGTTCAAGGGTTCCGGGGCTTGGTCCCGGGGCCCGGCATAGACAATCACTCCATCCCGGATACACAACAAACCCTTTGGGTGGATGCTTTGCCGGTTATCCGCCGTGAGTAGGATTCCATTTTCAATAATCAGATCATAGGACATAGGCCATCCTTCCGTTTATCAATGTTGTGGCCGGGGCGGCCCCAATCGGTCTGCTATGCAAGGGCCGGGCATGCAGGGACCCCTTGGAAAATATGCATGACTTTTTTCAATATCGTATCCGACAGATTGGCAAAAAATGCAATGGAAGGATTGGGGAATCCGGTTTGACGAATGGCGAATGTTGCCGGAGACAAAAAGAATGATAACTCCCGGGATAGGGAGCATGTTGAGTATTCCCCGTCCAAAAGCATGTGAAAAGTGAGAAAAATCATGATGCTCCAGTGAAATTACTCACGGATCTCAGACGATAAAAGGCTTGCCAAATCCTGACCACATTTGTTAGGGTTTGCCAAGAAACAGGGCTGGTTTTTATCCATTCGTGTCCTATTCAGTGACCTAACCGACAGGGGCATATTAGATATGACTGTTGATACAAGCGCTTTATCCGGTAATCTGACATTTTTGCCTTTGCCTGACATTCTCCAGCTTCTTCATACCAGCAGCTGCTCGGGCATTCTTCGGGTTAAGAGCCCTTATTCCTTGACCCCTGGAGTGGTGTATTTTGAGAAAGGGGCGCCCATTGACGCATTGGCTTTAGAAAAGAGCGGCTTGGACGCCTTGTACGAGCTTTTTGGGTGGGTGGATGGCTCTTTCAGTTTTTCCACCGAAAAGGTGAATGCCTCCAGAGTCATCAAAACAGGCATGATGGAAATCATCCTGGACGGAACCCGCATGCTGGACGACGGCAAGATCGTCAAGCAAGGGCCCAGGGATGCATCCGTGCAAGAGGATGAAAGCACTACGGATGGGTCTAACCTTCCAATTATTCGAAGGCCTATTTCCAATTATTCCTATGTATTGGATGAAGAGGAAGTACCTAACGGCCAGAATATCGTGACTCAGGGAAGGCACGGGGACTGGATTTGCGTGATGCTGAACGGGTATGCTGATGTGATCCGTCAAACGAAAAAGGACGGGGTTACTATCACCCGTCTGGGACCCGGATCTCTCATCGGAAATATTTCCTCCCTCATGAGCACAAAAAGCGTGCGGACCGCCACGCTGGTGGCCCGTGGCCGGGTTTCTTTGGGGGTTTTGGACATGCAGCGCATTCACACGGAGTTTTCTATTCTCACGCCCCAATTCCGGACCATGGCGGTCAGCCTGGACAAGAGGCTGCTTCAAGCCACGGATACGGTGGTGGATATCCATCTCGGCATGTTGAATCCCAAGGAAGCGATAGCCGGCAAAAGGCTTCTCATGGAGCAAGGCGCCATGGACGAGACAGTGCAAATCATTGAGGAGGGCGAGGTCTGCGTCGTCCGGCAAACCAAACAGGGACCGATCCCCCTGGCCTACCTGGAAAAAGGGGATTATGTGGGCAACATTCCCTGCATGAATACCGGCCACGAGCCTTCGGGGGCAGCCCTCTATGTCTCGGAAGATGTCAGGCTGGCCCCCGTGAACCTGGAAGCCATCCAGGAAGAATACGACCTGGCTTCTCCCATGATCAAGGCGATTTTGGACCATGTGGCGGCCTGTGTTTCCGTCACCACCCTCATAGCCTGCGATTTTGAAAAAATGACCCGCAGGAGATAGGTGTTATTGGCGGGCGGGCTTTTACCGCCGCCGGTTTTGCACCCCCCAAAATCCATGGCCAAGGAAAAACACCACATGAGGCCCGGCGGTCTGCGCGCTTTGGGTCATGAGATCATTTTCGAGGCGGATACTCCGGCAGGGAAAGCCTTTGACGTGGTGCTCATTATAAGCATCATGCTGTCCGTGCTGGTGGTAATGGCGGACTCCGTTCATAGTATCCAGGTCCAGTTTGGCGGGGCTCTCTATGTATTGGAGTGGGTTTTCACAGTTTTATTTACGGTGGAATATATTCTGCGGCTGGCCTGCATTGGAAAGCCTGTAAAATACGCCGCCAGCTTTTTCGGGGTGGTGGATCTTCTGGCCATCCTGCCCACCTACCTGAGTTTTTTCCTTCCAGGGAGCCACTATCTCACCGTGATCCGTGTTTTACGGCTTTTGCGCGTTTTCAGGGTGCTCAAACTGGCCCAATACGTGGGGGAGGCCAACGAACTCATGCGGGCTCTCGCCTCCAGCAGGCGCAAAATCACGGTTTTTCTTTTCGTCGTGGCCACCCTGGTGGTGATTTTGGGCTCGGTCATGTACGTGGTGGAAGGGGAGGCAAACGGATTTGTTTCCATTCCCGCAGGCATTTATTGGGCGGTGGTGACCCTCACCACAGTAGGCTACGGAGATATATCCCCCCAAACAGCACTCGGGCAGGCTTTGGCGGCTTTGGTCATGATTCTGGGTTACGCCATCATCGCCGTGCCCACGGGTATTGTGTCCGCTGAACTGGTTCGGGGGCCTGACAGAAAAATAATCAGCACCCAGGCATGCCCCCAATGCAGCAGGGACGGGCATGACCCGGATGCCAACAATTGTAAATACTGCGGTGCGCCGTTATAGGCGTAGTTGTTATTCGGGTCAGGCGGATTCCGTTTTTATCAAATTTCTCCAAAAATTCAGTATTTCCGCTTTTATTTCCTGGGCATCCTTGTCCTGCTGGCCTGTGGCCGGAAGCAGGTAGTTTTCAAACACCTCCAGTCCCAAAGCCATGGCCACTATACCGGCCACCACAATTTTGGGGTCGGCGTTTTTCATGATCCGGCCCTGTTCCTGCTCAGTGGCTACCATTTCAATGGCCAACTCAATAAACGGAAATACGCTTTGAATCTCCCCCTGCCATTTGCCGTCCAGCAAGGTCCGGGCTAATACGCGCCAAAAGGCATCGTGTTTTTGCATGGCTGCCCAGGCCATGGTCATGGTTTCTTCAAAGGTGTTAGTTTTGCCCATTTCAGCAATCAAATCGGCAGACAGTTTTTCCTGGGTTTGGCGGCGTAATGCCTCCTTGGAACCAAAATGGCGGTGGATCAATCCATGATTCACACCCGCTCTGGTTGCAATATCCCTAACAGAAACACCTGCCACGCCTTTTTTAGCAAACAACTCCGAAGCGGCTTCCAAAATTGAGGCCATCACCTCTTCCCGTCCATGGGGTTTCCGCTTTTTTGGCATAGTACATTCCTCCCTGACCAACCATATTAGTATTAATGCCAGGGATATGCAACCCGGAATTAGACTTGCCGGGTTATTGCAATTTGGGGGGAAAGTCTCTGGTTTTCAGAACTCGGCTTTTTCATGCCAGTCCCGCCTCTGAGGACTAATACCAAGTTGCGTTCACAAAAGTAGATTCGAATTAGGGGGACACGACTCTTATCTCTTAAAGTAGCGATAATAGGTAATAAATTTAAATGGTTGAGATAAAGATCGTGTCCCCCCAATTCGTGGAACTTACTCAGTTAATAGCAATTTGGTATAAACCATAGTACAGGCTCCGGGCTTTGCAGGATAGCACGGTGTCGAGGGAGAACAGGTATCTTAGGGAGGAACCAGGAGTCTTTTTTTGACCTGCCCGCGAGGATTATCTATCTTTTGGGGCCGGGTCTCCAGGGTTTTAACCGGGGGATAAGGATGGGCACGTTTTTTTTGTATTCCTCATAATCCTCGCCCAGAGTGCGGACCGTATCCCGGTCTTCCAAAAGCATGCCCATGACTATGTATATGGAACCCATGGCTGCAAACACCAGCCTGGTCAGGTTCATGGAGGGGCCGATCCAGAGAAATATCAGGGTGAAAAAATAAACGGGATGGCGGCAATGGGCATATGGTCCCTTGAGGGAAAGGGTTAATGGGGGAGGATTTTCCCCACGCATGCGCCGGATTATGGCCCTTACGCCCAACGTCTCCATGTAGTCCAGCAGGATGGATGAAACCCAGACTCCCCCGGCAGCCGCCAAAAAAGCCACGGTTAACACCCACCACCATAATCCCTCCGCATGCCAGACATCACCGGCCAGGGGCCGCCAAAAAAATATCAGGCCGCATTGTGTCAGCCCGGCGATGGAAACATACAGGAGTTTCACAAAGTCCCTGCCCACCAGCCTGGCCATGGCTTTATGGGAAAAATCCCTGGCCAGGGCGCTATGGACAAGGCCCCAACCTGAGAAAAGCAGGGCATTGAAGACCACATCCTGCCAGGTTCCGGAACCGGTTTTGGGAAAAAGCAGAAAAGCAATGAGCCAGAGCTGGGGAAGGTGAAACGCAAGGATTCCCCACAGGACCAACCCGCCGTATTCAATTTGTCGCATCCACTGCCCCTCCCTTGTACGATAAATGAACCATATTGAAGCGGACCATAGCAAGAATTGATCGGATGGACAATTTAATTGTGTCTGTTTCTTCGGCTTGCCCTGAGAGGCGGCGATGAGGTAAACTTAATTCACTCGCACAAACAGACGGCGCTTCACCGGTTATGGCCGCCTGATTTTTTTAACCTCCCACATAATAAAAGCGACAACGATGAATTACATTCTGAGCAAGGAAAGTCCCGCCACCCATGGCAACAGCCCTGAAATATTCTGCCGCATCGGGAGAATTCTCACTTCCTCCCTGGACCCCCGCATTGTTTTTGAACGGGTGATGGCCCTGGTGGGGGACTATTTTAACCCCCGCAACTGGTCCCTGCTCCTGGTGGACAAGGACACGGGCCGTTTGCGCTTTGAAATTGTGATGGGAGTGGATGCCGACAAGCTCCGGTGCGTTTACCTGGAATGCGGGGAAGGCATTGTGGGGTGGGTCTGCCAGAATGGGGAATCCCTGGTCATAGAGAATGTGCAGAAGGACTCCAGGTTCAGCCCCCGCGTGGACACCCTGCTGGGTTTTAAAACCCATTCGGTGGTCTGTGTCCCCTTGCTTAACGGCAGCAACAAGGTGGTGGGCGCCATCGAACTGATCAACAAACTGTCTCCTACGGGCAAGGAGGACAACGGCCTCCAGGGCTTTACCCGGACGGACATGGAAATCCTGTCCTCCATCGGGGCTTTTACCGGGATTGCGGCGGAAAACGCATTCCTCCACCAGAGGGTTCGGGAACTGGCCATGGTGGATTCTCTCACAGGGATTAACAACAGGCTCTATTTCAACGAAGCCATCCGCCGGGAGGTGGACCGGGTCAAACGTTACAAAAAAACCTTGTGCATCCTGTTTATGGATGTGAACGGATTGAAAACCGTCAACGACACATTGGGGCATCTGACCGGAGATCAGGTGCTTTGCCAGACGGCGGAAATCCTCAGGAAGTCGGTCAGAAAATCCGATATCCTGGCCCGTTTCGGGGGGGATGAATTCGTGATTCTCATGCCCTTTGCAGCCCAGGGGGACGGAGACAGACTGGCCATGCGGATTCAAAACCTCATTGATCAATGGAATCAAAACCCGGCGATTCCCGGAGTAACCCTGGGACTTAGTATTGGAGTGCATGCGGCCCATGCGGAAAACATGGACTCCGTGCTTAAAGAAGCAGACCTGAAAATGTACGAACAGAAAATTCTGGAGAAAAAGGCCGAGGACTTGTTTTCCGAAGATGAAATGTGCCGGTATCTGGCCCAGAGCCGTGATTCCGAATAATTGCTATCCAGGCTGAATCAGCCCACGATGAAAGAACTAACTACTAAAATTATAAAAAGAACAATAACTATCATAAAATTTATCAAGAATATGTAAAAAAACAACCCTGTCGAACCGTTGTTCAATCTCGTTAGTTTCCTATATTCATTTGCTATTAAGGGCCAAATCAACAAACCATATATATCAAAAGTTTTTCCTAATTGAGAGTTCCTTATCACGTAATTGTACATATATATCAAACAAAACATCATCAAAAAGAAAAAAATAGCCATGATTTGTGGTGTATGCTTAAGATAAGTTTCAAGAAAATACATATTATTGCTTCCTATAAACCGCTGGTTAAAAAAGGAGTCATCGCCGCCACAAAAAACACAAACTGCAAAGACGCTGGATCCCCGACTACTACCTCGGGGATGACAGGCTTGGGCCACCTTACTGAAATTTTGTAGCGCCAGCACCACCCGCCAAGCCATTGAATCGCTCGGAGGCCTTCTGCCTCCAGTCTTCGTCCCTTCCCCCCTTGCGGGGGAAGGACAGGATGGGGGGGGAATCTGTGATTCCCGAGTGTCTTTGTCGGGAATCCAGTCCTTCGTCCTTGTAACCTTATTCTCCACCCCAGGATGCGACCCCAAACCATCCAAAAACAGTGTCAGCATATGAGACCATGCCCTAAAAAACTGTGCTATAGCATCCTGGCAGCAAAGGGCGCTGCAAGGGCCACCCGACTACTCTTCAGGGTTGGCAGTGCTGCTCGCGTTCCTTGCCTTCAGAACAATCTGATCAAAAATCTGCTGCATTTCCGGGATTTTTGAATAAAAGCCCCACCAGGAACCGTCATCCAGAGTAACAATAGTCTGGCATTGTTCTTCCCAGTTATCTTCCTTAAACG
>JAEINP010000102.1 GCA_016342355.1 Desulfatibacillum sp.
GGGCCGCCTTTGGTGGCGATCCATTCGGCCCGGAACGCGAAATTGGCTTCCACCTCGTCCGAGGAGCACCGGCTTCCCGGCCCTCCTGACAGGCGGGCCTTGTACTTGGGCACCAGTGCAAACTCGGATCCCTCCTCCACGCAAGTTCCCCAAACCGGTTCTTTATTGGAAGCAGTGCGGGCCAGGAGTTCTTCCACATCCATATCCAAAGCGCCAAGAAAACGCCCCAGTGTTTTTTCGCCGATGCCCTTTTCACCTTTTTTAATGGCGTTCAGGTGCTGGGCTGAAATACCTGTTCTTCGGGCCAGTTCCGCCATGATCCAGCCCCGTTGCCGGGCCTGTTTCCAGACGCTTTTCCAAATGATCAAGGCTATGCTTTTAGGGTATTTTTCGACCATAATATACTTTTCAGTAATTTTTTATTGACTCTTAACACCTACGGTGCTACAATTGGTTCAAAATATCACCAATGCTATGAGAATGTGTACCACAAACAGTTTCTTTGGGCAACTAAAAAGGCTATGCGAGAAAGGATATTGTCATGTCTGCCAATACCATTTTATCAGGCCGGGACCAAATCCAAAAGTTCCTGGGACGCTCGTGGAAAACAGTCAGGGCCTGGATCAACATGGGAGCCCCCATCGCCAAACTGGATGGAAGATGGGAATCAGACAAGGAACAACTTCTGGAATGGCGGCGTTCCCAAATCGCTTCCTCTGTGGACAATGCCTGGCGCCCCAGCCGGGACCAAGCCCGCCCCTGGAACGCCTCCTCCGATAGCATGGGAGTTCCCCCAGCATGCTGAAACCCAAGCCTGTCCGGGAAAGCATTGGCTCCCCATTATTGTGTCATGAGATTGACATTTCCGCCAAAAAGATGACTCAATCCGGGCGCACTGACAGGATCTTCCCCGCCAACTCCTCTATATCAAAGGGCTTCTGTATAAACCCGTTACACCCCATCTCCATCAGGCCCCTGGCCTGACCCTCCACACTGTAACCGCTGGAAAGCAGTATCCTGGCTCCAGGGGCCATCTTCCGGATGGCCTTAAAGGCCTCGGTAGCATCCGAGCCAGGCATGATCACATCCAGTATCACCAGCCGGATTTTTCCGGCATGCTCACGGAACAGGCGGATAGCCTCGTTCCCGTTCACGGCGGTAATCACATCGTATCCCAGTTCCCGGAGCATCCGGCTTCCCACATCCCGGATCATTTCCTCGTCGTCCGCCAAAAGAACCAGGCCCTGACCCCTATGCAAGGCGGAAACCACGGGGAGGGCAGCTTCAGCCTCCCTTTTGGAACTTGCCAAAAAAATGGAAAAGGTGGCGCCTTTACCCTTTTCACTATAAACGTGAATGAAACCGCCATGGCTCTTTATAATGCCGTAAGCCGAAGCCAGCCCCAAACCTGTCCCGCGCCCCATTTCCCTGGTGGAGAAAAAGGGCTCGAAAATTCGTTTCCGGGTGGCCTCGTCCATGCCAACGCCCGTGTCTGTGATGGCGATCTTCACATATTTTCCCGGCTCAATGCCCATGCCCCGGGCCTGGACAGAATCCACCAAAGAGTTGCAGGTCCGGATGTATAAATCCCCGCCCTGGTCCATGGCGTGCCACGCATTCACATAAATATTCAACAAAACCTGTTCTATCTGGGTCTGGTCCACGTCCGAAGCCCAAAGATCCGGGGCGAGATCCTTATGAATGCGGATTTCCCTCCTGGCTCTCCCGAACATGGCCGCCGTTCCTTCAACAATCACGTTAATATCCCGGGATCGGACCTCATACCTTCCTCCCTTGGCATATCCCAGCAACTGGCTGGTAAGCTCCGCGCCGCTTCGCACACACCGTTCCATGCATTTGAGGCTTTTGATTTGTTGCTCCCCAAGGGAATCTCCCAGAAGCATGAGGGATGCGTGCCCCTGGATTGCCATAAGCAAGTTATTGAAATCATGGGCTATGCCACCTGCAAGGGTTCCAAGGGCCTCCATGCGCTGGGCTTGTTGGAGTTGCTCCTCCAGTTTTCTGGATTCCGTCACATCCCGTACAAGGGCCAGGAGGGCGGGGCGCCCTTCCCACTCGATCATTGCTGCGGTCAACTGGGCATTGAGTCGCTTGCCGGTCTTGGTCAGTGCGTCAAAATTATACGGATTGGCGACCCGTTCCCCCTTCAGACGCTTTTGGTGCGTGGATACCACATTATCCCGGGACTCCGGATGCACTAAATCCAGCACGTCCATGGATTGTACTTCCAGGGGAGAATACCCCAGCATGGACGCAGAAGCCTGATTGATGAAACGAATGGCTCTGTCCTGGATGATGGCAATGGCGTCCGAAGCATTTTCCACCAGATACCGGTACTGGGCTTCGGATGCCCGAATCTGGGCCTCAGCCTGGCGCCTGCGGGTCACATCTGTCATAAAAGCCAATCCTGCAGTCTTTCCCCTAAATAGGATGCTCGCGCCGGTGGTCTCCAGGTAATGCGTGTTCCCTTCCTTATCCAGTAAACGGAATACATGGAATTTTTCCGCCGGGTTTTGATTTGAAAGGCGCATGAGATGCCGCTCAAACACTGCCCCTCTGTCGTCAGGATGCACAAACTCTATAAAGGGCTGGGCAGAAAGCTCCTCCAATGACCTCCCCGAGATCACAATGGCCTGCCGATTGGCAGCCTGAACCACTCCGTCCTGGGTGATGATCACCGCCTCATTGGCGTGGTTTAATATGGTGGCGAAAATTTGTGCATCGTCAATAGCATGACTAAGATCCATGGTGCAGCCGGAAGAAGCCCCACCTCCTCCCTCACAACCCTCAACGATGCGGTCTGACTTTTTAAACATTGACTCCATGCCCCCCCTGAAAATACATGCCCAAAACAGCCGGAAACCTGAAGGCCCCGCCTATCCCGGAATCCTTTCACTCCCCTTTGCCAGAATACTTCCAACAAAAAGAATGCGCAAGCGTTTTGCCCAAAAATCCAGGCCATTACCATGTTTATACCTGTCCGAAACCCTGTCAGGCATGATAATGATTATTGGGAATAAAGTACCGAGGTCGCTTTTCTTTCCTGTTCTTGAAAAAAAGGGCCCATGTACAAAGTTTCATCGTACTCTCCTGTCACCCATAAAAATCTTGAGGGATTGGGCCGGATATGCCACGATTGTACGGATAAGTATGCGCAACCCTTTGGCTCCTTTTTTTTTGAGGGCCACTTAGGGATTACGAGGCCAGGAACACTTATTGCACCAATTCGACTCTTAGGTTTTACCTTTCAAAACCACCGTCTCTAAAACATATTTTCTAAAGGAGTAACCCATTGAACTTAAAGACCATAAAATCCCTTTATACGATCATTCTTCTCTCCACGATTCTCGTTCTCTCGGGATTTCCGGGTCCTGCTCTGGCAAACGACTCCCTCGCCTTTAAGTCCGATGACACTTTGGAGGCAATCCGCGAAAAAATCGAACAGAACGGTTACAGCTTCACGGTTTCCAATAATCCCATTTTCTCCCTGCCCCTGGAACAGAGACAGCAGTACCATTCCAGACGTCCCACGGCCCCCGGCCTTGCCCGGAAAACCCTCTCCGATCCCGGCCCTCTCCAGGACCTCCTGGGCCTGCCCCTGCCCGCCGCGTTTGACTGGCGGGACGTGGACGGCAAGGCCTATATCGGGCCTGTCCGGGATCAGGCGCAGTGCGGCTCCTGCTACGCATTCGGCGCCATAGCCGCAGCCGAAGGAACCTATAACCGGGCCAAGGACCTTTACGACGCCAACGCTGCCGACTTTTCCGAGGCCTTCCTGGCCTTTTGCCTGGGGGATGAGTATTACGACCATTTTTACGGCTGCGAAGGGGCGGACTATGAATACATGGAACTCCAGGCCATGGTGGATTACGGGGTGATTTCGGAAACCGTCTACCCCTATGCTGCGGATGAAAATCAGATATGCCCCATCGAGCCTTACCCGGCCCTCACAGGATTCCAATCCTGGCACCGCATCACCTGCCAGGACATCGAGGCCGTCAAGACAGCCATCAAGACCTACGGCGTGGTGGACGCCGCCGTTTTGGCCACCAGCGCGTTCGACGCCTATGAAAGCGGGGTCTACGAGGACCAGAACAACTCCTGCGACGACTATCCCTGTTATTACGCTACCACCAACCATGCCATCTCCCTGGTGGGCTGGGACGACAATCCCCCGGAAGGCGGAGGCGGTTGCTGGATTTTGCGCAATTCCTGGGGCGAAACCTGGGGCGAAAACGGCTACATGCGCATCCGTTACACCTCGGCGGCGGTATCCTGCGCAGTCACCTATCTGGTTTACGAACTCTACGGCCCCATCGTTCAAACCGGCTCGGCCACCGGCGTGAACCAAACAACCGCCACACTCAACGGCAGCGTTAATCCCAGCGGCCTGGAAAGCCAGTATTTTTTTGAATACGGGGACACACCGGAATTGGGAGCCGCCACGGCTCCGGCAACGGTTGTCACTGGAACCGCCAGCGTGGCCGTCAGCCAGGCGATTTCCGGCCTTTCCCCGGTCACCACCTACTTTTTCAGGATAGGGGCCTTTAATGATGAGGCCTCCAATATGGGGGGCACCGAAACCTTCACCACCACCGGCGACCCCGCCGCGCCTTCGGCGGAAACCGGGGACGCCGCCGTAGAATGGAATACCGCCCAACTGAACGCCAGGGTCAACCCCCATGACCTGCCCACCACCTATTATTTTGAATACGGCCCGGATGCCAACTACGGCCAGGTTACTGAAACCAGCGAGCCCATCACCGGCACTTTGACCACGATGGTTTCAGCCCTCCTGATAGACCTTGACTGGGATTCCCAATACCATTACCGGATTGTGGCTGCCAACGATCAGGGCGCCACCGAAGGGGCGGACCAGACCTTTACTATCGGCCCCGCCCCCAACCTGCCCCTGGTGGAAACCAACCTTCCCCGGGCCGTGGGCTCCACGGCGGTTGCCGTCCAGGGAACCATCGACCCCAATAATGGGGAGGATTGTGACCTGTATTATTATTTCGAGTACGGCCTGACCGAAGAATACGGCAATACGACCTACGATAGATTTCCCGAATTTTCGGACCAGCCCGTGGACGTCCTATATGCTTTGGCCGGGCTTGATCCCATGACCACCTATCATTATCGCCTGGTGGCGGGAAACATTGTCTCCGAAACCCTGGGCGCGGACCAGACTTTCACCACCGGCCAGACCATGCTGTTAGAGGATTTCGACCACAAGGGCTTTGAACCGGACGACTGGACCCAGGAAAATGTGGAGGGAAACACGGACTGGGTCTTTTCCATGGGAAATTCCGACAACCCCAGCGGTTTTTCCGCCTTGCTTTGCGGCATTGGGGACTGGGACGTCACCAAACTGGTCCTGCCTCCCCTGGATCTGTCGGGAGTTGTTTCCCCAACCCTCCGGGTGGCGTCCTACGATTCCATCACGGTGTATTACAAAACCAGTAGAGCCGGAGAGTGGACGCTCACTGACGAAACCCTGGATGATTTTGGAGGCTCCATCGTCAAAGTCATCAACCTGCCCAATCCCTCCGACACCTATTATGTCGCTCTGGAGGGAGGGGTCGAAGCCGATGATTGCATCAGCCTAAATGAGGTAACCCTGTCCGCCCGATCCTGGGGTCAGAACGCCCCCATAGTCGCCACCACCGTCGTGACCTCAACCACCTCTATTTCCACTACCGTGGAAGGTGAAATTCTGTCCGAAGGCGGCGACGCCATCACGGCCCAGGGCTTTTGCTATGGTACGTCCCCCCTGCCCACCCTGGCGGACGGCATTTTGCAGGTGGAAAATCAGGCGGGAATCCTGGCCGGCCAGCTTACGGGCCTCACGCCAAGCACCCGTTACCATGTCCGGGGTTTTGCAACCAATTCCCATGGAACGGCATACGGGATAAATACGGAATTCATGACCGGGGAGCTTCCCGGTCCGGTCGCTGAAGAAGGAGACGCCATTTACGCCAATCAGTTCACCGCCAACTGGCAGGCCGTGGAAGGCGCAACCGGCTACTACATCGACCTGTGGACATATCCAACTCCCCTGGACACCAAGGGAACCGCATCGGTGCGTAAAACCGCCAACGCGGACCTGTCCATGGAAAACAGCCAAATCACGGCCCGGTTCCGGTTTGACGCGGATGACCTGTCCTTCACCCGGAGCGGGGATTATGTTCGCGCCAACCTAACAGACGGTGTGTTCCCTGACCAGGAACCGGGAACGCCCAGCCTGCCGGCCTCCTATGTGAACGTCCTAATTCCTTCCGGGGCGATAGTGGGGGATATTGAGGTAAACGGCCCGGAAGTCCTCATGTTGCGTGACGCCCTGGTATACCCTGCCCAGTACGCCACCTCCCCCAGCTTGCCCATGCCGGATTTTGTGGACCCTGACCCTGCTGTGTATGCAAGTACGGCACCGTATCCCCAGGCTTTGGCTTCCATAGAGGGAACTTACACCATGGGCGGAAACACCTTTGTGGCCCTGCGCCTGAACCCGGTGCGCTACATTCCCGGCAGCCGGGACGTCACCCTGGCCACGGAAATCAATGTGGCCATCACCCTGGACGCTGGCCGCAAGGGTGCGGTTTCCGGTGCGGGTTCGCCCGTGCTTTTGGAAGCCGTGAACACCATGGTCATCAACCCCCGGGAAGTATCTTCCCGGAAAAGCCTGACTCCAAACAGCACGGTGGATTATCTTGTCATCACCACCCAGGCCCTGGCTCCGGCTTTCCAGGCCCTGGCAGCTCACCGCACCGCAGTCAGCGGCATGACATGCGAAGTGGTGACGGTGGAAGACATCCAAACCCTCTACCTGGGCGATGACATTCAATGGAAAATCCGTAACTGCATCAAGGATTATGTGGCCAACCAGGGCACGGTTTTTGTGGCCCTGGGCGGGGACGACACCGTGGTCCCGGCCCGCATGTGCCCCATCATGTATGCGTATTATGAGGATGAAACCCCGGCGGACCTCTATTATTCGGACCTGGACGGGGACTGGGACGCCAACGAAAACGGCGTGTACGGCGAAATCGGGGACGAACTGGACATGGCCCCGGACGTCTTTGTGGGCCGCATCGCCATTCGCACCACGGAAGAAGCCAGCGATTATATCAACAAGCTGATTGATTACGAAACCGATCCTCAGGCCTGGGGCATGTCCAAACTGCTCCTGATGGGAACCTCCCTGTCTTATTCCGATTATTACGGCGACGACAGACCGTCGGACATCATCGGCGACGGTCACCTGGAATTCCGGGATCCGGCCCATTATAAAGTCAGCGATTCGGAAATGTGGACCCGGCGGCTTTTCCGGGACGGCATCAAGCCATATTGGCAGCCCCAAACCCTGGGCCTTCTCTTTGACACCCTCACTTCCTGGGACGCTGCGGACGGCGGAGACTACGACCTGAGCCCGGGCGCGGTCAACGCGGCCCTGAACCAGGGGTGGTCCCATGCGTATTTTAGCGGCCACGGAAACGACACAGTATGGGGCCTTGAGTATTCTGCCAGGTATTTCTCCGAGGACGCCCTGGCCCTGGATGGCCTGACGGCCTTTTTGTATACTGTCGCCTGCCACAGCAACCGGTTCGACAGCGTCTCGGATCCCTGCCTGAGCGAGGCGTTTATCCGCAATCCCAACGGCGGCAGCCTCAATTATGCCGGATGCAGCCGCTACGGGTGGGGCACCCGGGACAATTCTCCCGCCAACAACGACTCCGATGCCGGCAGCTCCGAGCATTACGCCTTCCGCTTTTACAAGAGAGCCCTGGAGCCGGACTTTATTTCTTCGGGAGAAGCCTTCGCCCTGCACAAGGCCGATTTGGCGCCCATGTCCATAAGCACCGGCGTATACCGGTGGCTCCAGTTGGGCATCAATCTCATGGGTGATCCCGCCATCATGCAAGGGGCTTCCTATGTGCCGGGCTATTATCGCCACTTCGTGGGCGACGCCACCACATTCACCTTTACGGGCCTGGACAGCAACACAACCTATTATTATCAGGTACTGTCCGACGACGGCGTCAACCCCTTGTCCGTATCCAATGGCGTGGTTGCGACCACGACCGCCATGGACATCAGCCTGGACAACGATTCCGTGGACGAAAATATGCCTTCAGGCAGCACAGTAGGAACGTTCTCCACTTCTGACCCGGCTTTGGCAGGCCATACCTTCGTCCTGGTTTCCGGCGAAGGGGACACTGACAACGCCCTGTTCTCCATTGATAACGAAATCCTTAAAACCAATGCGGTTTTTGATTATGAAACCCAAAACACATACAGC
>JAEINP010000103.1 GCA_016342355.1 Desulfatibacillum sp.
TTTCAGACCGTCCCGAAACCGGATCGCCAAAACCCGCGCCAAACCTAAGCCTTCCCACCAATTCCCGCCAAATCCCGTCTAATCCCGCCTTCTTTGACCAGTCCCAAACCAACCGCCACACAATACGTCGGAGACTCAGAACGGGTCGCTATGGCTATATACGAAGCAGCGAGAGAGAAAAATTCACACACAGAGTCTCACACAGCATAAAAAAGGGGTTAGCCTGTTTTGGCTAACCCCTTGATTTTATTGGTACGCCCGGCAGGATTCGAACCTGCGGCCTACGGATTAGAAGTCCGTTGCTCTATCCAGCTGAGCTACGGGCGCATATTTTATTTGAATTCCAAATTGTTACGGGTTTTCAGAACCCACATTACCATCTTTATTCCGGCTGGTTAAAGGCTGTCCCGCTTCCACCAATTATATCCAAATTCCAGCTTGCTGCGGATTTTTTCTTACCCCGCATTTTTTAATATTTTGCGGGCTGCCCTACCCCCGCCAATTTTATTCTATTTTCAGCTTGTTGCAGGCTAACCCCGTCTCGCCAATTTTATATTTTTTTTCGGCTGGCGGTCTGCTATCTGCCCGCAAGGCCTGAAAACCTGTTTCGGACCGTGCTTATTAGCAAACCTGCTTCCCAGTAAGCAAGCCCAAATATCGCCAGTCGGCTTGATTTTTCGCCTGGTCAGCCGATTTCTGTTCTTAGCGGCATGGCAAAGATCATTGCCAGAGACCTTCCCACAAGTTATAATCCCATTGTAATCAACAGGAAAAAACCGGTCGGCAAGCGTATCCATATTCCTGCCGCCAACCCTGGCCGGGCAGGAAATATTTTATTTAGCATCCCCGGTGGGGTTTGGCAATAATAAACCGGTTGTTCTTCCTGGTATTTGAATCTGTTATTCATGGGTTTGACCTTGATTTTTATGAAAAGCATTCTTAGTATTAAAAAGGAAAGTTCTTTGGCGCAGAAAGGTAAAACGAAAAAATGAGTCCTGATCCCCAGGAAACCCAGGGCGATGTCCTTACGGAACCGCTACAAAAAACCGAGCGGCCCCGCATGTTTAAGGTGCTGCTCCATAATGACGACTATACCACTATGGAATTTGTGGTAGGAATATTGCAAAGGGTATTTAACAAGTCGTTGCCCCAAGCTACCCGGATTATGCTCAGCGTACATAACCAGGGAGTGGGGGTCGCCGGAATCTTTACGGCGGAAGTTGCTGAAACCAAAATCGAAACCGTGCGTTCCATGGCCCAGGCTGACGGTTTTCCACTGAAGTGCAGCATGGAGCCTGAATAATGCCCCCCGGTTTTCCGGCGTTGGGGCAGGGAGATAGCATATGATCAGCAAGGATTTGGAAATAGCCATCGGCTCGGCCGTCAATGAGGCCAAACATCGCCGCCACGAATACCTGTGCACGGAACATGTGCTCTACGCCCTGTGTCATAATATTGAAGGGATTGATATTATTGAGCATTGCGGTGGAAATATAAGCCAAGTCGTCCAGGAACTGGAATATTTTTTCCATACCGGTATGGATGCCGTGCCCGGTGAGGGCGAATACGTGCTCCAGCAGACTCTGGGATTCAGCCGCCTGCTCCAGCGGGCCATGGGCCATGTGGAGTCCGCCGGAAAAAGCGCCGTGGAAGTGGGAGATGTCCTGGCCGCCATGTTTGCTGAAAAAGATTCCCACGCCCAATATTTTCTGTCGAATCAGGGAATTACTCGGCTGGATATCCTCAATTACATCTCCCACGGTATTTCGGTCATCGGCGAACCCGGGGAAAGGGCGGTCCCGGACCTTGAACAGCCAACCCAGCCCCGTATACAAAAAGAAAAAGACCCCCTCAAGGCCTATGCCGTGGACCTGGTTCAAAAAGCCCGGGAAGGCCGGATCGACCCTCTTATCGGACGCGGGGACGAACTCCTGCGCACCGAGCAGATCCTTCGCCGCCGCCGTAAGAACAACCCCATTTTCGTGGGCGATCCCGGCGTGGGAAAAACCGCCATGGCCGAAGGCCTGGCCCTGGCCATAGCCGAAAGCAAGGTGCCGGACTTCCTGGAAACCGCTGAGATTTTCGCCCTGGACCTTGCCGGGCTCCTGGCGGGCACCAAATACCGGGGCCAGTTCGAAGAACGCCTCAAGGCCGTCATCGGCGCAGTCCAGCGTAAGGAAAATGCCATCCTGTTTATTGACGAAATCCACACCCTGGTGGGGGCTGGCTCCACCACCGGCAGTTCCATGGACGCTTCCAACATTCTCAAGCCAGCCCTGGCTTCGGGGGAATTGCGCTGCATCGGGTCAGCCACGTATGATGAATACAAGGGGCATTTTGAAAAGGACCGGGCCCTTGCCCGGCGTTTTGAAAAAGTGGAAATTGCCGAGCCCAGCGTGGACGAAACCGTCAAAATCCTGAGGGGCCTGAAATCTCGGTACGAGGAGCATCACCAGATCCAGTACACGGACGGCGCTCTTTTGGCCTGTGCGGAATTGTCGTCCCGCCATATCAATGACAGGTTTTTGCCGGATAAGGCCATTGACGTCATGGACGAGGCCGCCGCTTCCCTGAACATGCGCAACCGCCGCAAGCGGAAATACGTCCGCCCCAACGATATTGAAAAAATTGTGGCGAAAATCGCCAAGATTCCACCCCGGAGCGTGTCCGCCTCCGATTTGGACCGTCTGGGCGCGCTGGAATCGGACCTTAAAAAAATGGTGTTCGGTCAGGACGAGGCCGTCCAAACCGTGGCCACGGCCATCAAACGCTCCCGGGCGGGCCTGGCTTCCCAGGAACGGCCTGTGGGCTCCTTTTTGTTCACCGGCCCCACGGGCGTGGGCAAGACCGAAGTGGCCAAACAGCTTGCCCAGACCCTTGGCATCGCCTTCCTGCGTTTTGACATGAGCGAGTACATGGAAAAACACGCCGTGTCGCGCCTGATTGGCGCGCCTCCCGGCTACGTGGGCTTTGACCAGGGCGGTCTGCTCACCGACGCGGTGCGCCGGACTCCCCATTGCGTGCTGTTGCTGGACGAAATCGAAAAGGCCCACGAGGACATTTTCAACGTGCTCCTCCAGGTCATGGACCACGCCACCCTGACCGATCATAACGGGAAAAAGGCCGATTTTCGCAACGCCATCCTCATTATGACCTCCAACGCCGGAGCCCGGGAAATGAGCGCCGCCACCATTGGATTCGGCAACCCCACGGCAGACGCCGGATTCAAGGGAAAACAAGCCCTGGAAAAAACCTTTTCCCCGGAATTCCGAAACCGCCTGGACTCCATCGTGAATTTTCACAACCTGGATATGGCGGTCATGGAACTGATTGTGGATAAATTCATGAACGAGCTTTCCGGTTTGCTCATGCCCAAAGGCGTGGACGTGGCCCTCACTCCCAAAGCCCGCACCTGGATGGCCCAAAAAGGGTATGATCCCAAATTCGGGGCCAGGCCCCTGAGCCGCCTGATCCAAAAGGAAATCAAGGACGTGCTGGCGGATGAAATTTTGTTCGGCGCCCTGAAAGGCGGAGGCCGGGTGCGCGTGGGCCTGAAAAATGATCAACTGACCTTTAACTGGTAGCCATGCCCGTTTACGCACTATCCAAAGCGATTGGTTTCCCGGACCCCTCCATGGCCCGTTCGGACGGACTCCTGGCCGTGGGAGGGGACCTTTCCCGGGAACGACTCCTCAATGCCTATTGCATGGGAATTTTTCCCTGGTATTCCGAAGGGGAGCCCATCCTGTGGTGGTCCCCCAATCCCCGCCTCATTCTCATCCCTTCCCGGTTTCGTGTGGCGTCCAGCCTGAAAAAAACCTTGCGGCAAAACCGGTTTACCGTTACCTTTGACACCGCTTTCCGGGACGTGGTGGCCGCATGCGCCAATATTCGCGTGGAGGAAGGCCCGGGAACCTGGATACTCCCGGAAATGGCCGAAGCATACCACCAGTTGCATTTGATGGGCTTTGCCCATAGCGTGGAAGCCTGGCAGGACGGCGAGCTGGCCGGGGGGTTGTACGGCGTGAGCATAGGCAGGGGATTTTTCGGGGAATCCATGTTTTTCAAAAAATCCAATGCCTCCAAAGTGGCCTTGGCCAAACTCGTGGAATTCCTCCTGGCGCATGACTTTGACTTTATCGACTGCCAGATGAAAACGCCCCACTTGATGAGCCTGGGCGCCCGGGAGGTTCCCCGCTCTGTATTTTTGGATATGCTCCACCAAACCCTGGAATATCCCTCGCTCAGGGGGCCTTGGTGTGCAAACTCCGGCCAGGGCGCTGCCTGAGGCCATAAAAATTGATTCCCGGCAATGACCGGAAACCGCAACACGGGCCGGAATCCGGCTAACAGAGGAGAAGGTGGATGGAACAGGATTGCATATTCTGCCAGATAGCAGCAAAAAACTCCCCCGCAAGCATCGTGTTTGAAAATGAAAACCTGATTGTCTTCAAAGATATCAACCCCCATGCGCCGGTGCATTTGCTCATTGTTCCCAAAAAACATATCCGGAGCGTCAACGACATCACCCCCGAAGACAGCGCCATTGTTTCCGAAATGATATTCACGGGAAAGGAAATGGCCAAACAAACGGGCGTCAACGAGTCCGGCTACAACCTCCTTTTCAACGTGGAACGCGGGGGAGGGCAGGTGATCTTCCACCTGCACCTGCACATGCTGGGAGGTTGGAAACGGTGACAAGCCAAGCGCCCGAGCAGATTCATCGTCAATACCTTAATCGGTTTGCGGACATTGACCTCCCGGACCTGGCCCGCAGGATGGGCGTGGACATGGACGAAGACTCCCTCCTGCTTCCCTATTATGACAGCATATACCGCGTCAGTGAACGGGGCATACTTTGCCCGGATTACCGGGAGCCCCCCCCGGCGGTCAAATCCGTGCTTTGCCGCTATCTCATAAACTTTCCCCAAACTCCCCCGCAATCCCAGGAGTGGACCGCCTACCGGGATCTCCCCAACGCCGCACCCTATGCCGGTGATTTCAGAGCCACCGTGGAAATGCCCCTGGCCCGTGTTTTTACGGGAAAACGCCTGGAACTGCTCACATCCTGCGCAGCCGTGGGAGGCTTTACCCCCACGGATGGCTTCGACTACGACGCCTCCATGGTCTTCCCGGCCCTTCCCCATATGGACGTACTTTTGTTATTCAACGACGCCGATGAAACCTTCCCCTCC
Organism: Desulfatibacillum sp.; assembly: GCA_016342355.1. Lineage (GTDB taxonomy): Bacteria > Desulfobacterota > Desulfobacteria > Desulfobacterales > Desulfatibacillaceae > Desulfatibacillum. Next base: position 5,196 of record JAEINP010000103.1, read on the forward strand.
AAATGCCTGCTCCTGTTCGAGGAAAACGCCCACGAATTGCTGGACATGGAATCCCTGGTGGTGGTTGCCTGGCGGCTGGCTTGGCTTCTCTTCACCATGTCCGGCATGGACGTGCCCGAAGAATAGTTTTTTACATTTTTTCTCAAAAATGTGGCGGGTTACATAGGACTTCTATGGGGAATTTCACCGGATTCGGGTAATTCTACTCATATGCCTATTGCCTCTTTTGCCCTATGTTGGAACATAGGTCGTTTGTTTGTCCCGGGCTTGTCGCCGGGCTGGCGGCCCATTGAGATAAACTGCTTCAGGGGAGAGAGCGCCATGCCTAATATTCTGCCAGTTTCCGGCATCGGGACTATTCCCCAAGGCCCTCAGGGGTGCTTGGTTTTGTTCTTCGCCGTAAAGGATCGCCTTGCATGGGTGAATCCGGAGACCAAAGCCCGATTAAAGTCTTATCCTGGAATTTTCGGTTTGCCTCACTCAGGCCATCGTGTGTCTCTTTTTCGGCCCTCCCAGGCTGACAGACACGACAAGGATGCGGATTGCGCCCGACCTCCTGGCAGATTCCAAAGCTAACTGATTTTCAATTTTTCAGCCCTTACGCCGTTTGCAACCCGGCGGCGCAGCAACCCGGTTGGTTCGGCGACCAAACTGGCCGAAATGCTTTGTCATAGAATAAAACCCAAGGGTTAGGCTGAAACATACAAAAATAAAAGATTTTTTCAAACCCGTCCTGTTCCAGTCGTAGGGTGCGGCCACACAGGATGAAGATTTTGCAGGCAGGGAACTTGAGCAGAGATAATGAGAAAAAGCCCCTTTGCCAGCCCCACCCGAAAGGATGCACCAATGAGTTTATCCCTCAGTATTGCGGAAAGCGGTTTTGTTCCTGGCCCGGCCTTGAGCCAGGGAATGCGGTTGACAGGTAAAAAACGATTATGCCACGAAGCCCAGGGAGATGTGCACGCACGCCAGAGAAACAAAATGTCCCTCATCAGGAAAATGGACAAATCCCCGGTGGTCCTCAACAATACTAATCTGGGCGATCATCCCTTCCAGGTGCCCTTGGAGTTCTATCGCCATGTCCTGGGGCCTGCCATGCTTTTTTCATGCTGCCATTTTTCCGAAGAGGAAAACAGCCTGGAAAAAGCCGAAAAAACCATGCTAAAGCTCATCTGCAAACGGGCTGACATCCGGGACGGCCAACGCATCCTGGATTTGGAGTGCGGCTGGGGCGGCCTTAGCCTGTACATGGCCAAGAAATTTCCCAGAACAGATATCATCGCCGTCACAAGCTCCTGCCCCCAAAAGGAGTATCTGAAAGCCAAGGTCAAGGCCCTGGGCCTCACCAATCTTCACCCCGTGATTGTGGATATTAAAAATTTCGCACCCCGGGGCCTGTTCGACCGTGTGGTTTCCATCGAACTTTTCAACCATATACGCAATTGGCGCAACATGCTGAGCCGCATATCCCAATGGCTGGAACCCAAGGGTAACCTTTTTTTGCAGATGTATTGCCACAGGCATTTTGCCTATACATTCGACGGCCCCGGCCCCAAAGACTACATGGCCCGGTATTTCTTCCCGTGCAGCATGATGCCTTCCAGCGATTTGTTGTTGTACTTTCAGGACCGCCTGCTGGTGAACGAGCATTGGCGGGTTTCCGGCGCCCAATATCAAAAGACGGCCCGGGCATGGGCCGCCAATATGCGGACCAACAAGGCGGAGATCATGGGGATTATGGACAACGTCTACGGTAAGGATCGGGGCAAGCTCTGGTTTTTGCGGTGGAAGAATTTTTTCCTGGCCTGCGAAAGCCTTTGGGGCTACGGGCAGGGCAAAGAATGGATGGTCTCCCACTACCGCATGAACCTGAGGTAGGACGGACAGGAGCGATAGAACCGCGTACAATTACGCATACGACGGCAACGGCAACATCACGTCCTGTCCCAAATTCGACGGCGCGAGCATCACCGCCACCCTCACCATCGACTACAACGCGGACAACATGCCCACACAGGTGGTGAAAACCGTGTCCGGCCAGCCGGACGTGACCACCAGTTATTACTACGACGGCGACGGAAACCGGGTCCGTAAGGAAGTGACGGGCGAAGGCGCCACCTTTTATGCAAGCCAGTTTTACGAGGTCAAAGGCGGCGCGGCCACTAAGTACATCTTCGGCGCGGACCGGCGTATAGCAAAAATCACGGACGGCGAAGGCATCCAGTATTTTTCCAAGGATCACCTGGGAAGCTCCACGGTGGTGACGGACGCCTCGGGCAATATCGTGGAGCAGGCCGATTACCGGCCCTTTGGCGAGGACCGTTTTTACACGGGAACCGCATCCACGCCCACGCCCTACAAATACACGGACCAGGAACTGGACCCGTCCACGGGGCTTTACAACTACGACGCCAGGCATTATGATCCCGCCATTGGCCGGTTCATCAGCCCGGATTCTTTGATACCCAATGTCTACGATCCCCAACAACTCAATCCCTACGCCTACTGCCGGAATAATCCGCTGATTTATACGGACCCCACAGGGCATTGGACAAATGCAGATAGCTGTGGAGAAAACAATGGTGTTGGTGTAGGTGAAGGTAACGATGCTTCATATGGACCAAATAGTGATGGTTATTATGGTGATTCACCCGCTCCAAATAGTAATGAATTCGGTAGGGGTGGTAATACGCCATCAAACGGTTTACTACGGTGGACCCCGTGGCTTGGACAGGTCCGGGGCAGGTTTAAGCTATGAGTCTCCGTTAAAAGGGAGTGTTTCCC
>JAEINP010000104.1 GCA_016342355.1 Desulfatibacillum sp.
ACAATGGATTCTCCGGGCTCTTGTCCAGCCCAGGCTATCGTGGCAACTGCCAGCCACACTATAACCTGCCCCAAAATTACCACCTGCTTTAGCGTGTTCCTCACCGTAGCCTCCTATTAGTATTCACGTTTTTAAAAAAAACACTTAAGAACTGTAGTGTATTGCACCAAACAATTAACGGGTCTTTGCATTTCACGCACAACGCCAACAAAGAAGCCCCTTGTTGGCCCAAAATTATGAAGCACAGGATGTTGATGGTGTAAGATTCCTTAGTTCACATAGCATTCACAGCTTTGCAACGGCAAAAACTGATAAAAACTATCGTAACCAACTAAAATCTTTAGGGATATTTTGGAATACTGAGAGGAAAAGCCAAGATGAGATTGCGTAGGAATGTCCGTAAAACAAAACAGGACTCCCCGAAGACATGCCGCACACTGACAGGCCCCTCCACAATAGTACGGACCCATCTCAACGGAACACCAAGCACTTCAGGCTATTTATCAATCTCAAAAGCTGTAAAACTTTTCACCATCAATATCCCATGACCATTCTTATCAACTTCCACATTGTGGAGTCAATATAAAAAATCCCACGGCTCATAGCTTTTTTTCACGTCACGCACAGGAATACAAATTTCAAATCCTCAGGCATCGGACCTTAGCTTACAAATCGCAAAAATGCTATGATCTATTTCACACTGTTTTGAAAAAATGAGGTTAGGAGCCAAAAATGAGCGTCGGTTTTCTGATATGAAGTCCGCATGTGCCATTTTCCGCAATTAGATTGGTGACAGATAGCCGGAACTTCATACCGGATGTTGTATTACCCAACAACCCAGTCTGCACATTTTGTAGCCAATCGCATAACCTTGTTACTGACTCTATCCATAAAAAACTCCTGAACCCTGTGCAGGCCGGTCCTGCCAACCACGATGGTTCCGTAATCTCCCATGGTTTCCTGATCCACGATGGCACTCGCCCTGCTGGGACATCCCTGATCTGAAGTATCCGGACCCGGTCCGGGGGTATCAGTGCTTCTAAGGAATTGTCCAGGGCCACGAGAGTCTGCTCTGTGTTTGGCTGGCCCCCCACCAGCCACAAGGGTACACCCGCCATGTTGTTTAGGAGTCTGTCTGCCACACTGCCCAGAAGAATATCGTTTATCCTGCTCACCCAGGTTCTGCCCAATACCAGAGCGCTGCACCCCTGTTTGGCTTGTATGGCGAAAAATAGTTCACTATGTATTCAGCGGCCTTCATGGATTGTTCCGAGCCGTCCACTGCCGCCAAAATGTGTGGGCATTTCATGGGCAGCCCTTTTTGGTTGTTGCTTTGCATATAAAAGTTCGCAATTTTCACTCCAAAAATGTACACGCCCGTGACGTTCTGCATTTTTTGCTGCACCGCATGCTTTTTTGTCATTCCGATGGTGCTGCTCAACCATTTGCAGCAGGATATCCGGGAAGACATTATGGCCCCAAGGCATTCTTTACTTGACCCTCAATCGCGGGCTTAATATTAAAAGGAATCAGCTTACATTTTTTTTCACCACACCGACTGATGCACGGGGACTTAGAATGGCGCCTGCCTCACACCACAGCAAATTTCACCTGCCTGAAATGGGCCATGGTTTTTTCAAAGCAGTAACAGAAAGCGGCTCGAATCTGGTGGTCGCCCACAACCGGCGTCTGGAAATCATCTACGCAAGCCCTGCAGCCAAATCTTTCGGTTATGCCCCGGGAGACATGCTGGGCAAAATCCCCTCGGATTTTCTGCACCCGGACGATTGGCCCCGGATTAAGGCCGTCATTGACAAATGCCTGGGGAACCCGGGGCTTACCCTTGCAGTGGGAGATTTGCGCGCAAGGCATAAGAAGGGTGGGTGGTGGTGGTTTCAGGGACAATATACTTTTTTTTCCGAACTGGACGGGGACGAGGTTTTGGTCTTTATGGGGCATGATGTAACAGCCAGAAAACGGGCTGAAAACAAGGCCATGGAGCTCCGGATCGCCGTTGAACAATCCCTGGAGGGTTTTGCAGTGGCTGACATGGAAGGCGCCATCACCTATGCCAACACAGCCTGGGCCCGTATGCACGGCCTTGAAGCCAAAGAAATCATAGGTAAGAATCTTGGCATGTTCCACAGCCCCGAACAGATGAAACTGGATGTTCTCCCGTTTATCCAGCAGATGTTGGATGCCGGATCTTATCAGGGAGAGGTTGGGCATGTGCGCAAGGACGGCACACTATTTCCGGCCTGGCATTCCGACGCCGTTTTGCGTGACAATGACGGAAAACCTTCAGCCATCATGGCTGTTATTCATGATATCACTTCCCGGAAGAATGCGGAAATTGAACTGAAAAAGAGCGAGATCATGTACAGGACCCTGGTGGAGCAATCTCTCCAGGGTGTCGCGATTCTAAGGGACAGGCCCCTTCGGATGGTCTATTGCAATCCGGCTCTGGAAGAAATGATGGGGTGCTCCGCGCCGTTTTTGTATGATCAAAATGAAGAGGAACTGGGGAGTTGGATCCATCCTGATGATTATCCGGTCATCCTATCCCGGTATCAGGATCGTGTGGCCGGAAAACAGGTGGACCCTCATTTCACACTGAGGGTGATTAAAAAGGATGGCAGCCTTATGTGGCTGGAAACCGTCGCTCAATTGATCACCCACCAGGGCCAGCCCGCCACATTGGGGCTTTGCCGCGACATCACGGACCGGAGGAGGTTGGAGGAAAACCTGAAACAGGCCCGGAAAATGGAAGCCATCGGAACTTTGGCCGGGGGAATCGCCCACAACCTGAACAATATATTGTACCCCATTATGGGATACACTGAAATGATTGCCGACGATGTTCCCAAAGACAGCCGGACCAGGAGGAACCTGGACGAGGTTTTGATAGCCGTCAACCGGGCAAAGGACCTTGTGTATCAAATTCTGGCCTTTTCTCACAAGAGCACAGAACAACAGGCCCCTACCGAGCTGGGGCCGGTGATCCATGAGGTGGTTCGCCTCATGCGCGGCACCCTGCCGGTCACCATAAATATTGTCCAGGACATTTCCGGCGATACTCCAGCCGTGATGACGGACCCTTCCCTGGCGCATCAGGCTGCTCTGAACCTCTGCACCAACGCCTTCCACGCCATGCGGGACACCGGAGGAGTCTTGGAAGTCTTGCTCCAGGAGGTTTACCTGACTCCCGAGGATGCCGCTGATTTCACCCTCCCCCCCGGAAGATATGCCCGACTGACGGTCAGGGACACAGGGGTGGGCATTGACCCTTTGATCCTGGACCGGATTTTCGAACCCTATTTCACCACCAGGGAGGTGGGGGAAGGCACGGGCATGGGCCTTTCCGAGGCCCACGCATTCGCCAGGCATTGCGGGGGGGATATCTTTGTAAAGAGCACCCCGGGCAAAGGCTCGCGTTTTGAAATATTTCTCCCTGCCGTGGAGCAGGAACCACCCCGGAAACGTGCTCCCCTCCCTGTTCCAAAGGGGAAAGAAATCATTTTGCTGACTGAAAGCGACATGCAGATCCGGAGGATGAACACCCTGGTGCTCCAGCGGCTTGGCTACACGGTCCTGGCGGTACGCACTGCAAGAGAGTCTTTGGAAGCCCTGGGACGATCGCCCGGAAAGTATGACCTTATCATTTCTGAACTGAACATGCCTATCATGAACGGCGCCCAGCTTGCCCGGGAGGCCCTGGCGATCCGGCCGGATATCCCTATCATCCTGTGCACGGGATTTGCCGAGGGTCTCTCTTCGGAGGAAGCGGAAAGCATGGGCGTGGCGGCTGTGGTGAAAAGGCCCATGCGCACAAAGGAGGTGGCCCGGGTGATTCGGGATGTTCTGGACTCCCGGTAATCAGACGGTTTTGTGGCCCAAAACTTTTTGCAGGATGGCCTTGGTGATCATGTACGTGGGCCGAACCCCTTCCTTGCCCAAGGCGCCAGCCGCCAGGGTATGGCCGGAGCTGAGGGGATTGTCCGAAGCATAGTAGGCGTAACGCACCTTGATGTCCCGGGGGATGTTACCTTTTATAATAGCCGCGCTGATGGCCCGCTGATAATGGCCCCCTTCCATTTCCAGACCTACGGTCTTCCAGTCTTCCTGGAGCTTCACCAGCACGTCCCGGTTCTGGAGGGAGGTCCCTAAAACCGTGACCATGGGGCCGATAAACACATTGGTGGTCTCGCTGAAGTCCTCCCGAACAATGTCGTTTTCAAAAATATAATTGTCGGAGGTGCCTTCGAACACATGGGCCGAGGCCAGCATGATGTCCCCTTCTGCGCCGGGAAGGATGCCCGCCTTGCCCATGACCGACACGGACCGGAAATCAAAGCGGACTTCCCCGTTTTCAGTTTTCAGGGGTTTGAGCAGGTTTTCCATAAGCTCGAAAGCCTGGGCGCCGAAGGCGTAGTCCATGACCAGGATGACCGGAGGATTGGATTCCAGGGCGCAGGTGTCGATATCCAGGTCCGGGTGCAGTTCCACGCATTTGAGGGGCGCGGTGTCGATAATCTGACAGTCTATATGGGTGCCGGATTTATCGGGCATGGGGTGTACGCCGTTCTGAATGGCGAAGGCCAGCACGTCGTCCCCGTGGTCCCGGAGCGCGTCAAAAAACTCGTAAGGCCCAAGGGCTGAAATTTCCGGATGAATCTCCTTGACCGCCGCGTAAGCGTAAAGGGTGTTCACCACGCTGTGGAGATTGGAGCTGACTATATGGACAGGCCGGCCCTGGAGGCCCATCTCCAGCATTTTGTTTTTCAGGTCCACGCCCCATTGGCGGCCGTATTTCTGGTGGCCGATGATATTCATCAATGAAGGGGTCAGGTAAACCACCAGGACGTTTTCCCGGGAACGGGATTCCTCGTCCACCCTTTTGCCCAGGTGATAGACCAGGGAAAACAGGCCGTTGTTGGCCTTGAACTCGGCCCGTGTTTTTTCCAGGTATTCGTAGGTCTCCCGGGTTTCCCCGTAGGTGCGTCCCAGGATGATGCTCAGATTCCACAGGGCCTGATCCAGTTTTTCCCGGGATAACCGGCCCTTGTTTTGAGCCGTCTTTTCCAGTTCCGCCCATTCCACGGTGATGTTTTCGGAATCGTCCCGCATCTTGCCATGGATCTTTTTGGCCTCGCTGTTGAGAAAGGTCATGTGGGTGAGGATATCGTAAATCTCGCTCAATCCCCGGGAGATCACAAAGCAGATTTCCTTGTCGCTGATGCGGTAGGAAGTCCTCCGGCGCTTGAAAGGCTGAATCTTTTCAAAGGGAGAGTCGCTGAAATGGTCCTCCTCGGTCAGGATCACACGGGTGCATTCCTCGATGCCCCGGGGCAGCCTGTCTATAACGTACTCCAGACCCTTTAACTCCACCACCCGGGGATCGTTCATGGACCCGTAAATCTCCGGGCTCAGGCTCTTGAGACAGTTTTCCAGGGATTTTCCGAATTTTCCGGAAGGACGGTAAAAACCCCGAATAGCCAGGGAATCGGTTATCACCTTGAACTGGTGAATGGCGTAACGGGCCTTGTGCGCATCGGACAATTCGTACATGGACTTGCCTTTCCAGGTAAAAAATTCAACATAGCAACGGGTTTGTCATGGAATATGCTTCAACCACAACCCCTTTTACCTGATTTGCAAACACGGCGCCATGAGTTTTTTAAAAGGGATCCGGCAAGGCAAAATTTCAGGTTAAAAGGGGGACAGTCTACTGACGCCCGGCGCCCTGTTCCAGGACTTCGGATGCCCGGCATGTGGTAACCAGCGCTTTTGTCATGGTTTCCTTTGGCAATCCATGAGTTCAGACCTTGTGCAAAAGGTGAGGATAGGATAAATTGTCCCTTATGAAACATACCAAATACGACCAAATATCCGCCTTCATCACCAAGGACAAAACCCTGATCCGGGAACTCCTCCATCCCCGGGTCCACGGGCAGGGACAGGTGAGCCTGGCCGAAGCCCTTGTGGCGCCAGGGCTTGTGAGCGAATTGCATCTGCACAAGGTCACGGAAGAAATCTATCATTTTATTCAGGGCTGTGGTACTATGACCTTAGGTCATGAGGTTTTCCGGGTGCAGGACAAGGACACCGTGCTAATACCTCCGGGAACTCCCCATCAGGTGGAAAACACAGGGGCCGAAGATATGCGGATTTTGTGTATATGCACCCCTCCCTATTCCCACGAGGACACTGAACTGCTCTGATGGATAATACCCCGATATACTGTCTATGCCCTTACCTGGCATTGAGTATTTTTGGTTGAGGAATATATGAAACAATACAAACTGCTGATTCTATGTATTTTGGTCTTTTGCGTGTTTTTTGGGGCGGACAGCGCCCTGGCCGCCAGTATGACAAACGGAAGCACCGCCACCTACAAATGGAAGTTCGCCACCCTTGCGCCCAGAGGGGTGGGATGGGCCAAGCAGGTTGAAGAAATTCTGTTCCCGGCAATCATGGAAGAGTGCCAGGGCGACCTCTTTGTCAAGGTGTATTGGGGCGGGGTCCTGGGCGATGACAAGGATGTGGTTGCCATGATCCAGGACGGCCGTTTGTCCGGCGGTGGCTTTGCCGGCCAGGGAGCAGCCCTGTTGTGTCCCGAATTCGTATTGTTTGAACTCCCTTTTTTGTTCAATAATTATGCGGAAGTGGATTACATCAAGGAGAAAATGCAACCTGCCCTTGATAAGGCGTGCAATCGCAAGGGCATTAAACTTATTTTATGGAATGATCAGGATTTCGACCAGATTTATTCCACAAGCCGCCCAATTTCCACCCTGGAGGATTTCAAGGAAAGCACCTTTATAGCCTGGTACGGCCCCTTGGAGGAAAGACTGCTCCATCGTCTGGGAGCGTCCACCCTTCGTGTGGATGTGCCCCAAGCCACCTCGGCATTGCGCCAGGGCAAGGCCAACGCAGGCATTGGTCCGGCCATTTGGGTGGCAGGAACCCAATTATATTCCGTCGTCCGGTACGTCAATCCTATAAAAATCAGATATTCCCCGGCTCCCATAGCGGCCTCTTTGGATTCCTGGCGTTCTCTGCCGGAGGACTACCGCAGTAGTCTTATGAGCAGGCAAAAAGAGTTGCAGGATGCCTTTTGCCAGGGAGTCCGAAGGGATAACGATAAAAGCCTCCAGGCCATGCTCCAGTATGGTGTGGAGGAAGTTCGACTCACTCAGGGAGCGCTGAAACAAATTCGTTCAAAAGCCCTCCCCACCTGGGAGGACATGGTGGGTTCCATGTATTCCCGCGAACTCCTGGATGAAATGTTGATGCACCTGGAAACCTACCGGGCCCAGACCCCCTGATATATAGCCGGGCAAAGCACTTCCTCCATTTATTTTTGAATTTTGTCAGCGGAATGTCAATTTCTCCAGAGTCTTTTAGTGGTTTTTTTTTGAATGTTTTGAACTTTGTTAAAAACCTTGAT
>JAEINP010000105.1 GCA_016342355.1 Desulfatibacillum sp.
TTGCAATTTTTTTGACAGGATGTGGTCATTTTTATTAAACTGTTAAAATAGGTTCAAAAAGATTTGAAAGATCCGTCCTTGGTATTAAGCCCCTTTCCTGGCTTCCGGGCAAAGTACGGATATGGAAAATCAATGGGCGGTTTCGTTGATTATCAAGAAGGATAACCATTTTACCAGGAGGTAAACGCATGAAAATCACCATTACAAGCCAATGCATGGGAGACCGCAACTGCAATAATCTATGCCCCGAGGTCTTTGAATACGACGAGGACGAACTGAAATCCACCATTAAGTTTGACGAAATTCCTGATCAATATAAAGAGGTTTGTCGGCGGGCGGCCCAAGAGTGCGGGGCGGATGCAATTATTATTGAAGAGTAGCATTTACCTGATGAAGGTTTGAACGCGGGGCATTATGGGAAAATTCAGGGAAAGCCGGACAGCCAAAAATCTGCTGATTTCGTATGCTTTTGAGTCTCAGGCTACGACGCGCTATACATTTTTCGCCAACAAGGCGAAAGAAGACGGCTACATCCAGATAGCCGGGATTTTTCAGGAAACTGCAAGCCAGGAATGCGAACACGCCTTGCGGTTTTTCAAGTTTTTCAATGGCGGCGAGTTGGAAGTGACAGTCGCCTTTTTAACCGGTGTGATACAATCAACGCTGGAAAACCTTCTATCCTCGGCTGATCTTGAGCGGCATGTTCATACTGAGTTGTATCCCGGCTTTGCCAAAGTCGCCCTAGAGGAAGGCTTTGAGAAAGCCGCCGGTTTTTGGGATGCAATCTCAGTTGCAGAAGCCCAGCACGAAAAAACATTTTTGGCGCTGGCAGAGAATATCCAAAGCGATACAGTCTTTCACCGCCCCGGCAAATGCGTATGGCGCTGCATGAATTGCGGCTATATTCACGAAGGTGAAAGCGCTCCGGACAAATGTCCGGCATGCGTTAAGCCGTCGGGATATTTCGAGCTTTTTGTTCAGAACTGGTAATTTGCAACTATTGCCAGCCCCCTTTGCCTGGCGGTCTGTGTGGGACCTGTTGGCAAGGTTTTGGTGGAGGAGGGTTGCTCATTTGAGTCAGGGGGAAGGCGTCTTGCCTTCCCCCCATTTCTACAATCCGGTTATTTTGTAATGTCTTTGTATGTATCCCTAAGTTGGAACTTGAGCACCTTGCCCGATACATTCCTGGGCAACTCGGCCACCACTTCCAGCAGTCTGGGCCGTTTGTAGTCGGCCAGACGGGTTTCCAGGAATTCGCGCAATTCCTCGATAGTCAGGGTGGATCCTGGCTGAAGAACCGCAATAGCCATGACCGTTTCCCCCCATTGGGGATTGGGAACGCCCACGATCACCGCATCGGCGATGGCGGGATGCTCGGCGATGGCGTCTTCCACTTCCTTGGAATACACGTTTTCGCCGCCCGTAATGATCATGTCCTTGGCCCGATCCACCAGGGTGATGTAGCCCTCGTCGTCCATGATGGCCAAGTCACCGGAATGCACCCACCCATTAATGATGGTGGCTGCAGTAGCCTCGGGATTCTTGTAATACTCCCGCATGCAGGTTTCGCCCTTGATGCAAAGTTCCCCTACCACTCCGGGCTCGGTGACGTCATTGTCATTTTCATCCGCCAAACGGCATTCCATGTTCACAATATACTTGCCGCCCGCTCCGGCCTTGGTGACCTGCTCCGAAGGTTTGAGGGCCACGCCGCCGGGTCCTGCCTCAGTCTGGCCGCACATGCAAAAAAAGCGGTCTGTCTTGAACTTTGCAATCATCCTTTTCACAGCTTCGGCAGTCATGGGCGCTGCGCCATAGCCGTAAAAACGCATGGAAGAGAGATCGTACTTGTCAAAATCCGCCACTCCCATCATCATCATGTACATGATGGGCGCGCCAAAAAATTGGGTGATTTTTTCTTTTTCCATAAGTTGGAGAACCCGGTTAGGCTCAAAATCCCGGTTGATGACATGGGTTGCGCCCATGTAGGTTCCGGGATTCAGGAACAGGTTCAACTGGGCTGCATGGAAAAGCGGCGCCGCGTTGAGGATGATGTCGTCCGGGCCGATGCCCACCATGCTGGCCATGGAGGTGGTCAACACCATTTGATTATGGTGGGTGAGGACTGCGCCCTTGGGCTTGCCCGTGGTGCCGGAGGTGTAAAGGATAATGGAGTCGTCGTATTCATCCACGGCCACGCCAGGCTCGCTGTAATCGCCGTTGTCCATGATTTCTTCCAGGGACGGGCAGGAAGCGTATCTTTCCGTTCCCATGGAATAAATGCCCTTGACCTTGCTCAGCCGGGGTTTCATCTCCACCACGGCAGGCTCGAAAAAATCATTGAACAGCACAAACTGGGAGTCGGAATTATCCAGGATCCATTCCGCTTCCCGGGGAGCAAGCCGGAAGTTGACGGGAACAGCCACAGCGCCCGCCTTTACAGCTCCGTAAAAGGCAAATACAAAATTATCCGTATTGAGTTCCCACAGGGCGACTTTGTCACCCTTCTTGACTCCCTGCTTGATGAGTTCATTGGCGACGGCGTTGACACGTTGGTTCACCTGGGTCCAAGTGAAGCGGCGCTCATTGTAAATGACAGCTTCCTTGTTCCCCACCATCCGGGCGTTTCTTGCTACCAGACCACCTAAATCCATGTGCTTCCTCCTTAAGGCAAATGTTGGAATGCTTATCCAGGCGCCGCGGGGGACGCCATCAGATACTTGATGCCAACCTGGGTTAAACCAAACAACAATCTTAAAGCTGAAAAAAACCGGCAAAAAATGAAGATTTATCCATCAAATTCATTATAGACCACATGAAGGAACGAATCAAAGCAAATCAACACTATCGATCAACTTTCCATACGATTTCTCAACCCGCATCAAAACTCATCGATCGGTAAATCGGTGGCGATGTGGCTTGCAACTTCCCGGTCGCTGAAAATTTGTAGCGTCCAAGATGGCATGGCGCCTTGATTATATCCGCGCATGGTAGTATCCATATTGGTAGGCTACCATCCTTGGAAACGACATCAACGGAATCAAATAATCTCATCTTGGGGGATCATTCACTCATGAAGTGGTCTCCGTGGGCGATCTGACCATGAAATCATTCTTCACGTACTTTGTGCTTCCTGTTTTCATTTGAGGAGGATTGGGCCGGCATCGCCGCGCCGCTTAAAAGCGATTTTCAAAAAAACCAAAACGCGGAATTCGCCGATGCCCTCATTGCACCTGAAGCAAGCTCGCATAATGGGGCGGTTTCCTCTTGTTACTCAACTTTCGGGAATAGTAATTGAAGGCTGATTAACGATGATTGAATACGGTGGTTGCTCTCAAGGAGCACGTTGATGGGGCGGAGCCTTTTTCGGAGGGAGAACGGCGCCGCCTTTAACTCTGTTTTGGGGCCATGTGTGCCGTTTTGGTATGAGGGGGGCCCTGGAAAGGGCTGGTTTAACGTTGAACGATCTGTCCGCCATTTGCGCCACAGGATATGGCCGGAAAAACATTCCCTTTGCCCAATTCAATATGAGCGAAATTTCCTGCCATGGCTTGGGCGCCCACTGGTGCGCCCACTGGTGCGCCCCTTGCGTGACAGGAGGCGTGGCAAGGATTCCGGCTTTCAAATCCGCTTTGGAACGACATATCGCCCTACCCATCGTTCAAACGGATTATAATCCCCAACTGGCCGCCGCTTACGGCGCCGCCTTATTGGCTGCGGGAAACGCACTATGAATATTTTTGACGAAATCGAATCAATCGCCCGGAGCACGGACAATCCCCACTTGGAGGAAGCCAGAAAGCATGGCCGGAAAGTCATGGGCTACCTTTGCTCCTACGTTCCCGAGGAAATCCTCCATGCCGCAGGATTCATCCCGTACCGGCTCAGGGCCGTGGAAAGCCAGGGCACAGACAAGGGAGACCGCTATTTTTCGGCGCTTAACTGTTCCTTTGTGCGGCATTGCTTTGACAAGGCGGTAAGGGGGGATTTTGACTTCCTGGACGGGGTGATCTTTTTTAATGGGTGCGACCATTCCCGGCGCATGTACGATAATTGGTGGGATCTGCATAGGGAACGCAAAACCGGCCCCGGCTTCCTGCACATGCTGGTAGGCCCCCACAAGATTTCCCAGTCCGCCCTTAATCGGTTCACCGAGGAACTTGGCAAACTCATCGCAAGCCTGGAGAATTTTTTCGGAATAACCATTTCGGACAAAAGCCTCCACAACTCCATTTGCCTGTACAATGAAAAACGCAGCCTCCTGGCCCAGGTTTTCGCCATGCGTAAAGGCCCCCAGACGCCCCTGACCGGTGCGGAAAGCATCCGTTTGGTCCTGGCTTTAAACGCCGTGCCTGTGGATAAGGCGATCAGTCTTCTGGAGCAGGTTCTGGAGGCCTGCCAGACCAGAGCGGCGAACAAACCCGGAGACTTGCGCCTGTTCATAGCGGGCGGATGCCTGGAGGAAGCCGACCATTTGCAGTTGATCGAAGACCAGGGGGCTATTGTGGTGGCGGACAACCTCTGCCTGGGTGCGCGCTCCGTGCATACGCCCGTGGAGGAAGACATGGAGTTTGTGCCCGCCATTGCAAGACGTTACCTGACCCATCTTTCCTGCCCCAGGATGGTCAATGATTTTGAAACCCGCAGCCGCTGTTTTGAGGAAGCCATCCGGGATTTTTCAGTGGACGCGGTCATCACGGACAAGCTCATGTTCTGCGACCTGTGGGGAGGCGAGGCCTTTTTGCTGAAATCCGAAGCCAATCGCCTGGGAACGCCCATACTGACCCTGGAAAGGGAAATGCATGGGGGTGGGGACGGACAAGTCCAGACCAGGGTCCAGGCCTTTTTTGAAAAAGTCGCCAACCTGAAACCGGAAAAAGCCTGATCCGGGCAGTATAACCTGTATTTTGAAATGTAAAAACCTATGCTGCAAACCCTGGCAGCAAAGGGCGCTGCCACGGGGTTCCCCCGTCCCTGAATATCATGTCCATGTCCCGGCTTTTCGGAAAATGCTGTTGGACGAGGTGAAGGCAGAGGACAGAAAACCCTCGTAAAAGGCACATACCATAAAAACTAACCAAGATTATTGGCTTTTTGCTGGATATTCCCAAGATTTCCATAAAATCGCTTTACAAGGTTCTGGTAGGTGATATATGCCTAAAAATGTGATAAATGGTTCAAACCGGCCTGAAGACCGGGTTAAGAGTATTCCGGATGGTCCCGGTCTGATTTCCAGCTCTCGACAAAAGAAAACCGATCGAAAACGGAAAGAACGGGCCTGGGGGGCGGCATTTTTTTAAAATGCCGCATAATTCAAGATAGTTCGATGAATATTACAGGATGCAATACGCACGAATCTTAGCGTATGTAGTATTGTATTTTTAAACCCATGACATCGATTTTCCCCATTCAATATTACCCATGTCATTTTTGGGTTCTGTAATTGATGGCCCGACAAAAAGCCGAAAAATGGCGTGTTTGCATATCGCAACCTTCTGATTTTATTAGGTGCGATGTTTTGAAAATGACTTTTTGCCTAATTATCTTAATTGACTTTGGGGCTTTTTGAAGCCCTTTGGGCCTATCTGCGAGGACCAATGGTCAATTGGCCCACGGCGCTTATCACATGTGCCTGTGTTGCTAACTTAATGCATGAAAGGTACAATGCGATGAATAAGCTGGGACGAAATTCTTTTCAGGCTCTATGCCTTTGTTTTCTGATACTGAGTGTCCTACTCTATGGAGGTTGCAGTGAGAGCGACTACCTGTACTCGCCAACAAGTTCCAAGATCATGCAGGGCTGGGTATCGGTTGAGAAACCGATTTCAGGAGCAACTCTGACATTATATAATATCGACGGAGAAGAAAGTTACCAGTTACAAAAGTTGACTACCGGCAAGCTGGGATCTTTTTTGATAACCGTTGACGATATTGCCGATGATTTCAGGATTGTCGCCCGCGGCGGAAGCATTGACGGGGAGGCATTCTATGACGAGCTGTCTGCGGACTACCGGAATTTTGATGAGGAAAACGGCACAATCTACATAAATGCGGTAACAACAATGATCAGCGCGTGTCTTGATAGCCATCCTGGTATGACCCTGGATGAATCGACCGTGGCTGTCAAAGTTTTTCTGGGAATTCCGGATTGGGTCGACATAGGCAGAGGGCTGCATGCAGAGGGAGAGTACTTTTCCCATGGCGATTTTATGAATGAAGCCGAACAGAACGGGGGGGTGGATGACTTCATTGATCTGCTGATTGCAGAGATGGATAACAATCCCCCGGGCTTTATCCACCCGTTCCCTGGTCAGGCGAATGGTGATTTGAACGGAATGGGTGGCACTCTCGCCCTATGGCTGAGCCAGGGCGCAGTCTCATATACTGGTGGAAAAGTATTTGGGTGGGGCCTGAGCCAAATGGGGATAGGCTTTGGGGATGACTCGTCCCAGGAAATAGAAAACATGCAGACTGAGTTGATAAAGATATCGCAAAAACTCGACGCCATTGATGGGGAGTTGAGAAAAATCAGCAATGAGCTTTCCGCCCAGCTTAATCAAAACAACTATGACGCCAGACTTGGCGGAGATGTCGGCACCCTGATCAGCAATATAAAATCTATCAGGGACAAGATAACGATTTTTATTTCCAATCCCCCCGCCGACCCGGTAATCCTTGAGAAGCACCGGGCGCTTATTATAAAGTTGATTGAGAACAAGCTCGTAGGCAGTGAATATATCCTCCACAATCAGCTTGTGGGGCTTCCCGGCCAGACCGGCCTGCTCAAGGTTTGGAGCAAGGTCGTCAAAAGCAAACACAGGTTTGTCAGTTCCGCGGATTCCGAATTGATACAGCCGCAGTTTGACTATTTTAACAATATGCAGCTATGGCTTCTTGAACTCCTGGTGGAGTACTACCATGCCATCGACAGCCAGGAAACAGCCCAAGTCCAATATGCCGGTTATTCCAAAAACAACAAGGATTCCATACCAACGGTCTTTTCCAATGATGTTACCGACCAGCTGGATATTTATTTCACCAATCTTGAAGCCCAGGAGAAGTTTCTTAAGCCGCCGGTTCCGGAAGGAATCTATTTTGACAGAAACCAAAACCTCATGATTTGGCTGCCGGATGACTACTACCAAACAATGTCTATGACCCCGGATGCCGGATTAATGTATATCGAGGCTTTGAGACAAGCAAAGCTCCAGGGCTTTGAGGACTGGCGTTTTATCTTAGATTCCGAGGTGGACAGTATTTTTATCGGCTGGGTGGACAGCCCGTGGGAATATGTCAGGGGGCAGGGATGGGATATCATGGCCGAGGAAAGATACATTTTCAGTTTATATAACAAAAATTGGAATGATCAACTACAGTGGTATATTTGCGGTGGCTGCCCCTTTTATTG
>JAEINP010000024.1 GCA_016342355.1 Desulfatibacillum sp.
CCGCCAGGGGGCGTTCCTCCAGGAAGGATGGGAAATCTCTATTTTCCCCTTGACATTACTTATCATGGACGTCCCCCTAATTCAAATCTACTTTTGTGAACGCAACTTGGTATCAGCTTTTCTTGAGGGCGGATTTGCTGTAAGTATAGGCTTGGGAGGATGAATCAATGGCTGACAGGAAACAGGCTCATAGGATGGGAACAGGGGAGGGCATGGCCAGCGACCTTCTCATACTTGCCGGGCGATCCGCCTACAATCATATACGCGAAAACGGGCTGGCTCCGTCGGATATTGCCGCTGTTCTGGGCGCTTCGGGTGCGGCTAAATGGCTGGTGCTTTACGGGCTGGACTCGGCCATTTTCTCCCAGTGGTTTAAGGGCAGGGACAAGCCCCTGACCCTGTTCGGAACCTCCATCGGCGCATGGAAACTGGTTGCCGCAGCCCAGGACGATCCGGCCCGGGCCTTTGACAGGCTCAAGGACGCCTACATAGCCCAAAGTTACAAGGGGCGCCCGTCCGCATCCACGGTTTCCGAGGAATCCGTGCGCGTCATGGGGGTGCTTCTGGATTCTGGAGGCATGGACCAGAACCTGGCCCATCCCTATTGCCGGATCAGCTTTTCGGCGGTCCGGTGCAAAGGATTGATGGGCAGGGAGGATCGCCTTTCCCTTGTGGCGGGCATGGCCCGGGCTTTCGGCCTGAACCTCGTTTCACGGAACTTGCAGCGGCTGGCCTTTGAACGGACCGTGTTCCACCATCCGCGTGAGGCAAAACCGGTCCTGGATTTTTCCGGTCTTCCGGCCCATTCCGTCTCACTCACACCCGAAAACTTCTCCCAAGCCATGCTGGCCACCGGGTCCATTCCCGTGATCATGAACGGAGTGCGCAACATCCCCGGCGCTCCGGCAGGGATCTATCGCGACGGAGGGCTCCTGGATTATCACCCGGCTTTTCCCCTGGCGCCGGACACGGAAGGATTCATCCTGTATCCCCATTTTTTCCCCCATGTCATCCGGGGTTGGTTCGACAAGAAAATGACCGGACGATGGGCGGGTGCGGAGCTTTTGGACAAGACCATCATCCTGGCCCCGTCCCCGGAATTCGTTTCCCGCCTGCCCTTTGGACGCATCCCGGACCGTAAGGATTTCGTGCGTTTTCAGGATAAGGACCATGTGCGCATGCCCGCTTGGAAAGAAGCCGCCGAGATGAGCAAAAAACTGGGCCGGGATTTCCTGGATCTGACGGAAACGGGGAAAATCAAGGACGCCGTCCGCCTGATTGAATAAGGGACGCTATGCCCATCTTACCTTATAAAAGCCAAAGCCTGGGCGCCAACCTCGGGCCACACCTGCCCGGGTCAATCGCGCATATGGCTCCGGTGGGGAAACTACGAATTTCCGGCTTTGCCGCCCGCACGGCTTTTCCCCATACAGGCGGCAAGTCCTGTTACCAATACTCACACCCCGGCCCACAAGCAGCCTGCAATGGCGAAAAATACAATCCAGGCTACGTGCTTGCCCCGGGTCCAGGCCAGGATCATTACGCCCGTGACCACAAAGGCCGCCACGAACCCATACACGGTCAGGCTGTTGACTGCGGTTTTCCCCGAAAGATCCCAGACAGCCACAGCCATGCCCCACCACGCCACCGTGGTGATGTGCCAGGCGAATCTAAGAATGTTTTTGGCCAGGGGGGCTTTGTTGAAAATTTTCATGTTACGGTCCGCCAGGAGCGGCGCGATCAAAAATCGCTCTCCGAGGACCGAATGGGCCAGGCCAATAGCCACCAATAAAATCGCCGCTGTCATCAATAATGGACTCATGGTTCTCCTCCGTTTTGTGTTGCATTTTCGGGATTTCTCAACGCCCGCCAGGCTGCGGAGGCGATTTCCCTCTTGACTGTTTCCAGCGAAGACGAAGACCGGCCCGACACCCACAGTTGGGTGAACTCCTGGCAAGGGCCTATAAGCAGGGTTGCATAAATATCCGGGGGCAGGTCCCGCAAGGCGCCCGCCTTGATGTGCCGCCTGATGAAGGCCCACAGGGCCGGGTAGGATTCCTTGTTTTGCAGGGTCAGGTCGTTTTCCCCGGTGGCCATGAAATCCGCATGGCGCATGAGCACCAGATACCTGGCCCAGGCCGGGTTGGCCTCCACCCAGGAAAAATGGTGCTCCACCACCCGCCGGATTCCTTCTTCGGCTTCGGGCCCGCCTTCCAGGGCTTCCACTAACCCGTTTTGGAAATCGGCGATTCCCTCCACATAAACCGCTATCGCCAGTTGCTCCTTGTTTTTAAAATGATGATACACGCTTCCGTAGGAGGAATGGGCCAGGGTCCGGATTTCCTCCATGGTGGCGTCGGTATAGCCCTTTTCGCTGAAGCATTGCAGGGCCGCGTCGATGATCTGCCTTTTTCGATTGGCTGTTTTGGCGTACGGGGCGCGTTTTTGGCTCACGGCATTGTCCTCCTTTTAAATTAGATAATAAATCTAAATTTAAAATCGGTCAAGAATTTCTTTTTGGGACAGCAAGAAAAACCGTCCGGGACAGCGTGATAAATCGTTCAAGGCCTCCAGCAAATCCTCCGCCGTTACAACATCTCCGCACAGGATTTTCGCGACTGATCAAATGTCTCCTGGAAGAGTCATCCGCCATTTTTCGAAGGATTTTTGTTGAGGCAGCATTTTTTGTATTTTTTGCCGCTTCCGCAGGGGCAGGGATCGTTCCGGGACGTCTTGGCCCACAATGCCTTCTGGTGTGAACGCCGGGCCTCCATGGCTTTTGTCCGAATATCCACGGGATGGGCTTCCATATGGTCCCAAAGCATGGTCCAGGCCTGGCACAAGCGGCTCGGCCCGTCCAGCCTAAGGCGGGGGCAGTCAGCCTGGCAAAAATCCCCGTGACGGCATTGGCGGCACGGTTTCGGCCATTGGGATTTGGGCCGGGCAAAGGTTTTTCGTTGGGGGGAATTCATCAAGGCCTGAAAGGAATCCTGATGGATGTTTCCCAGGCGATAGGGTTCGTCCACATAAAAATCGCAAGGATACACGTCGCCGTTATGCTCCACCACCAGGTATGAGTCGCATTCCGGAAGCCAGGTGCAGGAGGCGCGCACGCCATCCAGGATGTAAAGCAGCAGGTCCTCGAACAGGCGGATGGAGATGCGGCCAAACCCGTTTTCCAGCCATAGGTCGAAAAGACGGATGTAGAAATTCCCCAGAGCCTCGCCGGAAACCGCCCTGGATGCGGGAAGCCCGGTGTCCGGGTCCAGGTCCATACAGGGGATGAACTGCAGATGGGTAAAACCCTGGCTCACAAAAAAAGTGTATAGTTCCTCCGGCTGGGACACATTGTCCGCAGTCAAGAGCGTCAGGATGTTAATGGCCACTCCCCGGCGGGCCATGATCTCCGCCGCTTTCATGACTGCATCATAAGAGCCTCGCCCCTGCCGATCCTTCCGGTTTTGGTCATGAATGGCCCGGGGTCCGTCCAGGCTTAACCCCACCAGGATATTACTATCAGCCAGAAACCCGGCCCAATTCGCATCAATCAATAGCCCATTTGTCTGGATGGAAGTCTCCACAGACTGGCCCGGGGCGGCTATCCGATTTTGAAACGCCATAACCCGGCGAAAAAAATCCAGCCCCATGAGGGTGGGCTCCCCTCCCTGCCAGCAAAAACCATTATGGGAATGGCCCAGGGCCAGGGCCTTTTCCAGCATAATCTCGGCGGTGGCTTGGTCCATCATCGGCTTGGCGCCTGGATAGACCTCAGAAGCGCGCCGGTAAAAGCAATAGGTGCAGTCCAGGTTACAGCGATAGGATGCGGGCTTGATGAGAAGATTCATGGACTTTACGCAACTCCCGTCCGATCATTATTTTTGAAGCGCTACGGGAATTCCTGATTCACAGGGAGTGCCCGTTGCGCACAATCCGCACCCATAAATGAAAATATGGTAATTCTTATTACAGTATTTGGTGGATGCCGCCACCCGCTGATAGCATTTTTCCTTGTCGTGGGCGTCTTTTTCCGTGATCGCGTCCACGGGGCAGCGGCTTTTGCATTTCATGCAAGGGACGCCCTGATACTGGAGGCAATTGGCGTGGATGTCGTCGGGCCTTTGGCGGTTGGGCTCTAATTTCAAATTCACCACAAAACTGCCGACCCGGTGGGAGCACCCTTTTTCCGTGATCAAAAAGTCGTGCATGCCAAAGGTTCCGAGCCCGGCCGCATAGGCCATGTGGCGGTGAGACCATGGCGAAGCCCATCCAACGTTTGGATAGCGCTTTTTGTTGAACATGGGCGTAACATCCGGCGCAATAGCCAGAACCCCTTTGTCCATGAGGTGGGTGATGATTTCGCGTACAAAGGTCTGACTGAAAATCTCCCCCAACAACCGTGTTTGAGCCCACCGTTCCGAAGTCCAGTCAGTCCTTGCCGCATTATCATCCTTTGTGTTCCGCGTAATGGGCATGACAAAGGAAACCACTGAAAGATCCGAGGCTTCGGGCGCTGGGACGCCATTGTTCTCAGCTTGCCATTGCATGATTTCCAGGGGCGTAAAATGATGCGGTCCGATAATGTTTTTGTATTCCGCCAGGAGTGGGTCGTCCCCGCGGATGAAACCCACCAAGGGTTCATCGAATATGCGTTCGCCGAAGAAAGGGTATTCAAAGCTGTTATCCGGGTGATTGGCCAGCTTGTCCTTGATGGTGTCTACAAACCATTGTTCATCAAGCACAGGATCATTCGGGCTCGGGGAATAGTCCTTGTTTAGAAGGGGCTGTTTGGGAAAGCCCTTGCCTTTCATCTCTCCGATGGCGCTTTTTATTCCGCCAATGTCGGTTACAAAAGAAAACTTGCGGTATCGGTCTTCCATTTTACGCCGTGCGCCCATATTCACCTCCGTGGGTATGAGGAACCATCAAGAAAACAGCGCCTTGTACCCGCTCTGATAAAAGTAGAACCAATTTTGCCCCATTTCCCAAAGAGCAAAAACATAGAACAACCCCAAGGAAACCAGAACAGCCAAAACAGGCCGGACAACTAGGGCGAGCCCTTCAGTTTTCCTGCGTCGAAAACGGTAGACCGTCTCCCACAGCCCCATTTGCAAGGCCATAAAAGTCAGAGTCGTTAAAAACAGGGGATTCAGACTATAGTACAACGATTCCCCCAGGCTGAAACAGGCCGAAAAATTAATGGTTTCCCATATGATCCAGATTACTGGTGTGAGTAGGCTGGCCAGGATGCAAGCCCGTGGCAAGACGCCTCGAAAACGCCCCAGAGGGTAGATTACGGACGGACCAAAGGCGATAGCAAGGTTCAGAGTTATTCCAAAATGGAAGGTTGCCGGTTTGTGCAGGGTCAGGGCAAAGTCGGGCCATGGCAGATTATAGAGGATTTTACTGGCGACCATGACACCCAGGACTGCTGCAGCCGGAAACCATACCGCCCGAAGATTTCGGGATGCTCCCTCTTGAGACATTGGATTCCGGGTCATAGTCTTCCCTCCTGCTGCAGGGTGGCGAGCATGCCTTTCAGCCGGGCAAGCTCCTGGGCGTCCAATTGGTCAATCTTGTTTTTCTTTTGTTTGGGATCCGTCAAGAGATCATAAAATTCCGGCGGCCTACCCCCCTGGTACTCGACATAAATGCTGTCTTTTGTCCGCACCGCATTGATGCCTGGAGTCCGATAGGGAAAGTCAGGAAAATGCTCATACAGCCAAGCCTCCCTGCCGGGTGTTTGCTTGTTTCGCAAAACCGGCGCCAGGCTTTGCCCTTCCATGGCGGGACCGGGCTTAAGTCCGGCGATGTCCAGCAGGGTTGGAGCCAGGTCGATATTCAAAGCCATTTGTTCAGCCCGGCGTCCGGGGTCGGAAATGATTCCCGGCGCCCGAACAATAAATGGAACGCGTATGGATTCCTCGTAGGCCCAGCGCTTGTCGATAAGACGATGTTCGCCCCAAAAAAAGCCGTTGTCCCCGGCGTAGACCACGATGGTATTGTCGGCGAGCCCCTGTTTTTCCAAAAAGCCGAGCAATCGCCCAACCTGCCGATCCACAGAGGTAATGACCCGGCAGTAGTTTCGATAATGATACTGGAGTGGCCCGGTGGTTCCAAGGAATATTCCGCCATTGGTCATAGTGACCCAGGTATCGGCTTCCTCCGCCAAAGGAAGTTTTTCGTCTTCGTACAGATTGATTAGATCCTCAGGTGGGCGCCAATCATGATGGGCTGCCTTTAACGAAAGGTACAGGCAAAAGGGATTCTTTCGATCCTGCCCGGCATATTCAATGGCCCGGTCGGTCAATTCCTCGGTAATATATCGCTTCTTGGGGATGGTTTCCTTTTCATTGACGATCAGGGGGCAATCCCAGTATTGGCCTTGGCCCCCCCGGGCCGTGAAGGTTACGAACTCATCCACGCCACGGAGTTGGGGCAGGCGCCCGGGCATGTGCCACTTGCCCAGAAACGCGGTGTCATATCCTGTCTGTTTGAGCCTTTCCAGAAAAGTGACACTCTCGTCCCGCCAGGGAGTCAGGTTGTTTTTCACCCCGTGGGTATGGGCGTATTGGCCGGTTAGAAAACTGGCCCGGCTGGGACTGCACAACGAGGTGGTGACAAAACCGTTCTCGAAAAGAACCCCTTGGGACGCCAGCCTGTCGATATTGGGGGTTTGTACAAATGGATGCCCGGTACAGCCCATGAAATCAGCGCGGTGGTCGTCCGTGAGGATGAATACAATATTCGGCGGGCTGCTGCTTTCCCGGGATGCGAAAAGAGGGTTCGGAAAAACGCCTGCAGCGCCAGCCATGGACGCCGCCGCCATGAGTTTAAGCGCGCCCCGCCGTGTGATCGTATTGTCAGCCATGGTTTTCCCTCAATTGAACATTATTGCCGACATGGTCGGGTTTACTCCGAATCAATACGAATTTCCGTCAGCATCCCGTTCGCCGAAGGGTAATAAAAAACACCGTCAAAACCTGGTGTGACAGGCAGGCCCGACCCCAAGGGGATAGCTCCGCTTTTGGCCAGCTTCTTCCCGGTGTTGGCATCCCTATAAATTACCTTGACAGTCGCCAGCGACGGCAGGTTGGAGTCGTCAAGCACCAGGGTGCGGTGCTCCTTGGGTCCTGTGAGGGAGGCGAAACTCAGGGAACGCTGGTTCACCTTCCAGGCAATGGAAAAACCTTTTTCCATATCAAAGTCCAGAGCAGCCAATTTTCCTTCCAGGAAGTCGTAGGTGTAAATCCGGCTGTTCTCCACATCCACGGTGGGCAGGCTCCATTGCAGGGACCCCGGTAGGAGGCCGTCCTCCTCATAGGGGCTGATGCGGAATACCTTGGTGTCGTCTGCCTGGGTTACAGCCGTGAGGGTGAGCGGTCCCCCGGCAATCTGAAAATTGGTCTGCACTATGATAAAATCGCCAAACACGGCTGGCGCGGTGGCTGGTTTCTGGTCATCGTCGCAATAACGGACCGGCCCCCAGTTTTCATCCAGGACAATTTTGCCGTTTGCGTACCGGTACCGGAATACATTTTTAAAGCCGGACACATAAATGTAATCCGCACGGTTGAATACACCGTTGCTGATCCGTCCCAGAACTGGTTCCCGCACCTCAACGGAAGAAACCACAGCAAGGGATTCCGGGTCCACCACAGCAATGATGGACGGGGTGTCTTTGTCATAATGGAACAAAAGGGCCACAATGGAATCCTTTTTAGAACCCTCTTTTCTGGTCATGGACTTGGCGATCAGCCTGCCGTCGGACAATATGCTAAACCCGTTGTACACCGTGTCGCCGGGGACACGTCCGGCGGGGGTGGGCAATTTGACCTTTTTTATGACCTCGCCGGTGGAAGGATCCACCTTGACCATGTGATGCCCCGCCACCGCATATACAAATCCGTTGCCATGAACCCCGATGGCGCCGGGATAATCCCAGTCGCCATCCTTTTGAGCATTGTGAAATTGCGTGCGCCACAAAACGCGCAAGGTATGGGGGTCGATTTTCGCCACAAAGGGGCCGGTGGCGCAGTCCGGCCCGTCTTCTTCGCAATCGTCGGTCGGCAGCGAAGTGCCGCCCAAGGCGAACAACTCGTCCCGGTCCCGCGTCACCACATTGTATATCCCCGGTAGTCCGGCCATGGAGCGGGTGACGATTTTTGGCTTGTCCAGGTTTGCGATCTCCTCCAAAGAACAGGAAACGGGGAAGGTGTGGGTGCGTTCAGAATTGTAGGCCTCATGGGGCGTGATGGTTTTATACCAGGGTCCAGTGGAAACCCCTGTTTCAAAATCCCTGGTCCGGGAGCACCGGTCCTGGAGGTGTATTGCTTCCCCCCCGGTCTCGTTGGCGGCCATATTATAGGAGCGGTGAAAATCAAACAGGTAGTAGCCTATGGTTAAAGCCCCAAGGCACAACAAAAAAACAAAAGCCTTTTTAATCATTTTTCCCCCTCAATAGGCCCGTCTTTTGAACGGACTACCAGAACCACTTCTTAACTATTTTATGGTTGTCCGCAGGCAGGCTGAAACCCAGGCCGTCCACCGCTACCATAATTGGGCCGCTATAATGTTTTTTGGCGTCACCCAGAAAAGTTTTGTCAGCCACAGAAACAGGCAGGGGCGGAAGCGTGTGATACAGCACCAGACGCCGCACTCCGGCTTCCTGCGCGATTCTGGCCGCCTCTTCCGTGAAGGTATGATAATCCAATATATCTGTGGAAATGTTCGCCACATTGGTGCGCCCGATTTCCCGGTTCACATTGCTGAGGGCACGAACCATAGTGGGCTGCAGCGCTTCGTGCAGCAGCAAATCGGCCCCCGCCGCCTGACGGCGTAATGAATCGCACGGCAGGGTATCCCCGCTGATCACCAGGGACCGGCCCTTGTAATCAAAACGGTATCCCACGGCAGGTTCCACAGGGCGGTGATCCACCACAAACGCAGTTATCTGCAGGCCATCGGCATCGATGACTACCAGTTCCTCCTTTCCCTCAGGAAAAGAAAAGGGCCTTGCAACCCCTCCCATACCGGAAGGTGGAACAGTTTCCGGCCCATGGTGCGCCACACGGTATTGGGAATCCAGCGAATACGCCAGATTAAACCCCTGCATAACGGTTTCCACGCCTGGAGGGCCAAATATCTCCAGCGGCTCCCGATTAGCTCCGTTAGCCCAACGCTTGAGTATCAACTCACCCAAATCCCCGATGTGGTCCGAATGAAAATGGGTGAGCAATACCCCTTTAAGATCGCCCAACCGCAACTTCATAAGCTCCAGCCTGAGCGTGCTTCCCGGCCCGGAATCCACAATGTACATGGCCTTTCCCGCAATCACGGCCAAGCAGGGTTGAACTCTTTTTGAGTCAGGCAGCGGCGACCCCGAACCGGCCATTACCACATGGAGCCCGTCCGGTAAGTCCGCCAGCACATCCTGGGAACTCAATTGCTTTCCAATCACACGAACCAGGGTCATCCCGATTTGCCGTTGCGACGCAAATATGCCCACGATTGCCACCAAAACAAGAACCAGGCCAACCATGATGGGTTGCCGGAAAATGCTTCGCGCCGTTACCGGCGGATAATTTTGGCCTGCCGGTCCTGACGTGAAAAACATGGCCGCAAGCAAAATGCCCAGCATTATAAATTCGGCAATGAGTGCGTCCCCCGCAACCAAAGGCACATCATCCATCAGCACACTGGTCAATCTTCCCACAATAATCAGGCTGAGGAACACAATGGGAATTAACAATAAGCGGCGGTGAACAGTCACCACGCCCAGCATGCAAAAAAGGCTCATGCCGAGAAAAAGAGCCCCCATGTCTCCCCTGAGCGCGTTGATGCCCACGGCGCGGGCGGGCTCCATAAAAAAGGCGGTGGCGAACACCTCAGACAACGTCAAAAAGCCTATGCCAAGGGCGAGAAAATTTAGCCCGACCCATCCACCGAGTATACGCAGCCCCACGTCCAGTTTGCGGCCCGGTTTATTTTGCATCATCGTCTGGCTCCTCCGGCGGCCTCTATCATTTTGTTCGCCACTTCCTCCCCGGCGTTCTGATTTTGCCCTGTGACAATGCGGCCGTCCACGACCGCATTATTGGCGAACATGTCGCGAAACGCCGTGCTGCTTTCAAATACTGCTCCGGCCGCCCGTAATTCCCGTTCAGGATGCTGGGGCGTCATGGTGATGCCCAGTTCCTTGACCTGCTTGTCGGTCACGGCGGTCAAACGGCGTCCCCTAACCAGAGGATTTCCCTTTTCATCGCGAGCCAGGAGCAGACCCAAGGGACCATGGCAGACCCCGCCAACCACCTTTCCGGCTCCGTAAGCCCGGGTGATTTTGTCTCCCAGTACTTTTGAAACCCCCAGGTCGTAAGCAGCGCCCCACCCTCCGGCCAGGTAAATGATATCGTATTTGGTGAAATCAATGTCATCGATCAGCAGGGAACGCTTTACTTTGTCTTGCAAGACCGAATCGGACAAATACCGAACGTCAGACGGGGACTTTATGAACCATTTGAAGGAGATGGGATCGATGGGGATTTCTCCCCCCTGGATGCTGGCGATATCCACCTTCATCCTTCCGTCGGTGAATTCGCAATAAGGCGCTGTGAGTTCAGACCCGAACACGCCGGTTTTCGCCCCGCCCTCGCCCAGGGTGTCTTGGCTTGTGCAGATAATAAGCGCCCTGCCTTGAGGCAGCATATATCTTTGCCCGGTATAGGGGGCATGCAGTCCCATGGCTCTCAAGCCCACAGGAAGCCCAAAACGGACCACAAGGCCAAGAACCAAAATCACAACGATAATGGCTGGCAAATGGCGTTTGATGAATGATTTCAAGGTGATTTCTCCTATTGAATGTCGCTCCGCCAAGTTACTCAGGATGATTCATACAAAGCCCGTTGCTCCGGGTTTAACGCCGCCATACGTTCTTTGGCCTGTTCCGGGGAAACCGGCTCCAATGATCCGTCAGCGTTCTGGACCACCACACCGCTTTCTTTTAACAAACCAAAACGCGCTTTGCGTTCTTCAGGGTCCGGGTGGCAGACCAATTGACAGTTGCCGCAGGTGAGATACATTTTGTGGGGGGACAGGACATGGTAGTATCCACCCTCCCCGCGGGGCCATTTGCCATAATTGGAAATGGCGTTCATAAGCACCGGCATAAAATCGTCATCGTTTTCCGGTACGGGAAAGCGCCCCGGCGACCATGTAGACCACGCGCCGGAAGGATGAAGCCCCGTAAAACCGCCGCAAACATATTCACACCGGAGGTAGCTTTTGCGCTTGGAGTAGGAAAAGTCCTTGCCTCCCAGGGTCACCGTGGCTGTTTCTTCCTTGTCCATAAGCCCGGACAGGCAGGTGGCCATGCAAAGGCGGCATTTGTTGCAGTAATTATCCTCGGCGGGCAATGGGTCGGTGGGTGCGAAATCGGCCGTGGTGATAACAGCGCCCAAAATGACTCCGGCGCCATGATCCGGGGTGATGACGTTCCCGGATAACCCAAACCAGCCTATCCCCGCCCTTACCGCCAGATACCGGAGAGAGACATCCGGGGCCATGTCCAGGGCGCCCATGGGAGTGTCGGTGCGATAAAAATTGTTGGGCATCATGGCGTGAGCTTTATGCCCTTTCATTTCCAAGTAACCGGCCAGATTCAGGGCCACGCCGGCGGCCATGGTGTTGACGTCGAGGTTGTCCCTCTCATGGGTCATCCGGTCCTTTTTGGACAGATAGCTTTTGATCGCTTGAGGATCCAGGGGCAGGGCAAACACTATGGCCGACTTGGCCCCGTCCAAAACCCGAGTAAGGTCGGCTGATTCCGGGCCTCCAGCCAGGGTCTCCACAGTAGCCACGCCGACGGAAGACACTCCGGCCAGTCGGGCGCTTTCAAGCATTATTTCCCGCAAATCGTTCATCACCGTCTCCTTTATTTAGAAAATCAAAAATTGGGGGGCCGGAAATCAGGCCGTGGTTATCTCATTTGTTCTGTCACGCCCGATTGTCGTGCTTTGTAATTCCAGACCCAGCATGGCGGATAGAGTGACCGCAATATCCGCCAGACGATGGTTGTCTTCATAGGCGGGATCGCTGATGGTTTTGCCCTGAGCAAGGTCAGGCCCTTGCATGGCCATGACCACTCCCTGGGTTTCCGCGGACCCGTGCCCGCCTATCATGGCGCGCCACGGGGCCATGCGATTGGCTATGAATTCAGGCAGGGCCAGGCCCACATTGGTCAATAGGCCCATGACAGCAGGCAATTGCCAATTTTCTCTGGCCAATACAATAACGTCCGGCCAGTACAACTTGCCCGGGGAGTCATTGGGGCCAAAATATTGATGATACAATTCCCCGGGCTCACAAAGGCCTGGTTGTCCGTTTATCATGCCCCGCCAATCCAACACGTCCCAGGGCAGTTCCTCCTGACCTGTTTCCGGATTGATTACCCGGTGGGCCATGAGGGCTTCCTTGGCCAGGGCTGCCTTGGCGCGGCGGCGGGCCAGTTCTCCGGCAAAGGCTATGCCTCCCACACTGCTGCCCATGACAGGGCAGAAGCCCTTGAAATCCAGCTCTTTGCCCTGGATGACACCAGCCTTGGCCAGAATTTCAACCAGATTGGTGCTCACGCTCCGGTCATAGGAATCGAAAGCGGATTTTTTAAGAATCTCCCAAACTGTTTCCTTGGCCCGGTGGGTCACGTGGCCGTGGTCGCTATACAAAACAATGGTGGCGTCCTTGTAGTTGGGCATGCCTTTCAATCCGTCCATTAACCGGCCAAACTGGCGGTCCACATCCCGCATGCCGTCCAGAACGCCCTCCCTGGCCGCATAGGCATTAAGCCTGCTTATCTCCCTGCCAGCCGGGCCGGAAAATTCATCCGGGTCCCAGGCCGCACCCAGTCCGTGTTGCAGATCGTCGGCCTGGGCCAAAACCACCACCCCAAAATCAGGCAATTCCTGATTCAGCATTTTCAACGTGGTGTTGACAATCCACATGTCCGGCGGAAAATGCCCGGAGTTCTTTTCGTAAGCCACCCGGGAGAAATGCTTCTGCTGGTTGGTTTCAAAGTCGGTGGCGGCATCCGGGTCACCCGGGGGATCGTAAAACCTGTAACCTTTGGGGGGCGGGTCAATGTAGGAAGGAAATGTCGAACCGCCGATGATGGAATCCACGCCTGAACCCGGCGAATTGAAAATGCGGGCCACCCATTCCTTGCCGGAAACATAAAAGGTTTTTGCGCCAGGCCATTTGCGCTTCCAGGCGGCGAACAGGGTGTCCAGCTGGCGCCCCTTGTCGTCCCTGGCCCAGGAAAGGCTGGGAGTTACCAGATTAGGCCGCCCGTCCTCCCGCCAGTCAAAGAGTTGGGTGGAAACGGAATATAGACCGCTTTGGGCGCTGGACCCTCCCGATAGCACATTGAGATGGTTGGGGTCCGTAACCGCAGGCATGTGGCATCGGGCGTTTTCAAACCAAACACCCTCCTCCAGAAACCGCCGGACATTGGGCATGAGCCAGTCTCCGCCTTTTCCACCATGCTCCCCGCGGCTATTGAGATACAAATATCTCGGATCCAACGAATCAATGGAGAGAATAATCACCCGGGGCGATTTGGATGCACTGAATTTCTGCGAAGGATTCGGGCCAAGCTGGAAAACCGCGGACTCCGGCTGCCTCAGGTAACGCCAGCCCCCAAGACCCAAGGCTGTTCCGCCAACCAGCCCGCCTGCAATGAATTTACGCCTGTTGATCTTTTTGGACATGGGCAGACCTCCTAAGGCAGGTGAATCAAACACATTGGGATGATGCAAAGTGATAGGGGGCTTCATGCTCTGAACGCGCCAGGCAGGGCGCAAAGGTTTCCGCTGTGCGCGGTTACCAGTCCCCTAAGCGTATCCCCTCACGCAAATACTTGAACGCCTTGGATAAAGCGCTGGACAACGAGGCGCCCTTGAGCCCGGAACGCGTATAATGCTCCACAATTCCACGAACCAGATCATAAAGAAATTCAGGCTCCGCATCCTTACGAATATAGCCTTCCGCCTGGCCCTGACGCATAAATTGCAAAATTTCTGCGGCGGCTGTTTCCAGATGCTTTTGGGCCTTTTGGCCAAGCAACGGGTACTCCAGGAAGATCTCTGGAAACATTACCCGCGGCCTTTCAGACAAATAAGCAGGACCGTCCTTGACCATGCGGATGGCGGCCGCCATGTACCCGTCCTCCTCCCGGATGATTGCCTTTAGCATGTGGGTGGTCATGTCAATCTGATCCAGAACAATGGTTTCCACCAGTTGTTCCTTGGACCCGATAATCTTGTACAGGGTGTTTTTGGCCAGACCGCACTCCTTGGCCAGTTCAGCCGTGCTCCACCGCTTGGGGCCGCGTTGGGCGATGAGTTCTGCGGCCTTTTGCATGACCATGTCTTGGATCTCGGAATTTTCTGATTTTGTATTCATAGTCTATGCAGACCAATTTGGCCTATCTGGTCTGTTTTGTCAAGCAATTTTCGCCCGCCCCAATGCTGTGGATAAGCTCCTTTAGCAATTTTAGCCACGGTCCATTTGTTTATCGCTCGTTTCGTCACTATTGGCACTGAAGGGCGAGGTTTCCTGGCCCGGCGGCGCAAGGACCAAGGCCCCTGGATTCCCGACAGGGACATTCGGGAATGACAGATTCCCCCCCATCCTGTCCTTCCCCCGCAAGGGGGGAAGGGACGAAGACTGGAGGGAGAAGGCCTTTGATTGGCGTAATTCAAGGGTTTGGTCCATGATTGTTGGGTTTCGCATTACTCAACCACACCGGCGATACTTCGGGTTCGGGGATGTGATCGTGTTGGCGGACAAGGGTTTCGGCGTGGGTAACGAGGGCAACCACAGGGGGATTGCCCCTCCGTGCCACAAGGCGTTTCATGCCGCTGGGGATTTCAACCATTCGGTTTGCCTTTCATTTTGTTATGTAGCCGCAGGGCTTGCCCTGCCCCGAGGGTTGGGGGACCCAACCCTTCAAAACCACAGGGCGCAGCAAGCAGTGCCCCTACGACAAAAAGACAAGAACCCTGGATTCCCGACAGAAGCACTCGGGAATGACATTTTTTCCCCCATCCTGTCCTTCCCCCGCAAGGGGGGAAGGGACGAAGACTGGAGGGAGAAGGCCTTCGATTGGCGTAATTCAAGGGTTTGGTCCATGATTGTTGGGTTTCGCATTACTCAACCACACCTACGATACTTCGGGCTCGGGGATGTGATCGTGGTGGTGGACAAGGGTTTCGGCGTGGGTAACGAGGGCAACCACAGGGGGATTGCCCCTACGCAGACCTACGAACGAAAAAAACCCGGCGCTCGGAAGACCTCCAAATCGGGCTTTTTACCTTATCGTACTTTACCGGGTATTTCCTTTCCGGGCCTGGGAGGCTTTTTCGGGTGCGGGGTTGATATCCGGGCAATGGCGCGAAGGGTTATCAATCCCGCCCGTGCTCTCCAATTCACAGCGTATCCCAGGATCAAAAAGTTCTTTGCGGAGCTTTCTTACAAGAAAGCGACCCGCCGGAGGCCGGTTTTTTTGCAGTTGGTTCAGCTTATCGCCGGAGGTAGGCAGTTCGACAGTTTGCCGCCGGAGGACTTTTTTTACCGTATTTCTTGTTCGAATGTTTGTCTTGGAGGGCGGTTTGTTTCATCCCCGATAGGGACGCCCTGCCGCATGATCGGCAGACGAAGCAGTCAAGTGGGCTTCCGCTTTGGAGGCTCCGTAAAGAGCGGCGCCCAAAGCGCCGGTCATCTCAGGCTGCTCGGGAACCTGGAGCTTGGTGGCAAGATCCTGTTCCAGCAACCGGACCATGCAGGGATTGCGTGCTACCCCTCCGGTAAAGACCACCGGGGGATTCAATCCCACCCGTTTCAGCATGGAAAGGCTGCGGCGGACCACCGAGTGATGGAGGGCCAGGGCAATGTCGTTGGCCTGGCACCCCTTGGCCATGAGTGAAGTGGCTTCGGTTTCGGCGAAAACCGTGCACATGCTGTTGATGCTCACTCCCGGCTGGCCCGAAAGGGCAAAGGCTCCGAATTCATCCAGGGGCTGGGACAGACCTGAGGCCATGAACTCCAGGAATTTTCCCGTGCCCGCGGCGCACCGGTCATTCATTTCAAACCGGGAGATTTTTCCATTGGGAAGCAAGGCCATGGCCTTGCTGTCCTGGCCGCCAATGTCCAGGATGGTACGGCAATCCGGGAAAAGATGACGCGCCCCGATAGCGTGGGCCTGGATTTCAGTGATTACCGTGGCTTCCACGTTCTGGGCTAGGAGTTTTCGTCCATAGCCGGTGGCAACCAGGCTGTCCCAGGACAGGCCCTCCATAATTCCGGCGGCCTGCCCCAGGGGATCATATCCGGTATCCGACTTTCTCCATTCCACAACCTGGCCCTCGTGGAGCAAAACCAGCTCCATGCTCCGGGAACCAATATCCAGACCTGCAAAAACCATGGTTAACCAATCATTTCCACAAAGGCTTCCACCCTGGTTTTAAGTTGCTGGGCGTCTTCCGGGCTGTAGTCGGTCTCTATCCTGAGATAGGGGATCCCTTCCTTAGCCAATCGGGCGTCCAGGCCCATGGATTCAATCTGATAGGGCTGGCAAAAATTCAGGGAATAATGGATTACTCCGTCGGCCTTATAATCCCAGGCCATCTGAATGATGTGTTCGGCCCTGTCTTCGTTGGGCGTGAACACGGCGCAATCGATCTTGAAATACCGGTCCACAATGGCTTCCAGCAGGGAGTCCATGTCCTGGGCCGAGTCGTCCGTGAGGTTGCGTATTCCCCGCTCTCCCACACAGGATTCCTCGCCCACAATCACTGCCCCGGAGCTTTCCACAATCCAGGGCAATTTCCAGTTGGGCACGGCCATGGGACAGCCGGTCATAAGAATTCTGGGGGTCTTTGCGGGAAAAACACCCACGTTGTCCGCCACACGTTTTTCCAGTTCGTCACAAAGGGCGTTGACCGACTGGGTGAACCTCACAGGGGCGTCGTAAAAGGAAACCTGACTGGCCAGGAGCGCATCCAAACCGGATATGGGCTCTGGGTCCGCCTTGCGAATAGCCGCCAGCCTGTGGAGCGCCTTCCTCTTTGCGTTGGTAATGGCTATGCCCTGCTTAAGGCTTTCCACGGTAATGGAGTTGCCGGTGAGCTCTTCCATGGCCTTGGCGAACCGGGCATATTCCGCCTTCAGCATGGCCCGGGCGGAGTCCGACTTGGTCTGGGGAAGGTCCATCACATAGAGATTGGACACAAGTTTGTCCAATTGCTCATAGGACTTCTTTTTGCCGTCGCAGGTGTTTTCCCCCACGATCATGTCCGCGGATTCCAGGTAAGGGCATACCTTGCCCAACTTGAACCCGAAAGAAGACTTGATGAGTGCGCAAGTGTTCCGGGGCAGGATTCTTTCCACTTCCTCCATGGCGAAATCAGCCCCCGAGCATAAACCAACCAAAGTTGCCCCGGCAGCGCGGACGATTTCTTCCGGCACAAAAACGCAATAGGACCCGACAACCTTTTCCCCTTGCTCCCGAGCCTCCAGTATTTCCTTGATTCTCAGGCCATGGACTTCGGACATTACAAAGTTGAAATAGTCCATGCCTGCGGGCCGGTCCTTTTGGGATAGAAAAACATCGGTGTATCCTTGCCCCAATACACCCAGGAGTTGATCGTGGGCAACCAAGTCCATGCCCAAACCTTTCCACATGCCATCATATTCAGAAGCCATTCTGTTCTCCTTTTAAAATTTGGAATCAGTTTCCTTGTCCGCAAAGACCGCAAAAAACCTTACGCAATGTTTGTTGGTCAATGGACTCAGGATAAAAATGGTCCTCCTCCATATCCCGGGGAATAGCGGAGCAGGATTGGGACGGGACATCCTGGCGGACTTGAATAACGCGCCCGATGGGCAGGTCCTGGTTCAGGGAAAGACCCCGGTTGGTATCGATCCACCGGTCGCATTCGTCATGGCTTCCCACGCAAAGCACATAAAAGGATTCCTTGTCCCAGGCGCAAACGGCACGGTATCCGGCGCCCAAGTCGTACTTGACGCATTTGTCGATCCGGGCTTCCCCGTGCTTGGTCAGGGATCCCAATTGGCCGAAATCCTCAGCACATCCGTTGACCAGGTTGTCAATGATGCCCAGAACCTTATTTGCAGCGCGTGCCCCTGTTTTTCCGGCCCTGGAAACAGTGCGAACCTGTTTTTCGAACTTCACGTCAAGATATACGTTTTTGATCATGACTCCGGCGCTCAAGTGTCCCCAGGGCAGCCCTGATTCCAGGACCGCCCCGGGATTTCTTTGTTCCTAATTGGTTATATTGGTTACCGGGCAGGCATCCACACAGGCCCGGCAGCCTGTACAATCTTCCAGCTTGATGCTCCTGGCCTTGTTCTTCACAAGAACCTTGAAAGAGCCTTCCTTGCCTTCCACCCGTTCGATCTGGGAATAGGTCACCAGTTCAATGTTGGGGTGCCGCGCGGTTTCCACCAGGTAAGGCGCCAGGATGCACATGGAACAGTCAATGGTGGGAAAGGTCTTGTCCAATTGGGACATGATCCCGCCAATAGCCGGCTCCTTTTCCAGCAGATACACATAATAACCGGAGTCCGCCAAATCCAGGGCGGCCTTAACTCCGGCCACGCCTCCGCCAACCACCAGGGTGGCCCCAATCGTGTTTTGATTCTGCATGTTCAGTCCTTGCGGCTGTGCCGCCTACCTTAACTCATTGGGCATTTCCTGCAGGTTATTCACGCTTTGCTTGAGAAAACGCTCGGTGGGGCCCAAGGCCTTGACCGATTCTATAACCTCCAACGCCACCCTCTGGAACTTGGTGGACTCTGCCGAGGAAATCCAGGAAAAATGCAGCCGGTCCCCTTCTATGCCCATGTGCTCCAGCAGATTTTTAAACAGGGCGAACTTACGGCGGGCGTAAAAATTACCCTCAATGTAATGGCAGTCCCCGGGATGACAGCCGGACACCCACACACCGTCCGCGCCATGGCGGAAAGCCGCCAGGATGAATTTGGGGCTGATTCTGCCGCTGCAGGGCACGCGGATTACCCGGAAATTCGCCGGATACTGCAGACGGCTGACACCAGCAAGGTCCGCCGCGCCATAGGTGCACCAGTTGCAGAAAAAAGCCGCTATTTTGGGTTCCCATTCAGACATGTTGCGTCTCCTCGGTTATTTTTTTGCAAAGGGATCAGGGGTTCCAGGTTCTCCGGGCAGCCATACTTCCTTCAAATCGTCTCCCAGGTATTCACGCTCGTTTTCACCCAAAATTCCCAGGGACAAGGCGACAAGCGTCCACAGGTGGAGCGTGTGGTAATCGGCTTCATGGTGCTCAGCCAAGTCATGGATCTGGGCGTGGCAGTTGTGGCAAGGGGTCACCACATAATCGGCCCCGGTCGCCATAATCTGGTCAAACTTGATCTGTCCGTACGCCCTTCTGGCGTCCGTGAAACCGGACTGAAGAAATCCGCCGCCGCCGCCGCAGCAAAAGTTGTTGGACTTGTTGGGGGTCATGTCCACAAAGTTCTCTTCGCCAACAACAGCCTTGACCACAAAACGCAGATCATCGGCCAATTCGTCCTTGAAGCTCTTACGGATCTGGTTGCAGGGGTCCTGTACCGTGAATCTGATTTTAAGATCCTTATTCCAATCGGAATTGACTTTGAGTTTTCCCTCGCGGATCCACTTGGCGTAGTACCTGACCATGGGAGCGATTTCCAGGTCCGTCTCAATACCGTACTTCTGCTGGCCTTTCCAAATGCTGAAGGTTGAGTGGCCGCACTCGGTGTTCAGATACACCTTGGCCCCCAGATCCTTGGCGGAATCCAGGCTCATCTTGGCGATCTTTTTCCAGTTTTCGTCATCTGCCAGGAACATGCAGTAGTTCTCGCCACCCCAGCCCGTGGTGGAATAGGTCCAATCCACGCCTGCCAGATGCAAAATCTTCCACAAGGGAATCATTTCGTCGGGCTCGGTCACGGGCTCGCGGGAATTCTGGGAAACAAAAAATTCGGCGCCCTGCTTGTCCACAGGCGCTTCCAGGTTTTCCCAGCCGGGCTGGGTTTCCCGTACTTCCTCCACCACGTCTTCCACCACAAACTGGAAATCGTCCGGAGCCGCGCCCATGGCGCTACAGGAGGAGTTACGCAGGGCCATGTCACAGCTTCCCAAGATGCCCTTGGGACGGTCTTCACGAGGCGTGAGCTTGCGGGCTTCAAACACCAGGCCGGAAATATCTATGTTCATGGGGCACACATAGGTGCACCGCTGGCACATGGAGCACATCCACACCCAGTTGGTTTTTGCGATTTCCTCATCCAGGCCGAGAGCAGCCATGCGCAGGAATTTACGGGGGTCCATGCCCTCCAAACCAGCAGCAGGGCATCCGGAAGCACAGGCTCCACAGGTCAGGCATAAATTAAGGTTTCCACCTTGAGGCAGGATTTCCATTACCTTATTGATGAAAGCGCTTTTTTTTCTTTTTCCAATAACAATAGGCGATTCCACAGTATTCTCCTTATGGATAGAGTCTTAGGATACAAAA
Organism: Desulfatibacillum sp.; assembly: GCA_016342355.1. Classification (GTDB taxonomy): domain Bacteria; phylum Desulfobacterota; class Desulfobacteria; order Desulfobacterales; family Desulfatibacillaceae; genus Desulfatibacillum. Next base: position 20,583 of record JAEINP010000024.1, read on the forward strand.
TCGTAAGGAAGATTATATAGATAGGATTAATCAGTCAAATTGAAAATATCAATATATTCGACCGATTTTATTCTGTTGGTCTATTTGAGGAATAGATTGTGGGAATATCAGCGGGTTGCAGGTCGGATCAAACGCCGGAACAGGAAGAAATTATTCGGGAAAGAATGCTTTTCTCCCGGAGGATTTCGGCGACGGAGGCTGGAACCAGATGTTTCCAGGGAGAGTTGACTGCCATGGCATGGCGCACCTGGGTGGAGGTGATGCCCTTTTGGTCCGCAGGACGACGCCACAGGATATCCACAGTGAGTCCGTGCTCCTGAAACATAGCCAGTTTGCGCTCTCCCCAGGCATCGTAAATGGTGAGGAAAAAGGTGGCGTCCAGGGGCAGGTAATTGGCCCAGAGTTCCGGCAAGTTGACGGGAAAGGGAACCACGGAAAAAGCGCCCGGCGGCAGGCCTTCTTCCATTAAGGCTGCGCTCACCATGCAGTAGCGTTCCCAGTAGGTGAGAGGGTTTGAGGCAGGCGCGCTTCTGGCAGGATCGGCGCCATCTTCCCGTGTGAGGCCCGGGTCCGGGTTGGTTATGCCCACCACAAGGTGGGAGCATTTTTTCGCTCCAGCCAGGATGTACTTCATGTGGTCATTGTGCAGGATTTGGAATCTTCCGTGTACCACTCCGGTCATATATGTCTCCCACTTAGCCTTTGGTTCTGTGGCAGAAAAAGGCCCTATTTCAAAATGGTAAAAGATTCCCGGTTCCCCGGCCAGTAGGGCTGGTCTTCCGGGGTATCCATGATGCCCTGGAGTTTGGACATCTCCAGGTTGTCAAGGATGGTCAACAGGCATTCCTTGCCGCGCAATTGACCCAAGGCGCCCCGGGCGCAGGCGATTTCGCTGAAAGCCCGCACATGGTCCAGCCGCACGCCCTGGCCGTGTAATGCCAGAGGCACGGTCTCCCCGGAATGGATCAGGGGGCCGGAGGATGGGGTGGAATGATCCGAGGTGACAACAAGAAGTATATCCGGGTCATCCAGGTGGCCTGCCAATGCCTGCTCCAGGCCCTTGTCCAGGGCTTCGATAGCCCGCATTTTCAGGTTGGGGTCTTTTTTGTGGGCCGCCTCGTCCAGGACTTTGGTATGCACATGGATCAGCCCGTATTGGCCGGATTTTTCCAGGGCGATGCCCACCCTCCGGGCCAGGTCGTCGCCGGGTTGGTCCGTGTCGCTGTCCTTAATCACGTCCATGTCCAAAAAACGGGCTAGGCCGTGATACACGGCCCCGGACGATATGCTCAATCCGCGAATTCCCCACCGGTGATGGAAAGGCTCCACACCGGAATATGCCCCGGCCCTTTGGGTGACCACGGCGTTGGCAGGGGATTCCCCCCTGGCGCAGCGGTTTTTATTCACAGGATGGTCATCCAATTTCAGATGGGCGAAACGCAGGTAAGCGTACAAGGCCTTGGCGGTTTTCCTGGCCTTGGGATCATGGGCCTGGGACGCCCAGGGCCGAACAGCGCACAAGGGGCCGCCGGGCATCATGGTGTCGCTATCCGTAATAAACCGGGAGACCGGCCCTCCGGCAACCAGAATACCGTCCACACCCCTGGTTTGATGAAACCGGAACCAAATCCCATCAGCCCGCCAGTTCTCCACGGCCCGAATGAGTTCGGCGGCCTCTTCGGGACTGGCGTCCGGCCTTTTTTCCTCCAGAATCAACGCGCCATGGTGCACACTCACATACGAAAGATGGGCCAACAAGGCCACTTCCCCCGGGTGCATATCCAAACCCCAGCCCAGGCCTTCCAAAAAGCCACGGCCAGGAAACTCTTCCGGCTGGTACCCGAACATGGCGAAATGGGCGTTCTCGCTGGGCAAAGCCTGTCCCTGAAGGGCTGCATGAAAGGCCCCGCAGGACCCTTGGGCGGCAATCCGGTCCAAAAAAGGCGTGTGAGCTGCCTCCAAGGGAGTGCCATTACCCAAAAAAGAATAGGACCGGTCGCCCAGACCGTCCAGTAATATGAGGATGCATGTCTTAGCCATGGTCAATCATAGCACGGTCCTGGAGTGGCGTTCAACGCTATTCATTGCCCGGGCCTATTGTCATGGCCGGAAAGATAGAAATTATCAATTTGATCTATATATAAACTATTACTATATTAATAGCATGATTATGGACCTTCATGTACATACCACGGTTTCCCCGTGCAGCAACCTTACCATGGACGAAATCCTGGCCAATGCCCGATATTTGGGCCTGGACGGGGTGTGTGTTACAGATCATTATCGGGCCGGGGAATTATCGTCGAAAGGCGACTTTGTGTGCAACGGCCTAGTGGTCATTGTGGGAACGGAATACGCCACTCCTCAGGGCGATTTGTTATTATTCGGGCCGCATCTTGATTTTCCCGACAATTTGTCTGCCCCGGAGGTCTTGTCCAGGGTGGAGGCCCAGGGCGGCGCCGGTGTGCTAGCCCATCCTTTTCGTAAAAAAAGGCCGGGGGCTGAGGAATTGGTATCCCGGGGATTGGTCACCGCAGTGGAAGAGATCAACGGCAGGAATACCCCGGAGGAAAACCTGAGGGTTGCTGGCTGGCTTGCCAAATATCCTCTCCACACCGTGGCTGGCAGCGACGCCCATTCCCTGGAGGAATTGGGCCGGGTGGCGACCTACTTTTCCAGGCCCGTCCATGGATGGAAGGACTTGGCAGCGGCCCTAAAGGCCGGAGACATGATTCCCCAAATCAGCGCAAAGTTGCCTCCAATTTTGCATCAAACCAACAATCAGTTGAACTGCGCCTGACCCTGGTTTACAATCCTTCCTTATAGATTCGTTTTTCCTATTCCCTCAAAGACAGGCCAGGACACTTTATGCCCTTATCCTTCGAGCCCATTCGTTTGGACCAACAAGAACGGTATCGCGTTTTTCTGAAACAATGCCCCGGACCCGGTTCGGAATACAGTTTTATTAACCTGTTCGCGTGGCAGGAGGCCCATGGTCTGGAATGGGCCTGGACCGATACCCTGGTGTGGATTCGCCAGACCATACCCACCACGGTGTATTGGGCGCCCATGGGAGACTGGCAGGCTATAAACTGGCGCAAAGCATTGGATAGCCTGGAAGCCCCCTCCCCTTTTTCAAGGGCGCCGGAACAACTTGCCATGGTGTGGAAAAACAGCGCGGAAATCAATATGCAGTTGGAAGAGGACCGGGACCAGTGGGACTATTTGTATTCCGTGCCTGAGTTGGCGGCCCTTGGCGGCAAAAAATATCACTCCAAGAAAAATCACCTGAACCGCTTTTTAAAAACCTATGCATCCCGCTACGTAGCCATGGATGCTTCCAACGCCAGGGAGGCTTCAAGGCTTCAGGAATCCTGGTGCCAATGGCGGGATTGCGAGTCCCAGGAGTCCCTGGCCAATGAAAACCAGGGGATATTTAAGGTGTTGGAGCATTGGGAATCGTTTCCCAACATCCTGGGCGGCCTTCTGTTCGTGGGGGACGATCTGGCCGCCTACACCATTGGCGAAGCCTTTACGCCTGATATGCTGCTCATTCATTTTGAAAAAGGATCTCCCGATTACAACGGCTCCTACCAGGCCATCAATCAGCAGTTTCTGGAAAACGAGGGCGGAAACCATCCCCTGGTGAACCGGGAGCAGGACACGGGCGACGAGGGCATGCGCAAGGCCAAGATGTCTTATAATCCGGTGGATTTTGTGCGGAAATATTCGGGACATTTCGTTGGTCTGAAATAAAAAACGGGCCGCAGATTTCACGGCCCGGCTTTTTTTGAAATTATTTCCTGTTAGGCCTTATCGAAATGGGAGAACTTCATGGTGAATGTGCCCCGTCCCTGGGTGGCGGACCGGAGGTCCGTGGAATAGCCGAACATCTTGGACAAGGGAGCTACGGCCTTGATGATTCCCACGCCGATTGACGACTCTATGGCCTCGATTTTGCCGCCCCGGGAGTTGATGTCCCCAATCACCTCGCCGGTATTGGCTTCCGGGGCGATGATTTCCAGGTCCAGGATGGGTTCCAGGAGCGAACATTCCCCGGCCAAAAGGGCTTCGTTAACGGCCATGGAAGCTGCCACCCGAAAGGCCAGTTCTGTTCCCGCCCCTTCCCGATATTCACCGCCCACCAGGGTGGCGCCCACGTCCAAAACCGGATAACCCATGACCACGCCGCTCCCAAAGGCTTCCATAACGCCTTTTTCCACCAATGGGATGAGATGCTCCGGGATGGCCGAAACTGAAGGGGCCACGCGAAAGGTGTTGCCCGCGCCTCTGGACAAAGGCTCCAGGCGGATGTCCACCCGGGCGAAATGGTTTGCCCCCGCCACTTCCCGGTCAAAAATCCCGATACCCGTGGCCTTTTTGCCAATGGTTTCCCGATAGACCACCTGGGGCTTGCCCACGTTGACCTGGGTATTGAATTCCCGCTGCATGCGGCTGACCAGGATTTCCAGGTGCAGCTCGCCCATACCTGAGATAATGGTCTGGCCGGTTTCCTCGTCTTCCCTGACTTTGAAGGTAGGGTCTTCGGCCATGAGCTTTTCCAGGACTGAGGCCAGCTTATCCTGATCGCTGTGGGTCTTAGGCTCCACGGCAATGGATATAACCGGCTCGTAGGTCTCTATCCGCTCCAGCATCACGGGTTTTTCCATAGTGCACAGGGTGTCGCCTGTGGAGGAATCCTTCATTCCGACTATGCCGACAATGTTTCCCGCCCCTGCCTGTTCTATGCGTTCCCGCTTGTTGGCGTGAATGGCCAGAATGCGGGTGGGTTTTTCTTTGCGGCCCAAAGTGGGGTTGTACACGTCCTGCCCGGCAATCAGCTTGCCGCTGTAAATGCGGGCGAAGCAGAGTTTTCTTCCCTCGGGCATGGATACCTTAAAGATAAGCGCGGCCAGGGGGTCCTTTTCCGAAGTCCCGCAAATGATTTCCTCTTTGGTTTCAGGATGAACCCCTTTGGCCGGAGGAACTTCTTTGGGACTGGGCAGATAGGCCACAATGGCGTCCAGCAAGGGCTGGACTCCCAGGTTCCGCAGTGCAGAGCCGCACAGAACCGGCACCGCGCCGGACTCGATGGTCGCCTTTCTGATGGCCTGGATCAGCATATCCCGGGGAACCTCCCCTCCTTCCAGGTATATTTCCATGAGTTCATCGTCGAACTCGGCCACGTCTTCCACGAGCTTTTCCAGGTATTCCCGGGCCTCGTCAGCCAAGTCGTCGCTGATAGGCCCACGCTGAAAGCTGGAGCCCTGGCTATTGTCGTCCCAGGTGATCTGCTCCATGTCCAGTAGGTCTATAACTCCCTTGAACGTGTCTTCTGCGCCCACGGGAATCTGGAGCAAAATGGGTTTTGCGCCCAGGTTTTCCTTCAGTTCCTTTACCGTGCCGAAAAAATCAGCCCCGATACGGTCCATTTTATTGACAAAGGCTATCTTGGGAACATGGTATTTGTCCGCCTGACGCCAAACGGTTTCGGACTGGGGTTGGACCCCGCCCACGGCGCAAAACACGCCAATGGCCCCGTCCAGCACCCGGAGGGAACGTTCCACCTCGATGGTAAAATCCACATGTCCAGGAGTATCGATCACATGAATTTCATGGTCTTTCCAGTGGCAGGTGGTGACCGCCGAGGTAATGGTGATGCCCCGTTCCTGTTCATCGGTCATCCAGTCCATGACAGCCTCGCCGTCGTGGACCTCCCCGAGCTTGTGGGAGCGTCCCGTGTAGAACAGGATGCGTTCCGTCACGGTGGTTTTTCCAGCGTCAATATGGGCGATAATGCCGATATTGCGCATTTTGCTTATGGCTATTTTATTACTCATCGTATGATCGTCATGTCCGCGCCAAATGGATAGGTCAAATCCACATGGCCGCCAAGGGTTTCAGCTTCATTTCCGTTTATCAGGATCTTTACGGAGGAAATATCCTGAACATTCAGGCACAGGGTGTTGACCAGGGCGAAAACGGTCATGTATTCCGCCTCGGCGCTACCGGGCAGTCCCCGGAATATTTCCTGAGAAAAATCAACATAGCACAGCCCGTCCCTAACATAAACGGCCAAAAGCCGCGAATCTTTTGGGATGCACCGTATCCCGGAACCCCGTGGGCCGTCCAGGAGTTCCTCAATCAGGGTTTTGGCAAAAAGGGCCGGAGTCAGGCGGTTTTCCACCACCCTTTCTTCCGCCGAAAGAAAATACCCTTTGGGATTGATGAAATACAGGTGGGCGACGGTATTTTCCCCTTCCAAAATTCTATCCTCCGGAAAGGTTGATCCCTGGTTTTCCGGGCCAGCAAGGGGCTTTCCCGGGAAAGAAACCGCACCCAGGGCCAGCATAATTCCCAGGGCCGCTACCGTCTTTATCCACCGCAGTTGCATGGGATTTCCCTATTAATTCAGGTCAGTCATTCCAGGCGGCATCCGTCCGGACCCTTGCCCGAATGGTTTGTGATTTCTATGTTACCTGCCCCGCAAAGTCAAGGGGGCAGGTGAACAGACCTGGTAACAGCCAACAAAACCTGAGCAATGCCTGTCCGACCCATATTTGGGGTTTTATGTGTAAAAGATAATACTCCAATTCCCGGGAACAAGGCGGGCTTGATATTAAAGTTTCATGCAGGGATATCATTTGATCCCAGCTTGTTAAGGATTATGTCACGGTGTTTGAATTTTTGGCGCGGGCTGGACTGATACCAAATTGCGTTCACAAAAGTAGATACGAATTAGGGGAAAGCCTTTATGAAAATGACAGGCTAACCATGGTTTTTGCAGGTCCGGAGATTGGTTTCCGAACAACCGGAGATGACAGGCGCTTGGGGAGCCGCCATCTATGGGGCCTCCAAAGCGGAAGCCCACTTGACCGCTTCCAGATAGCTGGCAGGGACGTATTGTTCAGGAACCTGGAGTTCCCGAGCCAACTTGTGCACCATATCCCACTGCCCCCTTTCGTAATTGCAAACCAGGTCAAGGAATACAGCCACGCCGCCTGTCCCCTTGATTAAGGCATCTGTAATTCTGGTATCCAGGGGGAGTTTTTGCAGGCAGTTTTCCATGGTGTCATCCAGTAAGGCGTCTATGTACGAAAACAGCCCTAATGTGAACAAATCGGCGCCCAATTTATTATTGCCGGAGGAGTACTGCCCCAGGAGGTCGCAGAATCTGGCGCGTATGGCTGAGGCGCGCACCAGTTCCTCGGGTTTGTCCGAACCCAGCTGGTTCATGATTAACAGAGATGCAAACCGCCTGATGGCGTCCAGGCCCAAAAGGCTGCACGCATGGCCGATGGAAGAAATCTTCTGCATCGTGGCAAAATAGGCGGAATTGATATAACGCAGCAATTTGTACGAGATCCCGGCGTCCCTTGATATGAGCAACTCCAATTCATTTAGGGACAAATTGGGATTGCTCATCTTTGCCATGATGGCGAGCAAATTGATTTTCAGGGGAGGGATGCCCATGGATTGCATGATGGCTGGTTTGGAAAAAAAATACCCCTGAAAGTATTCAAAACCCATTTCAAGGTATTTTTTAAACTCCTCGTGAGTTTCCACCTTTTCAGCCAAAAGGCGGACAGGATAACAAGATACCTTGGCCATCATCCTTTCCAATTCCGCCCCGGACATGGCGCGGACATCAAACTTGACGATGTTCGCAATTTCCAGCAACGGATACCATTCCGGCGTCAGAACAAAATCATCCAGGGCGAATCGCACCCCTTTGTGGGCCATGTCTCTGCATGCGTCAACCAGTTCAGGTGTCGGATTGACGTGTTCAAGGATTTCCACAACCAACCGTGTGTGAGGCAGGTGAAGGGGAACTTTTTGCACAAGCATGTTTTCGGGGAAATTGACAAAGGCCCTGGAGTTTCCCGCCAGGTTTTCCAGGCCTACTGTGAGGAAGCTGTCCGATAACAACCGGTTGGTGGCTGTTTCTTGATCCATGTCAGGAAAAAAATTTTCCATGCTGGTGCGAAACAGAAGTTCGTACCCGAACACTCTTTGTTTCCTGTCCAGAATGGGTTGCCTGGCCACGTATGCTTTCATGCGAAAATCCCTTTTTACCCGGGTTCCAACGAAGAAAAAATCTTATCTTTCAGCCATTAGGGCGCCCGGCCCCAATGACAGATTAGCAGGGACAAGTTCGGCCATTTTCGGAATCATGTGGGGTCCCAGCCCCAGAGTCTTCATGGCAGGCCCCAACTCTTTGGTGCACATATTTTCCAACTCCAGGCCTGTGTTGAAACGGGACATTAACACTTCAGCCACACAAACCAGGCTGGCCATTACTTTTCCCTTTTTTGCTTCCATGGGGTTATGGTGATAACAAATGGCGGCCTGTAGCACGTTTGGTAGTTCCCAGGCTTCGGCAAGGCGCCTGCCCGCTTCCGTATGCGTTATCCCGAGCAAGTCCTGTTCCGCTTCGATAAGGGTTTTATCCTCAACCTGAGTGCGGCGATAAAAAAGCGGAAAAGCCTGGCAAACATACTGATCCAGGGCAGCCCTTCCAATATCGTGCAACAAGCCAGCCGTGTAAGCCACTTCCGGGGGCGCCACTTTGAGTTTTTTTGCAAGACTCTCACACAAGCGGGCCATGCCCACCGCATGGTGGAACAAGCCGCCTTTGCAAAGGGAGTAGCCGTCACGATTGTGGGTGGAATAGAAGATTTCCACATAAGCGGAAACCGCTATCTGGAGCAGGGTTTTGTCTCCCAACACCAGGATGGCCTCGTCAATGGACCGTACTTTTCGCCCCAGACCGATAAACGCGGAATTGCACAGATTCAAAACCTTGGCGGCAATAACCTGGTCCTGCCGGATTTCCCGGGCAAGATCCTTCAGGTCGGACTGTTCATCCTGAATCATACGCGTTATTTTTAAAGCAATTTGGGGAATAGGGCGAACATGACTGATTAACCCGCTCAATTCCTGGTCAGTTGGTTTTTCCAGTTTCGTCTCGGAAAAGGGCACCAGATCCTCAGGCGGGATGATTTCCGGTTCCATTGTGCTTAAATCCAGACGCAAATTGCAGGTAAAATACCCGCCTGTTTCAGAGCGGATTATGGGGATTCCTTCGAGGCTTAGGATTTGAAAGACCTTGTCTGCCGTGCGGCCGCCCACATCCAGTTCAAGATCAAGATTGGAAAGAGGGCTGACCAGGGCGCCACCGGCGACACAGGCTTCCATGCGTTTTCGGGAGGCGCCGTGCGCTTCAAGATCTGCAATAAACAAGGGAAGACCAGTACTGGCATAGCGCTCCTTGGGCCAAGCTTCCGAGTTCCCTGTAGGTTCGGCCAGAAGCAGGTGGCATATCCCTCCAATGCCTGCTTCCGCATCCCTAATTGCAACCCCAACACAAGTCCCCAAAACCGCTTGTAAAGCGGCTTTTCGCTTACCGCTGACTGTGTAGCATCCGGAATCCACGTACTCCGTGTTCAGAAACATATATTTACTCATTGTCCTTAGCCCTCACATTTTTTTAAGAGAGAATTCGGGTAATCCTAATCTCCTTGATATTTGGACAACATGCATTGATGCAAAAAACAGTCCATGTTGGCTGAAAATTTTTGAACCGGGGAATATAGTTTTCGACCCGGCGACAGAAAGGCATTCCTTGCTGTTAATGGGCTTATGAGAAAGATGAAACAAGCATTCGACGGGCTGATTTGTTCTGTATGAAGGGAGTTTCCGATAGCGAGACAGGAGAATTGTCAAAATTATGTCGAGGAAGCAATCTTTTTCCAATTGAACAACCAGGAAAGAATTTTCAGGCCAAGGACACATGCCAACACCCCCTGGATGCCGAGCCTTGGCAACATAACAAGACCCATGACCAGAGTGCCGCAGGAAGCGCCTGCCAGATCCGCCCAATAAAGATTGCCGGTAGTCTCTGTGCTCGAACCGGGGTAAAGCCGGGAGGCCGCCGCAAACTGCGCCCCTACAAACCATCCTGCAGCAATGATCAGGCAGGGAAGAACCCCGTACCCGAGAAGATACAACTGCCAGGAGCCGGAAGCATGGACACAGGCAGGACCACAGGCCAGGGCCAGCAAAGCCACCACCACCAACCCGGTTTCCCCTGCCTGGTATTGATTTATGGCTCGGGATTTTCCTGATAGGAGTAGATATCCACCCCCGGCTGCGCCCACCAGGAAAAGGGTTATAAAGAGGCAAAGAATGGTGTACGCATAGCCATAAACCACCTGGAACAGCAGAACCAGGGCGAGTTCGATGCCCATACCCGCAAAACCCGATGTCAAAATAGTAAACCGTACACGGCTCCCAAACCCTGCCACAGCGGAAAGCCCAAGGACCACCGCCAACACCCCCCAAAACAGCCATTGGGAACTCTTGGACTTGGTCATCCACAAATCCAGCATATGGCCAAAGGCCCATGGGCTAAGATCCTGATTAACCTTGGCCTTTTCACCCTCCAGGAGCCCTGCCAGATTTTCCATTCGAAAGGGGTCTGTCATGGTCGCCAGGTCAAATCCTACAAGCTGACGCGTGGATATATTACGGTCCGCCAACTGTGCGGCGATATCCAGGAGGGGAAGGGAATCCGAGGCCAGGAAAAAATGGGTAGGACCAGGGAATACGGTCACATGGGGAAAGACCGCGCTCACCGCTTGAAACACCGTCCGGTTCAGTGCCAGGCCTCCCTCTTCCAGATAGTTGTCAGCCCCTGCCAGGGTAAAAAAAAGGACGCCGCCGGGTTGCAGGGCGTTTTTGGCTTCGGAAAAAAACTCCCGGGTATAGAAACGGTTAATTTGGGCGTTTTCCGGGTCGGGCAGGTCAATGATAATCACATTGTACTCCTGCCTGGCCTGCTTGATGAACAACCGGCCATCCCCGATGTGGGGGATGACTTCCGGATGTTTCAGGCTGGAAAAAAGCCGGGAGTCCAGGTCAAGTATGGCTTTGTCCAATTCCACATAGTCGACCAGGGTTGGGGCGTGTTTGATAATTTCTTCAATGGAGCCAAATACCCCGCCTGCAACCAGCAAAACCCGGGCGCCAGGTTTGACCTGACACATGGCCGGGTGCACAAGAGCTTCCACCCCCGCCTGGTCCGACGAAAAAAGAAGGATTCCGTCCTGCCATACATTGTATTGGGAACCGGTTTGGGTGATGGCAAGCTGACAAAAGGGGCTGTTTTTCCACACGATGATTTCCTGGCCGGGCAAACGCCATGTCCGGGAAATCGGAGATAAAACAAAGGAAAACCCAATGATGAGGGCAATGCACACACTGCAAAGCATGGAAAAGGCAGGGTAGGTTTTTCGTCCCATAACCCGGGCCGCAATTGCATGAAGGAGCCCGAAAAAGGCCAATGTCTGCCAATGGGAGAAAAAATGAACAAAAACCAGGGAAAAAACCAAGCCCCCGGCGATGTCGCCCACAGTGTCTACAACATACACCCTGGCTGTGCCGCCCTGGTTTTCTTCCAGTTTCCCTGCCAGGGGGATCATGGCTCCGCTTACCAGCACGTAGGGAATGATGATCAGAGTCCCATACACCGTAGAGGCGGAAAGGCCCAGCATTTGCCCCCGAACCCATAGCAAGGGAAGCGCCCGGATAGCAATCATTTGACATAAAGGCAAAAGCGCCAGGACAAGATGCCCGGCAAAAATCCATTTTAAAGGATTTTGGGTTCCCTTAGCCAAGCCAGACATGACCTTGCTCCCCAGGCCTCCGGCCAAAAGCCAGATTCCCAGGGCCACGCCCACCACCAATTCGTTACCCCCGAAGGTAGACATGAATTCGCGTATCACTACAAGCTGGGTGGCGACAGAGGAACTGCCCACAGTCAGCAGACATATGTGAAATCGGGTGAGTCTCATAAAAGGTTACGCCCGTTTCTTGGAAGGGGAGCAGGGAGATAAACAGGCGCAGTTCCGGCGCACACCAAAGCGGGGTTCGGCAGGCCCGATGGTGTGGTCCAAAAGCACAATCAAACAGGAAAGGCAGACGCCTGCACCTGCCCGTTTATTTAAGATAGCTGAGTTCTTTGGGCAAATCCACCCCCTTGCCCATGGAGTCCTCGCCATAGTTGACGCTGGCAAGGATGGCCAGATCGTGCAAAGCCCGGACATCACCGGAAAACATCACTTCATCCACGTTTTCCTTTTTGATTTTGCCACCGGCCCATTGCATGTCCAGCACGCTGCTTGCGTCAAATTTATCCCCGTTGACGACCATCTCCACTTGGCCGCCATAGTGTTGTACGACCTTTGCGACCATCAGGGATGGCCGGGAGTGGAATCCTAATTTTTGAGGCACACCCACTGTAATGGAATCCCGCAGCATGTTTTCGTTCAGGACTTCCTGGGCCAGATTCATACCCTGGGTCAGGAATTCACAGACAAAAAACAAACCATAATTTACAGTGACCTCCAGGAGTTCATCGCCGTCCACCAATTCCAAAAGCCGGTCGCTCACCTGTTTGTAAACATTTTTAAAGCCCGCGTCCAAAAGGTGCCTTTCATAATAATGGAGCAAGCCGCCCGTGAGTTCCAAAAGGTGCAGGACAATGGAGAAATAACTGCGAAAACGCTTGAGTTTGCGATTGCCAAAGCGGTAACCTCCATGGATTACATAGGAGTCAAACTCGCTTTGCAGGTTGTGGACCACCATTTCGTATTTACGAATTTGGACCTCGTTGGCCTTGTCGGGAACCAACTCCTTTATTTGCTCTATGGTTAAGGGCTCGTAAAAGGTCAGGTGATCAAAGGTGTTGCCAATTTTTAGGAACTCGCTTGCCAGGCCGACAATGCTATCTTTTTTCTGCTGCTTTTCCGCATCGTCAATGTCGGATTCCAGAATTTCATCCGTTGACACCCGGGGAAAATCAGACGGGGTAAACATGTCGTCCGGAACAGGAATATTCAAACGCCGTGCCTCTTCCAGGATGGCCGGGGCCAGTCTTTGCAAGGCCTTGGTAAGGAGCGCCAGGGCCCTTTCCCCTTGTTCATCGAAGCCTTTGGGAGATTTCAGCTCATAAAAGGGCATGCGGTTGAATATATGCTTCTGGGAATAAGCAGCTCGGGAAAGATGCCTTACGGTTGCGCTTAATTCTCTGTAATAATACCAGTTTCTATTGTTTTTAGCGCCATGGAAATCCAGCAGGTCCTCCAGCAGTTGGGAGGAGGAAATCAAAACGGAATAGAGCCTTTTGGTAAAGGTATCCCTGCCCGGCTCCACCTGGATGACATATTTACAGCACTTGAGATAATCGGCTGAAAAAAGCGCAACTTTTTCCTGAAAGGTAAGCTCCTTGGGCATGGTGTCCGTCATGATCAGAACATGTCCTTCTCGGTTTCGCTAATAACTTTGTCGAGCCGTTGTTTCAGGCTGGGAGGCAGGCCTTCAATATCCACGTTTAAGAAGCCCCGGACAATGGTGGAGACTGCCTCCTCCTCCGTAAGCCCCCTGGCCATGAGGTATTCGATTTCCCGGTTGTCAATTTTTCCCACAGCAGCTTCGTGGGACATTTCCACGCCAGGCACATGGGCTTCCAACTCGGGAATGGCCAGCATGAGGCCGTCCTTGAGGATAAGCCCGTTGCATTCCAGGTGGGCCTTGACATCCGGAACCATGCCCACCAGTCTTCCTCTGGCTATGATATCTCCTCCAAAGGTGATGGCCCTGGAGATGATTTCCGCCCTGGTTTCCGGCGCTTCCAGGATCACGTTGGATCCCACGTCCAGGGTGCAGCCTTTGTCAGCCACCAGAATACTGTTGAACCGGGCCACCGCCCCTTTTCCCCTGAGATGGGTTGTGGGGGACATCTGGAGGGACCCCACAGGGCGCAGGGAAATGTAATTGGATATGAGAACCCCCCCTTCCTCCACATATCCCACGGTCCTGGGCCGGACGTTCACTTCCTTGCCCCAGTCGTGGATCATGGTGAAAGAGAGAACCGCGCCCTTTTTGACATAAAACTCGGTGATACCCACATGGAGCCCGGAAATCAGATGAGGCGAGGTGGCGCACCCATTGATGATGGAGAGCTGGGAGCCTTCCTCGGCAATGACCAGGTTGTGGACATTTTGAGCAAAGTTTTCCTTTTCAATATACAGGCACGACTGGACCGGCGCCTGGATGATCTGCCCGGGATGGCTCCGAATGAAATACCCTTCGCTGGGCTGTTCATGGGCCCAGGAGGTGAACTCGTCTTTGTCCGGGTCCACACCCTGCCAGAGGTAGGAGGACAGGTCGAATTTTTCCCTGGCCTGGGAAATGGACAGTACGTCCACCCCTTTTTGGGCTGTTTTACAATGCACCACGGACTGGTCTTTGACGATAAAGGTTCCTGAACGAAAGTTCTCCGAAGTGTCCACCCCCACGCTCAGGAACTGGTCCACGTCCACGGGATTGATAGCCCGCAGTTCCGAAAGGTAGTCATGGCTGGTCTGGCCGGTCTGGTAATCTGCAAGACGAGGCGTCTTTTTAACGTTGTCGTTTGTCATTGAGGGCACCCCACGCATTCGGCATAACCGTATTCACGGATCCACTTGAGGATTTCCCTGGCGTTCTGGCTGCACCGGAGTACGCCTTCATACAGGACCTGGCCCCTGTCCGCGGTGATATAGTCCAGGATGTATCCGGTATGGGTAATGACCAGACAGGATTTTTTCTCCCTTTTGGACGGAAGGCTGCATGCAGGATTTTTCACGCCGCGGTGCAGCAGACGGTTGATGGCGTCTCCCACCACAGCCATGTTTTCCAGATCCACCCCGCTTTCCGGTTCGTCCAGGAGCAGCAGGTCCGGTTCCTGGGCCTGAAGTTGGAGAAGCTCGGAGCGTTTGATTTCTCCGCCGGACAAATTTTCGTTCACGTCCCGTTCCAGAAAATCCGTAAAGGCAAGGTGTTTTGCAAGGGCATCCACGTCTGTTTCGGGATTTTTCCTGCAAATTTCCACCAGGGTGCGGGTTTTCAAACCATGGATGGTGGGAGGCCTTTGAAACAGGACGCCAATACCCAGTTCCGCCCGTTCATTGATGGGCATGTAGGTTATGTCCTGGCCTTTGAAAGTAATTTTGCCATGGGTGACCGTATAACCGGAAAAACCCATCATGGTCATCATGAGTGTGGTTTTGCCCGACCCGTTGGGTCCAAAAAGAACATGGGTTTCCCCTGCCGGAATTTCCATATTGACGTTTTTCAGGATGGGTTTGGATCCCACCTCAACGCCCAATTCTTCAATGAGCAACATAGCATTGGTCCTGATGAAGGTTTCTCATTTTATGGAATCTCCCCGGAAGGAGATCCCGGTTGGCCCTCTCGGGCAAGGGATAGCGGGTCAAAGGAGTCCGTAAGCCGAATTCTGTTCCCGGGCCGGGTTACCCCGGGCCGGGCGGCGGCCATTCATCTCTGGGCGGCGGTTACCCGACGCCTCTTGCAACCTACCCGAGGGCTAACAGCGGGCCACTGCATGAAGCCCCCCTATTTGGTCTTGCACCGGGTGGGGTTTACCCAGCTTTCCCGGTCACCCGGGAAACTGGTGCGCTCTTACCGCACCATTTCACCCTTACCGGGCAGGCCCGTCCTAAGACGAAAACCTGCCAGGCGGTATACTTTCTGTTGCACTTGCCTTCGCGTTGCCACGACTCCGCGTTACGGAGCACCCTGCCCTATGGTGTTCGGACTTTCCTCCGGGTGGTGAAACCCGGCGGCCGCCTGGCCTCCTTTGGCCCGCTACTCCTCAATAATTCTCCAGTATAATATTCTTTCACAATGGGGGCAAAATAACATCCGGTCCCCAATCTGCAATTCGTTGTAAGTTTGGGGCGGGATACCCATGTGGCAAGCCTTGCAGACCCCATTTTCCACGGCAGCCATGGCCACGGAGTTCCTGCTGCGCAAAATCAGGTTGTAGCGTGACAAGATTTCCGGCTGGACGGTTTCACTAACCTTTTTGCGGGAATTCTCGTAAGATTTGATTTTTTTCGCCACCTCCGTGGTCCGGGCAGCCACCTCGGCCTGTTCATCCTGAACAGCGGTTTCCACGGCCTTCCGCTCTTCCTTCAGACCTGCCAGGATTTTTTCCGTCTCTTCGGTCTGGGTCATGATTTCCATGACTTGTTCTTCCATATCGGAAATCCGTTTGCTCCCGTCGTCGATTTCCCGCAACAGGGCTTTATATTCCCGATTGCTCTTTATGGATGAAAGGCGTTCCCGGCTCCTTTCGGCAAGGGCCTTGGCTCCTTCGATTTCCCCCTCAAGTTCCCTCTGCCTTTTTTGCACGGCCCGCAATTCTTCCTGTTGGATGCTGATCTTCTCGGCCAATTCCTCCAAATCGCTGTTTAAAGCGGTCAATTTCTTTTGACCTTTTTCAAGCTCGATCTGCACCTTGTTGGCCTGGTCGTCAATATCCTGTAGCTGAACCAGTGCTTGAATTTGTTCTTTCACAACTCCTCCGTTAAAAGTCAATAAATGGCAAAAGGGTCTTGTTCCAAACTGCAGGGTTCTGTCGAAACATCCAGACCCTGAGCTGTACATTGTTCCTGTAACAAAAGGGCCATAGCCTCCACCATCAGGTGTTCAGAGGCGAAATGGCCCACATCTATACATGCAAGTCCGGCATCTTCCACGCTTCTTGCGTGGTGGTATCCCATGTCCCCGGTCACATAAACCTGGGCTCCGGAAACAAAAAACTCCGGAAGCAGTGAAGAGCCGCTTCCGGAGCATAGGGCGATGGTGGCTACCTGGAGATCCTTGGGTCCTACCGCCCGGACCCAGGTGAGGCCCAGGCATTTCTTGACCCGGGTGATGAAGCTCTCCAGGGTGCAGGATTCCGGCAGTTGGGCCAGCCGTCCCAGGCCTGGTTGATCCCCTGTTCCCGGGGCCAGGTCTCGGGCCGGTGTCAGGCCCAGACGCCAGGCGAGAATGTCGTTCACTCCGCCTCGGGCTTTGTCCAGATTGGTATGAGCGGAATAAAGGGCCAGATTGTTCTTTACTGCCAGGGCAATGATTTGGCCCAGAGGGGTGGATAGGTCCAGCCTGGAAAGGGGACGAATAAACAGGGGATGATGGGTGATGAGCAGGTCCACATTGTTTTTGCAGGCTTCTTCCACCACCAGGGGGAGGGGATCCAGTGCGACCCAGATCTTGCGGACCGGAGAATCCATGCGCCCTAGCGCTAAACCCGTATTGTCCCAAGTCTCGGCAAGTGCCGGAGGCGCAGCCTTTTCAACAATATTTACGATGTCCCTTACCCGGGTTTGTGCCATGCGTCGCCTCTCCGGTTCGTTAAATGAAAAGAGGCGCGGTCTTTTTTCTCCGCGCCCCTTTAGTCCTGGAGGGTAGTGTTTCATACTCCCCTGTCCAGTATTTTACAATTTTGTTTAGCAATTTCCTTTTCCCCTGCAAACCATATTCCGCAGTTGCCTGGCAGCCGGATTATCGGCTATTTTTATCATGATGGGCCCACCTGGGTTCGAACCAGGGACCTACCGGTTATGAGCCGGTGGCTCTTCCAGCTGAGCTATGGGCCCATACCCAAAGCAACCTGGGCATAAAACACCACAATGGAGATGATGTCAAGCCTTAGAGATCAATAAAACTCTTAAGTTTTTGACTTCTAGAGGGATGACGCAACTTGCGCAAGGCTTTGGCCTCAATTTGCCGGATACGTTCCCGGGTGACCGAAAAGTCCTTGCCCACTTCCTCCAGGGTATGATCCGCCTTTTCTCCTATGCCGAAACGCATGCGAAGAACCTTCTCCTCCCTGGGAGTAAGGGTGGCCAAGACCTTCCTGGTCTGCTCCGCCAGGTTAAGGCTAATAGCAGCTTCCGAGGGAAGCATAAACTTTTTGTCTTCAATAAAATCGCCCAAATGGCTGTCCTCCTCCTCGCCAATGGGAGTCTCCAGACTGATGGGCTCCTTGGCGATCTTGAGAACCCGGCGGACCTTTTCCAACGGAAATTCCATTTTTTGTGCGATTTCCTCGGGAGTGGGCTCTCTGCCTAATTCCTGAACCAGGTAACGGGAGGTCCGGATAAGCTTATTGATGGTCTCTATCATATGCACCGGTATGCGGATGGTCCTGGCCTGGTCGGCAATTGCCCTGGTGATGGCCTGGCGAATCCACCATGTGGCGTATGTGGAAAACTTGTAACCTCGGCGGTACTCAAACTTATCCACCGCTTTCATCAAGCCTATGTTGCCTTCCTGTATCAGGTCAAGAAATTGCAGGCCCCGGTTGGTGTATTTTTTTGCAATGCTGACCACCAGCCGCAAATTGGCGCGAATGAGTTCGGCTTTGGCTTCCTTGGCTTTGCCCCTGCCCGTATTGATGCAGGCACGGACCCTTTTCAGGGCCAAGCTGTTTGCCTTGAGCTCCAGTTCCCTGCACCGGATAGTGCTCTGAATCTCCACCACCTGACCATAATACACCTTGAGCTGGCCTTCCCCCAGGTCACAATACTCCTTAACCCAGGAGCAAAACTCCTCCTTACTGGTACAATTGTTCCTGAGGTCGGACACGGCCACTCCCAGGTTTTGGGCGCAACAATTCAGGCCTTCGTGCTGGGCTTCAAACCAGTCGATTTGACCATAGATTTTTTCCTCGATCTGGCTAACCACCTGATGTTCCAAGCGCCAATCCTTAAGGAGGGCGAAAATGCGCCTGTTCCTGCGGTTGACACTCCGGCGCACTCTACGGCGTTCTTCCGGGTCCAGGGAAGGGCCGTTCCCAAAAAGTTTTTCCCTGAATTCCATGTTTTCCTGGTGAATAGCGGCAATGCTGTCCAGAATCTCCGAAATCCGGGCTATCTGGGTGGATTCCTCCACAAAAACCTCGCCTTCATCCACGTCCCGCAGGACATCCTTCAGACGAACCACTCCCACGGCCATCTCATCTTTGATCCCCACCAGATGTTCCACACCTATGGTGGTTTCCAAAAGGGCCTTTAAAACTTCCTGCTCTCCCTCTTCTATCTTTTTGGCGATTTCAATTTCCCCGTCTCGAGACAGGAGGGAGACCATGCCCATTTCCCTCAAATACAGTTTGACCGGGTCTGATGAGCCGCCTGCATCCAGAAGTTCGGGTTTGGGGATCTCGGTATCCGAATCCTTGGAATCATCGTCCAGCTTGGAAGAATCGCAGACTGTAATTTTCTTTCCGTCCAGGATTTCAATATCCATCTCATCGAACATCATGAGGGTATCGTCTATCTGATCCGAGGACACCATGTCTTCCGGGAGGGCTTCGTTTAACTCATCATAGGTTAAATACCCCTGCTTTTTGCCTTTTGTGATAAGCTCCTGCAGTCCGGTCTGCTCTTGCTTTTTTTTCTCGGACTTGGCCTTCCCTTTTGCCTTTGCCATGGAGAATCGCTCCTTTGCTAATATTTGACACCAGCCCTGAGGCTTTTGGCCTTTGCTTTTAACAATTCGTTCTTTTCCATCAGAAGACGGAGAGCCAAGTCGTGCTGCCCTCCTGTCTCTGCCTGTTGGATCTTGCGATCCAGCTCAGCACCGTTTCTTCTGGTAATACTCTGTTCAAACTGATCAATCACCGCCAGACAACCGGTCATTTCCGTGGGTTCGTCATGGGCCAGGATCCGCGCCAAAAGGCTTCGGTCTTCCTGTTCCACGGCCAAGCCCATAAGACCGTTGCCAGAGGGGTTGCCCCCGGCCTGGACGTATTCCATAATCCGTAGGCTAAGAGCCCGCACCCTGGCGCTGGAAAAATATTTGAGCAACCGCTTTTCCGCCACACTGGGGATGCATTCCGGGCAGTGGACCATCATATGAAGAATGGTCATTTCCATCCGCTCCGGCGCCGGCTCCACAGGTTTCGCCGATACCTCATAGGGGCTGCCTGGCAGTCTTTTGGGTCGGGTTTTGGCTGCTTCCCGCACCGCGTCAAGCACTGCCACTTCGTCAACGCCCAGTCGTTCAGCCATTTGCTTAATGTACAGGGACCGGGTGACACTGTCCGAGACAGCCGCCACCTGTTCCTTTATGTCCGCAACAACCTTGGCTTTGCCATCAATGGAAAGCCCGTGCCGGGCAATAGCCGATTCCATGAGAAACGGAATCATATCTAGGCTATTATCGGCGGCTTCCAGAAATTCTTGAGCACCGGAGGCGCGAACAAAAGAGTCCGGATCGTGCCCTGTGGGCAGAACCAGCACCTTGGCCCGGACCTTTTCAGATTCAAAAAGGGGCAGGCTTTTGCGGGCGGCATTTATGCCCGCCGTGTCCGAATCAAAGACCAAAACCACTTTTTTTGCGTAACCCTTGATTACCCGGACATGCTCGGGAGAAAGAGCCGTCCCGCAAGTGGCCACAGCATTGCAAATGCCTGCGGCATACAGGGCCAGGACATCAAAATAGCCTTCCACCATGAAGGCGACACCGGTTTTCCGGCATTCCTGGCGAGCCTGATACAAGCCGTAAAGCATCCTTTTTTTGTCATAGATAGGGGTTTGGGGGGAGTTGAGATATTTGGGCAAGGCATCATCCATGACCCGCCCCCCGAAACCTGCAATCCTTCCGCTGATATCCTGGATGGGGAAAATAATGCGGTTGCGAAAACGGTCATACACATTTCCGCCCCCTTCCTTTTGAACCAAAAGCCCGGCCTTTTCAGCTCGGGACGGAGGAACGCCCTGTTGTTGCAGATAGGTGGAAAGCCCTTTCCATTCATCGGGAGCGTAGCCCACCATAAAGGTTTCCAGCACATGTTGAGGCATTTCCCGTTTTTTCAGGTATTGCCTGGCCAGGGAAGCCTGGGGCGCCAAAAGGCTTTGCACAAAAAAATCTCTGGCAACCTCATTGGCCGAAAACAGGGAGTCCCGTTCGCCTATGCGGCGCTTTTGCTCAGGCGTCATTTCCCGGGGCGCCAGTTCGATTCCTGCCCGGGCAGCCAGGGTAGCCAGGGCCTCGGGAAAGGTGAGGTTGTTCTGGTGCATGATAAAGTCAAAAACATCCCCGCCTTCGCTACACCCAAAGCAATGGTAGAACTGCCGGTCCGGATTCACGGAAAATGAGGGGGTTTTTTCTGCATGGAAAGGACATAAGCCTACAAAATTATTACCGGCTTTTTTCAAAACCATGTAATCTGAAATCACGTCCACAATATTGACGGAATTCCGTACACGGGAGATCTGGTCGTCAGGAGCAAAACGAGCCAAAATGCATCCTTTCAAGGGAACCACTGGCAGGAACTGCATGTGGTTCGTAACCAACAAAATAGCCAGGGGCTATAAAATACGCAAGGCCCGCGTCTCGGGGCGCAACAGTAGCTGAAGCGTCCGGTTAAGACGTGAGCCCGTCCGGGAATTGGCCCTTTGGCGGGCCAGCCTATTTTGTGTGGCAGTAATCAAAAAACTTTGAGCCCCCCTGGCAAAAAGCTAACGCCACAAAACCCAATCATCAACCAACAAAAGTTAGTGATGACCGGGTTATCTGTCAAGACAATTTTATTTTTTTCTAAAAAAAAGGCCCGCACGGTTCGGCTGAGCCTATGGATTGACTAAAAAGGGTTGAATCCGGGTTCCACGCCTTCCATTGCCACAGCCACGGCCTGGGCCAGGTCCAGGGTCTCCACATACAGGGCTCTGCCCGTAATGACTCCCACGACCCCTGAGGAGGCCAGGGTTTTGACAGCGACAATATCCTTTAGGGTGGACACGCCGCCCGAAGCCACCACGGGAATCGTTGTGGCCTCTGCAAAAGCCCGTGTTTGTTCGATATTGGGGCCTGTCTGCATGCCGTCCCGGTGAATATCGGTAAAATTGATGGCAGCCACGCCTGCGTCTTCAAAGGATTTGGCCAGGTCCGCAGCCGTAACCGAAGTGGTTTCGGTCCAGCCTTCCACGGCAACCATGCCTTCCTTGGCGTCAATGCCCACAATGATCTTGCCAGGAAAACGTTTGCAGGCGTCCTTGACCATAGCAGGATTGCGAATGGCTTCGGTGCCTATGATCACATTGGAAATCCCCAGGGACAAATAGATCTCCATGGTGGCTATGTCGCGGATTCCTCCGCCCACCTGGACCGGCGCCTTGACGGTTTCCAGAATTTTTTTGATGGCATCCAGATTCTTAGGAGTTTTTTCAAAAGCCCCGTCCAAATCCACCACATGGATGCGGGCTGCGCCCATTCCTTCCCATTTGGCTGCCATGGCGGCGGGGTCATCGGAATATATGGTCTGGGCATCTGCCCGTCCCTGGCTCAGGCGAACGCATTTGCCCTGACGGATATCAACAGCAGGTATGACTATCATGGTTTGGGAAATGTCTCCAAGGCTTTGTCCAGGCCGGCTGTCGCCAGTTTCTGCGCCGTGACCCAGGCTCCGCCTCTTTTTACGAATTTGTTAAAATCCAATAAGTTGTCAGAAAGGGCCTTTTGGGTTTCGTCATAACGGCCCGACCAAATTATATTCTTTTCAGAAACCTTCAGCAAGTGCACGTCAAAGGCCACCGAGGCTGGCGAGTCCACGGAAAAGGATTTGCCTACCCGGTCGCGAAAGCGGTACACATGCCCGGCAATCACACCATCCACGCCCAGTTTCCTGCCCACCTCGCAAACCATGTCCCTGGAAAGGATGCCGGTATTCCGGCTGTTCATGACCTCTGCCAAAGCGCCTTGAGCGTCTTCAAAGGGAACCGGCACAAAGGTTGTCTGCTCTCCCAAAAAAACCATCATCTTCTGGGTCATGAAATCGCAGGAATCCTCAGCCACGGGGCCTGTTACAAAGGCTTGGCCGGAAATGGGAGAACGGACTCCCTCATCCAGTCCGTAAAGGCCTGCCATATCCACAAAGGGAAGCACCAATACAGTTCGGATTCCCTCAGAGCTGACAGAGGGTGGGGGAGGAGAGGATGCGCAACCGGCCCATAGTAGAACCAACATAGATAAAAGAGCAATCCGCACCACGGCATCTGGCCTTTTCCGGCCCTTTTTTCCCAGAGCTGGCATATTTACAAAACCCCTTTGGTTGAAGGTATCCCCTGGACGTCGGGATCTATGGAAGCAGCCTGGCACAGAGCTCTTCCCCATGCCTTGAACACCGCCTCGATCATATGGTGGTCGTTGTCGCCGTATGGAACCTGAATGTGACAGGTGACACAGGCCTTGTTTACAAATGCACGGAAAAACTCCTGGGGAAGCTGGGTGTCAAACTCCCTTATGGACGGCCCCACAAAGGGTACATTGAAAACCAGAAAAGGCCTGCCGGAAAGGTCTATGGACACCTGGGCCAGAGCCTCATCCATGGGCACTGTGAAAAAGCCATAACGCCTGATACCCCGGCCCTCCCCCAATGCCTGCCTGAACACTTCTCCCAGAACCAGCCCCACGTCTTCCACCGTGTGGTGCAGGTCCACCTCAAGGTCTCCCTTGGCCTTGACCTCCAGGTCAAAACGGCCATGGTGGGCGAATAAGGTAAGCATGTGGTCAAAAAAGCCTATGCCCGTTTCCACCTGGGCGGCGCCTGTTCCGTCAAGGTTCAGGGTGATCGCCACCTGGGTTTCCCGGGTGGTGCGGTTAAGCGAACCTGTGCGATTTTCCTGTTTGGTTTTCATGACAATCTCCCCATTGCAGCGATTATTATATGGATCGAAGCCATAAGTCAATAAGGCGGCGCAATTCCTGGTACACTTATCCGGGATAATATGATTTTTCCTTGAAAAACAGGCCAGGGTTTAATAACATACCAAACGGATGTTTTCAGTTCTGCCGGGAGGGCAAGTCAGGCGCCATGGGGGGGCCGCTTCCGATCCAACTACCCTGAACCATGCACACTCCAATCGAGAGCATAGGTATTCCCTTGCCCGCGTCCGGCGTAATTACCTTTAATTTTAGGAGATTCCAATGAAAAAAATTCTGGTTTTGACCGGTGTGCTTATAATGTTGGCCGCTGGAGTATCCACTGTCTACGCGGAACAGGGATTTGGAGTCTACATGGGCGCAGGGGGCTCCTACGCGTTTGAAATCCTGGATGTGGACCAATATAATGGGTATTATGTGGACGAGTACGGAGTATCCCCGGACTTTGACAGCACCTACGGCTTTTACGCCCTAGTGGGAGCACGCATTCCCATCCCCGAGAAATTCCGCGTCGCCAGGATGTTTTGCTTTGAAATCGAAGGAAATTACATGCCCGGTTTTGATTGGTCCGGCAAATCCCAACTCTCCAAGCATAAGGGCGCAAGCATTGAAATGGAACTGGACGTGACCACCATAACCGGAGCCATCAAATTCGATCCGAAAATCGGTGACATGGATATTTTCAGGCCTTATTTGCTTGTGGGGGGAGGGTTGATGATCGGCGAAATAAACACCACGGCATCGTTCAAGGGCCGGTCAGCATCAGGCGGCAATACCGAGTACGACCCTTGCGCCAAGGTGGGCCTGGGCTTTGACTATTATCTCACGGAATCCCTGTCCGTGAATATGGAAGGCACCTATGTGACCGGATTCCACGACCTGGACGAGGTCCGGTATTTCAACACATCCCTGGGTCTGGCTCTTCATATGTAAATTCCCAAAGCCCCGGCCTATTACTGTAATCGGCCGGGGCCGATTCCGGTCTTCCGCTTTTCCAGCAAGACCCGGGACAGCAAATGGACGCCTGGGTATGGGAAACCATTGACCCCGGGCAAAAATCCCAAAAACCCGCCGGGGGTACTCCTCCAGGAAGGACCTAAAATCTCCATTTTCCCCTTGACATTACCTATCATGGATGTCCCCGGAATTCCGCATATTCTTTTTTTTCGGCCTTGCTTTCCAAAAGGCGAGGCAACCCACAGGGTGACCGGCGCGACTATGGCCCCTGGACCGGATGTCCGGGGGCCAACACAGCATCATTTGACCCGCATGTCATTCCTTACCGACTTTACCCCCTTGACACCCTCTGCGACCTGGACCGCCTTGTTTATGTCGGCCTGGGAATTGACAAAGCCGCTCAGTTGAACGACGCCCTTGAAGGTTTCGATGTTGATCTCCAATACCTTCAGGGTTGGTTCGTTGAAAATTGCGGCTTTGACCTTTGTGGTGATAACACTGTCATCTACGTATTCTCCGGTTCCCTCCCTGCTTGAGGTAGATGCGCAGCCTATGGAAAGAATCAAGAACATAGCGATAAGAATCGCAGAAAAACCTTTTACGTGGTTCATTTGAATTTCCTCCTTCTTCAAGTTGTTGAAATCATGACTTCCAATATCCGGATCTTCGAATGCATCAGTATTCGCATTCGTTCGTTGTCCGTTCCCATCCATTCTGCATATGGTTGCTTGGGAATTATTTCCTACCCGATGTTGCCGTGTTGCTCCAGGTCATCCAATACCTGTCCAATACGGTCGGGCGTTTCAGCGTCCAGAGGCTTCATGGTGGCGTTTTTGACTTCAATGGACAGCCCTGTTTGCTCATGGACAATTCGTTCCAGGGTCGCATTGTCCAAATCCTTTGGGTCGGCCATAACCACTCTGACATTTTCATCGTCCAGAGCCGCACGCCCACCCGGCAAATAAATGGCGCCGGAACTGAAGTCTACAGCGAAGGCAATGACGCCGGGGATGATAAACAGCAGCAAACATAAACCATCCATGACTACCACGCCGGCATCCACCCGTCCTCCTGCCTGTCCCCGGCGCTCGGGATAAACAATAAATCCGCACGCGGCCGTCTGTACCAGAAAGAGCACCAGGACTAGAAGACCTATGGTTTTTTTCCAACTTCTCTTTTTTTGCATTGAAATGGCTCCTTTCTCGTCTCACGCAATGTTGCATGACGTGAATTGGGTTGAGTTGCTTTTTAGAACGGCTTCCGCCCTTGAATAACCCTAAGCAGCACCACGATAATGGCGACTACCACTAGCACATGAATAAGTCCGCCAGCCGTGACGTGGGTTGTAATCCCCAAAAGCCACAGGATTAGCAATACTGCGACAACGGTCCATAACATTTGGTTTTTCCTCCCTAATCGCTTCGGTCTATTGTCGGTTGGGGACATGTGCTCCGGAATTTTGGTTTACTCGATGGTCATGGGGCTTTGAGTCCTTATTTCCCGTGTCCCTTCCCTTTACCGCCATGGCCTTTCCCTTGGTTTCCTTGCTCCTGGACCTGGGGTTGTTGCCCATGCTCTTGCTGCTGGAAATTCGACTCTTCAACTCCCCAGTTCTTGTTTTTTTTCCAATGCTTGTCCTTTTTCCAACCGTGCCAGTTTTGTTGCACCTGTTGGTGGGGAATGCGTTCGTATTGCCAGCGGCGGCCTTTCCAGTCATGGTTCTTGTAGTGTTGCCTCCACTCCTTTGGCACCTCGTTATAAAATACCGGGACTCCGGAAAAATGAGCCCAATCCCTGTCGTGGCTCTGTGAGCGATACCAATTACCTTTCCATGGACGCCACCACCAGCCGTCATAGAAGAAAATGTCCTCTTGTACGTCCGGCACAACATAAACATAGGTCTCAGGCAGCACCACCATCTCGGGAGGAGCGGAAAATTGGATGAGAGGAGGCAGGTTAATCCCCACCTGGACGTTCATCTCCGCACCTGCTGGAAGGATCAGAATGCTTAACCATAAAGCAGTGATCCCGAATAGCGCCAATCTCCCCAATTGTTTCGCTTTCATGGAGTTTCTCCTTTTCCTGTTAGCGCACTCATGGTCATCTGTTTTTCCCACCGAGCGGAACCACAAGGAGCAACGCACCGGCAACGATCGCTCCTATGCCGGCCCAGACCGGGATGTTGACTGTTTCCCGATCCTTGACCGATAGCTCAATCGATCCGAGCTTGGCCGTATGTGTCTCCTTGGTGTACTGAAAACCGCCATACGCCAAGCCCAGGATGCCTGCCGCGATTAGAACCATTGCCACCATCTTTGTTGTGTTCATTTTGTTCCTTCTTTCACGATGATTGTAAACAGGACTCTCATGTTGGACTTGGCGGCCTTTGACTCAAGGTCCTTAGGAAACGGCTCATACGTGGCCGGCATCCTCTCGCCATATCCGATTCTCGTAAGCCTTTCAGGGGCAATGCCTCCTTCAACGAGAGCATCCCGGACCGTGGTCGCCCTTCTTTCGCTCAGTTTCTGATTGTATTCCTCGGAACCGCTGGCGGAGGTATAGCCCGCAACCAGGATATTCATATCCGGGTTGGCTTTCAGGGTACGGATGTTTTCGGCCAGAACCTCTTTCCCCTGCGGGGTGAGGGCCGATTTATTGAATTCGAAATGCGTGTCCGTAAACTCGACCAGAACCACTTTTGGCGTCGGTTCAGAAATCGGCGCAGGCACAGGTGCTGGCGCCGGCGCCGGTACATGTACCGGTACAGTCTCTACGATGCGAGGGGGCGGGGCAGCGGCTGCCGCCATCTTTTTTGCGCCGCCGAACAGGATGGTCAGGCCGGCCGTATATTCCAGATTATTGTCGAGGTCGTCGGACTCGTAATATAAATCGTGCCGGACGTCAGCCCGCAGGGCCACATTTTTTGAGGCAAAATACTTGAACCCTACGCCATAGTCGAACATCCCCCGATTGTCGTCATCGTAGCCCGACGGTCCGTCCACGCGCTTGCCCCCTATACCAACGGCGACAAACGGCACAAATTTGCTTTTCGGCATGAAATGATACAGGCCCTCTAACCCGTATCGATACACGTCAACGTCCTGGCCGTCGTAACTGTGTGCGTTGCTTTCAGCGGGGACGTAGCCTAAAAGGCCCTCTATTCCCCAGTGCTCGGTAAAATTGTAACCGCCGCGCAGTCCAAAGTACCAGTCGTTGTCCAGGCACTCAGGACAATCAAACACGTAACCGCCAATAAACGGCGACAGGGTTAACCGCGCCCAAAACCGGCGTGATCCCGTCTTCCAATGTAAAGGTGGCGGCGGTGATCGTGGCCGGGCGCATGGCCTCGTTGAGGGTTGCGGTGACGACCGTGTTGATCGCCACCTCAACGGCAAGATTGGCAGGGCTGACAAAATTCACCTTGGGACGTTCCCAATCAACCCACTCATCATCGTCGCACGAGCAACCGATCATGAAAACAGACAGGAACGCTGCCATCAGCCAAATCACATAGTTTTTTGATTGTTTCATTTGTGTTTCTCCTATTGGCAGAGAGCGTGACCTTTGGGTCCCATGAGTCGCTCTTTGAGTTTCGTGTTGCATCAGGCAATCGCCTTCTGCTTCAAAGCAGTCGGCGGCCCTGGATGACCCGGACGAGGACCACGACCACTGCAATTACAAAGAGGATGTGAATAAACCCTCCCATCGTGTAAGAAGTAATCAACCCGAGCATCCACATAACGATGAGAATGATTGCGAGTGTCCACAACATATGCTTCTCCTTTCCGGCCTATCGTGACGGTGCCCGCGGGCGGGCGAATCGTGCTCCGCCCGCGGGCTTACCGTTCGTCCTGAACTATTTCATGTGAATCTTGTCGAGCTTCGCCTTGATCGCTTCCTTGGTGTCGCCGAATTTCTTCTGGATGACGCCGTAGAGCTTGTCCTCGGAGCCTTCCGCCTTCAAAAAATCGTCGTCCGTGAGGTCTCCCCAGGCTTGTTTGGCCCTTCCCTTAATCTGTTCCCACGCGCCTTTCACTTGATCCTTGTTCATGTGATTCTCCTTCGACTGGCTGTTTTTATTTATTTCGCGTTCCGTACAAGAACCTCATAATCAGTGATCCGAATCATCCATTTCCCCGGCTGGTCCTCTCGGATGAATCCCTTGACCGCAACGAGCGCCCGAATATGATTGAAGAGTTCATCTCCCTTGGCATCCCGTTCAATCGAAAGATCCAACTCCTCGTTGGTGGACAACAGGATCGAAATTGTGTTGAAAAGCGCATCCAGTTCATCGGACACAACGATCCCTTTAAGCGATACCTCCGCGCCCCTTGATCCTGCCTCCAATATCTGCTGTCTTTTCTCTTTCACCGCATTTTTCCGTTACCTTGACAATTGTCGGTCACAGAGAATGGTGTTATGCGAGCAGAGTTCCCCCTGCTCCCTGGATCTAAGGCAATGATATAATCACTACTCACAGACCATGCCAACAAAGTAAGTATCTTATATTATTAGATTATATTTTTTTAAGGCCTTTGTGTGGAAATTGGATTTCCGATATCGGCATGAATTGATGTGTTGAGAGGGGGCAAAAAAGGACAAAGCAGGATGCCGCCGCATAGTCTTCCTGATGAGAGAACATACCGGAAATGAAGGATAATTTTTTCAACTTGGTGTGGAGAAATCAGGAGGGGGACTACATCGGCATTGGAATTGCCGGAAAAGAGTTTTTGGAAATCAGATTTCCGATTTTTCCTTGTCAATCTTCTGGTCGGAGGTTTTGTATTCGTTTTTCTCGATTTTATATTTGGTCAACAGGTTATGCATCTGGCGTACGCCCAATCCAGCGGCCAGAGACGCGACATCAATTTTTCCTTTGTATTCGGCCAATAGTTGCTTGAGGTATTGGCGTTCTACGCTCTCAACCGCTTCCTGCCGTACTTCAGCCAAAGGCAGCGCGGTGTTAAGGTGGACCTGGGCCGTGCTGCCCCCGGAAAAAAGCTCGGAGGGAAAGCTCTCCGGAGTGAGCTCCCGGGATTGCTCAACGATATGGGCCCGCTCGATTAGGTTCTCCAATTCGCGGACATTCCCTGGCCAGGAGTATCTTAGCAAGGCATTCATGACGCTGGGATGAACCGAAAGAATCTTCTTGTTGATGTTGCGCAGATTACAGTTTGCCAGGAACTCCTGCACCAGCATGGGAATGTCTTCGGTCCTTTCCCGGAGCGGCGGGACCTCGATGGGAAAAACATTTAGACGGTAATAGAGGTCTTCCCGGAAACGCTTCTTTTTTATCGCGGCTTGCAGATCCGCGTTGGAAGCCGCGATGATCCGCACATCCGCCTTGATGGACGTCTCCCCGCCAACGCGGGAAAAGATTTTCTCCTGCAGGACCTGCAAGAATTTGATCTGGACGGATTGGGAGATGGTCCCAATCTCGTCGAGGAAGAGGGTTCCGCCCTTGGCGATTTCGAACTTGCCCAGTTTTTTCATGATCGCGCCGGTAAAGGAGCCTTTCTCATGGCCGAACAGTTCGCTCTCGATCAGGGTGTCTGGAATGGCGCCGCAATGCACGCTGATAAATTGCTTGTCGCTCCGGCTGCTGTGGCGGTGGATGAGCCTGGCCATGACCCCCTTGCCCGTTCCCGTCTCCCCGGTCAACAATATGGTGGTCAGGGTCGGGGCCACTGATTGGGCTTGGTTGAGGACTATTTGCATCGCCGGGCTGAGGGAGTGAACGATGGCGTTGGAATCGGCTTTCCAGAATTGTTCGCGGAGGTACTCCAACTCCGAATGCGTCCTGACGGCCTTCGCGACGTTCTCCATGACCAGGCGCACCTCTTCCCGATTGATCGGGGAGGTGAGGTAATCGTTGGCGCCGCCCTTCACCGCATGGACCAGCTCACGGATGTTATTCTGGGGCGACAACACTACGATCGGGGTCAGGGGAAAGGCTTGCCATAAGGGTTGGAATGCCTGTGTGTAATCAACGATGAAGTTTGACGGGCAAGAATGAGACAAAATCGTTAAATCAATGAAAATAATGGAAATCTGCCTCTCGATGAACTTTGCCAGGACCGCTTCCCGATCTCCCGCGGTCTCATAGATATACTCCTCACCCAAGCATTGCTTGAGGGCAGAAGCCATCTCATCATTTTTTGTAACTATGAGGATACTATCCATAAGCGATCATGATCCCAGAGGGTTATCCCACGACATATCGCCCAAAATCCGAATCCGCCTTACCCCGGGTTCGAAGCCGTGAAAAGGACGTGAAACCGATCAAAACCCACCGGTGCGCCCTTTCAATCCCATTTTTGATTCTTTTTCAAATTCTTATAGATACTCCTCTTTGTGAGATTTTTCAATTTTTTTGCACATTCACTAACGAAAAGTATGGTCTTGATGCCGCTTGAAAGTGGACATTAGGTTTGAAGTGGCCGGGAATGACCGGGAATGACCGGGAATGGCCGGGATTTGGTGGGAAGGATTAGGGTTGGCGCGGGGATTTCGCGTTTTTGGGTGGGAAAAAGGACATGTGGGTAGAAATTGTTTTGGTTTGAAATATTCACCCATTGTCCGTTTTTGGGCACCTGGTTTGTAGTATGCCCTTTGCCGCCATGCCACTGTTTAAGGGTTCTATAAAAAGTATTTAAACCTTATTATATAAGGAAGGATTATCCGTGGTCCCACCGGGCCATAGCCCCCTCCGCTTATACAAATCAGTCCATGCCGTTCCAAACCAAAGCGATTGTTTTGCGAAGTGGCCCTGGAGAAGATGCGGGTGGCGGGTGACCCGGGCAGCGTCCTTTGCTACCTGGGTCTGGAGGACAGTTTTTTTAGGCAGGGTTTTGTTTGCAACCTGCATAATGAAATGCCCGGCAAAGGAAGGATAATACATAGGGTTGGTAATGGTCCCGTGGGTATCACCGGTGTTAACATGGAGTCAGGGCGAACCCACTGTGCGTTGCACACAGGCAGGATACGGCTCTGCCTGTGCCACCCAAAACAAAGGGCAACGGCACAGGCAGCACAGGCAGCCCTGAAAATCAGTAGGGTGGCCCAGGGAGCGTCCTTTGCTACCTGGGTGCTTTAGCACAGTTTTTTTAAGGCGGGACGTTTTGCGGGAGCAGGAAGATGCCTTCTTCTGCGTCCTGAAATAATACGGATTTCACCCGCACGCCGGGAATCGGGTTTTTCCCGAACCCCGGCATTGGGCAGGATCTTTGACATTCGAATATTTAAATACGGTGAAATAAAACAGTTGGGGACGGGGCCGTGTGGTAGCGCGCGCCCGCACATTTTTTCCTCTGGACCGTGGCAGATAGGCGGCCGGGATTGTCCGCAAAAAGCCTGATCTTAAAAATCAATAATCCCCTCTGCCTTTGTCTTTTTTGATGCGGTCCATTTCCCTTTCGCCTTCGCGCCTTTTGATGTCGTGCCGCTTGTCATAGTTTTTCTTGCCCCGGGCCAGGGCCAGGGTGACCTTGGCCTTGCCCTTGGAAAAATAGACTTCCAGGGGAATGAGCGAAAAGCCCTTTTCCTGGATTTTTCCCGTAAGGCGTTTGATTTCATGGGCGTGCATGAGGAGCTTGCGGACCCTCAGGGGCTCGTGGTTGTTGAAATAGGCAAAGGGATACTCGCCGATATGGAACTGGTGGAGGTACATCTCTCCGTTCCGTACACGGGCGTAGGCGTCCTTTAGGTTGGCCCGGCCAATCCTCAGGGACTTGACTTCGGTCCCGGTCAGGACCATGCCCGCCTCAAAGCGGTCGTCAATATGGTAATCGTGCCGCGCCTTGCGGTTTTGGCAAACTAACTTGGTATGTTCAGGCCTGTTGGACATGGCATTATTCCCCGTGATTGTTGGATGTTTGTTCCTGTTGTTCCTGATTGTCGCCCGACAGGAATAGGGGGTGCTGGAATACCAGGTCACCGTATGCGCCTTGAATCAGGTCCGCAATTTCGTCGGCTGTGGGGAGCTTCAAGGCTTCCTCCAGCAGGAGGCGGCACTGGCCGTGATCCAGGGTCCGGATGACGCTTTTCACCACGGGCACAGCCTGGGGGTTCATGGAAAACTCGTCAAAGTCCATGCCCATGAGCAGGGGGATGTTCAGGGGGTCAGCCGCCATTTCCCCGCACATGGCCATGCGGATTCCCCCTTCTTTGGCGATTTCGGAAACCCGCTTCACCATGCGCAAAACCGCCGGATGCAGGGGCTGAAACAAATGGGCCACGTTTTTATTGCCCCGGTCCACCGCCAGGGAGTACTGGATCAGGTCGTTGGTGCCGATGCTGAAAAAATCCACATGGGGCGCGAACATGTCCGCGATTATGGCGGCGGAGGGAATCTCTATCATGATGCCGGTTTCCACATCCTTGCCGTATTCAATGCCCTGGCTGTCCAGGTTCTTGCGGACTTCCCTCACGATTTGATTGACCGCAATGATTTCCTCCACGCTGGAGATCATGGGGAATAACAGGCGTATCTTGCCGTGGGACGCAGCCCGCAGGATGGCCCGCAACTGGGTCCGGAGAATCCCGGGATGGCGCATGCAAAAGCGGATGGCCCGCTGGCCCAGGGCCGGATTGTCCTCATGGGGGGCCATCAGGCCCTTGGCGACCTTTTCTCCGGCCACGTCCAGGGTCCGTATGGTGACCGGCTTGCCTTCCATCAGGTCCACGGCGTCCTTGTAGTTTTCGTACAATTCCTCTTCCGTGGGCAGGTTTCTCCGGTTCATATACAAAAACTCGGTCCGGTACAGGCCGATGCCGTCAGCGCCCTTGTCCTTGACCGAAACCACCTCTTCCAACAGTTCGATATTGGCGCTCACGTCCGTGGTCCTGCCGTCCAGGGAGGTGGCGGGTTGGTGGCTGTTCTTGGAAATCTGTGTCAGGTGATTTTCATACCGGGCCTGGGCTTCGGAATACTCCACCAACGTG
The DNA here is from genome assembly GCA_016342355.1 of Desulfatibacillum sp. GTDB lineage: Bacteria > Desulfobacterota > Desulfobacteria > Desulfobacterales > Desulfatibacillaceae > Desulfatibacillum. The sequence goes on from JAEINP010000024.1 coordinate 54,060, forward strand.
CTTTCGTCCGGATGGACCACCACCAGTCCGGCGATGCCGTCCACAATGATCACGTCTTCCGTGCGAATTTGGGTCGTGGCGTTTCCCAGGCCCAAAACCGCGGGAAGCTGGAGGTTGCGGGCTACAATTCCCGTATGGGAGGTGCGGCCTCCCCGGTCCGTGACAAAACCCTGGACCCACTCCACCCGAATCTGGCTGGCCTCGGCAGGGGACAAATCAGGCGCAACCAGAATCACCCGCTTATGGATGGTGTCAATGCCCTTGTCCTCGTCGCCCACCAGATTGCGCATGACGCGCTCCGCCACATGGTAGATGTCGCTGGAACGGTCCCGGATGTACTCATCTTCAATTTTATTGAAATTATGGGTCAGCCGGTCCACAGTGATTTTCAAAGCCCATTCCGCGTTGACCCGTTTCTTTTTGATGGTGTCCATGGTGAAGGTGAAAAACATCTTGTCTCTTAATACGGCAAGATGGGACTCCAGAATAAAGGCCTGCTGGGCCGAGTCCTCCTGCATTTTCTTTATAAGGAAAGAAATTTCCTTCTCGGCTTTTTTAACCGCCTTGCGCATCCGGCTGCACTCGTCCGTAATGTCTCCCCTCTCCACTGCGTATTTTCGCACCACTTCCTTGGAATTGGTGCCCACAAGATAAGCCAGACCTATGCAAATGCCAGGAGCGGCGGGGATTCCTTGGAGCGTGATTTGTCTTTTTTCAGATTTTGGCATGGCTGATTTTTATATTGTTTGATTTTTATCGGCCCGGGGAGGTTTTACTGCAACAGAGTCGGGCCATGGGCTCTGCCAACCTAATCTTCTCCGAATCCGTCCTGGACCAGGGCGGCCAGCTCGTCCAGGATATCCTGATCCACGGTTTCCTGGATGGCAATGGAAATTTCCATGCCCTGGGCGGCGTGGGGGGCCAACATGAGCATATCCAGGATGTCTGTGGCGTCGGCGGTGTTTCCGTTGGCGCTTAAAAAAACGGGCCCTTTGGCCTTGGATGCGGTTTTGGCCACAAGGGCCGCGCACCGGGCATGGAGTCCCAGTTCATTTTGGATAGTCAGCTTGATTTCCTGCATAGATCCTGCGTCCGCCTGTTCCGCCCCTGATTAATCGGCATTCAAAACATTATAAATTAACACCGATCCCGCCCCTTGTCAAACCGGAAGACACATGCAAAAACCGCCGGGAGTAGCGGCTCCAGCATACTTCCTGATAAGGAACGATTATCCATAGACTGTGCGTCAATCGGGCTTGATATCCATGGGGGTAATCGGAAGCATTGGGTTTGCGCTTGATATCTTTTTGTCGTGTGATAATGCGGCCTCCGCAAATTGGCATAATATTCGAAGCGAGTCCCCACGACAAAAAAGCAGATCCTTTATATTTTGTCGCCGATAGGATTGCATTGTTTTTGGTTCAACTACCCCGGCGCCTTATCCCGGCCAAAAACAGGCAAAGCAGTGGCCAGCAGCCACACAATATTGCCCGAAACCCCCCAGGCCATGGGTAGGGACAAGGGCATGCCAATGCTTTTTAAAACCGGGCGGGTGTAATACCAGACATCGTGCTGCACGCATACATACTCCCCAAAAAAGCCTCCGGCAGCCACGGCCACGAACAGCCAGATATTGATGGGTTTGCGTGAGAAAGCCACCACAATCAGGAAAAAGCCCAGGAGAATCCAGGCGATCATGTTTTTGAGGTAAAAGGAGGTAAAGGCCACATAAGCCAGGATGACCGCACCCCAAAACACCAACAGACCAACCCGCAGGGCCTTGGGGCATTTGTCCAAAAGCTCCAGGATATACGTGGACACTTCCCACAGGTTGATGACCAGCATGGGCCAGATAAAGGGAATCCACATGGGCAGGTTAAAGGCCGTGGGATACTTGTACACCCACAGATTGGACCGGCAGCAGAGGTATTCCCCCAGAGTGCCCAACAAAATGGCGTACAAGGCCAGGGAGAATTTGAAGCGGCTGGGCCGATACGCCACAGTAACGAAGAACAAAGCCCCGGAAGTCAGGGCTAAAGCCGCGTTGTGGGGAAACAGCCAGCAGATGAAAAACAGGGAAACCACTGGAATGGAAAACGGAACCACAAAACGGCCTATAAAGTCTCGCAAATCCCCCCTCCTTCCAATAATAAATGCCCATCAATGCCGCTCAATAAAGATCTTGCGCCGCCCTCAATCTAACTCCACAACAGTCTGGCGTCCAGCACCGGTCCGTCCATACATGCATGCAGATGCTTGGCCTGGTCCTCCCTCTTAGGCAGGGCGCAACCCAAACAGGCCCCCATACCGCAGGCCATGGAGGCTTCCACCGAGACTTGGCATAAGACATCCCGCTCCCTGGCCATGGTTGCCACGGCCTTGAGCATGGGCATGGGGCCGCAGGTGAATATCTGCCGTAACGCGTCCCCATCCAGCGCCCTATCCAGGAGAGTGGTGACAAATCCCTTGGCGCCCAGGCTGCCATCCTCTGTTGCAACCTGCACTTCCAGGCCGATTTCCTCAAAAATTTCCTGACATTGCACATCCTTGGCGGATCTTGCGCCAAGCAAAACCTTGCAGGACGCTGGCCCGAATTCCTGGGCCAGATACCGGGCCAGAAAGACCATGGGCGCCACGCCAATGCCCCCGGCTACCAGCAGGCATTCCCGGGTGTCAGTTTCCAACGAAAAACCCTTGCCCAAAGGCCCCAGAACCTGCACGGTGTCGCCGGGTTTTTTGCGGGATAAAATTTCCGTGCCCTCGCCCACTTTGACGTATAAAACAACCAGAATCCAGTTGCCGTCCGGTCCTTCCTTCACATCATGGACGCAAAAAGGCCTGCGTAACAGGGGCTGGAGCGACGCCCCGGGGCTTACCATGACAAACTGACCGGGCGCCGAGGCGCAGGCAATATCGTTGGCCGCCAGTTCCATGCGGAAATATCCTGGCCGGACTTCCCTGTTTTCCAGAACGGAAGCGGTGGTTTCAAATAGTTTCAAGGCGTTTCTCCCTTTTGATATGGTGCCCGAATCTTAACAGAACCAGGGATTGAAGTCATCATCCTTTTAACCCGATAACCGCAGCGAATCGACCGGCGGCGCGGTTCGCCCTGTACGAGAAAAAATCCCCGGACAGACATTTGGTGCAAATTCCCGCGCAGGAAATATTCTTTTCAGCCAGACCAGCCGCCGTTAACTGATCGCGTGTGATGGCCCAAAAATCAAAATGATCCTTGTCGTCTTTATAAGGCCAAAACTCTTCCGGGATCTCTCTTTGATAATGGACGAATTCGGCGCAGCAAGGACCCAATGACGGCCCAATGCCCGCCACAATCCTGCCCGGATCAGATCCGAAAACCTTGCCCATGGCCTCCACCGCAGCTCCGGCGATATTCTGCAAACTTCCCCGCCAGCCGCTATGCACCGCCCCAACCACCCGGTTTTCCGGGTCATATAATAAAATGGGTTGGCAGTCAGCCACGGCAACCGCGCAAAACACGCCGGGCAGGTTGGTTACAATGGCGTCGGCTTCCAATCCGGTTTGCCACAGGGTGTCTTTGCCCTGATCCATGCTGGAGTCCAGCACGGCGATTTTTTTTCCGTGCACCTGCCGGACAAAGGCCAGACGCCGGGCGTTCATGGCCCGAGCCATGATAATCCGGTTTTCCCGGACGTTTTCAGGTAAGTCGCCCACGGCGGCGCCAACGTTCAGGGAAGCCAGATCCCCATGGCTCACGCCCCCGTGGCGGGTAAACACGCCGTGATCGATTTCTTCAAACCGGTTCAAGGCCGGAAAGCACAGTAAACGGGTGGAATCCTTACCAGGAATCAGCATGATATCAACCCCGCTCCAACACCCGTTGGATGATGTTGGTGGTGGACGCGCCCTGAGCCAATTCCACCCGCACAACTTTGCCGCCCGCCGCCTTGACTTCCTTTGCACCAATGATCTGGTCCTCGGGCCAGTCCGCGCCCTTGACCATCACCTGGGGCATGACGGCCTTGATCAGGTTCAGGGGATCGGGCTCGTCAAAGATAGCGACAAAATCCACGGATTCCAGGGCAGCCAACACCTCGGCCCGCTCCTCCTCAGGAACAATGGGCCGTTTGGGTCCCTTGATTTCCCGGACCGACCTGTCCGAGTTCAGGCCCACCGCCAGCAGATCGCCATGGCGTTTGGCCTCGGCCAGATACCGCACATGGCCCACATGGAGGATGTCAAAGCATCCGTTGGTGAAAACCACGGTCTTGCCTTGGGCTTTGGCGTCATCCACAGCCCGGGCCAGTTCATCCTGCGTCAATATTTTCGAGATCATACGCCTCCGGACTTCTATGTTCCAGACAGGGAATCCGTTTGCGGAAATCCTGCACCTCGTTCAAATTCAGGGTCGCCGTGGCCAAAGATTCCCCGCTTCCTGCGCGGGTCAGTATCTCGCCCCAGGGGGAAATAATGGCGGAGTGGCCTCCGTACATCAAATCCGGGTCCTGGCCGCACCGATTGCAGGCCAATACAAAAACCTGGTTCTCCACAGCCCGGGCTTGCAACAGCACATCCCAGTGGGCAATCCGGACCTCGGGCCATTGGGCCGAAACCAGCAGCAAGGTGGCTCCGGCAAGCACCAAGGCCCTGCTTTGCTCGGGAAACCGCAAATCATAACAGGTGAGCAGCCCGGCCTTGCCCCAGGGCGTATCCACCATGACGGATTGCTTGCCCGGCGCGAATACTCCCTCTCCCGCCGGAATAAAACGATGCACTTTCCGGTACCCGGCCCGTACTTTTCCCAGGGTGTCGATGAAATAATGGGTGTTGTATATCCCCTCGGGAGCCATTTCCGGCAGGGCGCCCGAAATGGCCAGGCCCAGTTCCCAGGCCAGATCGCTCAACCGCTCCAGGATCTGGGGTGTGTCCAGGGCATGGCTCTCCAGGCCTGTATAGTCAAATCCGCACGACCACATTTCCGGCAGCAAGGCCAGCTTCACCCCACGGGAAGCCAGTTCCCGCAAGGATTGCTCCCCATGATCCAGGTTGTTTGCAGGATCGCCCAGCTTCACATCAAATTGTATCAGCCCTGCTTTAAGTTGAGACACGCATTATCCCCTTGTTTCCGGCTATCGCACCACCACGGCCAAGGTCAGAACATCCACATTTTCAGCCCCGGCCTTCAAGAGCACCTTGGCGCATTCATTGGCCGTGGCGCCCGTGGTGAACACGTCGTCTATGAGCAGAACCCTTTTATCACGGATCAGCTCCGGTTGCGTCACCGAAAAAGCACCCCGGATATTCCTGGCCCGTTCCCTTGCTTTCAGTCCGGCCTGGGACCGGGTCATGCGTACCCGGCTTAACACGCAATCCGCAACCGGCGGCAAGGTTCCGTTCCCGTTTCTCCAGTTTCTTACCAGAACCAGGGACTGGTTAAAACCCCTTTGCCGCAGCCTTTTTGCATGGAGCGGCACGGGCACGGCGATGTCCGCGCCGCCAGGACCGAAATGATCCAGGTATGCCTGTTCCAACATTTTTCCCATGGGCTTTGCCAGGGAGGTTTTCCGGTTGTACTTGAGGCGATGGATGGATGTGCGCAAGGGACCGTCATACACCCCGGCGGCCCTGGCCCTCCCAAAACGGTTTTTCTTTTCCAGGCATCCCCCGCACACATGGTCCGGCCCTTCGGGCGAGACAAAAGGCATACCGCATTGCAGACACAATGGCGAGGCCACTGGTTCAAAGTCCTCACAACAATCAGGGCATAAAAAGGGCAGGGTAGGGGAGGGCAGGGCCTTGGGAATGATGTCCCCGCAGGCCGCGCACTTTCCCGGGTATAGGGCGTCCAGGATGGCGTTCTTCCAAATTTTGGCGGCTTGAATAAACATGGCTCCCGGCTAATGATGGAATTTCCGTATTACCAGACAAAGGGAATCAACCGCTTTTTTCCTTCGCAGAAATCGACGTATCCATCCAGTGGGGAAAGGGCGGCCTCCTCCACTCCAATCCGGGACACAATACTGGCAATCAGCAAGACCAAAAAGAACAGGCCCGGCAGGTTTCCAAAAAACATCACCACGCCCACATGGGCAAGGATCATTCCCGAATACGCCGGATGACGCACAAACCGGTACGGGCCGCTTTGGATAATCCGGTGTTCCCCCTGTATGCGAACTCTATGGGAGTAAAAGGAGCCCAATTCCCGGACCGCCCATTGGCGAAAAAACACCCCGGCAACAAAGAGCAGTGGCCCAAAAATTATTCGAATGTCCATTCCGCTCCACAAGGAGCTGAACCCCAAAGCCGACAGAATCACCCCGCCCTGGGATAAGGCGTACCATTCCAGGGAGCCTTTGTCCTGCTCGGTCCTGCCGGCCTTTTTATCGCGCAAGGATATGCGGGTTTCGCGGACGAGCCATGCCACATACCCGGCTGCCATGAGCAACCCCGCCGCCAGGGGAGGCCCGTTCCATTGCCTGAATTTTAAGATGGAAAAAATGCATATGCCCAGGATCAACATTCCGGACATGAGAATGGGAAACAGGCCTTGCAGGTCCTTTGGCATTGTATGCTCCCAGGCCGGGCAGGTATGTGTCTGTTATTGATCCAGGGCTTGGCGAAGGGCCAGGGCCAGATCCCTGATCACGATGGGCTTGTTCATGGTAATCGAGATGCCCGCATTGGCTATGAGGGCGCCGGTGGTTCTTTCGCTGAAGCCGGTGCATAAAACAATAGGCAGTTCGGGCCTGATTTCCTTGCATTTTTGGGATAGCTGAATACCCGTGAATCCGGGCATGGTGAGGTCCGTGACCAGCACATCATAGGCGTAGGGGGCTTTTTTAAACAAGGCCAGGGCCTCGGGGGCGCTGGTCACGCATGTGGCCTCATACCCAAGCCTCTCCAGCATGCTTTCAATCATGGTAACCATCATTTCCTCATCGTCCACCACAAGCACCCGCTCGGTTCCATGGGGAATCTTGTCCAAGGGAACTATTTCAATCTCAGGCGCCGGAGACAGCATGACCGGCAACAACACATGGAAGGCCGCTCCCTTGCCAAGTTCGGAATATACCTTGACCGCCCCGTTTACGCTGGAAACTATCCCATGCACAACTGAAAGACCCAGGCCCGTTCCTTCCTCCTTGGCCTTGGTGGTGAAATAGGGTTCAAAAATCCTTTCCACGGTTTCCTTGTCCATGCCTTTGCCTGTGTCGCTGACGGACAGACGCAGATGTGTGCCTTCCTTAAGGGACGGAAACAAGGCAAGATCCGGGGAACTCACCTCCATCTCCCGCAGGCTGATATCCAGGGTACCCCCGGCTTCCTGCATGGCATGGTAGGAATTGGTGCAAAGGTTCATGATGATCTGGTGAATCTGGGTAGGATCGGCCAGTACTGGCCCGCATTTATCGTCGATCATCTGGGTGATGGTGATGGTGGACGGAAAAGAGGACCGCAACAGCTTGATGGATTCCTTGATAATGCTCTGGATGCGAACCGGCCCCAACTCATATTCCGCTCCCCGGCTGAACGTGAGGATCTGCTTCACCAGATCCCGGGCCCGGTAACTTGCCTTGAGAATGGCTTCCAAACTGTCATGGGGCCGCTGTTCGCTGATGGCCTCGTCCAACTCCATTTCCGCATACCCGATGATGGGCGCGAGAATGTTGTTGAAATCATGGGCTATGCCCCCGGCCAGGGTTCCCATGGCTTCCATTTTTTGGGATTGGCGCAGGCGCAACTCCAGGGCTTTGTTTCTCTCCCTGCCCCGTTTTCCACGCAGGTGGTTCCATAAGGCCTGGGCGAACAGGGACAACTGCCGCACGTCGGAATCATCATAGGGCTCCGCCTTGTTGGCCACTCCTACAATGGCAATCATGGCGCCCCGGTCAAATATGGGGACGCTCATATGCCTGCTAATGGGAATGTGGCCTTCGGGATACCCCTTGCGCATGGGATGATTGGGATAATCGTTGTGAATCTGGGGAATCCCGGTCCTGATGCAGTCCGCCCATAAACCGGCATCCTTCAGGGTGCACATCCGGTTGATCGGAGTTTTACACCTTTTGCGCACTTCCTCGGACCAGGTGAAAAGCTCCAGTTGAGCCTGATCCTCCCGGACAAAATGAAAGTACCCGCCCTCGCTCTCGGTCAGACGCACCGCGTCTTCCAGTACCTTTTGGATGATTTCCGTCTCTGTAAAATCATCCAGGTCGGATAGGGTAAGCAAGGATTCCAGACGGGCCTCATCCAGCATGAGTTTCCGCTCCGAAGCCCTTCTGCGGGATATATCTGTCAGATAACCCAAAAAACACTTGGCGCCACCGGGCGCCCTGTCCCGCACTGCGGAAAAAGAAGCCTCTAACAATACGCCGGATTTGCTTAAAAACTCCAATTCCACATCATAAACAAAACCCGAGGATTGCAATTCGGGAATGATCTGATCCCTGGCATAAGCAAGGGATTCCGGACTCAGGAAATCCAGTATGGAGCGCCCAAGGACCTCTTGTCGGAAAAAGCCCAGTTTAATCAGCCAATAATCATTCGCGCCAATGATGTACCCATGGCAATCCATGGCATGCATCATGACCGGCGTTTTATTATAAAGCGTTTCAAATACGGCATCCATATCCCGTGAATGGCCGACTATCTCCGGTATTCCAGGATGGGATGGGGCTATGTAGTCCCTGACCCGCTTCATTGTATCAAAGTCCTCGGTTTAATTATTTCTGCTTATTCGGCTGGTTAGCTCAAGGCCCCGGCCTTCCCCTTTCGGATGCAGGAAGGTTTTCACAACTACTGCACCCTTTACTTGTAATAAGAATTTCTTTTTTTTTCAAGGGAGTTATTCGAAAACGGATGTGAGGCCGGTCACACAGAAAATTACAAAACAGGCAGGAGGACTATTCCTTTTCCGTGACCGGTAATCGGAATATTCCAGTAAAAAATATAAACTATATACCATAAGAATAAGAATTTATTGTGTAGGATATCATTTGATAAAAATAATGCAATAATCGGAATAAAAAAACCGGGAAACCGGCTTTCACCCGTTCCCCGGCCCATATTTTATGCCAGATTATCCGCAACAGCCTGAGCGAATTCCGAGCATTTCACCTGGGTGGCCCCGGGCATTTGCCGCGCCAGGTCATAGGTGACCCTTCCCTGGCCTATGGTTTTGGCCAGAGCCGTTTGCAGCGCATCCGCAGCCTTGTCCCAAGTAAGATAGGCCAGCAGCATGGCTCCTGAAAGAATCAGGGAGCCGGGGTTCACCTTGTCCAGGTTGGCGTACTTGGGCGCCGTGCCATGGGTAGCCTCGAACACCGCGCATCCATCGCCAATATTGGCCCCGGGCGCCATGCCCAACCCGCCCACCTGGGCCGCCAGGGCGTCGGAAATGTAGTCTCCGTTCAGGTTGGGGGTGGCGATGACGTCAAATTCCTCGGGCCGCAATAACACCTGCTGGAACAGCATGTCCGCAATGCGGTCCTTGATCACCACCTTGCCCTCTGGCCTTTTGCCGTCAAAATCATCCCACAGTTCCTTTTCGGTAATGGTCTGGTCCCCGAAACGCTCCTTGGCCACTTCATAACCCCAGGTGGCGAAAGCGCCTTCCGTGAACTTCATGATGTTGCCTTTGTGCATGAGGGTAACAGAAGCCCGGTCATTGGCTATGGCGTACTCTATAGCCATGGCCACCAGCCTTTTGGTGTTCTTGGGGCTTATGGGCTTGATGCCAATGCCCGCCTTTTCCGGAACCTTGGCCCCGAATTCCTTTTCCAAAAAGGCCGCCAGCTTGTCAGCTTCCTCTGAGCCCGACTGGAATTCAATGCCCGCATACAGATCCTCGGTGTTTTCCCTGAAAATGATCATGTCCACCTTTTCAGGCTCCTTGACCGGACTGGGCATGGGAGAAATATACCGGGTGGGGCGCACGCAGGCGTACAGGTCCAGCAACTGGCGGATAGCCACGTTTACGCTTCGAATGCCCCCTCCCACCGGGGTGGTGAGAGGACCCTTGATGGCCGCCACATGCTCGCGGATGGTGTCCAGGGTTTCCTGGGGAAGCCATTCTCCGGTCTGCTTGAAAGCCTTTTCCCCGGCAAGAACCTCTTTCCACACAATCTGCTTTTCCCCTCCATAAGCGGCCTTCACCGCCGCATCCAGGGCCAGCCTTGTGGCTCTCCATATATCCGGGCCTGTTCCGTCCCCTTCGATAAAAGGGATGATGGGATCATTGGGCACGTTTAGGCTTCCGTCCTGCAAAACCGTGATTTTTGTTCCTTGTATTGTCATTGTGTTACCCTTTCTGCTTGCCTGACATGTTCCGCTGACGCATTACCTCATACATGGTCACTGCGCCAGCCACTGAAGCATTTAAGGACCCCAGGGGGCCGGATTGGGGAATGGACACCAACTGGTCGCATTCCTTTCTTACCAGGGACCTCAGTCCCTTTCCCTCGTTTCCCACCACAATGGCTGCCGGACCCGTCAGGTCCGTTTCCCAGACACTGTGGGCGGCGGAGGCGTCCAGGCCGTAAAACCACACACCCTGGTCCTTGAGATATTGCATGGAACGCACCAGGTTGACAATCCTGGCCACGGGCATGTGCTCCAAAGCTCCCGCCGAAGCCTTGGAAACCGCCGGGCTCAAGGGCGAGGACCGCTTGTCCGGCATAATCACTCCCCCAACCCCCGCGCATAAAGCCGTGCGTATTAACGCCCCGCAGTTTTGGGGATCATTGATTTCATCCAGCAACAGGAAAAACAGGGGCGCCTTTTCTGCCCCCGCCTTTACCATGGATTCCAGGGAAACGGGCTTAAACGGGCTTACCCTGGCGGCCACTCCCTGATGTCCCCTGTCCTGGCTCCGGAAAAACCCGGCGTCCGGCGTCTGCACGCCAATGCCCCGCTCCTGGGCCAAGGCCAGTATTTCGTCCTTGGCCTCGCCTCCCCGAGATTCGGAAATGTACAGGGTGTGGATCGTTCTCCGCCCTGCCAAAAGAGCCTCGCGAACCGGGTGTATGCCAAATAGGTTTTCCGACTTCATAATTTTTTTCCTGCCTCCGGGCAGGGGGGCGGTATGCCGTATTTAAGAATAATGCCTTCCAGTTCCCCGATGGCCGTATCCAGGTCGTCGTTCACCAGAATATGTTTGTAAATATGCCGTTTGTCCATTTCCGCCTTGGCATTGATCAGCCGCTTTTTAATCACTTCCGGGGTATCGGTTCCCCGCCCTGTGAGCCGTTGTCCCAACACTTCCATGGATGGCGGCATGATGAACACGGTAATGGCCTCGGGAAATTGTTCGAGTATTTTTTCCGTGCCCTGGACATCAATGTCCAAAAGTACAAAACACCCCTGGTCTATACACCGGGATATAAACAAGGCGCTGGTTCCGTAATAATTCCCATGGACCTCGGCCCATTCCGCCCAACGGCCTTCGTCAATCCCCCGGATAAAGGCCTCTTTGTCCGTAAAATGATAATCCACGCCGTCGGTTTCGCCTTGCCTGGGTGGCCGCGTGGTGTGGGATATCGAATATGCCAGACTAGGCTGCCTTGCACACAAGGCCTTACGCAGCGTGGTCTTTCCCGCTCCGGACGGCGCTGAAAATATAAACAGCCTGCCCGGCCTAAGCTGGTTCATGGTGCGCTCCTTCCTCCCGCTTGTCCTTGATGGCGGCAAAGCGCTGGGACACGGTTTCAGCCTGGATAGCCGAAAGCACAACATGGTTGGAATCCATGATGATGATGGCCCGTGTTTTCCTGCCGCATGTGGAGTCCACCAGGCGCCCCGCATCCCGTGCGTCGTCCCGGAGCCTTTTCATGGGTGCGGAATTGGGGGTGACGATGGCAATCACCCGGTGGGCCGCCACCGTATTTCCAAAACCTATATTCAAAAGGGGCTCGGGTCGTAGACCGGTCCAGAATTTTTTCCTGTTCTCCAGTTCCAGCTCTATCTTTTTATCCATGCTGTCTCCCCCGGCTTAGGCAAACAAAGTCCTAAAACCTACTCCACGTTTTGGACCTGCTCCCGGATTTTTTCCACCTCGGCCTTGGCTGCCACAACCACGTGGGACAATGCGGCGTCCGAAGACTTGGATCCCATGGTGGAAAACTCCCTGTGCAACTCCTGAGCCAGGAAGTTCAAAGACCTTCCCGGAGGCTCCTCCTGGAGCAGAATAGCCCGGATTTGGGCAATATGGCTCCTGGCCCTCACTAATTCTTCCGTAATGTCCGACTTGTCCGCCAAAAACGCAGCCTCCTGGGCCAGCCGGGTGGGGTCCACTTCAGCCGCGCCTTCCAAAAGGGCGTCTATCCTTTCCCGGAGTTTCTCCAAATGGGCCGCAGGCTGACCTGCCGCTGCCCGGGAAATCTCCTCCAGAAAAATCTCCAACTGGGCCAGTCGAGCCAGAAAATCCTCGTACAGAGCCCGCCCTTCAGTCTCCCGCATGGACACCAGGGTGTCCAGGGCCTGGGTAAGGGCCTGTTCCATCTGTTCCCAGTCCGACTCCAAGTCCGGCTGAACCGAGGTGGCGTTGATCACCCCATTAATCCGTACGATGCTATCCAGGGGGATAGGGGCCTCCAGGTCCAGAGCCTCATGCACCTGCTTGAGGGCTTGATAATAGTTCCGGGCCAGGGAAATGTCCGCCTCGTAAAACTGGGACCCGCCGCCCTGGCTCTGGATCTCCACGGTTATGTCCACCCGGCCCCGGTCTACGCTCTGGCGCACGCGGGCCTTTACTTTCTCTTCCAGGGATATCCACGGCCTGGGTATGCGGACAGCTATTTCGCAAAACCGGTGATTCACCGAGCGGATTTCCACGGAAACGATTTTCTGTTCGGCCTGCTTTTCCGCCCTTGCAAAGGCAGTCATGCTGTGTATCACGATAGGGCTCCTGTTTTTTTTGGGTATTTGGCCCCGGCGCCCGCTTGACAAAACGGATTACCGGGAGCCTTGCGTCTGGCTCTTCCACAGTCCGGGGTGCGCAATATTTCCCGGCTAAAACAAGTATTATACCTTTTTGAAGGCCATGCGTAAAGGAACATCAGGAAGCGGCCGAAGTCGGGTAGCTACTAAAGCGAAAAGCCCCGGAAGACCGGGGCTTTTCATTTTGGAATGAGTATCTTGCGGCTTAAGAAATACCGTCTATTGGACCTTGATCTGCTGTCCCGGATAAATGGTGGACTTCATGTGAAGGCCGTTCATGGCCAAAAGCTGTTTGAGGCTCATGCCATGATTTCTGGCTATCGTCGCAGGCGTGTCTCCCCTTTTGACCACATAGGTCTTGGAGTCGCCAGGTGCATCTCCTTGTCTGCCGGGTATTTTCAACTCCTGTCCCACGGAAAGATTGGTCCCGGAAAGGCCGTTGGCCTTCTTGATGGCGTCTATGGTGCTTCCGTAGCGTTGGGCGATATTCCACAGGGAATCCCCCCGCCTCACCACATGGACGGCTGGCTTGGAGGCTGCAGGCTGGGTTTCCGCCGGAGCGCTGTAACCCCTGCCAATAGGCACCTTCAGGGTCTTGCCCGCCACAATACGCGTGTTGTGCAGGCTGTTCACCTGTTTGATCTTGGTTACGCTGGACCCGTACTTTCTGGCGATGGTGGATAACGTCTCCCCACTCCTGATCCGGTGAAGCACGTAGGCGTCCTGGGGAAACTCATATTGGGATATGCGGTCAATACTGGCCAACAGCAGGTCGGACGTTCCCGGCGGAACCTTCAACTCATAAGGGGTGGTGGGCGTGATCTGGTATCGCAACTCCGGGTTGAGATCCTTAAGAATTTCTTTGCTAATATTGATGGCCGGAGCCACATGGTTCAAATGCACCTGCTTGGCTATGGTGACCTTTTCATATTGCAGGGGAGGGTAGGGCGTTCCCAGGTCCATGCCATACTTGGCAGGATCGTTGATGATGTGCAGGGCCGCCAGAAAACGGGGCACATACCGGGCGGTTTCCCGGGGAAGGCGTTGGTACAAGTCCCAGAAATTGTCCAGGTAATTCACGTTCTGGCGCTTGATGACCCGCAGCACCCGGCCCTCGCCGCAGTTGTAGGCGGCCAGGCAGGTGGTCCAGTCCCCAAACATGGAATGGAGTTCCTTTAAATAGGCAATGGCCGCCTGGGTGGACTTTTCCGGATCCATGCGTTCATCAATGTATCGGTCCCGGGTCATGCCGAACTTGTAACCCGTGGAAGCGATAAACTGCCACATGCCCAAGGCTCGGGCGCTGGATAGGGCCTTGACCTTGAAACCGCTTTCTATAAGAGGCAGCCACGAAAGCTCCTCGGGCAGACCCGCTTCCCGCAGGGCCTCAACAATCTGGGGTCTGTACTGGCCGGAACGCTGGTAGGCGGCAATGAAAAAATTCTTCTCACGGCCCGTAAACAGATTGATCTCGGCTTGCACGAATTTGTTCATGTCCAGAGGGATGGCATTGTGATTGCCGGTGGCCGCCGTGAACCGGGAGGTATAGATCTCCAGCATGCGCTTGGAAATAAGATACCTTAAGTCCTCTTTGGCCTGGAGCACACCCGAACCGCCATTTTCCGACTCTATGGAAAGAAGCATGGCATAGGCCTGGTCCAGAGAATCTATAGCCTGGTCCAGCTCCCCCTTTTGCCAGTATTCCTGGGCCACCTGGCAGGAGGCCAGGGCTTCGTCCAGGACCTGCTGGGTGTCCTTTTCAATGGGTTCGGGGACCGCGGTGCATTCATAGGAAGTCCCTTGTGGTTTGTCAGCGTCCTCCAGGTCCCCATTTGTCAGAACATCCTGGAGCTCCACATCTTGCACTTGCTCCACCTGCATGGCCTGAGGCTCCTGGTCAGGTAAGGACTTGACTCGGGGGGCAGACGTGTTGACCTGTGCGGCGGGAACCATGCATCCAGTGGCTCCAACTATCAAACATAACAACAAAACAGCTATTCTTTTCATAAGTCGCATTCACATGTTTGGGGGGACGAACCTTGGCCGGACGGTCCAAAAGGGTCAGGGAGTATGGAGACGTTTTCCATCATGGGCGGCATATTTACCAGCAGGGCGCCTAGTTGTCAAGGATACCCTCTTTTCAAAAAAAATTAACAAAATCCCAATTAGCTGTTTACAAGGCACGTTATTCGATGGTAGAGCAACGCCCGCTACGGAGAAATCCTTGACTGGCTTTGCTGGGGCCGGATTTCGCCAAAGCATGTCAGCCCGGAAAAGCCCGATAAACGTCGGGAAGGGGTGATATTGTGGGACATCCGGAGTCGATGGTGTTCAATGCCTGGTTTTTTCAAGGCCCAATGCGAATCGGTTCATTTTTTGCTTGCAATGAGTGGAAATAGGGTGTAAGCAAAGTTGTTTCGGAGCAAGGGCTAGTGCGAGTCAGGCGGGTCCGAATCCGGCCACATGCGCCAGCGTAGCTCAGCTGGTAGAGCTACTGATTTGTAATCAGTGGGTCGGGGGTTCGAGTCCCTCCGCTGGCTCCATGGTAAGACATAATTTGGTGGGGTTCCCGAGTGGTCAAAGGGAACAGACTGTAAATCTGTCGGCAGCGCCTTCGGAGGTTCAAATCCTCCCCCCACCACCAATCATAGCCAGCTCCGCATAGGAGGCATATCATTGCCGCACTACGCAGGGCTCGGCCAATGAAAGACATATAGTCCTCCGGGAATTCGGGCGGGAGTAGCTCAGCTGGTAGAGCTCCAGCCTTCCAAGCTGGATGTCGCGAGTTCGAATCTCGTCTCCCGCTCCAATAAAGATTCACCGGGAGTGAGCAAACGGCCCCGGGTCGTGAGAAAAATTGGCATAAGCCCACGTAGCTCAGTCGGTAGAGCGCTTCCTTGGTAAGGAAGAGGTTCATCGGTTCGAATCCGATCGTGGGCTCCACCTTTTTTTTCTGACTGGTGGGCAATTACAATCTTTTATTTTTTCGGTATTTGCAGGTAACAAACATACTCTTTACGGTTTAGGGCGTCCGGGCCGATAGGTTCGCCGGGGCTATACCAAAAAAACCACGGGAGGAAGGGATCATGGCCAAAGCGAAGTTTGAGCGTACCAAGCCCCACGTAAACGTGGGCACCATCGGGCATATT
>JAEINP010000025.1 GCA_016342355.1 Desulfatibacillum sp.
ACTATTTAATATGACATAACTAATTGATTTTGTTGGGATTACTTTTCATGTGAAGAGACCATCCCTGAAACTCCTGTCCAAAAAAAATTCGGGCATTATCCGCCCTTCCGATTTCAAGAGTAAAACCATTGCCACCACTGGCGCAGCGGGCAGCGTCCGTGACTTTGAAGTTCAGTTTTACACCATGATGCAATTACTCAACCTTCCGAACTCCCGAATGCAAATCCTGCCTTATGACCCCACTTACAAAGATTTTCTGGAGGATAAGATAGACGTGACAGCCGCCTACCTGACTGGGGGCGTGATTCGCTTAAAGCAACAAGGTTACGATCTGAACATTATCTGGCCAGGAGATTACGGTGTCATCGCCTACTCTGACACCCTGGTGGCAACGGATAGTTTTATTCACATAAATCCCGATTTGGTCCTGCGCTTTGTCCGGGCCACCCTAAAGGGCTGGAGCGAAGCCATAGGAGATCCCCAGGCTGCGGTGCAGGCCACGATGAAATACGCCCGGGTCCAGGACATCCCCCTCCAGACTGCCATGATGGACGCCCAGGCGCCTCTGATTCATACGGGGGAGGACAATATTGGTTGGATGAAGCAGGAGGACTGGCGAATCATGTGCCAGATCCTTCTGGATCAAAAATCACTTTCCCGGCCAATTGATGAAAAGACCGTCTTCACCATGGATTTCCTGGAGCATATTTACAAAGGCGGCGCCAAATGACCCTGTCAAAAAAACTGCCTTTATTTTTCCTGTTGATTGCTGCTGCGCCCCTCCTTGTCATGGGGTTCATCGCCTTCGAAAACGGCCGCCATACCATTCAGAAGCAAACCATCAATCACTTATTCTCCACCGACATCCTGAAAAAGGCGGAACTGGATGGTTGGCTGAGTGAAAAAACACGTCACCTGGAAATATTGGCGAACACGCACTTTATGCGCACGGAATTCCCTTTCATGCTGGCAGGCTCCAATCCGAACGAACCAATTTGGCAGGCCCGGGCCCAGGAGACTGAAAATTTGTATCTCAAGCCGTTCCTCCACGGAGGAGGTTATTTTGAGCTGTTTGTCATGGAGCCGAAAAAGGGTCGGATTATCCTGTCCACGGACAAAACCCAAAAGGGCAAAATCAAACACTATCAAGCCTTTTTCCGGGAAGGAAAAACCGGAACCTATATTCAAAACGTCTACTACTCCATGTCCCTCGGAAAACCGGCCATGACCGTCAGCACGCCCCTAAAGGACAAGGACGGCAACCTGATTGCCGTACTTGCAGGCCGGGTGGACCTTTCCGAACTCTCGGACATCATGGGCAGACGCAGCAGCCTCCTGAAAACCGAAGACACCTATTTGGTGAACAAATTCAATTTCTTTGTCACGGAACCCATTTTTGGCAAGGGATTCGCGTTAAAAAAATCCATTCATACGGAAGGCGTGCTTCTGGCTTTGAAACAAGAAAGCGGGCACGGATTTTATGAGGACTACCGGGGGGTTCCGGTCATGGGAGTCTACGAATGGATTCCGGAATGGGAACTGGCCATGATCACCGAGGTGGACCAAAACGAGGCCTATGCCCCTATTATGGGTTTTCGGAACACCACCGCCCTGCTCTGCTTGGCCATAGCCTGCCTGGCTTCCGGATTGGGCCTGCTCCTGGCCAGAACCATCACCCGGCCCCTGGCCCGCCTGACAGATTTCGCCAAAGCCATGGGCAAGGGCGACCTGGAAACGGAAATCATATTCTCAGACAAGGGGGAAATTGGCAACCTTGCCAAGACCCTGGACCAAATGAGGAGTGAACTCAAAGAATCTTTGGTCTCCAGGGCCGACCTGACCAGGGAGGTGCAAAGAAGAAAGGCGACCATGGCGGACCTGGAGCGCTCCAACAAGGAACTGGAACAGTTCGCCTATGTGGCGTCCCATGACCTTCAGGAGCCCTTGCGCATGGTGGCCTCCTACACCCAGCTTCTGGCCCAGCGTTACGAAAACCAGCTGGATGAAAAAGCCCATAAGTTCATCGGGTACGCCGTGGAAGGCGCAACCCGGATGCAGGGATTGGTGAACGATTTGTTGCAGCTTTCCAGGATTGGCACCCGGGGCAACCCCTTTGAAGAAACCGACTGCCACAAGGTGGTCCAATCCGTGCTCAAAGACCTGGAAAGATCCATTGAGGAAACTGGAGCGCAAATCCAGGTGGAGCCCTTGCCAACCGTCATGGCGGACTCCACGCAGTTGGGCATGCTTTTTCAAAACCTTATCGCCAATGCCATAAAATTCAAGGGGGATTCCCCTCCCCAGGTACATATCTCAGCCCGGCAGAGTGACAAGGAGTGGGTGTTCCAGTTCAGGGATAACGGCATAGGCATTGATCCCAAATACCATGAACGGGTGTTCGTCATTTTCCAAAGGCTCCATGAACGAGGACAATACGAGGGCTCGGGAATCGGCCTGGCCATCACAAAAAAAATCGTGGAACGGCATGGAGGGCGCATTTGGATCGAATCCGCCGAAGGAAAAGGAACCAGCTTTTTCTTCACCCTGCCCATCCTCAATACAACAAGGAGTCTATCTGATGGATAGCAAACTGAAAATTCTTTTGGTGGAAGACAATCCAGCGGACGTGGACCTGACCAGGGAAAACCTGGAATCCTCCAAAATCCTCCACGAGCTGTATACGGTCCCCGATGGCGTGGAAGCCATGGCGTTCCTGAAAAGGGAAGGACCATACGCCGATGTCCCCAAACCCCACTTGGTCCTGCTGGACCTCAACCTCCCCAAAAAGGACGGCAGGGAAGTGCTGGTGGAAATGAAGGCGGACCCGGACCTTAGGCGCATTCCCGTGGTGGTGCTCACCTCTTCCCAGGCCGAAGAGGACGTGGTGAAATCTTACGACCTCCAGGCCAGCGCCTTTGTCACCAAACCAGTCAACCTGGAAGGATTTGGAAAGATTGTGCGTGGAATCAAATGCTTCTGGTTTTCCGTTGTCAGATATTCCCCGGAGTGAGGAGACCGCCATGCCCTTCATGGAAAAGAACATCCGCGTGCTTCTGGTGGAAGACAATCCCGGCGACAGGGATCTGGTGGCGGAATACCTGGAAATGGATAGCCATACTTTTTTGGTGGACTTCGCCTCAAACCTTGGAGAAGCCATAAAAAAACTGACCCACGAGCCGTTCGACGTGGTGCTCCTGGACCTGGGCCTGCCCGACTCCCAAGGGGTTGACACGGTGGCTGATCTCGTGTTCCGCTTTCCTTCCCTGCCGGTCATCGCCGTTACCGGACAGGATGACGATGAAACCGCCCGCCAAGCCATTCGCAAAGGCGCCCAGGACTACCTTGTTAAAGGAAAAATATCCCCGGAACTGATCCAACGCGCCATCCGGTACGCCATTGACCGGAAGGGCACAGAAAACGAGCTGACCGCCATCTATGAAAACGCCCCGGTCCTCATGATGCTGGTGGATCAGGACCGCCGGATTCTCCGGCTTAACCAACTCCCCTCTGTTTCCGGCAAAGATGCAGACAGGAAATATACCGGACTCCGGGGCGGGGACGCCCTCCAGTGCCTTCATGCCCTAAAAAATGAACAAGGGTGCGGAAACGCCCTGGAGTGTGAAACCTGCGAAATCCGCAAATCAGTGTTCCATACCCTGGAAACCGGAGAGCCTGTAAAAAATCTGGAAACCAGGATATCTGTTGTCAATGAAAACCAGACCCGGGACATCTACCTGAGCGTGTCAACCGCCCGAATTATTTTAAACAACGAGCCCAAGGTTCTGGTGGCCCTGGCGGACATAACTCAAAGGATTCAGGCCCTGGAGGATCTCCGGCGCAACGAAGCTCTGCTCAAAGCCACCCAAAGCCTGACCAAAATCGGCGGGTGGGAATGGGATGTGGAAAAAAAGGAGATGTTCTGGACAGACGAGGTGTACAATATCCATGGTTTCCAAAAGGAGGCATTCTCTCCCGCCGCCGGGGATCACATTCCCAAAAGCCTGGAATGTTACCCTCCGGAATATCGAAATGTCATCATGTCGGCCTTTAACCGGTGTGTTGAAAGAGGCTATCCCTACGACTACGAATTCCCCTTTACCAAAGCCACCGGGCAGAAAATTTGGATACGCACCACGGGCCATCCGGTCCTGGAGGATGATAATGTGGTCCGGGTAGTCGGCAATATCATGGATATTACGGACCGAAAGGGAGTGGAGCAGGAACTCCGGAAAAGCGAGGCGTTCCTCAACGCCACCGGAAAAATGGCCAAAGTGGGCGGATGGGAGATAGACGCCAAGACCCTGGATGTGAGGTGGACCGATGTCACCTACGAAATCCATGAAATGCCCAAGTCCTATAAGCCAACGCTTCCCGAGGCCATTGGGTTTTTCCATGAAAAGGACAGGGCCAGGCTCCAGGCGGCCTTCAATAACGCCATGGACCAGGGGGCGCCCTTTGACCTGGAACTGCGATTCACCACCTCAAAGGGCAAGGAGTTGTGGACCCATACCAAATGTCTTCCGGTTGTTGAGCATGGGCGAACCATCCGCCTGTTGGGAACCTTTCAGGACATCACGGAAAGCAAAACCGCCCAAGATGAAAAACGCCTGTTGCAGGAGCAATTCCAACAAGCCCAAAAGCTGGAATCCGTAGGTCGCCTGGCGGGAGGCGTGGCCCATGACCTCAACAACATGCTCACACCCATTTTGGGCTTTGGCGGCATGCTTATGGAGGACTTCAGCCCGGACGACACCCGCAGGGAATTCGCCCACGAAATCCTTAACGCCGCCAGCAAAGCCAAAGATCTGGTGGCCCAATTGCTGGCCTTCAGCCGCAAGCAGGTGCTGGAATTCAAGTCCATGAACCTGAACCATCTGCTGGTCAGCTTTGAAAAACTGCTCCGCCGGACCATCCGGGAAGACGTGGAAATCCGCCTGAACCTGGCCCCATCCCTCCCCAATGTGAGAGGGGATATCGGCCAGTTGGAGCAGGTCATGATGAACCTTGCGGTCAACGCCCAGGACGCCATGCCCGAAGGGGGTGAACTGACCATTGAAACCTCTGTCACGGAACTGGACCTGGAACACAGCAAGGAATTCGACAATCTGCCGCCGGGCTGCTACGTGGTCCTGTCCGTCATGGATACGGGAAGCGGAATGGACCCGGAAACCCGACAACAGGTTTTTGAGCCTTTCTTCACCACCAAAACAAAAGATAAGGGAACCGGCCTGGGACTGTCCACTGTGTACGGCATCATAAAGCAGCACAACGGAACCATCAGGCTCACCAGTCAACCTGGAAAGGGAACCGCTTTTCAAGTCTACCTGCCCGCGCTTAACACGGATAAAATCGCGGAAATGACGCAGCACCACGAATCAGAAGCCGTTACCGGACATGAAACCATCCTCCTGGTGGAGGACAACCCCCAGGTGCGCACCCTGGCCCGGATTGTCCTTAAAAGGCAGGGATACAGGGTATTGGAGGCGCCCGGCGGACAGGAAGCCATAACAATCATTAAAACCTATACGGAGCCGGTCCATCTCCTTTTGACCGATGTGGTTATGCCGGAAATGAGCGGCAAGGACCTGTTTGGCCGATTATCCGGCGAATTTGACATCAAGGTGCTTTATATGTCGGGCTACAACGACGAAATCATCGCAAACCAAGGGGTTTCGGAGGAACATGTGGACTTTATCCAAAAACCGTTTTCCGGACAAGCCCTGGCCGCCAAGGTGCGGCAGGTGTTGGACCGGGATCAATAGGCGCCCTGCCCCGCATTCAAGAACCCCCACTTCAAAAAGGGCATGCCTCTCATTCGGACCCGAAAAAACAGGCATGCCCTCCCGAAAATGGCTGTTTCCACTCAATCAGGCCCCTTTTTGGCGTTTTTGCATCCCTCCAGCCTCCTTTTCCCTGGAATAATGGTTGACGAACCGGACATTTTGTTCAATACAAATGGATTCTGAGTGGAGTGTTTCAAACCATCGATTCGCGCAGAGAATAAGGATATACCCCCCGTTACCCAGGGGGATTGGATTCAGGTCCTGGATATAGGCCAACAATGCAAAACTCGAGAAAGGAGAACAACATGTCTGCAAAGCTCATTAAGGGAACGGAAATCAGGGAAGAAATCCTGGAGGAAGTAACCAAGGAAGTAGCTGCTCTGAAGGAAAAAACCGGGAAGGTGCCCGGACTGGTGACCATTCTGGTCGGCGAAAGTCCGGCTTCCATATCTTATGTGACTCTCAAAATCCAAACCGCGCATCGGGTGGGTTTTCACGAAGTGCAGGACAACCAGTCCCCTGACATTTCCCAGGAAGCGCTCCTGGCCCTGATTGAAAAATACAACAAGGACGATTCCATCAATGGCATCCTGGTGCAGCTTCCCCTGCCCAAGCACATTGACGAGAAAAAGATCCTCAACGCCATTGATCCGGACAAGGACGTGGACGGCTTCCATCCTGTGAATGTGGGCCGTCTTATGATCGGCGGCAGCGAAGTGAAATACGCCCCCTGCACCCCTGCAGGCATCCAGGAAATGATCGTCCGCGCCGGTGTGGAAACCAGCGGCGCCGAGGTGGTGGTTGTAGGCCGCTCCAACATCGTGGGCAAACCCATCGCCAACATGATGCTCCAGAAAGGCCCCGGCGCCAACTCCACGGTCACCATCGTCCATACCCGGACCAAAGACCTGGCTTCCCATTGCCAACGGGCTGACATCCTCATCGTGGCTGCCGGCGTTCCCGGACTGGTAAAGCCCGAATGGATCAAACCCGGCGCCTGCGTAATCGACGTGGGAGTGAACCGCGTGGGCACCAAGATCAGCGAAAAAACCGGTAAGGAAATTGCCGTGCTCCGCGGCGATGTGGACTTTGACGCAGCCAAGGAAATCGCCGGATCCATCACCCCGGTTCCGGGCGGCGTGGGCCCCATGACCATCACCATGCTCATGGTCAACACCCTCAAGTCCTTCAAGTTCGCAAACGACTTGAACTAGTTTTTGCGGGGAGAAGCCCTTGCAAAAAGGGCTTCTCCCTTTTTTCCCTGCAATGTAAAACCGCAGGGCGCGGACGGCCGGACCGAATCCGGCTTTTTGACAAAGCAGGTTGGATTGAGAATTCAAACCCGGCCATGACCGGGAGTCTGGACGCTCAGCCCAACCTTAGTTGTTTTTAAGGTGAGGCCAGGATGAGGCAAATCCGAGTATTGGTGACAGGGGGGGGAGGCTTTTTGGGAAGCCACCTGTGCGACCGGCTTGTGGACCAGGGCGCGGAAGTAATTTGCGTGGATAGCTTTATATCCGGCTCCAAAAACAATGTCCGGCATCTGTTGGATAAAAAGAATTTCGAACTGATTCGCCACGATGTGGTGGAACCCATTCTTGTGGACGTGGACAGGATCTACAACCTTGCCTGCCCGTCCTCACCCGTATTTTTTCAAAAAAATGCGGTTAAAACTGTCAAGACCAATGTCATGGGCGCCATCAACATGCTTGAAAACGCCACCCACTGTAAGGCCAGGCTGCTCCAGGCCTCCACCAGCGAAGTCTATGGT
This sequence comes from Desulfatibacillum sp., assembly GCA_016342355.1. Taxonomy (GTDB): domain Bacteria; phylum Desulfobacterota; class Desulfobacteria; order Desulfobacterales; family Desulfatibacillaceae; genus Desulfatibacillum. The sequence continues at coordinate 7,555 of JAEINP010000025.1, forward strand.
GACGCCAGGGAGCATCCTCAAAAGGAAAGCTATTGGGGATACCTCAACCCCATTGGCCTCCGGGCCTGCCACGACGAAGGAAAGCGCGTGGCCGAAACCCTGGTCATGGACTACCACACCCAACGTAAGGTGGATACCCGCGTGGCCCGCATATTCAACACCTATGGCCCGCGCCTGGCCCTGGACGATGGAAGGGTGATAAGCACCTTTGTGCTGAAAGCCCTCCAAGGAGAACCCATCCATATCAATGGCGATGGTTCCCAAACCCGTACTTTCTGCTATGTGGACGACATGGTGGACGGACTCATCAGGCTCATGGAAACCGAAAATGTTCACGAGCCTGTGAACCTTGGCAGCCCCCTGGAAATCACCATCCAGGATCTGGCCGCCAAAATCATTGAGCTTTCCGGCTCCTCATCTCAGATTGTCAACCTGCCCATGCCGGAAAACGAGATCACCCGCAGAAGGCCCGACATTTCCAGGGCCGAACAACTGCTGGCATGGACCCCCGTAACAGACCTTGAAACCGGCCTGGGCCGGGTTATAGAGGATTTCAGAAAAAGGACCACGTGAATCAGCACGGCTGGCTGCCAAAACCTGCCGCGCTAAAAGCCGCCAACATGAGGAAATTATGATTGAACTGGATTTTGAAAAAACAGACGGGCTGCTGCCCGCCATCTGTCAGGACGCGGAAACCGGAGAGGTTCTCATGCTCGCCTTTATGAACAAGGCATCTTGGGAAAAAACTCTGGAAACCGGCATGGCCACCTATTGGAGCCGCAGCCGCCAGGAACTCTGGACCAAAGGACTCACGTCGGGAAACGTGCAAAAGGTAAAGGAAATCCGGGTGGATTGCGACAATGATACCGTTTTGCTGAAAGTGGAGCAGATTGGCGGCGCTGCCTGCCACACCGGTCACAGGAGTTGTTTTCATAAATTGGTGGAAGGTGATATGCTGACCATTGTGGGAGAACCCGTGTTCGACCCCAAGGAAGTCTATAAAAAATAAAATCCGGACTACAAACCGACCCGGGCAGGGTCCACCGCGGACCAGGACGTCCGCCAAAGGTTTAGAAAAATGGAAAACAAACTGAAATTGGGTGTCCCCAAAGGCAGCCTGCAAAACGCCACCATTGAACTGTTCAAGCGCTCGGGGTGGAAAATCAACGTCAACGGACGCAGCTATTTCCCCGATATCAATGACCCGGAAATCGAATGCGCCATCTGCCGCGCCCAGGAAATGTCCATTTACGTGGAAAGCGGCACCTTGGACGCCGGTCTTACAGGCAAAGACTGGATTGCTGAAAACCAATCCGATGTGCATGTGGTCACCGACCTGATATACTCCAAGGTCAGCTCCCGCCCGGCGCGGTGGATTCTGGCTGTGGCAGGCGACTCCCCGGTGCGTAAGCTGGAAGACCTCCAGGGCAAAAAAATCGCCACCGAAATGGTGGGCTTCACCAAAAGGTACTTTGCCGAGCGCAACATTGACGTGGAGGTGGAATTTTCTTGGGGCGCCACCGAAGCCAAGGTGGTATCGGGCCTGGCCGACGCCATTGTGGAAGTGACCGAGACGGAGAGCACCATCCGCGCCCATGGCCTGCGCATCGTCAAGGAACTCATGCAGACCAACACCCAGCTTATCGCCAACCGCAAAGCCTGGGAAGACCCCTTCAAAAAGGCCAAGATCAAACAACTGGCCTTGCTTCTGCATAGCGCCCTGGTGGCGGAAAAGCTGGTGGGCCTTAAGATGAACGTGCCCGAGGAAAAGGCGGACGATATCATCAGCATCCTGCCCAGTCTCAATGCCCCCACCATTTCCCATCTTTACAAAAGCTCCTGGCTTTCGGTGGAAATCGTGGTGGACGTTTCCGTGGTGCGGGATTTGATTCCCAAAATCCTGGAAAAGGGCGGGGAAGGCATTATAGAGTACCCCCTGAACAAGGTTCTCTGATTTTTGACAGAATTTCAAGCCGGGCCCCGGGTCTGGCGGAGGTAGCGCAGTGACAGTATCCAAACGGGTTGATCAGATGACCCCTTTTATCGTCATGGATGTCCTGGAACGGGCTAAAGCCATGGAACGGCAAGGGGTGAGCGTGGTCCATCTGGAAGTGGGAGAGCCCGACTTCGACACTCCCGAATGCATCACCGAGGCTGGTATAAAAGCCCTCAAAGACGGCCATTCCCACTACACCCATAGCCTGGGGGTCATTGAACTGCGGGAAGCCATTGCTGAGCACTATAACGCCACCTACGGCGTGGCCGTGGACCCGGATCAAATCGTGGTGACTAACGGCACCTCGCCGGGAATTTTCATGACCTTTGCGGCCATCCTGGAAAAAGGGGACGAGGTCATTATCTCGGATCCCCATTATGCCTGCTACCCCAACTTCATCGAGTTTGCGGGCGCCGTGCCCGTCAAGGTGCCGGTGAGCGAAGAGGAAGGGTTCCAGTACCGGACCGGAGAGATTCAAAAGTACATGACTGCCCGCACCAAGGCCATCATGATCAACTCGCCCTCCAACCCTACGGGCAATTTGCTCTCGGCCGAACGCATGGAAAAAATCGCCAACCTGGGCAAGATTGTGGTCTCGGACGAGATTTACCACGGTCTGGTGTACGAGGGTAAGGAGCGGTCCATCCTGGAGTTCACGGATGAAGCCTTTGTGCTCAACGGTTTTTCAAAGGCCTATGCCATGACAGGGTGGCGCCTGGGATACCTTATCGCGCCCAAACGCTTTATCCGGCCCTTGCAAATACTCCAGCAGAATTTTTTCATATCCGCCAACGCCATGACCCAGATGGCGGGCATCGCCGCACTCAAGGAAGCCGGGCCGGACGTGGCCCGCATGCGGGAAATATACGACCAACGGCGGCGTTTCATGATCCGCAGGCTCAGGGAAATCGGCTTTGGCATTACCGTGGAGCCCACGGGGGCCTTTTATGTGCTGGCCAATGCCAGACATTTTGGAACCGACTCCTATGAAATGGCCTTTGACATCCTGGAGAATGCCCATGTGGGCGTGACTCCGGGAATCGATTTCGGGCGCCAAGCAGAGGGGTACATCCGTTTTTCCTACGCCAATTCCCTGGAAAATATCGAAGAAGGCATGATCCGCCTTGAGAAATATATACAAAACCTGTAATATCGAACCATTATCGTACTCTAACTTTATAACCCACCTGGTCTGACAGGCATAATGCCTGTCAGGCCGGGGTCTGTTTCCAGGCATTTAATTCCATGATTATTACCAGCGCCAATTTTATGGCCAGCGCCACAAAGCCTGGCAACTATCCTCCTCCTGATCTTCCGGAGATTGCTTTTGCAGGCCGCTCCAATGTGGGCAAGTCATCCCTCATCAACTCCCTGTTAAAGCGCAAGAAACTGGTTAAAACCAGTTCCACCCCGGGCAGGACCCAGCTATTGAATTTTTTCTGTATCAACGAGGCCATGGTCTTCGTGGATTTGCCAGGATACGGCTACGCCAAGGTGTCCAAGCAAATGCGAAAAGAATGGGGCGCCATGATCGAAACCTATGTCACTACTCGCCCGACTCTGGCAGGCGTGGTCCTGATCCTGGATCTCCGGCGCACCCCGGGCGTCGAGGAAAGGGAAAACCTGGCATGGTTCAATGTCAACAATATCCCCGTCATTCTGGTAGCCACCAAGGCCGACAAATTCTCCCGCACACGCCAGATTGCCCAACAGCAGGGAATGGCCAAGGCCCTGGGACTTCCGTTGGACATGATCCACATGTTCTCGGCCAAAACAGGTATGGGCAGGGATGATCTGTGGGAATCCATCCTGGACGTATGCGGGCTGGAACAGGTTGAACAGGGAGAAAACGATCATGTCTGATAATTTCAGATCCGGGTTCGCCGGGCTTATCGGCGCGCCCAATGTGGGAAAATCCACGCTTTTAAACCACATGCTGGGGGAAAAGGTGTCCATCACTTCCTCCAAGCCCCAGACCACCCGCAACCGCATTCTGGGGGTGGTCCATCGTGAAAAAGCCCAGATTGTGGTCCTGGATACGCCCGGCATTCACGACGCGGACAGCCCCCTAAACCGCCATATGGTGGACGTGGCCATGACCTGCATGGGCGACGTGGACCTGCTCATGTTCGTCATCGACGCTTCCAGGCCCGACCCCCGCTCCGAGGAATTGGCGCTCAAGGGGCTGGCCAAACAAAAAAGGCCCGTGGTCCTGGTGATAAATAAAATCGACTTGGTGGAAAAGGCTCAACTTTTACCCATCCTGGCGAAATGGCAAAATGTTTATAACTTTTCCTCCATGGTGCCGGTTTCCGCCAAGCACGGCACCCAGGTGGGTGAGCTTCTCCATGTCCTGGAAGAACTCCTGCCCCCGGGCCCCCCGTTTTTCCCCGAGGACAGCCTGACCGACATGCCCGAACGCTTTGTGGCGGCAGAAATGATCCGTGAAAAAGTTTTTCGTCTGACCTCCCAGGAAATTCCCTACTCCGTGGCCGTTACCATTGATTCCTTTGAAGAGCAGGCGGAACCGCCCATGGTGAAAATCTCCGCCGTCATCCATGTGGAACGCGATTCCCAAAAGGGCATTGTAATCGGGAAAGCTGGCGCCATGCTTAAAAAAATCGGCACGAGCGCCCGCATGGAAATCGAACGCATGGTGGGAGTCAAGGTATTCCTCAAGCTCTTTGTACGGGTGGAAAAAAACTGGAGTTCCGACACCAAGGCCATGCGGAGGCTGGGTTACGAATGATCCTCTCCTTTCACCCTGTCATTGTGGGAGATGAAAACCGGCTGTGCGCAGGCAGGGACCCGGACGCAGAAGACCGCGCCGCTATAAAAAGGGCTGAAATCGTCATCCTGCCTCAGGGATGCCGTGAATCGCTGTACTCCACTGCGGTGCAGCATTGCGAGAAGGTGTTCCCCAATTATCAGGCCAAGTTCAGGTATCCGGGCAAGGTGGGCCAGGTACGCCTTTTTCAGGAAACAGGCGCACCCCATCCCCAGTCTCTTCCCTACGACAACCTGGAATCCTTCATGGACGCACACCGAGACACCCCGTCCATCCCTCTCCATTTTCCCATGGTCTTCAAACTCAACTGGGGAGGAGAAGGCAGTTCCGTGTTTCTGCTCCAAAAACCCGATGACATCACCTTTGCCCTCACAAAAGCCGGGGCCTGCCAGGAAATCGGGCAAAATGGGTTTCTATTTCAGGAGTATATGGAAACAGGAGGACGGAGCTTGCGGGTGGTGGTAATTAACGAGACGCTCATCTCCTATTGGCGAGTGGCGCCTGATAATACCACTTTTGGAACCAGCCTTGCCCATGGCAGCCGGATTGATCAAAAATCATATCCCCGCCTTATGGAAAAGGGAGAAAGGGCGGTTAAGGCCCTTTGCGCCAAAACAGGTATCAACTTGGCGGGTTTTGATCTGGTCTTTAACTTGGGAGAACCGGACCCGGAGCCCCGGTTTCTGGAAATCAATTATTTTTTTGGAAGGCGCGGCCTGGGAGGATCAGAGCAGTACTACATTCTGCTTCACGAAGGGATAAAGGCCTGGCTGGAAAAGCGGGCCTGATTACCAATCCAGGACCACGGGGCTCAACTCTTTGGAAGGGACGTCAAAAAGGTAGCCCTGGCCCAAGGGTACGCCAATTTCCTTCAGTTTTTCATATTCAGCCTTGGTTTCCACCCCTTCCACAATCACCTGGGATCCGATGCTTTTTCCCAGGTTAACCATGGCCTTGACAATCTCCTGCTTCAGGTAGCTTTTGTCCACATCCTTTATAAACGAAATATCCACCTTCATATACCCGGGCGTCAATTCCATGATCCTTTCCAGGTCCGAATAGCCTGTGCCCATGTCGTCCCCGGCATGGACTATCCCCACATCCGTGTAATCCTTCATGGCGTCCCGGAAAAGGTCATAATTGTCAATGGCCAGTTTTTCACTAATCTCAAAGACCACGTTTTCAGGCTTGATCTCCAAGTCTTCCAAGAGTTCCTTAAGGTAAAGCCCTCTAAACTCAGGGTCATGGATGGTCATGCTCAGGGTGTTGACAAAAATCTTCTTGTCCGTGCTCATGGTCCGAACCCGCTCCAAGGCTTTTTTGCGGCAAAGGCGGTCCAACTCAAAGGAAAGACCGCATTCCGAGGCCATGAGAAACATGAGGGTGGGGCTGGCGAATTCCGTATTTTCAGGACCACGCGACAGGGCTTCGTACCCAATCACTTCCAGGGTGTTGAAATCCACAATGGCCTGAAAAACCGTGCTGACATTCTGTTCAATGATAATTTTTTGCAGCTCGTACCGGCTCACATAGTCACGCTTGGCAGCTATAAACTCTCCCATCTTTTTGGAATTGCGCACCAACTGCCGGATCAGGCGCATGTTACTCACCATGGGGTTTTGTATCTCCAGGGCATACCCGATGTTAGGCCGCACAAACTCTTTAAGATAAGGAAACAACAGTTCAAAAACAGCCTTTTCCAAACCCAGGCGGATGCGCTCGGAAATTGACTCCAAATGATAAACCAACTGGGTTTTATCGTCCCGAGGGGCTGACAAAAATACCACAAAGGTGTCCGCATCGTAGAGGTCCACCACAAAAATATCCCTGCCCCTGAATTCTTTTCTCTTGATATCCTTTAAAATATCCGTGAGTTGGAGAAGCAGATAGTTGTAAGAATTGCTGCCGTAAAGATATTCCACCTTGCTCAATTGCTCTATCTGGACGGTAATGCAGGCCATGTACTGGAGATCCATCAAAATGGACTCTACCTTCTCATACTCATGGATTACCGTGGGCAAGGACAAGGTACGATTGAAATAAAACCCCTCGTGGATATCGACGGATACTTTTTCGTTCTGATCAATTTTTTTTAGCATGGAATACCCTCTTCAGCGCACAAAGACCGAAAACCTAAAAATTTGCCGCTGCCCCTCTGTTTGTTCCCGGCGACGACCCACAATAAAACAAGGCCAAACGGAACGTGGTGTGCCGGAATAGGTGTGAACTATTTCATACTATGCAAGATATCCTGGAGGAGCGCAACCCAAAATATTTCTACACTCGGACAATATCAAAAAACCGCAGGATATCCTGAATAAAAGCCCCCGTTGGAACCAAATCAGCCATCCCGGTTTATAGCACATCAACTATCCGGCAAATTTCAGGGCATGCAGTGGCCCCTAATTCTGGAACTTACTCAGTTAAGGGCAATTTGCTATCAGACCGGACAAAGCCTTTTCCGCCCAAAAGATTTCGGCAAACATTCGTCCGGCCTTTTCATTTATGCTATAGTGTCACCATCACTACTATGAAGGATAATTCCCGTATCCTTCCCGACTATTCAAAAACATTCAAACAGGACGGAGAACATGACCTTACAAACAAATAGACCTATCTTGACAAGTATTGCCGCACTTATTTTATGCTGCCTTTTTGCAGGCGCAAGCCTGGCCGGACAGCCCTGCCCTGGCGCGGCCCAGGCAGGCAACGCCCAAATGGCCCATGGAAGGGCTTTGGGTGAAAGCATGCTGGCCGCCTTTGCGTCACAGGCTGACGTGCGTCTGGAGGCTGTGCTTCAAAATTTGAGAACACTGGCCCTAACAGGCGAGGTCCGGTCCGGAAAATGGGAAAACATGCAGCAACTCATCGCGGCATTTCAGGCGCAAAATCCCCAACTGCTGATTTTCTACATCAACCCGGACGGCTCGTATTACACCGCGGAAATGGGGCTTACAGGCAAGAATCTGTCTGACCGCGCTTATTTTCCCGGCCTGATGGCGGGTAACGAGGTTTTGGGGGACATTGTGGTGGGCAAGACCTCAGGCAAGAGATCCTTTATTGTCGGGGCGCCTATTGTGGAACAAGGCCAAGTGACAGGCGCCATGGGAGCGGCCGTTTATGCGGACAATCTGACCGCAGCCATGGAAAACAGCATGCCCATCCCCCAGTCCATGGTCATTTTGGCCACGGATAAAAACAACACCCTTGCCCTGTGCACCGGGCTTGATGAAGGCGTCACCCGCCCCTGTCAAACAGCCGGGGTTGCCCCCTGCCTGGCAGCCGAAAAACCGGGCCGAAGCCTATCCATCACCTCAAGCCTTACCGGATGGAAATTCAGCATTGTTGGAGCTGGATGCAAGAAATAATGCGGGCATTTGGGGCACCTGTTCGACTAAAACAGAAAGGGCGCTGCACAGGCAGCGCCCTTTCTGTTTTTATGATGGCATTTTCGTAAACAACTATTCCGGCTGATAGGCCGCGCTCATATACAGGTCGTGCCATGCCTGCCGTAGGTAAACCCTGGCCCTGGACAGATTGCTGCGGACCTGGATCAAATCCCTCTGGGCTTCGTTCAGGCGCACCAGACTGGCTTGGCCTGCCTGATACTCCTTTTGCACAAGATCGCGGTTTCGTTGCACCAACCCGGCTGTCTCATCCTGGAGCGTGACCTGCTCCTGGGCGAATTTTACTGCAACCACGGCCTCGTTTACTTCCTTGGTCACTGTTAAAGCAGTCTGGGCAAGGGTCGCCTTGGCTTCCCGCTCCGCGGCCCTGGCTTCCGCCAGTTGAGCGCGATGCAGCCCGCCGGAAAACAGGTTGTAATTAAGGCTGGCCGCAATAGTCTGCTCCACGTCCTCATTCTCAAAACCCGCGTCATTGGCCCGGGACGCCTCGGCCGAAGCTGAAAGCCTGATAGTAGGATAAAACTTGCCCTTGGCTGCGCCCACAGCCGATTTGGCCTGGGCAACGACCGCCTCGGCCTGGAGAATATCAGGCCGGTTCTTTTTCGCCATTTCGGCAAACTCCGAAGGATCAGGAGGAGTCAAATCCTTGGGTGTTTCCTTTTCCAGTCGGGCCAGACACACATTGTCCACAAAATCCCTGTCCTCGATCCCCAACAGAGCGGCAAGGCCCAACATGGCCACCTCGTAGTTCATTTTGCTATTGATAAGCTGGGTGGCGGCCCCGCGTACGGCGATCTCGAAGTTCAGCACATCCGACAGAGAGCCTGCCCCCACGTCGTACCGGACCTTCGCCTCTTCCATAAGGCGCCTGTTAAAGTCCCCGTCCGCCTGTGCAATAGAGATGTCCTCTCTGGCGGATTGGGCGTTATGAAATGCCCCGGCCACGGCGGAAAAAATCTTGCGCCGGGTGTCGGATTCCGATTGGGTGAAAACCTCCCGCCCGTGCTTGGCCGCCTTGCGGGAAAACTCCCGATTGAACCCGTCGAACAGCAACCAGCTTAAGCTGGCTTTGGTGCTGTTGTAATCCTCGGGATTGGCCAGGGTGGCGTTTGGATTAAAGACCCTCACCTGGGCCAGGTTGGCGTCGTACTCGTTTTCCGCCATATCCACATGGGCTACCGAGCCCGTGAGATCCAGCCACGGCCAATAGGTGGCGGTGGCTTGCCGGACCCGCTCCCGGGCCTGGCTAACCCGTTCCGCCGCCGCATCCAGAGTGGGGTTTTGGGCTAGAGCGATTTTTTTCGCCGTCTCCAGGTCCAGCACTTCCACATTTTGCCAGTTGGGGCATTGGGGCGCCTTTTCAATATTTTTCTGAGCCGCCCATGCCGGGCACGCAAGAACCAGTAATATACTAATCACATAACGCAACATAATTTCATCTCCATCTTACAAATGAAGTGGGGGAGGAGCTTCCCTTTGGGGCAAAGAGGGTGAAAATTCCCCTTCTTGCCATGCAGGGCAATCATCCTTTTCCGGTGTATGTTCTTCCAAGCGCCTGCCCAGTGCGGGCTCCACCTCCACACGGTTAGGCCAATACCCCTGCCACAGATACCTGACCACCCTTCTCAGGTCGTTGAGGATCATCAGCAGACACGGTATCAGCACCAGAGTCAATATGGTGGCGAAAAGCACCCCTGCAGCCAGGGAAATAGCCATGGGGATGAGAAACCTGGCCTGGAGATCATTTTCCATCAGCAAAGGAGTCAAGCCTCCCACCGTGGACAAGGTGGTCAAAAAGATTGCCCGGAAGCGCCTTCCCGCCCCCTTGATAATGGCCTCCCTAAACCCCATGCCTTCCGCCAGGTTTTCGTTGATCCGCTCTATAAGCACAATGGCGTCGTTCACCACCACCCCGGCAAGGGCCACCGCACCAAAGGCGCTCATTATGGACAAGTCGTACCCCAAAAGCATATGGCCGAACACTCCTCCGATAATTCCAAAGGGCACCGTGACCATAATAATAAAGGGCTGAACATAAGAACGGAATATGATGGCGATAATCACAAAGATGCCCAAAAGAGCCAAAGGAAAACCGATCATGAGGCTGCCAAAGGATTCCCTCGATTTTTTCTGCTCACCCTGGACAGCAACCAACATGCCAGGATACTTTTGTTTCAATTCCGGAAAAAAGGACGCATTTATCTCGCTAATGATTTCCGTGGTGTTGGCCTTGTTGGAATCCACCCCCGCACTCACCGCAACACGCCGCAAACCGTCGGTACGGGTGATCTTGGAGTATCCGGGGGAAAAGGACACATTAGCAACGGAATACAACGGCACTTCCGAACCATCCGGTGTCCGCACACGCATGGCTGAAAGATCGGAAAGACGGCTTCTCTCGTCCTGGGTATATCGAACTTTCACCCGCACGTCGTCACGGCCCCTCTGGAGCCGGACCGCCTCGGTCCCATAATATCCGGAATTGACCTGACGAGCCAAATCCGTGACCGTAAGGCCCAGGGTTCTGGCTTCGGGCTTGAGTTCCAGACGCATTTCATTCTTTCCCGCAGCATAATCCGAACGGATCTGGTTCACCCCCTCGTAGGTTCCTAGCTTGTCCATGAGTTCTTCGGAAGCCGCCACGATCCGGTCCATATCCCGGCCCTGGAGCCACACCTCAATGGGCGCTCCCGGGGGTCCTGCGGACAGGCCCGTAAAAGTAAGGGATTTTACTCCTGGAATAACGCCGATTTCCTCTTCCCACTGGACCATAAGATCCTTGGAATGAACACCCCGGAATTCCGAGTCCAGCATAATGGCCTGGACCCCGCCCAGGTGCGGCCCGGTCTCGGGTATGTCCCCAATAGTCTGGCCCACCAGCGAAAGCCTGCTCTTAAGCATAGGCTCCCCGGTAAGGGTGTCTGTTTTATCCGCAAGCCTTTTCAGTGCTTCATCGATTTGCTCCACAGCCTGCTTGGTGACCGCCGGAGGAGTGCCTTGGGGCATTTCTATATTTGCGGTCATGACAAACCCGTCCACCTCGGGAAATACCTGGAACTTGAGAAAGCCCCCATTAACCAAACCAATGGTGAACATAAGGGTGGCTATGGCAAGGCAAAGGCTCACATAGCGCCACGACAGGGCTTTTTCCAAAACCGGCATGTAAATATATTTGACAAAGGCTTCCAGGCCCCTGGCAAAGCTGTCGGTAAAGGCGTTCCAGCCCCGCACCAAGGCATACTTGCTCTTTTCAGAAGCATTGGGGTCCGGCAAATGGGATAGGTGGGCGGGCATGAGTATCAAACACTCAAACAAACTGATGGCCAAACATGCAATGACGACCACTGGTAAAACCGCAATGAACTTGCCCATGATCCCGCCCACGAACATGAGAGGGATGAAAGCCACAATGGTGGTCAGGACAGCCGCTATGACCGGAAGCCCCACCTCCATGACCCCGTTGACAGACGCCTCCAAAGGCCCTTCGCCGTTTTGCCTGTGCTGGTAAATGGATTCCCCCACCACAATGGCGTCGTCCACCACAATCCCCAACACCAAAATAAACCCGAATAGGGAAATCATATTGATGGTGGCGCCCAGAGCCCAACAGATCACCAAGGCCCCGGCCATGGATATGGGTATGCCCATGCCTCCCCAAAAGGAAAGGCGGGCGTTTAAAAATAAAAACAACAAAAGCAGAACCAGAACAAGACCCATCATGCCGTTTTTGGTCAGCAGATTGATACGGGCCTTAAGCATGTCCGTGCTCTCGTAAAGCAGGCCGATCTTTACCCCGGGGGGGATATTTTTTTGTTTGTCCTCCAGATACTTGTGTACGGTTTCGGAAATAGCAATGGAATCCTCTTCCGAGGTCTTGAACACATGCACTAAAACGGCCCTTTGGCCGTCTATGTTCGCCAGAACCGGATCCTCCGTGAAGTCGTCGCGTATGGCGGCGATGCGGTCCAGGGTGATAATATCTCCATCCGGCTTGGCCAGCACGACAATTTCCGAGAGCTCCTTGCCTGTGTACTTGCGGCCCAGGGTGCGAACCCGAATCTCCTCGCCCAGGGTCCTGATGGTTCCGCCCGCCAGGTTCAGGTTGCTCCGGGTCACTGCTCCCGCCACCTGATCGAACGTGAGGCCGTATTCCTGCAAACGCTCTTCGGACACCTCAATGCCGATCTCGTATTCCCGGGCGCCGAAAACACCTACCTGGGAAATCCCGGGCAGGGCCTTTAACTCATCCTCCACATCATTGGCCCATTCCTTGAGCCCTCGCTCCGAAAGATCCCCGGAAAGATACAGGAGCATGACAATGTCTTTGAGGGGAAGATCGGTGATGATGGGTTTTTCCGCGTCCACGGGCAAGTTGGAAATGGCGTCCACCTTGCTCCGGACCTTGTCCAGCACTTCCAGGACATCAAAGCCTTCCTTCACTTCAATGAGAGCTGTGCCCCCGTTTTCCACGGAATAGGTGGTGAACTGCTTGACTCCCTCCACTCCGTCCACAGCCTCCTCAATCTTGCGGCAAATCCCTTCCTCCACCTCTTCAGGGTCCGCACCCGGATAGGCGACCTCCACAGTGATCATGTCCAGGGAAAACTCGGGAAAGGTCTCCTTGATCATCATAAAACCGGCCAGAATGCCGCCCAGGATAATCATGATCAGGATCACATTGGCGAAAACAGTATTCCTGGCGAAAGCTTCAATTATCCGTCTCATGATGCATTATCCCCTTCTTGCCTGTTCAATATTTCCAGCAGGGAGTTTTCCAGAGGATCGATCAGACGCGTGGTCACCACCTGGTCTCCCGGCGCCAGACCTTGCGAAATGTAGGCGGTTTCCCCCTGAACCCGCTCCACCGTGACAGGCACTGTCTTGAGACGGAGATCATTGCTGATGTAAACCGTGTTTTCAAAACTGACCGCCCAACGGGGGAGTTCCATGACGCCTTGCATGGTCTTTCCGGGAATATTGACAGCGCAGAACATCCCCTCCACCAAGGGAAGCTGGTCCCCATCCCGGGACAGGGCCTTTTCTCCAGGAACCTGGACACTCACGGTCAGGGTGCGGGTTTTGTTGTCAAAGGCCACAACCCGGTCCAGAATGCCCTCCCAGTAATGGCCGTTTTTATCCTCGGTCCAGCGGATCTCACAGGGGGCCTGCACCAGACTACCGAACCAGGCCGTGTCCTGAAGACCGGCATTTTCCTTAAACTGAAGCCAATCCCTGGCGTCCCTGCTGTCCAGGGGCACATGGATCTCCAACACGGAATCGTCCGCCAGGGTCAGAACCGGGGCGCCCGGCTGCACAAACTGGCCTGGATCTATTGCCTTGGCCACCACCCGTCCGTCAAAGGGCGCACGGACCTTGGTGCGCTCCAGGTCGGCCTTGGCTGTCCTGAGACGGGCTCGGGCCGATTCCAGGGCGCTCCGGGTCTCCTGGATCTGTATGGGATATAAATCCACAGCCAGGGACACTTGGTCCGCCATGTCCGCAGCGGAATTAAAGGCGCTCTCCGCCCTGTCCAGCCCGGACTGGGTCCCCACCTTGCTCTTTTCAAAAAGGGTGCGCACCCTTTCATACTCCGCCTTGGCCAAATCCCGGTTTCGAGCAATAGTCTTTAAGCGTTCACTGTCCATGGACTGCTGCTTTTGCAAACGTTCAATGGTATTGTTGGTCTGGGCCACCGTTGCGGCAGCCACTTCATAGGCGGATTGGTAATTGGTGGGATCAATCTCAAAAAGAATCTCTCCCCGGGGGATCCGTTTTCCCTCTTCCAGATCAGGATGGACCCGGATTACTTTCCCCCCCACCTCAGGCGCCAGTTTGACCATGTCCTTGGCCTTGGCGCTCCCCGTGCCGGTTATGATGACCAGCCGATCATCAGGCTGGACTTCCATGACCTCCACCTTCAACGCCCGCTCCCCATTCTCCGCAGCCTTGGGAGGCGTCTTCATGGCGGTTAGAATGCTTTTAGCCGCAGCTCCGGCCCAAAGAATGAGCGCACACACCACCACCCGGGTAATTATCATCACAGCTTTGTTAGGTTCACCACGCTTTTCCATGCTTGACCACCTGCCACCTTTTAGGATTACTTGTGCATCCCCTGACTGCAAACCGGTCAGGAATCTTTGCCGCCACCGACTTCATGCATACTCTCAGGAACGGCCTTTGAGCCCCTCCTCTTCATCTGGGTCCGGAAAATACTTTCCCACCCAACCAGATCATCTTTGTTCATGGCCTTCCGTATTTCACCGAACACTTCGATCCATTTCCGTGTGGTTTCCGGGCCGATTTTGTCCACAATGTCCGCAAAAACAACCAAACCCGTTTCCTCAAACTCCTGCATGGCCCCGTCAATTTTAGGAGACATGCACACCATGACTTTTCGCCTGTCTTCCTCGCAATGCCTGCGCTGGAAAATTCCCTTTTCCACCAACCGATCCACCATCACCGATACCGAGGGCGGCGATACATCCAAGGCCTCCGCCAGTTGGGAAATGGTGACCTCACCCCGGGCCTGGACCGCGAAAACTGCGTGCATCTGGGGAAGGGTCAGGCTTTCCAGGCCGCTCCGTTTGGCAAACCAAGCGGATTTTCGCTGAGCCCGGAACATGAGATCCCGCATCATCACCACACTGGAAAAAATAAACCGGGCCTGTTCCATGGTTTCGTCATTAGACATTGAATTTTACCTTTCAAATCAATTAACTATTTTAATAATTAAAATATCAAATTGTTTCGATAATCTAATAATTAAATAAGGCTATCTTTGTCAACAGCAATCTCCTTTGTCTAAAAATCCTTTCCGCCAAAAGCAACTTTCTTTGGAACCATCTATTTGAAATCACAGCAATTCAATTTTATTATGCGGTGTGCTATTTTTTTGTTGGGAATCCTGGCCGATTTGTGTGGTATGAAAAAGCCGACCAAGGACCCATGCCCAGGAGGCCCCAGTGGAACCCGCAGACACCAAAAAAATGTATGTGTTTTTGATGGTTTTGACCATTGCTTCCGCTTTGGGGCTCCAAAGCTGGATGACCCTGTTTAACAATTTCGCCGTGGAAAAGGTGGGCCTGGACGGCCAGCATGTGGGCGTTATCCAGTCTGTGCGCGAAATTCCCGGTTTTTTGTCCCTTTTGGCCATCTACGTCATGCTCATCATGAAGGAGCACCGCCTATCCGCCTTATCCATCCTGCTTTTGGGCGCGGGTGTGGCGTCCACGGGCCTTTTTCCTTCCTTTGCAGGCCTTTTGTGCGCCACGTTGGTGATGAGCTTCGGTTTCCATTATTTCGAGACCACCAACCAGTCCCTGACTCTCCAATATTTTGACCAGACAACCAGCCCCAAAGTTTTTGGCAGGTTGCGCAGCCTGGCCTCAGGAGCCAACATTGTAGTGGGGGCGTCTATTTATGGTTTGTCTTATATATTGGATTACCGGGGGATTTATCTGGTTTTCGGCGGGGTGGTGATAGCAACCGGGGCATGGGGCATGACCAGGAATCCCGTCAGCAAGAATCTCATACCTCAGCGCAAAAAAATGATTCTGAAAAAGGCCTACTGGCTCTATTACTTCCTTACCTTCATGGCCGGTGCAAGACGCCAGATTTTTATCGCCTTCGCCGTGTTCCTTATGGTCCAGCGTTTCGGCTATACCATCAAAGAGATCACCATCCTGTTTTTAATAAACAATCTGGTGAACTACTTTTTGGCGCCAATCATCGGCAAGTCCATCCTCCGTTTTGGAGAGCGCAAGGTGCTAAGCCTGGAGTACGCCAGCCTGATTCTGGTTTTCGTGGCCTACGCCACGGTCCAAAACAAGACAGCCATTGGAGTGATATATATCCTGGACCATATTTTCTTTAATTTCGCCATTGCCATCAGGACGTATTTTCAAAAGATTGGGGATCCCCGGGATATTGCGCCCACCATGGCGGTGGGATTTACCATAAACCATATTGCTGCGGTTGTTTTGCCTGCTCTGGGTGGTTTGCTTTGGATGGTGGACTACCGCATCCCCTTTTATGCGGGCGCGGTCATGAGCTTGGTTTCCCTCATGGCGGTTCAGGCTATCCGGACCGGGCAAAATCCCTAAGGAGTCCTGCCCGGCCGGTTAAATCACTAACAAAGAACTATTTTCCCGGTTCCCCGTCCTTGATGAGCAGGGAGGAAGGGTCCAGATACAAACTGGGTTTTTCTTCCAGTTCTTCAGGAGTTTTAATCGGTTTCACCAAAACCTGGGAACCTTCGGGGGTGAGCTGGAGGGCGGCGTCAAAGAGGTCCGCAACGTCCGCGAAGTTATCAGGCACAGGCTGTTCATCCGTAACATCATCCCTATGGGTACGCACGGCAAACCAGACCCTCAGGTTGTTTTCCCGGGCAACAATTTTCATCTCGTTCAGGAGTTCCCGCACTTCCTGGTCAAAGGAAAGCCCGTCCACCAAAACCACCTGGGGATAAAAAATACCCTGTTCGGTGAGGTCGGTGATCCGTTCTTCCAGGCGGGGGATGGAGAATCCCTCGGCATTGAAGGTCATGATGAACCGGTGGGGCAAAATGGCTTCCCACAGGTCATTGGTATTGGTCAGTTGATACTGTTTTCCTACGTGGTTGAAGACTTCTTCATACCAAAGGCATACCTTACTTACAGGCTGATCCAGGCTGATGTGCAGCACATTGATTTCCCGAAGCAGGCTGTCCAGGGCAATCTGCACCAGAACAGCGGTCTTGCCAACGCCAGCCCTTGCCAGTACGGCCCCAAAACCTCCGGAAGGCAGAATGTGGCCAGCTTCACCACCGATCAAACGCAACGGATTTTTCAAGATAATCTCCTTTTTGAGCATGGAAAGAGATCTTTCCCTCAAATATATCACCCGGCCCTTGCCGGACGGGAGTACAGCACCCTGCGCGGAGAACGCCAGGGGGCGTGTGGACTCTATGTCAGGACTCATGCGACTTTTGATTTATCCTTCTTGGCCAGTGCGGCCTTTTCTATCAGTTCCTCGGCCACGCCCTTGGGCGCCTTGCGGTAGGAGGCGAACTCCATGGTGAACTGGGCTTTTCCCTGGGTGGAGGAACGGAGCACAGTAGAGTACCCGAACATTTCCGCCAGGGGCACCTCGGCCTCTACAAAGCACAGGGTGTCCTGATCCTGCGTGCCCAGGATGATGCCGCGCCGTTGGTTCAGCAATCCCATAACCGCGCCCTGGTATTCCGGAGGAGTTTCCACTTCCACCTTCATGATGGGTTCCAGAATGGCCGGATTTGTTTTGAAGTATATGTCCCGGAAAGCGCCCCGAGCCGCAGCCGCAAAAGCCATTTCCGAGGAGTCCACGGAGTGGGATGAGCCATCGTTGATGACAATTTTCACGCCCGTGATGGGGTATCCCAAAAGGGCGCCTTTTTCCATGCAGGAGGCGAAGCCCTTTTCCACAGCGGGAATATACTGAGTGGGAATGGAACCACCCACAATCTTGCTCTCGAAAACAAAATCCTCGCCCACGATAGGTTCCAGATACCCGGCCACCCGGCCGTATTGACCGGAACCGCCGGTTTGCTTTTTATGGGTGTAATTGAACTCCGCCCGCTGGGTGATGGTCTCGCGGTAGGCTACCTGGGGCTTACCCGTGGTGACTTCCGCGGCATATTCCCGGCGCATTCTTTCCACATAGACTTCCAAATGCAATTCGCCCATGCCGGAAATGATGGTTTCGTTGGTTTCCGGGTCCACCTTGGTGCGGAACGTGGGGTCTTCCTTGGTAAAACGGTTCAACGCCTTGGACATGTTGATCTGTGCTTTGTTGTCCGCAGGCTGGATAGCCAGGGAAATAACCGGCTCGGGCACATGCATGCTGGTCATGGAATAGCTTAGGCTGGGATGGTTGAAGGTATCTCCCGAGGCGCAGTCCACGCCAAACAATGCGCCGATGGTGCCGGCATGGAGCATGTCCAAGTCTTCCATTTGATCCGCGTGCATGCGGGCCACCCGGCCCACCTTGACTTTTTTGCCGGTCCTGGCGTTCACAATGGTGTCGCCCTTGGCAAGGGCGCCCTGGTAAACCCGGATGTAAGTAAGCTGGCCGTAGCGCCCGTCTTCCAATTTGAAAGCCAGGGCTGTAAGAGGCTTGGAGGAATCTGCAATCAGCTCCACGGTCTCTTCGTTGTTGTCCAGATCCACGGCGGTGTTCTGTACGTCACCCGGATTGGGTAAGTACTTGGTCACGCCATCCAGCAGGGGTTGCACCCCCTTGTTTTTGTATGCGGACCCCATGAACACCGGCGTGATACCCCTTTCCAGGGTACCCAGGCGAATGGCCTCCATGAGGACTGCCGGAGTGACTTCCCCTTCCAGTGCCTGCTCCATGAGTTCGTCCGAATACATGCTGGCGGTGTCAATAAGCTCTTCCCTGTGTTTTTCCACCTTTTCCAAAAGGTTGGCGGGAATTTCTTCCTCTCGGATTACTTCTCCGCTCTCCCCGTCAAAATACAGGGCCTTCATGCTCACCAGATCCACCACGCCCTCGAACTTGGCTTCCAGCCCAATGGGAATCTGGATGGCAATGGCGTTGTGGCCCAGCTTGTCCCGCAACTGTCTGATGACCCGGAAGGGGTCAGCGCCGCTCCGGTCGCATTTATTCACAAAGGCCACGGCTGGAACCTTGTAACGGGCCATCTGGCGGTCCACGGTGATGGACTGGCTTTGCACTCCGCCCACGGAACACAGGACCAGGATGCCGCCGTCCAGGACCCGGAGGGAGCGTTCCACCTCAATGGTGAAATCCACGTGGCCGGGGGTGTCAATGATGTTTATCTCGTGCCCCTTCCAGGTGCAGAATGTGGCGGCGCTGGCAATGGTGATGCCGCGCTCCTTCTCCAGCTCCATAAAATCCATGGTGGCGCCCACCCCGTCTTTGCCCTTCACATCATGGATAGAGTGAATTTTTTGGCAATAGAATAGAATGCGTTCAGTGAGTGTGGTTTTTCCGGCGTCAATATGGGCGGAAATGCCAATGTTTCTGATTTTCTGAATATCGGGCTTCATGTGTTCTTGTCCTTGTTCGCAAAATGATAACCCCCGCCGGATTGGGCAGGGGAAACTGCATGTATAATGTCATGGGAAAATTTTTGTCAACTAAAAAATACAGAGCCAACAAAACTTTTTCGCGCCCTTAACCCGGGCGCCAGTGTTTATAGATGGGTCCGGTTACAAACAGGTTAGGGCATTGCATGAATTCCGTTGACGAACCCTGAAATCCCAACCCTGATGATTTTTATGCAAAAACCGGCCCAAATCCGGGCGTATGCAACAATAAAACTGCTGCTCCACCCCAAAAAAAACCTTGAGACCCACTACCCGCTGCACCGCATTTTCAAAGGAAGCAAAGACAGAAAACAGGCCCGGGCTTTCCGAAAAATGATGGATCCATATTGAAAACAACGATTCCTGCTTCCTCTCCTTGATAATCACCGGCAAAGAATAGTATGGTTTTCGCGGTTCTGCACACAGGTCCATACAACCTTATAGAGAGAATGCGGGCAAATCATGCTCATCCAGGGCTTTAAGGATTTTGAAATTATGCAGCCTCCCAGGCGGATGAACCGTCCTGCGTGGAACGCTTTTTTCAAGCTGGACCTGGATATATCAGGACTCTTCCCATACATAAACGCCATAGTGGATGACGCCCTTTATTTTGAACGGCCCCATTACATACGTTTTATCATGGAGGAAACCGGTTGCATCCTGTACCCCCAACGCGCGATTACCGGCCTGTTTCCCGACCGGGAAGAAGCCCTGGCTTTTGCCTGGAAAGTCATCGATTTCCTCAACAGCCTGGATGCCCGAAAAGGGGAAATATCCCCCAACCACAGAAAATTCAAGCATATTTCGGTCCTGGATATATTCAAAATTCTGCCCCGGACCAATTGCAAAAAATGCGGCTACCCCACCTGCATGGCCTTTGCCGCCGCCATAAGCGCCCACGAGGCCGTTCCCGGCCAATGCCCGGATTTTTCCCAACCCATCACCACCACCACCACCTATCCGGTTTTTGACAAGCAGGGGCATTTGGTTTCCACTGTGGAAATCGAAACAACCGGCCAAGAGCCCGACCCCCTTACCCCCCCTGTACCCCCTGAGAAGGACGCTCCAGCCCCGACCCCGTTCGGCGAAATCCTTACTACCCGGGAAATCGAAGTGCTCCGTCTTTTGGCCGAAGGCTTTACCAACGGTGAAATCTCCGGCATGCTTACCATCAGCCCGCACACCGTCAAAAGCCACGTCATTCATATTTTCAACAAACTGGGAGTAAACGACCGAACCCAGGCCGCGGTGTGGGCCGCCAAGAACAACCTGGTGTAGCGGCCTTCACCGCTTCAAAAAAGTATTTACCCCATCAATAGCTACAGTCCCATGGCGCTTGACAATCGACCCCTTTCCCCCTTAAATGCAACCCATGGGACGAATACCACGGATTGAATACGAAGGCGCTCTTTACTATGTACAGGCCCTGGCCGAAACTGACCTGACAGGCACGCAAGCCCTGGCCCAGTCTTTCCTGGACCTCATAGACCGCATGGGGGAACGCTTTTCCGTCACCCTCTTTGCTTACGCCCTGCTTCCCGGGGAATACCACCTTCTCCTAAAAACAGAACAGGCCAATCTTACCCGGGCTTTTCAGTGGTTTAGCACAGCCTATTCCCGGAGACACAACTCCCTGACCCGCCGCCAAGGGCCTGTATTCAAAGGGCGGTACAAGGCCGTGATCGTGGAAAAGCGCCAAAGCCTCCTGTCCCTGGCCCATTGTATCCACCAGACTTCCGCCGGGCTCTCCACCAACACAGACCCCGCCTCCTATGCCTGGAGCAGCTACCAGGCATATGCTGGCGATACCCGGGGACCTGCCGCCCTGGACATCTCTCCAGTGGCTTCCATGCTGGAAGGATGCCCCTATGCCAAAGATTTCAAGGACTTCCTGAAATCAGGTCACGACCCTCTGGCCGAAATCCTGCACGGCGCGTTCCTGGGATCTGCGCCCTGGGCCGAAAAATTGCTGACCCGGGCCAGAGTCCCCAAGCCCATGAACAGTCACCCCGCCCCCCCGGAGCAGGGTGTGAAAAAGGGTCCGGCCAATATCGCCCGGGCCATTGACCGGGTATGCGCTCATATAGGAATTCCCAAGGCCGTCCTGCTTTCCAGAACACGGAGGCGCACCCACGCCAAGGATTTGCGCGACGCCCTGATTGTGCATCTTTTTGAACAGGGCCAGTACGCCAGCCAGGAAATCGCCCATGGATTCGGTCTTACAGACTCGGCGGTCAGCCACACGGTCAAGGCTTTCAGGGCGCGCCAGGAGGCTGGTGAAAGCCACCCGGACCAGGCATCAGGCACAGTGGCCAAAGCCCTGCTTCCCAACCCGGACGGGGATGCTGGCGCCCCCCCGGAGGAGGTGATAGCCAGCATGGAACGCCGGATTCACAACGTGAGTTTTGTCCATGGCGCCCGGGGATTGAACCGGTCTCCGAGCCAGGAGGACAAAACCCAGCGTATGCGCCGTCAGTTGATCCTGTCCACCCTGTTTTGCCTGCACCAGCACGGCTACCACGGAGCCACCCTGTCCCGCATACTGGACCACGCCGGGGTTTCCCGGGGCGCCTGGCGCCATCATTTTGAAAGCAAAACCGCCCTGGTAGCCGCCGCAGCCCAGGCCATGTATGAAGGCACGGCCCGCCTGGCCCGGGAGAACGCTCCTTTGTTGGCCCGGGATCCCGACCCCCTCATGGCCATGTTTGACTTTATTTGGGTTACTTTTCACCAGGGCTGGCACCGGAATGTGTGGCTGGAATTCACCGTGGCAGCCCGCACGGACCAACGCCTGCGGGAGCTGATCGAGCCGGTCACCCAGGGGTTTTTCCAGATCGTGGCTGGCTTGGTGACGGAGCACCTGGAGTCTCGGGACCCTGAAAACATGCCGCCCGCCCTGCTCATGGACCTGAGTCTGTACCTCTCTCGGGGTATGGCCATCCAGTCTGTCGTGGCCGGTAACGAAGCCCATTACAAAATTCTCCGGGCGGCCTGGGGCCAACTGCTCCGTCCCTATTTTCGGTTTTTCCGGGACCGGGGTTCCGGTTCCTGACCCCGACTCTTTTCATTCTATGGCACAGCGCACTCCAGCCCTCAAGCCCTTTCGGGTGTGGGTTCAAGCCTTCCTACCCAATACAGCACAACTCCAAGGGATAATTATTTATTAGCCATTTTGCAGGCCGACATACCGGACGTCCTTGCTCGGATCATTGGAAGGCCTGAAAAAAAAACCTTGACAGAACCCCAGGGGCTTGGGCATCATAAGACCGAATGGTCGGTTTTAAATGCCGCCCGCCCATAATCCCTTAGGAGGTTGCCCATGAAAATCCTGCAAGATCTCAAACAAGCCGTTGTCCTATGCCACACAGACCAAATCCGCTCCCTCACCCAACAAGCCCTGGATCAGCATATTGAGCCGGACCGCATCATCCAGGAAGGCCTGGTGGCGGGCATCCAGGAAGTGGGGGAAAAGTTCGCCCGAGGCGTCTACTTTCTCCCCGAACTCCTGGTGGCCGGACAAGGGGTCCAGGAAGCCGTAGATATGGTGGAACCCCACATCCCCGCCAATACCGCCAAACGCAAAGGTCGCTTTCTCATTGGCACGGTACGAGGCGACATCCACGACATTGGTAAAAACATCGTGTCCATGATCCTTAAGGTCAACGGATGGGAAGTGGAGGACGCAGGCGTGGATGTGGAAGCCCAGGGTTTCTGCGACATGGCCGCCAAAGGCCAATACGACGTCATCGGCCTCTCCGGCCTCCTCACCATGACCATGCCCGCCATGGAGGCCACGGTCCAGGCCCTGAAAAATTCCGACCTCACCCCCCAACCCAAAATCATGATCGGAGGCGCCCCCCTCACCCAGGAATTCTGCGACAAAATTGGGGCGGACGCCATTGGCTTTGACGCGTGGGACGCTGTAACCAAGGCCCAGGCCCTGATCCAGGCCCAATAACAGGAGGTGCACCATGAAAAAAATGACCGGACTGGAAAGAATGCTCACCACTCTCAAACACCAGGAGCCCGATCGGGTTCCCCATGGCGAACTTCATAATCCCGCTGTTTGGCAGGCCATAGTCCCCGAGGGGGGAACCTACGAAGACTTTATTGAATTCCTGGATATCGATTGCGTGGTGGGCTACGATAAGCTCACGGGTTGGAACTGGGAACTGGCAGACCCGGAAAAAGGCATCGTTCGGGATATTTGGGGAGGCCTTCAACGGCTGACCTCAAACCAGCCCAGCCCCATGACTCCTGCTCTTAAAGGCCCCCGGGATCTGGAGAATTATACCCCCCCGGACCCCGACAAACCCGAACGTTACGAGTGGCTCAAGGGCTGGGTGAGTCGCTGGAAAGGGGAGCGGGCCTGCATCGCCCACGCCACCGATATCTTTGACATCGCCCGGGAAAGCCTTCTGGGAGATGTCCCATACTTCACCGCCATGATCCAAAACCCCGATTACATCGACCATGTCCAGGAAATCATCCTCGATTACAACCTGCGCTACCTGAAAAACTGCATCGAAGTGGGCGCGGACGCCCTGTTCATCACCGGCGATTTCGCCACCACCACCGCACCCATGGTCTCCCCCGCCATGACCCGGCGTTTTTTGCTCCCCGCCCTCAAGGCCGCCGTGGACCTGGGACACGAATACGGATTACCCGTGCTCAAACACAGCGACGGCAACATCATGCCCATTATCGACGACATGATTGACACGGGAATTGACGGCCTCCACCCCATTGACCCCATGGCCGGTATGGACATAGGGGCCATCAAAGCCCAATACGGAGACCGCGTTACCCTGTGCGGCAACGTCAGTTGCGCCTATACCCTATGCGAAGCCCCCGTGGAGGAAGTGATCAAGGAAGTGAAGGACTGCATCCGAAAAGCCGGTCAGGGCGGCGGATATGTCTGCATGTCCAGCAATTCCATCCACTCCGGGGTCAAGCCCGAAAACTACGTAGCCATGGTAAAGGCCATTCATGAATACGGGGTCTACCCCCTGGATCTTGAATAGCACGGATTGTCTCCCTAACAGTCCAGGCCCGGCACGCCTTGCCGGGCTTGACACAAATGCAGCCAGAGGTCATTATGCTTGTTGTAGGCGAATTGCTCAACGCCAGCCGAAAAGCGGTCAAAACCGCCATCATGAACCAGGACGCACCATGTGTAGCGGAACTGGCCCGTTCCCAGGCAGAAGCGGGAGCCCACTATATAGATGTCAACGCCGGTGTCTTCCTGGACCGGGAGCCCCAATACCTCGCCTGGCTGGTCCAGGTGGTTCAAGAGGCTGTGGACCTGCCATGCGCTTTGGACAGCCCCAATCCCAAAGCCATGGAAGCGGCCATGGAGGTCCACCAGGGAACCCCCATGATCAACAGCATCAGCCTGGAAAAGGACAGGTGGGAAACCCTCCTGCCTTTGGCGGCGCACAATCAATGCAAGGTCGTCGCCCTGTGCACATCGGACGAAGGCATGCCCAAAACCCGGGAGCAACGAGTGGCCATCGCCGAAAAAATGATTGACGGCTTGCTGGCCCAAGGCGTGAAAGCCGAAAATATTTACGTGGACCCACTAGTGCAGCCAATAGCCACGGATGTGAGTTTCGGAACCCAGTTTCTTCTGGCCATGGAGGACATCCTGTCCCGGTTTCCCGGTGTACACACCATGTGCGGTCTGAGCAACATCAGTTTTGGGCTTCCTGCCCGGCAAATGCTTAACCGGACATTCATGGCCTTGGCTATCGGCAGAGGCCTGGACGGCGCCATTATCAACCCCCTGGACAGGGAAATGATGGCGGTCATCGCCGCATCCGAAGCCCTGGTTGGCAAGGACTGCTTTTGCATGAATTACATCAGGGCCTACCGCGCCGGCGCCCTGGAAAATCAAACCGACTAGATAGACTTTATTGCAAGCCCTGCGGCCCTTAATCAAAGGAACAGCCCATGCAAACAATTTCCCTGCACATTCCCTGCCTCATGAATATGTTCATGCCCAACACCGGCAAATCGGTGGTCCGCCTTCTGGAAAGGCTGGACATCCCCTTTGTCTACCATGAGGACCAAACCTGCTGCGGCCTTCCCGCTTCTAACGCAGGCTTTGTGCCCGAAGCACGCAAAGTGGCAAAACACTTCATCCAAATCTTTGGCGATGACCCGGTGGTTGTCTCCCCGTCCGGGTCCTGCGTGGAAATGGTCACCCAGCGTTACCCGGACCTGTTCGCCGACGAACCGGACTGGCTGGAAAGGGCCAACGCCCTGGCCTACCGTACCTACGAGTTCACCCAATATCTGGTGGACGTGCTGGGAATTGAGGACGTGGGCGGGAAGTTTTCCGGCAAGGTGGCGTATCACGAATCATGCAGCCTGCTGCGGGGCCTGGGCGTCTCCGAACAACCCAAAAAGCTGATCCGCTCCCTGAAAGGCGCAGAACTGGTCCCCCTCCAGAACGCCGACACATGCTGCGGATTCGGCGGAGAATTCGCCCACAAATACTCCGAGATTTCCGAAACCATGGCTAAGGAGAAAATCGCCAATTACCTCAACTCCGGGGCGGACGTCCTCACTATGGGCGAACCCGGTTGCTTTTTGAACTTGAGCGGTTATGTCTCCCGAAACCATCCTGGAAAAAAGGTCATGCACATTGCCGACCTTTTGGCCGGTCCTTCCCATTCCTGAGAGGTGCGCGCATGAAAATCCGGACTCAAGATTATATGGCAATCGCCCGGGAACAACTCAAGGAACCCAATGCCCGGGCCGTGCTGGATTTTTTCCCGGTTGTCCTCAGCCTCATGAGGGATGCGGCGTACCAGAGCTTTGCCGATCCGGCTGCGGCCATGCAATGCAGCGGCGCCATAAGGGCTAACGCCGTGGCAAGGCTTCCCAAATTGCTGGAGCAGTTCGAAGCCCAGGCCATCAAAGCAGGCGCCAAGGTGGTATGGGCCGAAGACAGCCAGCAGGCCAACGCCTATATTACAGACCTGGCGAAAAAGCGGGGTGTGCAATATGTGGCCAAAGGCAAGTCCATGGTCACGGAAGAGGTTGGGCTGAACGAAGCCCTGGAAAAGGAAGGCATCTCCGCCTATGAAACCGACCTGGGGGAATTCATCACCCAGCTTTTAAAGCGGCCTCCCTTTCACATAGTAGGGCCTGCCCTCAATGTTCCGGTGGCGGAGATCCGGGATATCTTCCTGGAAAAAGGAGTGATGACCGAGCCCACGGATGACCCCGTAGAATTGGGCTTGGCGGCCCGGAAATATCTCAGGGACAAATTCCATCACCTGGACATGGGGGTCACCGGAATCAACATGGCCGTGGCCGAAACAGGGACCATCATCAACGTGGAGAACGAGGGCAACATCCGCATGTGCAAGTCCTCCCCCAAAATCCAGGTTTCCATCATGACCCTGGAAAAGGTGGTCCCCACCATGGCCGAGGCCATGATGGTCATGCGAAACCTCACCCGAAGCGCCACCGGCCAGATGGCTTCCGCCTATGCATCCATGGATACCGGCCCAAAAAAGGCTGAAGAAGCAGACGGTCCCGAAGAACTGCATATCATCATCCTGGATAACGGCCGCTCCAAGGTTTACACGGACCCCACATACCGCCAGGCTCTCCAATGCATTCGCTGCGGGGCATGCCTTAATTTCTGCCCCATATACCGCAAGGTGGGGGGATACAGCTACGGATGGGCCTATTCCGGCCCCATGGGCCAGGTGCTGTCGCCCATGCTTTTAGGCCTGGATAAAACCCGTGATCTTTACCACTCCTGCACCCTGTGCAAACAATGCAAGACCATTTGTCCCGGCGGCGTGGAGCACCCCAAAATCCTCCTGACCCACCGGGCCAGGAACAGGGAGCAAAATGTTCCATTCCACGGAGCAGGGGTATCCCCGGTAATCGAAGCCCGGTATCGCGGATTTGCGGCAGCCGCTTTGCGCCCCGCCGTATGGAACACCATGGTGCGGGTGGTGCGCACGACCCTCAACCAAAGCAAACAGGGTTCCATGATTAAGGAGTTGTTCGGCAAACCCCAAGGCTGGTTCGCCACCCGGGACCTGCCGCCCATAGGCAGGCCCACCTTCGGCCAATGGTATAAGGAATACAAAAAGCACAAATGACGCTCCCCACAGCAATCTGTGGGGTATCTCTCGAAATATGCGCCAAGCTGCAGGGTATTTACCCGCTCAAGAATAAAAAATCAGGGAGGTTTCCATGCTTGAGGGCAATCGCGATAAAATATTGAACCGGCTTAAAGCCGCCCCACAGATTCTGCCTCCAGCCCCCCCGGTGATAGCGCCCATGCCGGACGAGGCCTTGGGCCAGGAACAAATGGTGGAGAAATTCCAAAACCTCCTGGCCGCCCAGACAGGGGTGCTCCACAGGGTAGCGGATAAGGACGGAGTGCTGGAGAAACTGACGGAAATTTTTCAGGCCGAAGGCATTACAAAGGCCCTGGCCACTACAGACGAGACTATTGCAGACCTGAATCTTCCGGAGTGGGGCAAAGGGAATGGCTTTGAAATAACCACCCATAAAGATTACGCCAATCGGGAAGACTATAAAAAGGCCGCCTTTGATGTGGTTCAGGCTGGCGTTACAGGGGCGGACTTCGCCTTTGCGGAATCCGGCACCCTGTGCATGGTGGCCCGGGAGGACATGCCCCGGCTTCCTTCCCTGGCGCCGATCATCCATATCGCCGTCCTGCCCCTGGATCGCCTTGTTCCCACCTACGACCATATGGTCCGACAGGTTTTTGATGCAGGCGCGCCGCCCTCCCAGGTGTTTTTCATCACCGGACCCAGCATGACCGCCGACATCCAGGCCACCCCGTTCAAGGGCATGCACGGCCCCCAAAAACTCTACGTCATCCTGCGGGAAAGCTGAAAACCTGCGACACCTACCCTCCTGCACAACGCAAAAAAGGCCTCTTTTTACAGAGGCCTTTTCGCTTTGCTTTTCAACATATTACGGGCAATATTTCTACATGAGTTCCAAACAATCCTTGGAAACGCTGCCGTCAAAATGGACCGGATAGCATCCGTCAAAGCAGGCCTTGCAGAACACCGACTCGGGGTTTTCAACGTTGGTGGATTCCAAAAGCCCGGGAAGAGACAGGTAATGGAGAGAGTCCAGACCCAGAAAATCCCGCAACTCCTCTACCGTCTTACCCGAAGCCACAAGCTCGCCGCTGGACGAAAAATCAATGCCGTAATGGCAGGGAAACCGGTGGGGCGGGCAGCTCACCCGCATATGCACTTCCTTGACTCCCAGTTCACGCAGGGCCTTTACGCGCGTCTTGGCCGTGGTTCCCCGGATAATGGAGTCCTCCACAATCACAATCTTCTTGCCTTCCAAAACGCTCTTGATGGGATTCAACTTCACCCGCACCCCGAAATCCCTCATGCTTTGGGTAGGCTGGATAAATGTCCTGCCCACGTAATGGTTGCGGATCATCGCCATTTCAAAGGGAAGTTTGGACTGCTCGGCGTATCCGATGGCCGCGTAATTGCCCGAATCAGGAAAAGGCATGACCAAATCCGCGTCCACATGGGACTCCCTGGCCAGGATCTTCCCCATACGTTTGCGCATGGTATAAACATTATGACCGTAGATGTTGCTGTCGGGCCTGGCGAAATAAATAAATTCAAAAATACAGAAGGATTTTTGCTCGGGCACGGGCGTCCGGATGCTGCGAATACCGTCCTTGTTGATGATGACGATCTCGCCCGGCTCCAGTTGCCGGACAAACTCGGCCTCCACCAAATCCAGTGCGCAGGTCTCCGAAGCCAGAACATAATTCCCGTTATCCAGTTTCCCAATGCATAAAGGGCGGAAACCATGGGGATCCTTGATGCCGATCATCTCGCCCTTGCTGGTGAGCAGCACAAAAGAGTATGCCCCTTGGAGCTTTTCCACGGTTTTTAGGAGGGAGCCTTCAAAACCCAAATCAAGATTTTTCACCAAAAGATGGAGGAAGATTTCCGTGTCCATGGTGGTCTGAAATATGGACCCGGTGTCCTCCAGTTCTTTGCGCAAAATGTGCGCGTTCACCAGATTCCCGTTGTGGGCCAGGGCGTAAGTCCGCTTGCTGTGCCGGACCACGAAAGGCTGGGTGTTAATCAGGGAAGATCCGCCCGTGGTGGAATACCGGACCTGGCCAATGGCCGTGTCGCCCGGCAGCTTGGCGATGATATCATCGTCAAAGATATCCGGCACCAGCCCCATGGCCTTGTGGGCGTGGATGACTCCATCCTGGTAAGAGGCGATCCCGGCGCTTTCCTGACCCCGGTGCTGAAGGGCGTACAAGCCAAAATAGGTCAATTTCGCCGCTTCCGGATGGCCGAATATACCGAAAACGCCACATTCATCCCGGGGTTTTCCAGACTCTAACATCATCACTGCTCGCTTTCCCATTCCTGATTTATCAGGCTGGGGGTCAGCCAATCTC
The DNA here is from genome assembly GCA_016342355.1 of Desulfatibacillum sp. Taxonomy (GTDB): domain Bacteria; phylum Desulfobacterota; class Desulfobacteria; order Desulfobacterales; family Desulfatibacillaceae; genus Desulfatibacillum. Next base: position 37,292 of record JAEINP010000025.1, read on the forward strand.
AGATGCGATTGGCTTGTAATGAAGGGAAGCGTGGCGGGTTGCCCCCGGCCAAGCTGTTCCCTCAACAAAAAATGTTACTTTCTGGCGTGGTATTCCTGGAGGCAACAGACGCCCAGGCTCTCCCTTTTCAAGGCAGTAATACCATCGCACATGGCAAGGGCGCCGGCCACCGTGGTGGTGTAGGGCACCCCGAATCTCAATGCTGCTCGCCGGATTTTGTACCCGTCCTGGGTGGAACGTTCTCCGGCGCCGGTATTGAGAATCAACTGGATTTCCTGATTCTTGATGGCATCCACAACATGGGGCCGAATCCCCTCGGAAACCTTGGAGATTATTTTGTTATCCACACCATGGGAGGAAAGAAACTCAGAAGTTCCCCGGGTGGCCAAAATATTGAACCCCAAACCCCGCAACTGGCGCATGGCTTCCAGAACCTTGTCCTTGTCCGAATCCATGACGCTGCAAAAGATCGTTCCTTCCACAGGGAGATTCTGGCGGCCGGCCAACTGGGCCTTGGCGAAAGCCGCCCCAAAACTATAGTCCACGCCCATGACCTCGCCGGTGGACTTCATTTCAGGCCCCAACAGGGTGTCCACGCCGGGAAAACGGTCAAAGGGGAAAACCGCTTCCTTCACCGACACATATTTCGGAATCACTTCCCCTGTAATGCCCAATTCCGCCAGCTTTTTGCCCAACATGACCTTGGTGGCCACCTTGGCCCAGGGAATGCCCGTGGCCTTGCTTACAAAAGGAATAGTCCGGGAGGCTCTGGGATTGACCTCAATGACAAACAACTTTTCGTCCTTGATGGCGTACTGGATGTTCATGAGCCCCACCACATTCAACTCCTTGGCAAGAGCTTTGGTGGCGGTGCGGATTTCAGCCTGAATGGCTTCGGAAAGGCTTTTGGGAGGCAACACACAGGCGGAATCGCCGGAATGTATTCCCGCTTCCTCAATGTGCTCCATGATTCCCGCCACTATAGTGGTCTCGCCGTCGCAAACCGCGTCCACATCCACTTCCACGGCGTTTTCCAAAAACTTGTCGATCAGGACCGGATGCCCCTCGCTCACCACAATGGCTTCCCGGGCGAATTTCTCCAGGGAAGACTGTTCATACACGATCTTCATGGCGCGACCGCCAAGCACAAAGGAGGGCCGCACAATAACCGGGTATCCGATTTCCTCGGCAATGGCCAGGGTTCCGGCTACGTCCGTGGCTGTGCCGTTCTCCGGCTGCACCAAGCTCAACTTTTTCAGCATGACCTTGAACAACTCCCGGTCCTCAGCCCTGTCTATGCTTTCGGGTTGGGTTCCAATAATAGGCACCCCGGCCCGGGAAATCGCCGTGGCGATATTCAGGGGCGTCTGCCCCCCGAACTGAACAATCACTCCATCGGGCTTTTCCGACTCTGCTATGTGAAGCACATCCTCGGCTGTCAGGGGCTCGAAATAGAGCTTGTCCGAGGTGTCGTAATCCGTACTCACGGTTTCAGGATTGGAGTTGACCATGATGCTCTCCACCCCTTCCTCGCGCAAAGCAAAAGAAGCATGGACGCAACAATAATCAAACTCTATGCCCTGGCCGATCCGGTTGGGTCCGCCGCCCAGAATCATGATCTTTTTCCGGTCCGAAACCCGGGATTCGTCCTCTTCCTCATAGGTGGAGTAATAATAGGGCGTGGCCGCCTCGAACTCGGCGGCGCAGGTATCCACCAGCTTGTAAACCGGCCGGATGCCCTGCCCATACCGTTTGGCCCGGACTGCGTCTTCCTCCGTGCCTGTAAGCAAGGCAATCTGACGGTCGGAAAAACCAAAGCGCTTGGCCTGCCGCATCAAATCCGCGTCCATGCCTTGGCCGGCTTCGGCGATCATTTTTTCCATGTCCAGGATGGTGGACAGATGGTACAAAAACCACCGGTCGATCTTGGTGAGTTCGTATACCTCGTCAATGGACATGCCCGATTCCAGGGCGTACCGGAGGTAAAATATTCTCTGGGAATTGGGAACCAGCAAGCGATGGCGCAATTCCTCCTTGGGAGGAAAATTGCCTTTGCCGTAAGGGTCCTTGCCGTCCGCGCCAAACCCGCCCCGTCCGATTTCCAGGCTCCGCAGGCCCTTTTGCAACGCCTCGGTAAAGGTCCGGCCTATGGCCATGGTTTCGCCCACGGACTTCATGGAGGTGGTGAGCAGATCTTCCGTCTCAGGGAATTTTTCAAAAGTCCACCGGGGAATCTTGACTACGCAATAGTCCAGGGTGGGTTCAAAGGAGGCCTTGGTCTCCTTGGTGATGTCGTTGGAAAGTTCGTCCAGGGTGTAGCCAACAGCCAGCTTGGCCGCAATCTTGGCGATGGGAAAGCCCGTAGCCTTGGACGCCAGGGCGCTGGACCGGGATACCCGGGGGTTCATTTCAATGACGATCATGTCACCATTTTCCGGATTGATGGCGAACTGAACGTTGGAGCCGCCCGTATCCACACCGATCTCCCGCATGACCGCTACGGTGGCGTCCCGCATGATCTGATACTGCTTGTCCGTCAGGGTCTGGGCCGGGGCCACGGTAATGGAATCCCCTGTGTGTACGCCCATGGGGTCCATATTTTCGATGCTGCAGATAATGACCACGTTGTCGGCCTTATCCCGCATGACCTCCAGCTCATATTCCTTCCAGCCCAACGCAGACTGTTCCAGCATAACCTGATTGATGAGGCTGGCGTCCAGGCCGCTCTTTACGAACAACTCCAGGTCTTCCACATTGTAGGCAATGCCGCCGCCTGTTCCCCCCAGCGTGTAACTGGGACGGATGATGATGGGAAAACCCAGGCCTTTGGAAACTTTTCGGGCCTGTTCCAGGCTTTGCACGATCTCGCTCTTGGGAACCTTAAGGCCGATATTCTCCATGGCCGCACGAAACAATTCCCGGTCCTCGGCCTTTTCAATCACCGGAACCCGGGCGCCGATCATCTCGACGCCGTATTTTTCCAGCACCCCCATCTTGGCCAAATTAATGGCCGTGTTGAGGCCTGTCTGGCCCCCCAGGGTTGGCAACAGGGCGTCGGGGCGCTCCTTGGCGATGATTTTTTCCACGGCCTCGGCGGTCACGGGCTCCACATACGTGCGGTCCGCGGTTTCCGGATCGGTCATGATGGTGGCCGGGTTGGAGTTGACCAGAACGATCTCGTAGCCTTCTTCCTTGAGGGCCTTGCACGCCTGGGTTCCCGAATAATCGAATTCACAGGCCTGACCGATGATAATGGGGCCCGCCCCGATGATAAGAATCTTATGTATGTCCGTTCTCTTGGGCATTATTTCATTAACCCCACAAATTCCTTGAATAAGTAATGGGCGTCATGGGGACCGGGCGAGGCCTCCGGATGGTACTGCACCGAAAACACCGGCAGCTTGTTGTGTTTGATGCCTTCCACGGTATTATCGTTGAGGTTGATGTGAGTCACCGTGGCTTCCCCCTTGGGCAGGGAGTCAAAATCCACGGAAAAACCGTGGTTCTGGCTGGTGATCTCAACCGCCCCCGTGGGCAGGTGCTTCACCGGCTGGTTAATGCCCCGGTGCCCGAATTTCATCTTGTAGGTCATGCCGCCCAGAGCCAAGCCCAGGAGCTGGTTGCCCAGGCATATGCCGAACAAGGGTTTGTAATCCAGTAACTGCTCTATATTTTTCACCGCGTACTTTACCGGCTCCGGATCGCCCGGGCCGTTGCTCAAAAACACCCCGTCCGGGTTCATGGCCTTGACCATGTCTGCACTGGTGGAGGCCGGAACCACAAAAACCTCGCACCCCACCCCTTCCAGGCACCGCAGGATGTTGTATTTGATCCCGTAATCAAAGGCTACCACACAATGCTTTTCGCCCCGATGGAGCCAGTTGGCCGGATTTTGCCAGTCGTCGCCCTCTACAGGCACAACCTTGCCGTCCACCCATCTGTATGGTTTGTCCGCAGTCACCCCTGTCACCAAATCCAGCCCCGCCATAGAAGGGATAGCCCGGGCCTTGGCAACCAGGGATTCAGGGTCCAGGTCCCGGGTGGATATCATGGCGCGCATGGCGCCCTTGCTGCGTATGTGCCGGGTGAGAGCCCGGGTGTCAAAATCGTCCACACCCAATACGCCCTGGCTTTCCAGATATTCGGCCAGGCTTCGGCGTGACGTGAAATTGCTGGGGAAAGGCTGGTATTGCCTCAGGAGAAACGCCGCCACCTGGATGCGGTCAGATTCCACATCCTCGTCATTGACTCCGTAGTTGCCTATCAGGGGATAGGTCATGGTGACCATTTGGCCCCGGTAGGAGGGGTCGGTAAGCACCTCCTGGTAACCGCTCATGCCGGTATTGAACACAATCTCTCCCTGAGCTTCTCCGGGCCCGGTGAAAGAGCGGCATGTGAACGTCCGGCCATCTTCTAAAGCCAGCAAGGCTTTCATGTATGATCCTCGTTGGTCAATTAATTGCAAATAAATACAAATCGCAATCCATTAGTATTACTTAATATTTTGCTTCAACGCGAAACCTGCGCCGGTTTCGCATATCATACCCACGGTTTTTATCAACCCTATTTTCCCTGCTCTTGCAGGGAATGGAACCCCGGGCGCAAACCTTCGCCGTATTGGCAAACAAGACGTTCGCCAAAAATATACATCCGGTAACCATACCATAAGAAATGGTTCCGGGTCTCCCGGTTTTTAATATGGACATCAAACAGGCATCCGTCCAGAGAGCAGAGCCTCTCCTATTGACGCAACTTGAGATTTTCATAGTAATAGCGTATCCTTTAAATGGAAGGATTCGCAGAAGTCCTAAAATGCCGTTTCCACTATCCATGCATGAGAAAGTTCCGCCCTGCCGCGTTTGCCGTGATAAGGGCGGGAAAGAGGAAAACACATGCGATAGTGTATTTTGCGTCCAATGTTGCAAGGATAAAAGCAAGGATCATCCTTAAAAACCACAGTCGCTTGTACGGGATGAAATACGCCCTGTTTGTCTGGGGCGGGAAATGGGGTCTTACTCATGAAATTGCATAATATAAAGCCGTTTGTCTTTGGGATAGTAATCTTTTCAGCCGCTTGGATGATTTTTCTTTTTTGCAACGCCCCGTGCATGGCGGCTGACATATCCGGGGATGTCCGCGAACGGATTCGCCAAAGGCTGGAATATACGGGTGGAGATTCCGTCACGGCAGCCGCAGAAAAAATATATTCTTCCGTTGTGCTTCCTCGTTTTTATGAGCAACGGGGTTACCGGCCCGCCTGGCTGGATTCAGGAGCGCCTTCTACTCAAAGTGAAACCGTTCTAAGGTTACTGCAAAGGGCCGGGGAGCATGGTCTCAATCCCGTCGAATACCATGTGGAAAAGATCGGGACCCTCCTTGAAGAGGTGAAAAAAAACCAGGAACAGCGAAAGGCTTTGAACCCCGGCAGGCTGGCCGACCTGGACTTCCTGCTGACGGACGCTTTTCTCATATATGGCGCCCATCTTCTCGGGGGCAAGGTCAACCCGGAAACTATTGAGCCCACCTGGACAGCCGAAAAGCGGGAGGCGGACTTGGCGGCTGTGCTTGAGGACGCCCTGAAAACCGGTCAAATGGAGAAGGCCCTGGAATCGTTGGCCCCTCAAGATATTGGCTACAAGGCGATGCAGGCCGCTCTGAAAAAGCATCTGGCCCTTTTGGAAACATCCCGGCTGCCCAGAGTGGACGCAGGTTCCGCCCTGAAGCCAGGAGACCGTGACCCTGCCGTGGCCGCGCTACGCAGCAGGCTGGAAGCGGGAGGCTTTCTGAATCCGGAACCCACCCGGGAAAAGGATGTTTTTGATTCCACCCTGGAAGCGGCCCTGAAGCAATTCCAGATCAGCCGGGGTTTGGAATCGGACGGAGTCTGCGGTTCTTCCACGCGAAGAGCCATCAATCAGGGTGAGGAAGAAAGCGTCTCAGCCATTCGAGTGAACCTGGAGCGTTGGCGTTGGTTGCCCCTGGACCTGGGCATCACTCATATTATGGTCAATATTGCGGACTTTCATCTCGCGGTGGTGGAGAACGGCGCCGACGTATTGAGCATGAAGGTCATTGTGGGAAAGCCCTATCGTAAGACTCCGATTTTCAGCGCCCGGATGACCTATCTGGTGTTGTCTCCATATTGGGAGGTTCCTCCCAGCATCGCTGCCAAGGATAAGCTGCCCCTTATTAGGAAAGACCCAAACTATCTATCCGCCAATAACTTTATCCTTTACCAGGGCTGGGGCGCGGATGCCCGGATAATCGACCCTGCCACCGTGAATTGGAGCGCCCTTGGTCCAAACAGTTTCCCTTACAGGTTGCGGCAGACCCCGGGGCCTGGAAACGCCCTGGGACGAATCAAATTCATGTTTCCGAACAAGCATAATGTCTATATCCATGATACGCCTTCGCGGGATCTTTTTGATAAGACCCAAAGAAATTTCAGTTCCGGTTGCATCCGCATCCAAAAACCCCTGGAACTGGCGGAATACCTGCTACGGGAAACCCAAGGCTGGACCATGCAAGCTATTGAAGAAGCGGTGAATAAACACGTTGAAAGAACCGTTTCTCTTCCCCATCCTGTACCGGTTCACATCATGTATTTCACGGTTTTTTCAGACAAGAATGGGTCTATGCAATTCCGCAACGACATCTACGAAAGGGATGCCGGTATCCTGGAAGCCCTGAACCGCCTTGCATTGAATTGAACACATTTTTCCGAAACATTGGAACGTACATGAAAAAAATAGCCCTTGCGGTCATGCTGTGCTTATCCATCCTGTTGTCTATCAGTAGCGCATGCCTTGCTGAATTCGATACGCACAAGGCCGGTTTCGCCGTCCAGTTTCGTGACGAAATTTGTCCATACACTGTAATGGGCGTTTTCGTTCTACCGGGCCAGATCCAGGAGGTTCGGGAAACAGAGGGACAGCCCATTATCTGTGAAAGCCTCTCCGGCAAGGGGCGCTTCAAGCAGGTGGAGGGGCATTTCTGGACATTTCAAAGCCCTAAAACCACCGGGCTTTATCCACTTCAAATCACCAGAGCGAAAACCGGGCAGCAAATGACATTGAACCTTTTTGTCATGACGCCTTTCTCATCCGTGAAGAATGGATATCTGAACGGCTACCGAATCGGCAAATATCCCGCTTTGGACAAGAAAAAACTGCCTATTTACAATCGGCCGGCAGGTTTCGTGGAAGTCACCGCCGAAAACCGCACAACCCGGGTTTCTCCCCACTTCAGGCTTGAGCAGTTTCTCTGCAAGCAGGAAGGCGGCTACCCCAAATATCTTGTTCTTCGAGGACGCCTTCTTCTGAAATTGGAAATCGTTCTTGAAGAGGTAAACAGCCAGGGTGTGGCCGCGAACGGTTTTCATATCATGAGCGGTTATAGGACTCCTTATTACAACGCGGCCATCGGCAATGTGAAATACAGCCGACATGTGTGGGGAGGGGCGGCGGACATTTTCATCGACGAGAATCCCGCAGATGGCATGATGGACGACCTCAATGGAGATGGGGTTGTCAATTACAAGGATGCCCGGGTAATTTACGACATTGTCGACGCCTTGTACGGAAAACATTGGTATAATCGATTTGTAGGAGGATTGGGGAACTACAAAAAATCCTCTCAGCACGGACCATTCGTGCATGTGGACGTGCGGGGTTTCCGAGCCAGATGGGGAGACTGACGCCTGCGTGGAAACCATCTGCCTAAGACGCCGTCAGACCTTTTAATATGGGCATCAAACAGCCTTCGTCCAGGGGGCCGGGGAACCTGCCCTCAGAACTTGCACCTGGCAAGAATTGCTCCAGCCCATGCTTGTTATCTTTTGGACTTTATGCCATAATGAATATAAGCGTTGTTTCTTATAAAAAATTGCCTGCCTGACATTCTTTGGCCTTGATACCCATGCGTATTCTTTTTTGTATGAAAACAGGCCTGTTGGCTTTGGTTGTTTTTCTGGTCTGTATATTTTCAGCCGGCATAGTCCCTGCCCAAATGGACTGGACCGAACTGGAGCCCGATGCCGCCACAGCGTCCCGGAAGGACTTCCTTGCCAAAACAACCCAACTGGACACCCTCATAGAAACAGGGCAATATATCCAGGCCGTGGAATATGCTTATGGAGAGGCGGCGTCTCTGCCCAAGGAGTACAGAAAAAAGTCCGTTGACAACGCCATAAGGGAAATCAAACAAAGCTACGATTCAGGCCAACGCGCCGAGGCCACCCTGGAAATCATGGATTTGGCCATCCGGTTTTCTCAGGTACAAGTTTTGAAAAGGGCCAGAAACCAGTTTTTTGCTTCCCTGGTGGCGGACTGGCAGAATGATGTTCGCGTAGGCAACAGTCAAATTCAGCGTCCTCAAGAAGCCAACGGCAATATGTGCGTTCTGGCCCGGGGCCTTATATCCTGGGGTCGGCGTAACTTCAAAAAGCATCCTCAACGGGGCTTGGCAGGGATGGAACTGGCCCGGCTTTACTGCCCGGAAGCCGCAGACATAGCGTACAACCTGGGCTTGGCCCAGTACAGAATCGGCCAAAAAGAAGTGGCCCAAAAGACATGGGCGGATATGGCCCCAATCCGCCCTTGGGATTCCGTGCTTCTTTCCAACCTGGGATGGCTGGCCCTGGAATTGGGGGACGTTGATCAGGCGGACCATTACGCCATGCAGACACTGGCCGCAGACCCTCAATCCCCCAACGGCCTGGCGATCCGCCTGGAAGTCCTTTTCGCCAGAGGGCAATACAAAAACGCAGTACAAACCGTATTCGCCAATGAAAGGCAAACCACCCCGCGCTATGAAAAACGGGCCGTGGACTATGCCGTGGCCGTTGAATGGGAACGGTTTAAGTCAAGTAACAAGGAGGAGGCTCTTTTGGCCATGGAAGATCTGGCAGAAGAGTTCCCCCAGGCCGAGCCTTTCGTCCTGGCTGCAAAAGCCATGAAAACGGCTCTCGACGGACAACCGGCGAAGATTCCCCCTTCCGAGACCCTGCCCCACCTTCGTAAGCCCGGCGAACCCATTTATCCCCCGGACCATGGAATAACCTTTGATCCTCTTTCCATTGGCCAGGGTCCTGAGTTTCACAGGAAGGGAGACGCAGCCTTTGCCCTGGTGGCGGGAATCAAAGAATACAAACACATGCTGGGCCCCGCCCATGCGGAAAAGGACGCGCAGCTCTTCCAGGATCTTTTGACCGGATACATGGGTTTCCCCCAAGACAGGGCGAACATTCGCCTGCATCTGGGCAAACTGGCCATGTCACGCAGCCTGAGGGAGGGCATCGCCTGGCTGGCAAGAAACGCCGCCCTTAACCAAAACGCGTTGATAATACTGTATTTTTCCGGCAAGGGTGCGCCTGTATTCGGGAATGACAAACGCACCATCACCGATTGTCTGCTCATTCCTTACGACGCAGACCCGGATCATCCTGAAAACGGGCTGCCCATTTCCCTTACGGAAATCAAGGAGGCCTTTGCCGCTTCAGGCAACCCCAATATCCAAATCATTTTGGACGCTGGCTTCCTGGGCGACGGAAAATCCATCGGTCTGGGAAGGGGCCTCATTCCCGTGGCGCTCCAGGATCTGTTTCAATCCCAAGCCGCCATTGTGACAGCCGCAGGTGTCACCCGGGAAGCCCTGGAATTCCAGCCTGGCAAGCAAGGGGCTTTCAGCTATTTCTATTTTGACGCTCTCATGGGCAAGGGGGACCTTGATGAGGACGGATGGGTGGACTCCAGCGAAGCCTTCACCTGGGCGGCTAATGCAATGAAGGACCAGGGAGTCGTGCAAAAACCTGGCTCCAACCAAAAACCGCCCCTTAAACTGAGCAAGGTGCAATAAGGTGTTCAAACAGATTATCCTTATAACCCTGATGGGATTTTTCACCTGCCTGCTGGCGTTCCCTTGCCTGGCGGAACCTCCCAGAATCGGCATGGACCTGTCATGGCGGGTCCTTTCCAGCATGGGAGACACCCCCGCCGAACCCCGGGAAAAACCCGGGGATATCTTTATTGAGCCCATTACCGACATGGAATTTGTCTTCATCCCCGGCCAATGTTTCCCCATGGGAAGCACCTCAAAAACCGACCCGGACCGTTACCAGGACGAAGGCCCGGTTCATATGGTGTGCCTGGAAGGATTCTGGATGGGAAAATTCGAGGTGACCAACGGCCAATACCGTTGTTTCCGACCGGGCCACGACTCCGGGGAATACGAGGGCCATACCCTGAACCAGGACGCCCAGCCCGTGGTGAATGTATCATGGAAAAACGCCCGGGCATTCGCTATCTGGCTCTCTGCCCAAAATGAGGGGCAATATTCCTTTTGGCTTCCCACCGAGGCGGAATGGGAATACGCCTGCAGGGCCGGGACCACCACGGCCAAATACTGGGGGGACGACCTGGCCGCCACCTGTCAATACGCCAATGTGGCGGATGAGTCTGCCGGTAAGTATTGGGGGAAATGGAATGTCCACCCCTGCAATGACGGTTTTGTCGTTTCATCGCCCGTGGGCAGTTTTGCACCCAACGCCTTTGGCTTGTACGACATGTTGGGAAACGTGTGGGAAGCCTGCCAGGACTGGAAAGCCCCCTACACCTCCGGGGAACAAAAAAATCCCGCCGGTCCACAGACCGGAAAGCGCCGCATGGTCCGGGGCGGAAGCTGGGACAATGAAAGCCGGGGCATACGCAGCGCCAATCGCAGCTTTGCCACGCCCACCTTCAAGCGGTATAATAATGGTTTCCGACTGGTTAGAACCCGGTAAACTTAGGGGTTGACTCCACCTATTACTGCATTAGTTTTGTCAGTGGAGGAAACAGACCTTGAACAGAAACGGAAACGCCAAGATTTGTATTGCGAGGACAGTTTCAAATGGAAATCCAGGAAATCACCCAGGAAGTTGAAAAACACAATGTGGTAATCCGCCAGGTTATGGCGGAGGTGGAAAAAGTCATCGTTGGCCAGAAAGACCTGCTGGAACGCCTTATGGTAGGCCTCTTATGCGACGGCCATTTGCTGCTGGAGGGGCTTCCCGGACTGGCCAAGACCACGGCCATCCGAACCCTGGCTGCCGCCATTGACGTGGGGTTCCAACGTATTCAGTTCACGCCCGACCTGCTGCCTGCGGATATTCTGGGCACCCAGATATTCCGGCCTGACACGGGTCAGTTCGTCATCCGCAAAGGTCCCATCTTCAACAATATCATCCTGGCGGACGAAATCAACCGGGCGCCGGCCAAGGTCCAAAGCGCGCTTTTGGAAGCCATGAGCGAACGTCAGATCACCCTGGCTGGCAAATGTTTTGAACTGGAAAAGCCTTTTATGGTGCTGGCCACTCAAAACCCCATTGAGCAGGAAGGAACCTATCCCCTGCCCGAAGCCCAGGTGGACCGGTTTATGCTGAAACTCAACGTGACCTACCCCACCGCCGCCCAGGAAAAGGAAATCATGGCCCGGGTCCACCAGGGAGTGGACGAAAAGGTGTGCGCCGCCGTGCCAGCCCAGGCCATTGCCGAGGCGAAAAAGGCGGTCCGTTCCGTGCATATGGAAGAAAAAATCACGGACTACATTATTTCCCTTGTACGGGCCACCCGCGACCCCGCAGCCTTTGGCCTGGATTCGGAAAACCTCATTCGCTACGGGGCATCCCCCCGGGCGTCCATCTACCTGGGCGCGGCATCCAGGGCCCACGCATTCATCAATGGCCGGGCTTACGTGATTCCCCAGGACGTGAAGGCCATGGCGCCCGATGTTCTGCGCCATCGCATCATGGTCAGCTACGAAGCAGAGGCCGAAGGAATCGACTCTGACCAACTGATAAAAACTCTGCTTGAACGGATAGAGGTTCCTTGACAACCGTGCAAAGCAACGGCCAAGGGAATCGACTCTGATCAACTGATATGAACCCTGCTGGAACAGATTGAAGTTCCCTGAAAAACCAATGGCAATGGAATAATGCTGCCCAAAGAATTAATAAGCAAAATTCAAAAATTCCATTTCCGCACACGTTTTTTGGCCAGCGATCTTTTTGCAGGCCAATACGTGAGCGCCTTCAAAGGCAAAGGAATGGAATTCGCCGAAGTGCGGGAGTACATCCCCGGCGACGACGTGCGCGATATCGACTGGAATGTCACGGCCCGCATGGGACACCCTTTTATAAAGGTGTTCTCCGAAGAAAGGGAAATGACGGTCCTGTTGTTGCTGGATCTCTCCGCCTCCAACCTCTTCGGGACCTCCAAACGCTTCAAACGCGAACTGGCTGCCGAAGTGGCCGGACTCCTGGCCTTTGTGGCTGTACGCACCAACGACAAGGTGGGCGCCATCCTGTTTTCGGACAAGGTGGAACGCTTTATACCCCCCAAAAAGGGCGCGGGCCATGTCTGGAGCCTGATTAGAGACATTTTTTCCCAGGAAACCCCTGTCGGCGCCACCAATCTGAAAGCCCCCCTGGATCACCTGAACAAGCTGGTGCGCAGTCATGCCGTGGTCTTCCTTATCTCGGATTTTATGGTCCCGGAATTTGATCACAAAACCCAGGTGGCCATGTACCTGGCTTCCAGAAAGCATGATCTCACGGCCATACGCATCCAGGACCCGGCGGAAAGAATTCTGCCCAACGTGGGACTCACCTGGATGAAAGACCCTGAAACCGGCCAAGTCCTTGCCATAGACACCTCCAACAAGGGGGTAAGGCGCCGGTGGGAGGCGGAAGTGGCCCGACAGGACGAAGAACTGAAACGCCTCCTGACGAAATCCGGCGTGGACATGGTGGAACTGTCCACAGGAGGCTCTGTGGTCCGGCCCCTGACCGATTTCTTCAGGAAAAGGGAGGCCCGGAAATGAAAAGGCTGATCGCCATCATAGGGATTTTTGTCCTGTTTCTGGGAGCAGTTAACCCGGCTGGCGCGGATGAAACAGCCCCGGCTTCCATGAAGGCCCGTTTTCTCACGGACAAGGCGGTTTTGGGAGAAACAATCACCCTGAGCCTGGAGTTCACCCTGCCCCGGGGCGCAAAACTCACAGACCCTGTGGAAATTAACGGCCTGGACTCCTCCATTATCCTGAATAACCAACGCACGGACAATGGCCTGGACATCACCCTCCTGATCAACTCCATGGACGCCTTTAAAGTGGATGCCCTGCGCCTGTTTTACAACACCCCGGACAACAATAAAAACTGGCTGGAAAGCCAGGCCCTGGAAATTCCGGTGGATAACGGCCTGCCGGACGACCCGTCCAAGATGCAGCCCCGACCGATAAAGGGCCTTGTAAGCGGCAAGTCTTTTTTTTCCCAATATGGCCCCTGGATTGGGGGAGTTTTGTTACTGCTTTTACTGGCAGGCCTGGGCTTATGGTTCTACCTGAAAAACAAGCGGGTTCAAGCCCTGGAGATCCTGTCTGCCCCGCCCCATGAAACCGCCTTGGAAAATCTTAATGGGCTGGAAACATGGTGGGCCGCCCAGGGGGAAGACAAGGAAGGCTATTTCCGGTTATCGGCCATCATCCGGTCCTACATGGGCGCTATTCGGCCCTTTCCTGCTGCGGATCTCACCACCGGCGAAATCCGCTCCAGGATTCGGGAACGGGACGACAGGGAAATTCTGCCCCTGCTGGACGAGGCGGATATGGTCAAGTTCGCCAAAGCCCGGATTGCCGAGGAAACCCGCAAAGCCCACCTTGGCCTGGCCCGGACTTATGTTGAAAAAACCATGCCCAAGGAAGAGGAAGGACGGGTTGTGGAAGCCGAAATAGTAACAAATCAACAACAGGAATTCACCTCCGGAATGACTTCAAAGGGAGGGGCCAAGTAAAACGCCATGTTTGAATTCGCTTATCCATATTTGTTTCTGCTGCTCATACCCATCGCCTTATGGGCGGGCGTGTCCCTGAAAAAATGCCCGCCGGCGGTCACCTATTCCGCGGCATCCCGCCTGGGCCAGATTGCGGGCAAAGGCGCGGAACTGCGGGCGCGCATTCCCCTCTTACTAAGAACCCTGGCCCTGGTCTTCCTGGTGATCGCCATTGCCCGGCCCCAGACCGTGGATGTTTCGCGGGAAATCAAAACTCCCGGCGTGGACATCATTCTGTGCCTGGACACCTCGGAGTCCATGCTCACCCCGGATTTCGCCATAGACGGCCAGGCCGCCAACCGGCTGACAGCCGTCAAAAAAGTGGTCCGCGACTTTGTCAAACGCAGGGAAAACGACCGCATCGGCCTGATTGTTTTTGGCGATTACGCCTTTACCCAGGCTCCCCTGACCCTGGACAAGGGCCTGCTCCTAAACCTCATTGAAAGCCTCCGCATTGGCATGGCCGGACGCAGGACCGCCATTGGCGACGCCCTGGGCGTGGCTGGCAAACGGATCAAGGATATTCCCGCCATGTCCAAGGTGGTCATCCTGTTATCCGACGGAGAAAACACCGCCGGAGACATGGCGCCCCAGGCAGCGGCGGAAGCCCTGGCGGCCCTTGGCATAAAAATATATACCATTGGCATGGGCACGGAACAGGCAGGCGCCAGGGAACTGGCCCAGATCGCCCAAATCGGCCAGGGAAAGTATAACCACGCCTCCAATACCGAACAACTGGAAGCCATTTACAAGGAAATCGACAAGGCGGAAAAAACCGACGCCAAAGTTAAGGAATTTTTCCACTTTACGGAACACTTCCGGTGGTTCCTCATACTGGCTCTGGCCGCCGCCCTTTTGGAAGTGACCGGGTTATTGGGGAGGGCTATCCCATGACCTTTGATAAACTCTGGATTCTGAATTTTCTCCTGGCTATTCCCCTGTTGATCTTTTTGCAGGTGGTGGTCAAGCGCAAACGCAGGAAAAACCTTGCCGCCTATGCGGACAGCCACCTGCTCCCCCGTCTGGCGCCCCTGGAAACCCCGGCCAGGGCCGTGGTCCGGGCTGTGCTGGTCATATCCGCCATTGCCTTGATGGTCTTCTCCCTGGCCGGCCCCCAATGGGGGGAAAAGTACCAGGAGGTCTCCCGCAAAGGGGTGGACATCATGGTGTGCGTGGATATTTCCACAAGCATGATGGTGGAAGACGCCCAGCCCAACCGTCTGGAGCGGGCCAAAAGAGAGGTGGCGGACCTCATCCGCGTGGCTACCGGCGATCGTCTCGGTCTGGTGGCTTTTTCCGGCGTGGCTTTTACCCAATGCCCCCTGACCCTGGACTACCAGGCCCTCCAGATGTTCCTGGACCAGTTGGCCGTGGACCTGGTGCCCGCCCGGTTCCAGGGCACAGACCTGGGCGCGGCCATAGACATGGGCATGACCGCCTTTGACCCCAAATCCACCACCGACAAGGTTTTGCTGCTCATCACGGACGGCGAGGACAACGAGGAAGCCGGGCTCAAGGCCGCCAAAAAGGCCGCAAAGGAAGGCATCCGCATTTTTGTCCTGGGCATTGGCGACCCGGCGGGCGGACCGGTTCCCATGCTGGAGGGCGGCGGCTTTGAAAAAGACGACAGCGGAAAGATTATCCTGTCCAAGCCCGACGAAAACACCTTGCGGGAAATCGCCAGTAAAACAGGCGGGGATTATATCCGGTCCGAAGCCGGGGATTTTGACCTTGACCAACTGTATTTCAACGGAATCAAACAAAAAACCGAAGCCGGAATTCTCAAGACCGGTAAAATCACCATACGGGAAGAACGCTTTTTCATCTTCCTCCTGGCAGCCTGGGCGCTGCTGTTGATCGAAGGGGTGCTCCGTGAAAACATTCTTGATATCAGTGCTTAGCCTCCTTGTGTGTGCTTCCCTGGCCTGGGGCGGCGACGGAGAAGCCTTGTTCAAGGAAGGCAAATTCAAGGAAGCGGCCCAGGCCTTTGCCGAAAAGGACATGGAAAAACCCCAGGATGTCCGTTGGCGCTATAACCGGGGCGTGGCCTCATACATGGCCGAAGACATGGAAGCGGCCCAGTCCGCTTTCACCAGCGCCGGGCTGCGGACCGACGATCCGGAAATTCAGTTCCGGTCCGCCTACAACCTGGGCACAACCATGTTAAAGGGCCAGGATTATGAAAACGCCGCCAAACAATTCCAAAAAGCCCTGGCCATCAAACCCCAGGATGAGGACACCCGGGAGAATTTGAAACTGGCCCTGTGGCGTCAGGCCTACGCCCAAAAATCGGACCAGGAACAACAGGACGGCCAGCAATGCCCCAATGGAGACCCCCAAAAAGGCGATCAAAACAAGCAGGACGGGCAAAAGCAGGATTCCCAGGATCAACAGAAAAAAGACGGCCAGCAGCAACAGGGAGAACAGTCCCAAAACCAGGATAAAAACGGGCAGCAAGGCCAGGACCAACAGGGTCAGGATAAACAAGGCCAGGACAAGGAGCAACAGTCTCAGTCCGCTCAATCCAATGACCAGGGCCAGGACGAACAAAATAGCGGCATGGCCCAAAACGCCGAAGATCAGGAACCTGAAAACCTGGACGGCGCCATGGAAGCTGTTAACAAACCCGCTCCCGGCGATGAAGAACAACAGGCCCAAGCCAGAATGGCGGCCATGGAAAAGAAAATGGCTGAAACCGTGCTGGATAATGTGAAGGAAAACCGGGTATTCAGACCGGATAGCAAAAGCGCCATCATCAGCGACGAAAGAGCCAACTCCGGAAAACGATGGTAGGATGAATGAAATCCATGAATAAACTTACCGGACATATACCCAAAATCACCAGGATCATTCCCGTGCTCATGGGTTTGCTCTTCCTGGCGGCCCCTGCTCTGTCGGCCCAAATTTCCGTCACCCTGGAGGCTGCCCCCAACCGGGTCCAGGTGGATGACGTTTTTCGCCTCACAGTTAAAGTTACGGGCGCCACATCCATTGACGACATCCGCATAGCCGGAACGGACGGGTTTGAACTGGGCAATCCCAGAACAGGCTCTCAAACTTCCATAGCCAACGGGACAATCACCCGGAGCGTGGAGTATTCCTACGGGATCAGTCCCCACAAGCAGGGCGTGTATACATTAGGCCCCGCCACCGTAACGGAGGATGGAAAGACCTATACCAGCAACACGGTCCGGGTCCAGGTGGACCCTGTGGAGGAAATCCGGGGCCGGGAGCAGGACTCCATGTTTCTCACCGCCGAAGTCCTGCCCCAGCAGGCCTATCCGGGCCAGGAAATTGTTTGCCGAATCCGGTTTTACTGGAACGCGCCCCTGGGGAATATACAATTTGAAGGTTTTCCCGATATTGAAAACCTGGAATTCACCCAAATAGGGGACTCCCGGCAATTCCAGAAAAACATCAATGGTAAAACATTCAATGTGGCCGAGCTGCTCCATGCTGTCACCCCTTCCGTCACCGGGGATTTCGAGTTGCCCCCCTTGTCCGTCAAAGCGGAAGTGATCAAGGCGAACCGGCGTCCCTCACGCTTTCCCAGAGGATGGATGGACGACAGCATGTTCGGCAACGAGGAACGGATTAAAACCCGTGTTTTATCCGAGCCCGCTTCCTTTACCGTAAAGCCCCTGCCCACCGACGGACAACCCCGGGATTTCAACGGACTGCTTGGACAGTTTTCCGCCGCCGCCACCCTGGAGCCCAAGCAGGTTAAGGCCGGAGACTCCGCCACCCTCACCGTCACCCTTTCGGGCCGGGGCAATACCCAGCTTATGCCCGACCTGAAACTGCCGCCCATACCCGGAGTCAAGATCTACCCCAGCGAACCACAGTTTGCGGAAACCAGGGACGGACAAGGCCTTTTCGGTAAAAAAACCATGCAATGGGCCCTGGTGCCCCAGGTGGAAGGTGAAATCTCCATTCCCCAATTCTCGGTACCTTTTTTCAACGCAGCAAGCGGCCAATATGAAAACGCGGCCACACGGGAGATGAAGCTCAAGGTCCTGCCCGGGGAATTGCCAGCGGTTCTTCCGGCTGCTACGGAAATGCAGGTCGCCACGTCGGCGAAGCGCAAGGTGCAAATGCTTGGGGAGGATATCCTGAAAATCCACGAATCGCCCCAGGCTGTGTCCCCGGCCATGGGCCAGACCATGCCCTTATGGCTGGTGGTGCTCATCCTTGGGTTTCCCGCGCTTCCCGTGGCGGGGGCGATAGTCCTTCGCCGCCTCAGCAAAACCCGGTCCGACCAGGCCGCGGCCCGGGCGTCCAAAAAGGCCTTTGGCGCCTTTTCCAAGGCCATCAAGGACCTGGAGCCCAACCAGGCGGCTGAGGCTTTCAAGGCCCTCCAGGAATACCTGGCGCTTCGCCTTGGCCTGGAAGGGGCCACCCTCACTTCCCACGAGGCTGAGGAAAAACTCCTGGCCCTGGGCGTGGATGCGGCGGCGGTATCGCGGCTCACTCAAATTTTTTCCCGGCTCGAAACCTGCGTGTTCAGCCAATGCAGCCAGGAATTCAGCCAGGAAACCAAACAGGATCTGTTTAGCGCCCTCAGGGTGATCGATAAAAAGGTCAAGCTATGAAACGGCTACTTTTCATTATAATAGCAATCATCCTGGCCGCCCCGCCCTCCCTGGCCTGGGCCGGAGAAGCCGATCATGCCCTGTTTTATGCGGCCAATCAGGCCTACAAGGAAGGCCGTTACCAGGAAGCCGCCGATCAATACCGCAAGTTGATCGCCAAGGCCCCGGTGGGCGGCAGCGTGTATTTCAACCTGGGCAACGCGTATTTGAAAATGGATCAGGTGGGCCTGGCTATCCTCAATTATGAAAAAGCCAAAATTCTCCTGCCCAGAGACCCGGACCTGAACTTTAACCTGGGTTTTGCCATAGATAAACGCCTGGATCAGGTGGAGCCCTCCAATGGCGCGTTTCTGTCCGGCCTTGCCAGGCATTTCACGGGCATGGAAATTTTTTGGGTGATAGCGGTTTTGAACCTCCTTTTGTGCTTCTTCTTAATACTGCGACTGTGGAAACCCGCTGAATGGAATTTTTATGTGGTCATGGCTGTAGGACTAATCTGGCTTACAGCGGTTTTCTTCGGAATAACAAAGTGGTATGATGCCTCTCAGGATCACCGCGCCGTGGTGGTGGCCGATAAAATTGATGTACGGGCAGGCCCGGGAGACAAGGACACCTTGCTGTTCCAACTCCATGACGGCTCTCCCATTACCCTGGAAAGGCAGGAAGGCCAATGGAGCCTTGTACGCTTTTCCCAGGAAAAACGGGGCTGGACCCCGAACCAAGGCATTGCGGCTATCCGGCCCCTGCGCCAGCAGACCGGAAAAAATACAGAGGCATAATTGAAAGAAGACAAAATCATTGTCAGGGGCGCCAGAGTCCACAACCTGAAAAACATCAACGTGGACATCCCCAAAAACAAGCTGGTGGTCATCACCGGGCTTTCCGGCTCGGGCAAATCCACCCTGGCTTTTGACACCCTGTATGCCGAGGGCCAACGCCGCTATGTGGAGTCCCTTTCCGCCTATGCCCGGCAGTTTTTGGAACGCATGGACAAGCCCGACGTAGATTCCATTGAAGGGCTTTCCCCGGCCATAGCCATTGAGCAGAAAACCGGCTCCCACAATCCCAGAAGCACAGTGGGCACAGTCACGGAGATTTATGACTATCTTCGCCTGCTCTATGCCAGGGTGGGCCAGCCCCATTGCCACAAGTGCGGCCGCCCAATCACTTCCCAGAGTATTGACCAGATTATGGACCAGATCATGGGTTTGCCGGAAGGCGCCAAAGCCATGATCCTGGCCCCCTTGGTCACCGGACAAAAAGGCACCCACGAAAAACTGTTCACCCAGCTAACCAAACAAGGCTTTGCCCGGGTGCTGGTGGACGGGGAAATTTTCGAACTGGAAGCCATCCAACCCCTTGAAAAAAATAAAAAGCACACCATTTCCGTGGTGGTGGACCGGCTGGTCATCAAAGAAGGCGTGGAAAACCGCCTGGCCGACTCGTTGGAACTTGCCCTGGGCCAGGGCGAAGGTTTCGCCACAGTTCATCCCGTGGGCCAGGAACCCATCCTGTTTTCCGAACACTCCGCCTGCATCCGGTGCAATATCAGCTACCCGGAATTCACCCCGGCCAGCTTTTCGTTCAACTCCCCCCAGGGAGCCTGTCCCAAATGCGACGGCCTGGGCTCCACCATGGAATTTGATTCCGACCTGCTGGTGCCAAACCCGTCCCTCAGCCTGCGCGAAGGCGCCGTGGAAGTGTGGGCCAACCGGAATTCCGTGCATTTTTTTGAGTTCCTGGACGCCCTCACAGCCAATTACGGAATGGATATTTACACGCCCTACAAGGACCTGGACCCGGATTTCAGGGAAGTGATCGTCAACGGGTCCCAAAAACCCATCAACTTTTATTTTGAGCGCAAAGGCCAGCGCTTTGTCTACACCAAGCCCTACGAAGGGCTGATTCCCAACCTCTCCCGGAGATACCGGGAAACCACCTCTCCGCGCATCCGGGAGGAAATCGAACGCTTCATGGCCTTCAAGCCATGCACCGAATGCAACGGCACCAGGCTCAAGCTGGAGAGCCGCAACGTCAAGGTGGGGGATCAGGCTATTTTCGAGGTCACGGCCTTTTCCGTCAAAAAGGCACTGGCCTTTTTCCTGGGATTACAACTTGGAGAACGCCAGGCAGCCATTTCGCGTCGTATTTTAAAGGAAATCAACGAACGGCTGGGATTCCTGGTCAACGTGGGCCTGGACTACCTCACCCTTAACCGGACTGCAGCCACACTGTCCGGCGGCGAAGCCCAACGCATCCGCCTTGCCACCCAGATCGGCTCCAAGCTCACCGGAGTCCTGTACGTCCTGGACGAGCCCAGCATCGGCCTCCATCAGCGGGACAACATGCGCCTCTTGGACACCCTGTGTCACATGCGGGACATCGGCAACACCGTCCTGGTGGTGGAACACGACGCCGACACCATCCTGGCCGCCGACCATATCATTGACATGGGTCCCGGAGCAGGCATGCGCGGCGGCGAGGTGGTTTTCTCGGGCAACGCCGAAGAACTGCTTAAAGACGATTGCCTCACCGGGCAGTACCTTTCCGGCAAAAAACGGATCGAACTGCCCAACGCCCGCCGGACTCCCAACAACGGCAAACTGGTCATCAACGGGGCCTGCTCCAATAACCTTAAAAATATCGACGTGGAATTCCCCCTGTCGCGCCTGATTTGCGTCACCGGAGTTTCCGGCTCGGGCAAATCCACCCTGGTGGTGGAAACCCTGTACAAAGGCTTGGCTCAACATCTCTACCGCACCCGCATCCAGGCCGGGGAGCATCGGGACATCCAGGGCCTCCATCTGGTGGACAAAATCATCCACATTGACCAGGCGCCCATAGGCCGGACTCCCCGCTCCAACCCCTCCACCTACACCGGGGTGTTCACCCATATCCGCGAGCTTTTCTCCAAAACCCGCGATTCCCGGGTTAGGGGATACAAGCCGGGCCGCTTTTCATTCAACGTAAAGGGCGGCAGGTGCGAAGCCTGCGCAGGCGACGGCATCATCAAGATTGAAATGCACTTCCTGCCCGACGTGTACGTGGCCTGCGACGTGTGCGGCGGCAAACGCTATAACCGGGAAACCCTGGAAATCCTGTATAAGGGAAAAAACATCACCCAGGTTTTGGAAATGACCGTGAATCAGGCCCGGGAATTCTTCGATAAAATCGGCAGCATCCGCACCAAACTCCAGACCCTCATCGACGTGGGCCTGGGCTATATCAAAATGGGACAGGCAGCCACCACCCTTTCAGGCGGCGAAGCCCAGCGGATCAAACTGGCCCGAGAGCTTTCCAAGCGGGGGACAGGCCGGACCGTTTACATCCTGGACGAACCCACCACCGGCTTGCATTTCGCCGACATCCAAAAACTCCTGGACGTCCTCAACCGTCTTGTAGACAGCGGCAACACCGTGGTGGTTATCGAACACAACCTGGACGTGATCAAGTCCGCCGACCATCTCATCGACCTGGGTCCCGAAGGCGGCGACAACGGCGGTTATATTGTAGGCGTGGGATCTCCCGAAGAACTGGCCGCCATCCCTGAATCCTTCACCGGCCAGTTCCTGGATAAAATCCTGAGGGATGAAAAAAATTCATAGGTTTTCCTAAGTGTAGAAAAGACTCCCTGGTGGCAAATCAAATGATCCGGAATGAACCGGTCAAGGGAAACAGGGATCGTAATCCCCACAAGATCAAACTATCTGTAATCATGCCAATAACCATAGGCTGCCTAATGCGCCTTGGAGTCAAATTCGGGCAATTGGTCCCGTGAAAATGGGGAGTGAATTTTCTGTCCCCGAACCGTCCCCCCTACCTTCCCCTGTCAGACGGAACCGGGTTTTTTGACGAAGAATCCTTGATACCAATTCATCAATATATCTACTCGAACAGACAAACATACTCGGGCTATGAGGCGCAATACCCCCATCAGGAGGGGTATGGATAATACCCTGAAAAGGATTTAAATGTTAAAAAGGCGCCAAAAACAATCTATTGTACCATCTTTTATGTTTAAATAGTGATAATATATAAAAATATTCACTTTAAAATGTGTATAAATCATTTCGAATCCAATCAAAATACCCAAGCAAAAGTATACTTGACACCCAAATTGGTGTGTATTCCTCTTCAAAGGCACTCGTCCATAGTCTCCGGGGTGTGCGAAAATTTTTCTTGGGCGGCTTGACAGGACGATTGGGTCCGGGTTATGTTCACGATCATCGTATGTAGTTTGGCAATACTGAACGGAATTCGAAAATCCCATGAGCGTCCAATCCGTAGACAGAGCCCTGGAAATCCTGGCCTTATTTACCACCGCATCGCCCCGGTTGGGCATTACGGACATCAGCAAGGCCATGGGTCTTGCCAAGCCCACGGTCCACGGGCTGGTGCGCACCCTGGCTTCCCATGGGTTTTTGGCCCAGGATCAGGAATCCAAAAAATATTCCCTGGGCCTGAAGATTCACGAGATGGGCACTATCCTGGCCGGAAGTTTGCGGATCAACCAGGTGGGCGGCGGTCCCGCCCAGATGCTGACCAAGTCCACGGGTCTGGCTACCCGTCTTGCCATATGGGATCAGGGTACAGCCCTGGTGACGTTGCTGCTTTTTCCAGAGTCAGTTAACGTGATGTACCACCAGATTGGCCCGCGCATTTCCGCCTATTGTTCATCCCTGGGCAAGGCCATCCTTGCTTATATGCCGCCCATAGCGATAGAAGATTACCTGGACCACCAGCCCCTGACGTCCATGACCCCCACCACCATCACCACCAGGGAGGGGTTTCTCAAGGATCTGGAAGCCACCCGGGCCAGGGGATATTCCCTTGACCTGGAAGAATGCATTTCTGGTATGAGTTGTATAGGGGCGCCTATATTTAACTACGCAGGAGCCCCTGTGGGTTCTTTGAGCATATCCGGCTCTCCGGATCAGGTCATGGGCGAGCGCAAGCCCGGTTTGATCCGGGAATTGATCCTGACCGCCCAACAGATTTCCAGCTACATGGGATGGAGGCCGGGGGAGTCGGCCCAGGCCTCACCGGGGTGAAGGCCCTTCATGGGGGGGATCGGGAAAAATAAAAATTTCCAACACATTCAAGGGGGATAAATACTGACATGAAAGGCCTGGAAAATGACTTGGCGGAACTCGTCGGGCATGGAAGCCTCAAGACAGAACCTGAGGACATGTTCGCCTACCAGAGCGACGCCACCCACTATTTCGCCAAGGGAATGCCGGACGCCGTGGTTTTGCCCACCAGCACCGAAGAGGTGGCGGCTGTGGTGTCCTACGCCAACAAGAACCAGGTTCCTGTCACTCCTCGGGGCGCGGGAAGCGGTCTTTCCGGCGGCTGTACGCCGGTCAAGGGCGGCATAGTCCTGGACATGAAACGCATGAATAAAATCCTGGAAATCAACCGGGGCAACATGACCGCATCCGTGGATGCTGGCGTGGTTTTGGCCAATTTCCACAAGGCGGTGGAAAGCCAGGGTTTGTTTTATCCTCCCGATCCTCAAAGCATGACCGTCTGCACCATCGGCGGCAACGTTGCCACCCGAGCTGGCGGCCCCCGGGGCGTCAAATATGGCACCACCCCCCATTATGTGCTGGGCGTGGAGGCGGTGTTGCCCGACGGCTACATCATCCAGGCCGGGGGGAAATGCGTCAAGCAATCCGTTGGTTACGATCTCACCCATCTTTTCGCCGGGTCCGAGGGAACATTGGGGGTCATCACCAAGGCCAATCTTCGAATCATGCCTTTGCCTCCCTGTCACCGCACGGCGTTGGTCACCTGCAAGAGCATAGAGCAGGCCGCGGAAATGGTGTCGGAAATCATTGCCGCAGGCACGGTTCCGGCCATGCTGGAGCTGCTTATGGGGATGTCCGTTCATGTGATGAACTCCATGATTTCCCCGCCCGCTCCTATCGATGGCGAGGCCTATCTGCTTATGGACATTGACGGTTCCGAAAGCCAGGTGGCCGAGGATTCGGAAACCCTTCAGACCATCTGCAGGGACATGGGAGCCATGGAAGTCCGGGTTATCGAGGACGAAAAGGAAGCCAAAACCTATTGGAAAGCCCGCTCCAGCCTGTACCCCCTGGCTCTGACCATGGCTAAAAAGGTGGTGGCCGAGGACGTGACCGTACCCCGGGACAAGGTTCCGGTGTTCGTGCGCGAGGTTCAGGCCATGGCGGGACGTCTGGGTTTGCTGGTGGGTCTTTCCGGCCATGCCGGAGACGGCAATATGCACCCCACCATCCTTTACGGAGAAGTGAACGAGGAGCAGGAAAAGCTGGCTCGTCAGGCAATTTCGCAAATTGTGAGAATCGGCCTTGCATTGGGGGGGACCATTTCGGGCGAGCACGGAATCGGGCTCCACAAGTCCGAATACCTGGAGTGGGACCTGGGCGGCGCCCAGATTGAACTGATGAAGCGGGTGAAAAATGCCTTTGATCCCAATGGCATTATGAATCCCGGAAAATTATGGCTGCAAGGAGGGGCGTCATGAGTTTCGAATTGAACGATTTTGAAGAGATGATGGCCAAGTGTTCCTATTGCGCCTTTTGCCAGGCAACCTGCCCCGTATTTCTCCAGGATCTGTTGGAAACTCACATGCCCAGAGCCAGGATGTCATTGGCCAAGGCCTGCCTTGTAGAGAACACCATCCCCCGAACCAAACATTTGGAGGAAATTCTGGACCGGTGCCTCCTTTGCGGCAACTGCGAGCGCACCTGCCCCGCCGGGATAAAGGTCAACGACATCGTGGTGGCGGCCCGCAAGAGCATGTATAAAGGAAAAAGAAAGACTTTCCTGGAGCGGAATTTCCTCAATTCGTTCATGCAAAAACGGGGCATGGACTGGCTCCATCGCACGGCCTTTGCCGTGGCGAAAAAAATCGGCAGGGTCCCGGACGGAATTCTTAATCCCCGGGCTCAGACTTTTTCCAAACAATTCACCGGAGTTTTTCCGGCTAAGGGGGAAAAACGGGCCACGGTCGCCTATTTTGTGGGATGCGCCACCAATTCCAGTTATGTGGAGACGGGCAAGGCGCTCCTGAACGTGTTCACCAAAAACGGCATTGAGGTCATTGTCCCCGAAGGCCTGCTTTGTTGCGGCATGCCCGCCATAGTGGAAGGGGACACGGAAACCGCCTATAACATGTTCATGCACAATGTGCGGATTTTCCATAAGATGGAAGTGGACGCCGTTGTTACTGACTGCACCACCTGCGGCCTCATGTTCAAGGAGAACGGCGCCAAGCTGGCTCCTGCAGGCACGCCTCTGCTGGAAAAAGTCCAGGGCGTGGCCGCCAAAATGTGGGAAGCCACGGACTATCTCAACCATCTGGGGCTGGTCGATCCGCCCAACCAACTGGATACAAAATTCACCTACCATGTTCCCTGCCACAGGGCTTGGTCTCCCACCCTGGCGGAAGCGCCCCGGGATGTGGCCAGACAAGTGCCGGGAGCGGAATTGTGCGAAATGGCCGAACCGGAATCCTGCTGCGGGGCCGGAGGCACCTTTTTTGTACAGCATGAAGAGCTTTCCGGGGGAATCCGAGGCAAAAAAAAGGCCATGATCGAGGATACCGGGGCAAACACCATCCTGACCCAATGCCCGGCATGCCGGGGATACTTGGCTGCAGGATGCGAGGAAAAAGTGGTCATGCATCCCCTGGATTTTTTGGCTCAGGCTTACGGAGTCCTGGATAAGACCCCCCAGCCTAAAAAGTAGCCTAAAGCCATTTAAGGAGTGAAGCCAGCCGGACCTATGCAGGCCCGGAAGTGGAAAAATATTAACCAAAGGAGAAAATCCTTATGAAATTGTTCGCACAAACCCAATTGTTGGAAGATGTGCAGGGAAAGGGCCTGTGTGTGGGTTGTGGGGCCTGCGTGGACCTGTGCCCCTACTTCACCACATACCGGGGCAAGACCGCCATGCTTTTTCCGTGCGACCGGGAAACAGGCCGCTGCTTCGCCTATTGCCCCAAGGCCGAGGTGGATTATGACGCAGTCTACCAGTTCCGCACCGGGCGCCCTTTCCAGGGGACTCCTATCGGGCCTCACATTGAGGTTTTCAAGGCCCGGGCCGGGGAAAAACAGACGGAGTGTTCGTTCCAATGCGGCGGCACGGTGACAGCTCTGATTTCCTGCGCCCTGGACAACAAGATTATCAATGGAGCGGTGCTTACAGGCAGCGATGAACGCATGCCCAAGCCCATGCTGGTGCGGACTGCGGATCAGGCCCAACAATGCGCGGGCTCCAAGTATTCTGCGTCTCCTACCCTTGCGGTGATGAACAAGGAAGCCAAACGGGGAGTGCGGAAAATGGGTATCGTAGCCACGCCATGCCAGGCTACCGCCATCGCCCAGATGAAAATGAACCCCACCGACAAGGAAGACTTTGAAGACCCGGTTTCCCTGGTCATCGGTCTTTTTTGCACCTGGGCACTGGACGCCAGGAAGCTGGAAGCCCTGTTGGAAGAGAAGGGCATTCAAGGGACTATCATCAAGGCGGACGTCCCGCCTCCGCCCGCCGAGGTTTTTGTGGTGGAGACAGACCAGGGCGTGACAGAAATTCCGCTTTCCGAAGTCCGCAAGATCATCCCGGAAGGCTGTTCCATCTGCCCGGACATGACCTCGGAACTGGCCGATATTTCCGTAGGCCAAGTGGAGGGCGAGACCGGCTACAACACGTTAATCGTCCGCACGGAAAAAGGCGCTGAGCTGGTCAAGATGGCCAGAAGCCAGGGCTATCTTGTCACGGAGAATCTGGACGGGGACAAAGTCCACAACCTGGCTCAGGCCTCGGGCAACAAGAAAAAACGCGCCCTTGCTCAGGCACAGGAAAAGGGGCTTTTAAATACCCCGGATGATGCGGGCCGGGCCGCCATGCGCATGTCCCAGGACGCCCTCAACAAGATTCAGCCATAATAAGGGAGGAAACCATGTCCCAATTATATGAAGGAAAAAAAGGCGAAAAATGCCTGTTCATGGGCAACCAAGCCATAGCTCGGGGCGCCCTGGAAGCCGGGGTGAGCGTGGCTGCCGGATATCCCGGAACCCCGTCTTCGGAAATTATCGAAAATCTGGCGGAAGTCTCCAAGGAAACCAATCTGTATGTGGAGTGGTCCACCAATGAAAAAATAGCAGCCGAAGTCGCTGCTGCAGCCTCCTTTGCGGGTCTGCGCAGCATGTGCGTCATGAAGCAGAACGGCGTGAACGTGGCTTCGGATTTTTTACTGCATCTGGTCCTTTCCGGCACCCGGGGCGGCATGGTGCTGGTTCCCTGCGACGATCCCGGCGCTTTGTCCTCGATCAATGAGGGGGAAGCCCGGCATTTCGCCAAACTTCTGGAAATCCCCCTGTTGGAACCAGGCGACTTTCAGGAAGCCAAGGACATGATGAAATGGGCCTTTGAGCTTTCGGAGGAAATCCGGAATCTGGTCATGTTCCGCAGTGTGACACGTCTTTCCCACGCCAGCGGCAGTGTGGAATTGGGCGAGATACCCCAAACTGATCCCAAGGCTCAGTTTAATTACAACGGTTTTATTCTGGACCCCATGGAAGGTCCGATCGTCAGCGCCCCAGTGGCCTACAAGCACGGCCTGCAGCAGGACAAACTTAAAAAGGCCCAGGAGCTTTTCGAGGTTTCTCCCTTCAACACCTACGTAGGGCCTGAAAATCCCGAAATTTTGCTCATCACCTCCAGCGGCGCCACCCTGTACAGCCGGGAAGCCATCCAGTTGTGCAATGCCAAGGACAAGGTCGGCCTGCTCAAGTTGGGCACCACATTCCCGCTGCCCGCCAAACTGATTGAAAAGCATTTGAAGACCACGGATAAAATCCTGGTGGTGGAGGAAGTGCTGCCTTTCATGGAGGAAAATTTAAAGGTTCTGGCCCAGGAACTGGCCCCCCGGGTGGGACAAAAGACCTTTTTCGGAAAACGGAGCGGCAACATCCCCATTACCGGGGAGTTGAACCCGGACTTGGTGGCCACGGCATTGGCGGGAATATTGGGCCAGACCTATGCGCCCCAGAACCCGGAATACACCACCAAGGCCACGCAACAGGCTTTTTTTAACGCCCCCACCCGCGACCTGACCTTTTGCCCGGGCTGTCCCCACAGAGCCTCGTTCTGGAGCATCCACAACGTACTGGCCGAGGACAACCGCGAAGGCTTTGTATGCGGCGACATCGGCTGTTACTCCATGGCTTTTTTGCCCAGCGGTTTTTCCACCCTCAAGACCCTCCATGCCATGGGTTCGGGCACGGGCGTCGCCAGCGGTTTCGGAAAACTTGGCCAGTTCGGATTGAACCAGCCCGTGGTGAGCGTGTGCGGCGACTCCACCTTTTTCCATTCAGGCATGCCGGCGCTGGTGAACGCCATCCATCATAAGTCGGATATCACCATGGTGATTTTGGACAACTCAGGCACAGGCATGACCGGGTTCCAGTCCCATCCCGGCCTAGCCGTGGACGCCCAGGGCAACGAGGCGCCCGCCCTGGATATTCCCACCATTTGCCGTGCTTTTGGAGCAACCGTTGAGATTTGCGATCCCTTTTATCCCTTCAAAACCCAGCAGATTTTTCACCGGCTTTTGGAAATGCCCGGGGTAAAGGTTCTGATCATGCGTCAGATTTGCGCCTTGTCCCCGGAAAAGAAGCGTAAAAAGGCGTTTGAAATGTCTGTGGATAAGGAAATCTGCTTGGGCGAAAACTGCGGCTGCAACAAACTGTGCACCCGGGTGTTCCGGTGCCCAGGCCTGAGATGGGATGACGAAACCAAGGTGGCGACCATCGACGAGGTGATCTGTGCGGGTTGCGGCATGTGCGCGGCGATCTGCCCTTCCGGCGCCATCACCCGAAAGGAGGCGGCATAAATCATGGGAACTGCAACTCTTTTAAAAGATCCATATAATCTAATCATTACCGGGGTGGGCGGCCAGGGAAACGTTCTGGCTTCCCGGGTGCTTGGCAACCTCCTTGCTGACAAGGGCTTTAGCATCACCATTGGGGAAACATTCGGAGCTTCCCAGCGGGGCGGTTCGGTCATGAGCCACATGCGCATTTCCGCCGAGGCCTCCTGGTCTCCCCAAATCCCCCAGGGAAAGGCCGATATGATCGTGGCCCTGGAACCTGTGGAAGCTCTCAGGGTGCTGCATACCTACGGTCATCCGGGCATAAAAATCATTTCCAACACCCGTTCCATCTATCCTGTGGGGGTGATTTCCGGGGACCAAAAATACCCCTCCATGGACGAACTCAAAAAAACCATTGAGGAACTGAGCGAAAAAACCTGGTTCATAGACGCCACAAGCGCCGCCATGGAATTGGGTCATCCCATTTTCGGCAACATCATGATGGTGGGCGCCCTGGCGAAAACCGGCGTGCTTCCCATTGACCGGGACAGTTTTGAAAAAGTGATCCTGCGCACCATGGGCAAAGAAAAAACCCCTGTAAACCTAAAGGCATTTGACATGGGCGCCGAAATGATTAACTAGTACATGGTACCGTATTGACCCGGCGCAGGGCGACCCGCGCCGGGCCACTTGCAAGAAATAATTTCGGTTATGCAATAAATACAGGGGGATAATGAAACAAGGCGTAGTTGTTTCTGACCTGCACATGTTCGCAAGACGTTCCAATGCCCATGAGTTGATGGGCCGGATTGAGGGCGTTATTTCAAAATCCAATATGCTGGTGCTTAACGGGGATACCTTTGATTTCCGGTGGACCACCCTACCCAGCATAAGCCATACCATCAAAGAGGCTGTGGACTGGATCGACAGCCTTACCCACCGTTTCTCCGGGTGCGAGGTCCGCGTGGTTTGCGGCAATCACGACTGCCGGGAGGAATACCTGCTCGCCCTGGAAGAATTGGCCAACAAAAACTCCTCCGTAACCTGGCATGAACATTTTATGCATATGGAAAATCTTTTGTTTCTCCATGGGGATTGCGATTCACGGCATACCAAGGTGGATAAGATCGTCCACTGGTCCGAGCCGTACCAGACTTCCAAAAAAGTGGGCCACGCCCTGGCCCTGGTCTATGATCAAGTAAATCGTACGGGCCTTACCACCTTGGCTCAAAAACTCGCCAGTCCTCCCAAGCGGGCGTCCAAAAGGGTTTTCGGATACATGAACGAAGTGGCCCCGGATGTATTGGACAAGGTCCGCCATGTATATTTTGGGCACAGCCACGTTCCTTTTACCTTTTTTGAATACAACGGTCTGTATTTTCACAACACGGGCTGCGCCGTGTCCAGCGCGGAATTCAATCCCATCCACTTTCGGTACGCAGGATAGTTTTTTCTGATTTTTTTCGTAAGGGGAATGGAATAAAATACATTGCCCAGACAATAAATAGTAATTATAATC
>JAEINP010000106.1 GCA_016342355.1 Desulfatibacillum sp.
TGTTTGCGGGTGATGTTGCCGTTAAAATCCGGGATGCCGTATATGACTGTGGGGTCGCTTTGGAGAAGGATACCCTTTTTCAGGCGGTTGTGATTTACAGAGCTCACAAGGTCCCGTTCTTCCGGGGCGCTGGTTTCCTTTTCAATGATGGAAGCCAGGGTCACCACTTCATGGACGGTCAAGCCCAATTCCTCGGCCCGCGCCTTCCATTCCGGGGTGAACACCGTTTGAAAATGCCGGACCATGGTTTGGATGACCTTTTCCGGGGCCTCGTTCTTGTTGAAATAATAGGTGTCGGGAAAAAGATAGCCTTCCAAGGTGTTTTGCTGCACCCCCAAAGACGCGGCAAAAGCCGGATCGGTAGCCTTGGCCAGGAAAGCATCTTTAGGCCCGAATCCCGCCTTGGCGGCCAGGTCTGCAATTTGAACCATGGTCACGCCTTCGGGCACGGTGAGACGATAGAGAATGGTTTTCCCTTTGACCAGGGCGTCCAGGATTTCAAGGGGAGTCATGGACGGGGACAGGGCGTATTCCCCGGCCCGGATTCTTGCGTCGGTTTTCTGGACTCTGGCAAGGACCACCAGCCAGGTGGGATGTTTGAGCAGGCCTTGGTTTTCCAAGTCCTTGGCAATGGCCGAAAGGCCCTTGCCCCGGGAGATTTCCACGATTTTTTCCTGGCCCCGGGGGTTTAGGGGGGTGTTGGCGTAATCGGCAAGCTGCATGCCCAGGGCCACTATTCCCACAGCCCCGGCCAGGACAAGCAACACGATAATAATGGCCGATTTTTTGGCAAACCCTTTGATGTCCATGCGATCCTATCCCCCCACGCGTTTCACGCCAGGGCTTATTCTTACCACTATTCAGGATAGTATGGCAAATACTCACTGGACCAAGCAATAGGCCCAAGGCAATGAATGGCCTCAACAGTCTCGCTCATCCATAGCTGGCTGACATGTGCGCGAAAAATGTCTTCTGGATTCCTTTCCCTCATCAACCCCGGACAAAATATTTCCGATTGTTCACAAGTAGCGGAAACTTGACCTCAGCCCCATTATGTATTACATTGTCATACAAAAGGAGGTGTCAGCATGGGAAAAACCAGACATACCGCCCCGAAACAGGACGCTTTTGTGCAAGCGAGGATAGACAAGGAAGTAAAAATCACAGCCGAGGCCGTTTTGGCCGCCATTGGTTTGACTCCTTCGTCTGCCATCAGAATGCTAATGAATCGCATAGCCTACGAAAAAGCCTTGCCTTTTGAGCCTCTTATCCCCAATCAGAAAACCATAGAGGCCATGGAAGCAGCCCGCCGCGGCGATGTGGTGAAGGTCGGCGGAATTGACAACCTTTTGGGGTCTCTAAATGCGGGAGATTAGTTATACGACCCGCTTTAAGCGTGACTTTAAACGCGAAAGAAAAGGGCCTTACAGAAACACCATCGAACAGGATTTAATGGCTGTAGTCACCCTGCTGGCCAAAGATGCCCTTTTGCCGCCACAAGCCCGCGACCATTCGCTTACTGGGGATTGGGCAGATCATAGAGATTGCCATATTAGGCCGGATTTGGTTCTTATCTATCGCCTTCCTGACGGCAACACCCTTGAACTAGTCCGCCTTGGCTCTCATAGCGAGTTATTCTAACCGGAAATTATGAGTGGACAGTCCTTGGACATTGCATGGGAAACCGTGGTCTGGATCATGGAAGCGACTTCGCGCCTAATTCATTGTGATGGGCTGCGCTTTCTTGGCCCCTATCCCACATGCTTAAATTCTATTTGCAATTAAATTAAATAGTTGCAAAATTCAAAACGCCCGACAAATTCCAGTCTCTATCCAGGCATAAAACTGAACACTCTTGACTCCCGGGGCTGTGCGGTGTACCGGTATTTGATCATTGACCAAGAAAACCCGGCGGCCTGCGGGCCACCTATTTATCATCTTTCAGGAGGATTTAAACATGGCATACCAGGATTTGGAAGTCACCATTGCGGATTACATAGCCACCATCACCATGAACCGGCCCAAGGCCATGAACGCCCTGAACAGCAACGTGCTCACGGAGCTGGATACCGCCATCAACAAATTGGGCGCGGACGATCAGGTGCGGGTTATCATCATCACCGGCGGGGGCAAGGCCTTTGTGGCGGGGGCGGACATCAAGGAGATGAACGAGCTGAATCTCATTGATTTCCGGTCCTTTATCGCCCGGGGCCAAAAAGCCATGTACGCCATTGACCTGTGCGAAAAACCCGTCATCGCCGCAGTAAACGGATTCGCCCTGGGCGGCGGATGCGAACTGGCCCTGGCCTGCGATTTTCGCCTTGCTTCCGAAAAAGCCAAGTTCGGCTTTCCCGAAGTCAACCTGGGCCTGTTTCCCGGATTCGGCGGCACCCAGCGGGCGCCCCGGTTTATCGGGCGCGGCATGGCCAGCGAATTGACCTTTACCGGCGCGATGATCGACGCGGCCGAGGCCCTGCGGATCGGCCTGGTAAATCATGTATACCCTGCTGACGACCTGATGGAAGAGGCCATGAAAATCGCCAAGACCATCGCGTCCAAGGCCCCCATTGCCGTGGCCCGCTCCAAGACCGCCATTAAAATGGCCGGGGACACCACCCTGGAAGCCGGGCTGGCCTTTGAACGGGAAGCCATGGCCCTGGTATTCCCCACCAAGGACCGGGCCGAAGGCATGGACGCCTTTATCAACAAACGCAAGGCCGAATTCAAAGGCGAATAGTTTTTTTTGTGAATATATTTTTTCAGGCGATTTGCCGGTTGGATTGCAAACGCAAACGGGGAGGCTTTACGGCCTTCCCGTTTTATTTTTGTGCGCCCGTTCGTATGAACGGGAGGCCTTGCAAGGCCCCCCTCAATTTATCTTAACAGTAACTTATGTGCGGTAATCAGAGCCACGTCTTTCTTCATGCGTTCTGCCGGAGGAATCTTGCGCAGGGCGGCCAGGGTTCTTTCATCCTGCTCCACCAGAAAATCAGGCACCAGGCCCTGACCCTGCCAGGATTGGAGGGCGGGGGAATACATGGCCCCGGTGATAAATTTCACCCGGCACCCGTTTTCCAGGGTATAGGTATTTTCAAAAACCCCCTTGCCATGGGTGCGCGTACCCACAATCACGGCGCGGCCATTATCCCTGAGGGAGGCGGCCAGGATTTCCGCTGAAGACGCGGTTTTCCGGTTCACCACAATGATGCACTCGAAGTCAAAGGGATTCTTGTTATTGGAAATATAGTTGGTTTTTTGGGTATCGCGTTTGAGAGTTCTCAGGACCACCGACTTTTCCGGCAAAAACAATTCGGCAACAGCCAGACCCTGCATGAACACCCCTCCGGGGTTATCCCGCAGATCTATTATCAATCGGGTGAAACCCTGTTCTTCCAGCCTGCCCAGTTCCCGCGCCAGTTTTTCCGACAAGCCTGCGGAAAACTTACGGATTTCCAAAAGAGCCACGGAGTTGTCCAGGGGCGTGGCTACGATATTTTCCGCCTCCACCTTTTCGTGGGTAAGGGTCACGTCAAAAATCTTGATATCCCGGTTGATCGTGAGAACCACCTGATCCCCCTCCTTGCCGGTCAGCATCTCCTGCACCTGTGCCATGGACTTGCCTTTGAGGGGATTTTTGTTGATGCGTAAAATTCTGTCCAAGGGCTGGAGAATGTCCCCGGCCGGAGACCCTGGAGTCACTTCCTCCACCACCAGGCTGCCTTCCTTGGCGTTGAAGTTGCTCTGGAAACCCAGGGACACCTGAACCCCTGTCAGGGATTCCAGGATCCGCTGATATTCCTCGGCGGTCCAGATTTTTGCCAGGCCGGGGTTCTGGGGCGGGGAAATGTAACGCAACATGCCCTGGATGGCGGCCCAATATAAGGCCTTTTCATCAATGCCCGCGGTATAGTAATTTTCCAGAATCAGGTCTTTGGCCTCCTGGAAAGTCTTTTCAGCCTCAGGAAAGTCGTGGTTCAGTTCAATGGGAAACAGGGGCTCATAGGCGGAATCGGTTCCTGCCGGAGAGGGACAGGCCATAAAAAATACGCCTATAGCAACAAGGGGCATAATGAAAATTTTCGTTTTCAAGCGCATGTTCCGGCTCCAAAAATGGTCAAGAGGGTGAAGAATAGTGCCGACTGGCTTCTTGTAAATCTTAGATCGGGCAGGGTCAACATGCATTTGACTCTTTTTATGATATGGGGTAAGCCTTTTCGCCAGCAAGACCCCGGGTCATTTAAGAAGGCCGCCAGAACGCAACGGAAAGTTACGCATGAAAATTTTAGTCATTAATACAGGTAGTTCTTCCATAAAATATGAATTGTTCGATATGGATGGGCAGCAAAGGCTGGCCGGTGGGCTGGTGGAAAAAATCGGGGAAAAGTCGGGGGGGCTGACCCATCAAAAGGTCCTGGGCAACGGAGAAATCCGCAGACATACCGAACACGGGCCGGTCCCGGACCATGGGCAAGGACTTAAGCGGGTGGTGGAGCTCTTATCCCATTCGGAACACGGGGTGATTACCAACAAGGATGAAATCGCGGCAGTGGGGCATAGGATCGTCCATGGAGGCGAAACCCTGACCGCGCCCACGGTGATAGATGATCAGGTGATCGCCACTATAAGGGAACTGGAGCCCCTGGCCCCCTTGCATAACCCGGGACACCTCAAAGGCATCGAAGTGGCAAGGGCTGTGTTCCCCCGGGCCGTGCATGTGGCGGTTTTCGACACCGCCTTTCACCAGACCATTCCGCCCCATGCGTTCATGTACGCCCTTCCGGTCGATTTGTACAAAACGCACAAGGTGCGTAGGTACGGGTTTCACGGCACCTCCCACGCCTATGTGGCGGAGCAGGCAGCCAGGTATTTGGAGAGGCGGCCTGAAGAAACCAACCTCATCACCATCCATTTGGGCAACGGAGGCAGCATGGCCGCAGTCCGGGGTGGGAAATGCGTGGATACCTCCATGGGCATGACGCCCCTGGCCGGGCTGGTCATGGGCACCCGCTGCGGGGATATTGATCCGGCCATTGTCTTTTACCTGGGCAAACGCCTGGGCCTGGGCATGGATGCACTGGACAACCTCCTGAACAAGGAAAGCGGCCTGAAAGGCTTGTGCGGCGCCAACGACATGCGGGAACTCCTGGCCAAACGGGATTCCGGGGACGCCAATGCATGTCTTGCACTGGAAATCTACGCCTACAGGATAAAAAAATACATCGGGGCCTATCTGGCCGTGTTAGGCAGGCTGGACGGCATTGTGTTTACAGCCGGAATAGGCGAGAATTGCGCCCCGGTGCGGAGCATGGCCTGTGCGGACCTGGAAGGCCTGGGCATAGCCGTGGACGAAGAAAAAAACAAGGCCCCGGGCAGGGGCATTCGGCAAATCAGCCCGGACAATACCCCGGTGAAGGTTTTGGTCATTCCCACCAACGAAGAACTGCGCATCGCCCAGGAAACCCAAAGGGTTGTGGAAACATTATAATAGACGGCCCGGCAAAAAGCAGGCTGGGATCAAAATATCATTTAAATATTTGGTTCTTCTCCAAAAGAGTGGAGGTGATTAAGCAGGTAGTAAAAAATGGACATCGTCTTTTCCATTCTGTATCCAGGATGGTGAAAAGCCAGTTCTGGAGAAAGGAGAAAGACGATGCCCACCATGAGTATAAAGCCCTATTTTCCTTTTTGTCGAGTTCGAATTGAACGGCAATCGGTTTCCCCGGAAGGAAACCTTGCCTGGATAGTCGCCGGGCCTGACGCCCGGTATCAACCGGTGTATCATGTTTGCGGGACGCCTGCGAAAGGCATTCACGGCACCGTTCGACGCGCTCTGCGCGATTTGAATTTGGGGGCGGCAACCGCTTGGATCAATTGCGAATACAGGAAGGTCTTCTGCCCTTGCTGCCAGGGTGTCCGGGTGGAGGATCTGGGTTTCTTCAACCCCTACCAGCGGGTGACCAAAAGGCTGGCCCAGTACATTCACGACCTGTGCAAGGTGCTGACGGTGGCGGACGTGGCAAAACATGTGGAACTGGACTGGAAAACCGTGACAAGACCTTCCTGGAAAAAGAGTTCGGGACCACGGATTATGACGGCCTTCAAACCCTGGCTGTGGATGAGATCGCCATCCAAAAAGGCCACAGATACATGACGGTGGTGCTGGACTACGATACCGGCAGGGTCGTTTGGTTGGGCGAGGACAGAAAAGCGGGCACGCTCCGGGCCTTTTTCAACGGGATGACCAAGGAGCAAAAAGAAGCGGTCCAGGCCATCGCCATGGACATGTGGGATCCATTTATCAAGGCGGTTCGCGAGGAGGTCCCCCATGTGAAAATCGTATTCGATCTTTTCCATGTGGTCCAGGCCTTCAACCGGGTCATCGACAAGGTCAGGATGGCGGAGAAAAGAAAGGCGGAGAAAACGGAATTGAAAGTATACAAGGGCGCCAGATATCTTTTGTTGAAAAACCGAAAATTATCCGGCGCAAAGACGCCCGCGCCCATTTGCAGCGCCTCCTGGACATGAACGAGACCCTTCCAAGGTGATGATCCTTAAGGATTGCCTCAAACGCATCTGGCATTACCGCAGACGGGGTTGGACGCAGAAGCGCCTGGATGAATGGTGCGCCCTGGCCAGGACCGTGGAAAACCCGGATGTGCATAAATTCGCCGACATGCTGGAAAGGCGTTCTTATGGCATTCTGAATCATTGCGATTATCCGATCCATACCAGCAAACTGGAAGGAGTAAACAACAAGATAAAGGTTATCAAACGAAAAGCCTATGGATTCCAGGGCCATAAATACTTCTCCCTGAAGGTCATACAGGCTTTTCACTCCAACTAATCGGGAGAAGAACCCAAGAAAACAAGCGCCTCTTTGTAGCTATTAGGGAGCTTTCTACAAATTCAGGTCCCATAGATGCCCTTGGGATCGA
>JAEINP010000026.1 GCA_016342355.1 Desulfatibacillum sp.
TGAGGTAGGGAATCTTCCAGTAGGAGCGGACCGAGGGCCGCTGCATGCCGATGACGAACTTGTTGGGTTGGCCGGTTGTTTTGTCCGTGCAGTCGGCAACTACGCCTGCCATGACAGCGCCTACAAAACCCACGCCCATGACCACGACGATCTCCCGGCCCATTTCCCTTTGGGCCACAACCAGTTCCTTGAGTCTGGCGAATTCCTTCTCGTATTCAGCCTCTGTGGGCAGGGGAAAGACTTCGCCCGCCGGGCACACGGAAACATTGGCCTCGTTCATTGCTTTTGCCTGTTTTTGGGTGTCTGGCATTTCATTTTCCTTAACTATATGGCTTGGAGCCATCCTGTTTTTTCTGTCAAAAACTGCGGTTATAAGAAAAAGGGGATTACGCGCTAAACTCCGTAATACTCCTTGTACCACTGGATAAAATTGCGAATGCCTTCCTCCACCGAGGTCCGGGGCCAATAGCCCGCATCCCTGGCAAGGTCGTCGATATCCGCATAGGTCGCCTGAACATCTCCTGCTTGCATGGGCAAGAGATTCTTCTCCGCCTTCATGCCCAGAGCGTCCTCAATCAATTCGATAAATGTCATGAGCTTGACCGGCTGATTGTTGCCGATATTATACAGCTTGTAAGGCGCATAGCTGGTGGCGGAATCCGGATTATTGCCGGACCAGTCCGGGTTGGGCTGGGGGATTTTATCCAGGACCTTCGCCACGCCCTGGATGATATCATCTATATAGGTAAAATCTCTCTGCATATCCCCATTATTGAACACGTTGATGGGCTTGCCTTCCAAGATAGCCTTGGTGAACAGGAACAAGGCCATGTCGGGCCTTCCCCAGGGGCCGTAGACGGTGAAAAAACGCAGTCCGGTAACAGGCAGGCCGTACAGGTGGGCATAGCTGTGGGCCATGAGTTCATTGGCCTTTTTGGTGGCTGCGTAAAGGGAAACCGGATGGTCCACGTTCTGATGGACAGAAAAGGGCATGTTGGTATTGGCCCCGTAAACCGAGGAGGAAGACGCAAAGACAAGGTGTTTGACGCCGGTGTGGCGGCAGCCTTCCAGGATATTGGTAAAGCCCACTAGGTTGCTGTCCACATAGGAATGGGGGTTTTTAAGGGAATACCTTACCCCGGCTTGGGCCGCCAGGTTGGTGACCTTTTCAAACCCGTGGCGTTCGAAAAGCGCGGGCATGAACTCCCGGTCCGCCATTTCCCCTTTTTCAAAAACAAAGTTGTCATACTCCCGGAGAATACTCAGGCGGTCCATTTTCAGTTGGGGATCGTAATAATCGTTCAGATTATCCAGCCCCACCACCTTCTCGCCCTGGTCCAGGAGTTGTTTGCCAAGATGAAAACCGATGAAACCGGCCGCGCCGGTTATAAGCTGTGTCATTGCATTATCCGTATAGGAGGCCCGGGCATATCCCATCGCCTCAAAAAGTCATTGCATGAGCATGGACGCCGCTAACGAATGTACCCGGTTCGCTCCAAATAGAGCAGAACCTCCTGGGCGGCTTCCTCCGGCGTCATTGCCGTGGTATCCAAAATCACTTCGGGATGTTCGGGTTCCTCGTAAGGATCATCCACCCCGGTGAATCCCTGGATCAAACCAGACCTTGCCTTGGAATACAAGCCCTTGGGGTCTCTTTTTTCGCACACAGACAGGGGAGTGGCCACAAAGACCTCCACAAACCCGCCGTGGCTTTCGATGCTCCTGCGAATATGCCTGCGGGTGGTCCCGTAAGGCGCGATAGGGGCGCAAATGGCAATGCCGCGGTTTTTGGTGATCTCCCCGGCCACATACCCGATGCGCCGCACGTTGATATCCCTGTGTTCTTTGGAAAAACCCAACTCGCTGGACAAATTTTTCCGCACAATATCCCCGTCCAGTAAAGTCACTGGGCGTCCCCCGATTTCCTGAAGGCGTGCGCACACAATCCGGGCGATGGTGGACTTGCCCGCGCCGGAAAGCCCGGTACAGAAAAGGGTAAAACCCTGGATCGACTTGGGAGGATAAGACCGCTCCATTTCCCGGGCCACCTCGGGAAAGGTAAACCAGGTTGGAGTCTTTTTCCCCTCCAGCAGCCGTTTTTTAAAGGTATCCTCGGTCATGGACAAAATCTTGCGGCCATTGGCTTGCGAGCGGTTCACATAGGCCCCGTCCTCTTCCACATAAACCAGATCCTCGTACTGCAAGACCGAAAGATTCAATTCTCCGGAATGGGTAGCCACCAAGCTGAAGGCTGCGTCCGGATCATAATAGGCCCCGTTGGAATTTCTTGCCTCGGGGCTGGCGTGGCACGGAGCCACCATGAAATGGGTGCAACCGTAATTCTTGCGGATAATGGCATGGAGAAGGGCCTCCCGGGGTCCGGCATAGCGCATGGTGTAGGGCAGGAGGCTGAGGGTCGTCATGGAACTGGGAGGATATTGGTCGCAAACCTCCATGTAGCAACGCACCCGGGTGTATGTGTCCATATCGCCGGGACGAATTCTGCCTATGACCGGATGCAGCAGCAAATTAGCCCGGGCATGGGCCATGGATCGGAGAGTCTGCTCGAATTCCGGACGGTGGAGCACCTTTTCCGTATGAAAACCCACAACGCTCCGCCAACCCAATTTTTTGAACAATGTGCGGATTTCCTCCGGGGTATGGCGCAGATGCCGGAACCCGAAACGAAGAGGAAGAGAAAGAACCTCCACCGGCCCCCCGATAATATGGGAGCCCATACGGTGGAAAAGCCGGTCCACACCGGGATGAGCCACGTCCGACGTGCCAAACACGGCCTGGGCATAGGCCGTGCGGTCCACAGGCCATACGTCTTCCACATGCATGACAGCAGGCATAAAGCCTTCCGCATCCCGCAAGGCTACGGTCTGCCCTACGGAAACCCGCCTTGCGGTTTCCTCATCCACGTCCAGGCAAATGGGAATGGGCCACAGCAAGCCATCAGACAGGCGCATGGTATCCAGAACCTGGTCGCAATCCATTTTGCTCATGAAACCCCGGAGGGGGGAGTATGCCCCGTTCGCCAGGAGTTCCAGATCCGAAAGCTGGGGGTCGGTCAGAACAACGCTTTCCAGGTTCAGGGAAAGGTCCCGCAACTCTGCTGCCCGGTCCTCTGAAACCACCAAGTTGACCAGTTCCCCGCCATGGGGTGCGGTGCTGAGGGATTCGCTCATCTTGTTCGCCCGTTTGTCCGGAAATGGGTGAGTGCGGGTTTTCCGATGGGAAATACATTGAATCCAGTGTCGAATAATTGCTGATGATCCAGAATATTCCGGCCATCGAATACAAAAGCCGGTTTGACCATGGATGTATAAATCCTTTTATAATCCAAATTCTTATATAAATTCCACTCCGTAAGAACAGCCAATGCGTCGCATCCTTCAGCGGCCTCGTAAGGGTCTTCCACATAGCTGATATTGCCGTCCAGGTGGGCCAGGTCAATTTGGGCGTTTTCAAGAGCCTGGGGGTCCGAGACAACCACCCTGCATTGTTCTTCAGCCAAACGATGGGCAATATAGATGCCAGGAGTTTCACGGGTGTCTCCGGTATCCGCCTTGAAGGCAAAGCCCAGCAGGCAGATTTTTTTACCGGCCAGGGTATCAAACATGGTGTGGAGCATGTTGAGAACAAAGCGTTCTTTCTGGTATTCGTTGATTTTCACCACCTGCTCCCAGTAGTCCGCCACCTCCTGCAGGCCATAATTCCTGCACAGATACACCAGGTTCAGAATATCCTTCTTAAAACATGACCCCCCAAAACCTACGCTGGCCTTGAGGAATTTATTTCCGATCCGGGCGTCCTTGCCTACGGCGTAAGCCACCCTTTCCACGTCGGCCCCGGTTTTTTCGCATAGGGCTGAAATGGCGTTGATGG
This sequence comes from Desulfatibacillum sp., assembly GCA_016342355.1. Classification (GTDB taxonomy): domain Bacteria; phylum Desulfobacterota; class Desulfobacteria; order Desulfobacterales; family Desulfatibacillaceae; genus Desulfatibacillum. Next base: position 3,892 of record JAEINP010000026.1, read on the forward strand.
ACGAAATCCGTTGGGCCAGGAATGCGTTGGCCACCAGTTTGGACAACTCGCTGCTCCAGATGTCGGAGGTGACAATGTTTTCCTTCCGAACCCAGTTGGCATAGATGGAAACCAATTCGTCCCGGGCCTTGAGGCCTTCTTCGGTCAGCCGCGATCCGATAAGCACCCTGTCGGGATTTTCCAGGTCCTTGACGGCTGTGCCCTCGGCCAGGAATTCCGGATTGGAAAGCACCTGGAACTTACCGGCGCCGTCGGTTCCCAGAATCCTTTCCATGGCCTGGGCGGTGCGCACCGGCACCGTGCTTTTTTCCACAATAATCTTGGGAGACTTGGAGCACTCCAGGATCTGGCGTGCGGTTTTTTCCCAGTATTGCAGGTCCGCAGCCATGCCAGCCCCTTCTCCAAAGGTCTTGGTGGGGGTGTTGACGCTCACAAAGATGATGTCCGCCTCTTCGATCCCCCCCTGTATGTCCGTGGAAAAGAACAAATTTCTGCCCCGGGCATTAAAAACCACTTCATCCAGGCCGGGCTCGTAAATGGGCAAATCCTGCGAGTTCCAGGAATCAATTCGGTCCGGATTGATGTCCACCACGTGGACCTTATACTGGGGGCATTTGTGGGCGATCATGGCCATGGTGGGGCCGCCCACGTAACCGGCTCCGATACACAAAATCCTCTTCTCAAAATCACTCATATAAAGATTGTCCCAAATAACAGATTAATGGTTAGGGCCCCAGGTGTGAACGCAGCCCCCCAGCGTACGTCATTCACCCATGGGAACAACATGAAATGTAGGCTTCCACCTGCCCGGAAGCCTGATCGGTCAATGCTTCGAACTGGAGGCTGCGCAGCCTGACCCCTAAACCGGAAAAGGATAGGGCGTCGTGCCCGGTCATGCTGTCCCGCACGGTCTGGCAGGGAATCTCACGAATGAAGTATCCGCCCCCTACCCAAAAGAGATCAACGAGTTCGCTGCCATCCTGTTCGCCCTGCTTTTCCTCGTCTTCCAGGTATTCAAACGATAACCCGCCCATACTGATATCCCGGATTCGCCCTACCGTAGTATTTCCAGCCTTTAACGCTGCATAGCAGGTCTCTGGGGCCTTATAGCGCCTATGGCGCCTGCGTTCTTTCCCGTTCATGGGATGCCTCCTGTCAAACCGGATTGTATGTGAATGAAAGAGGGCATATTATCAGTTACACAATCCGGAATCAAGAGGATTTGCGAAATCACAGGCCGGAAAGCTCCTCGGCTTCCAAAATCCGCATGTTATTTTTTTTCAAAAGTTCGATGGCGTCTTCCATGCGGTCAAACCGGAAAATCATCACCGCATTGCCTCCGGGAGGATTGGCGTAGGCGTACATGTACTCGATATTGATGCCCGCTCCGTTCAGCAGATCCAAAACAGCCAGGAGCCCGCCGGGTTGGTCCAATACTTCCACCGCCGCCACAGTGGTGCGGCGCACAGTAAACCCGTTATCCTTGAGCACGTCCTTGGCTCGGGACGTGTGGTTGACAATCAGGCGCAACACGCCGAAATCCGAGGTGTCGGCCAGGGACAAGGCCCGGATGTTCACCTTGGATTCCGATAGAATCCGCGCCACTTCCGCCAGACGGCCTGCTTTATTCTCAATAAAAATAGAAATCTGTTCAGCCTGCATAAGAACCTCCTGTGACCAGATCATTCAAAACCGAATTGTCTTAAGGCGCCACTTCCCGTCTGCCGGGATCGCTGCACTCCACTTTTCCCTCCGAGAGGCGCACCCGGGCTGTAATGCCAAGTTCCTGGGCCAGGGCGTTTTCAACAGTTTCCACCACTCTCTCCAACTCCTTGATTTCATCTGAAAAAATGGTATCATCCATGCCCAGCCATACTTCCAGGCCCACCCGGTCGCCTCTTTTGCCCACCAAAAGCCGACAACATGTTGGGGTAAAACCCAGAGCCTTGCTGATGTACGTCATCACCTGGGCATGATGCACTTTTACGCCCCTGATGACAACAATGTTGTCGGTCCTGTCCTTGTGCCAGTTGACCCGGCATAAAGTGCGGCCGCAGGAACAAGGCTCTTCGATAAAGGACATCCTGTCTCCGGTGCGAAACCTGATAAGGGGGAAGGCCCGGGTGGTAAGGGTGGTCAGGACAAGCTCCCCTTCCTCTCCCGGCCCCACGGGTTTTCCTGTTTCAGGATGCACGATTTCAGGATAAAAATGATCTTCGCTCACATGCAGGCCATCATGGGCCGCGCATTCAAAGGCTATGGCCGGTCCCGGCACTTCCGAAAGGCCAAAATGAACCCAGGTGTCCACATGGAGTTTATCGGCGATGGTCCGGCGTTCCTCCTGACTTACAGGCTCTCCGGCAAAAATGATGGTTCTGAGGGCCAGGTCGTTGGGGTTGATTCCTTTGGCGTAGAGCCCCTGGCACAATTCCTCGGCGGAAGAGGGCGTGGTCACCACTACCGAGGTCTTGTAATCCTTTAAAACCATCTGCTGTTTTTCCAGGGAAAGGGCCGTGAGGGGAATCACGCTGGCCTCCAGGGCCTCTGCCCCGTCCTTGTAACCCCTTCCCCAGGATGCCAGGCCCGGATCCAGGAAAATTTGCATGATGTCGTTGGCGTTCACCCCGGCGGCGGCCAAGGCCCGTGCCACGATGTTATTCCACAAAGCCAGGTCCTGGGTCGTGTATCCCGAAACAGACGGGGCATGGCCTTCGCCAGGAGCCGTGTGAATGCGCACAATGTCCCGGAGGGGCACAGCGAAAAGCCCGTAGGGATAGTTTTCGGCCAAATGCCTGCGTTCGGTAAAGGGAAGCTGGGCCAAGTCGTCCAGGCTGCCCACGTTCAGGGGATCGATTTTCTTTTCCTTGAACCTGGTCTGGTAAAATGGAACACTCCGATAGGCCCGGTTGAGGGTCTCCTGCAGGCGCTCCAATTGGTGTTGGGCTCTTTGTTTCGGGTCCATGTTGTCAGGAAAACTGGGGGCGGCCACGGCCATATTATCCTCTCCCTTCATAAAACTTGGAATAGTCTTTTCCCAAATACGCCCGTTTCACTTCCTTGTCTGCCAACAGTTGGGAAGCCTCCCCGGCCAAAACCATGCGGCCGGTTTCCAGAACATAGCCCCGGTCCGCAATCTCCAGGGCCGCCTGGGCATTTTGTTCCACAATCAAAATGGTCAGGCCCGTTTCCCTCAACTGCACCAGAGTATCGAATATCTTACGCACCACCAAGGGCGCAAGGCCCATGGAAGGCTCATCCAAGAGCAAAAACTTTGGATTGGCCATAAGGGATCGGCCCACGGCAAGCATTTGCTGCTCTCCGCCGGACAAGGTGCCTGCATTCTGCTTGGAACGCTCTCTCAAAACCGGAAAAAGGTCCAGAATCTTTTCAAGATCCTGGCTCACCCCTACATGGTCTCTTTGCCTATATCGTAAATAGGCCCCCAGTTTGAGGTTATCCAGCACCGAAAGGGGCGGAAATATCAGCCTTCCTTCGGGAACCATGGAAACGCCCCGGGCCACAATGGCCGGAGGTTTGAGGCCTGCCAGGGATTTTCCGTCAAAAAGGATCTCCCCTTCCCAGGAGGATGAAAGTCCGCATATGGCCTGGAGCAGGGTGCTTTTGCCCGCCCCGTTGGCGCCGATAAGGGCCACCAACTCCCCCCGGGAAACCGAAAGGCTGACCCCGGACAAGGCCCGTATGCCCCCATAATAGCACTTGAGATTTCTAATTTGAAGCATTTTGCCTCCTGCCCGGGCCGGGCCGGTCAAGCATGATTGCCTTAGGCGCCCAAATAGGCGGCAATAACCTTTTCATCGGCCTGAACCTCGCGGGGGGTGCCTTCCGAAAGTTTGGCTCCCTGATCCAATACCACAATGCGATCCGCAATTTCCATGGTCAGACTCATGTCGTGTTCCACCAAAAGCAGGGTCACGCCAAGATCACGGATCTGGCGCATAAGATCTCCCAACTGGCCTGTCTCATTGGCGTTGAGTCCCGCCGCAGGCTCGTCCAAAAGCATGAGGCGCGGTTCCGAAGCCAAAGCCCGGGCTATTTCCACAGACCGCTGCCACCCAAAAGCAAGGTCTCCGGCCTTGTTATTGGCGGCATGGGCAAGGCCCACAAAATCCAGCCAATGCATGGCCTTTTCCCGGGCCTCCTTTTCTTCCCGCTGAACGTTGGGCAGCCGCGCAATGGCGCCCAAAAACCCGCATTTGGTCCGCACATGGAGGCCAACCAGCACATTTTCCAGAACGGTCATGCCCGTAAACAGTTCCACATTCTGGAATGTCCGGGCGATACCCATGGAAACCAGGTTGAAAATCTTCTTGTCGCCTGTGTCCTGATCGTTAAAAATAATATGGCCCGTATCCAGGGGAAACACGCCGGTGATAAGATTGAACAGAGTGGTCTTGCCTGCGCCGTTAGGGCCGATCAGGGCCTGGATAACACCTTCCTGCACTTCAAAGGACACATCCCGGACCGCATGCACGCCCCCAAAGGACTTGTTGGCGTTCTCAATCCTCAACAGTCCCTTTTCGTTTGGCCCTGAATTTTTCATAAATATCCAATACTCCCCGGGTGAGCCCCTGGGGCAGAAAGATCATCACGCCCATGAGGATTCCCCCGTAGATTATCATTTCATAGTCGGCGAACACGCTCAGGTGTTCGGGCAACAAGGTCAGGAAGGTCGCCCCCAGCAAAGCGCCCCAGATACTTGCCATCCCCCCGATGACCACCATGGCCACCAGCTTGACCGAAGCCAAAAAAGTAAAGGTGCCCGGGCTGATGAACATGACCATGTGGGCGTAAAGAAAACCGGCCAGGGCGGCGACCACCGCGCTGAACACGAAAACCTGGAGCTTGGCCTTGGCGGTATCCACGCCCACGGCGGAAGCGGCCTGCTCGCTGTAATGAATGGCCCGGAGCGCCCTGCCCACCCGGGAGTTCACCAGGCGGTCGCAGATAAAAAAGGTCAGGAGCACGCAACCCCAGACCACATACAGGTAGTTTCGGCCCGTGGACAGGTCCAGGCCCCACAGGCTCAGGGACGGAATCCCCACCAGCCCGTTGGGTCCGCCCGTAATAGTGGTCCATTCCCGAAAAAGCACGTGCATGATCATGCCAAAGCCCAGGGTGCCCATGCCAAGATAATATCCCGAGAGCTTGAGAGTGGGCTTGCCCACGATATAGGCGATGACCCCGGCCATGATCAGGGCGCAGGGCAGGGAGGCCCAGGGAGACCACTGGAGATGCACAGTCAGCGCCCCCGTGGTATAAGCTCCGATTCCGTAAAAGGCCGCGTGGCCCAGAGAAATCTGTCCGGCATAGCCCATGAGCATGTTCAGGCCCACGGCAAGGAGTGTGAATATGCCGATAAAGGTCAGAAGTTGTTCGTGATAATAATCGCCTTCCAGAGCTGCACCGGTACAAATAATAACCGCCGCAAACAACGTGAAGACCAAGACTGTTTTCCACCGTTGATTCATGGTATCAAACCAGTTTCCGTTCAATCCGGCCCAAGAGTCTTGTCCGCCGCCTTAGAACCGGTGGCTGGACTTCACCCCCAAAATCCCGGTGGGCCGAATGTACAGAATGAGTAAGAGAAGCAAAAAGGCTATGGCGTCCTTAAGACCCGAGGAAACAAAACCCACACCCATGGCCTCGGCGATACCCAATACAAAACCGCCCAGCAAGGCCCCCCACAGGCTGCCCAGCCCCCCAAGCATGGCCGCGCAAAATCCCTTGAGCCCAAGCATGGAGCCCATGTCGTAGGTAGCCATGGTAATGGGCGCGATCATGATTCCGGCAACAGCGCCCAAACCCGTCGCCAGGGCGAAAGCCATCAGGGTCATACGCTCGGTGCCAATGCCCAAAAGCGAAGCGGCCCTTTTGTTGATGGCGCAGGCGCTCATGGCCTTACCGGTCAGGGTGCGTTTGTAAAACAGGGTCAGGGCCACCACCAAAATCATAACGATTCCGAAAATCCACAGGCTCTGGGGCAAAAGATAAGCCCCGGCGATTTCTATGGATTCCAGTTCACTGAATGGGGGAACCGCCATGGGATCCCTGCCCCACACCACCATTCCCACGCCCCGCAGAAAAATGGAGGCGCCCACGGTGATGATGACCAGCACAATGGGGTCGGGCTTGCGCACGGTTCGAATGGCAAGGCGTTCAAAAAGGATTCCCGCCAGCCCCACAGCCAAAACCACCAACACAAAGGCCAAAGGCAGGGGCAGCCCCAATTGCAGCCACAGGGTGACCAACAACAAAGCCCCGAGCATTACGAACTCGCCCTGGGCGAAATTGATCAGATCCGTCGCATTGTACAGGGTGGAAAACCCCAGTGCTATGACGGCGTATATTGCGCCATTGGTGATGCCCGCAAACAGATACTGTAGGAGTTCCTGCATCATGGCTGTCTATCCAAAGTCATTGAAAATATTCCAATTCAAACATTAGGGGGGAGCCGCGCGCATGCTGTGGCCTCCCCCCTAAGGGTGCTACCATATTTCCTGTTGAAATGCACCGAAAAAATCCGCAAAAGCCTGCGGGCGGATTATCCGGCGGTGCTTGCTATTCCATTACCTTCCAGGTTCCGTTTTCAATCCTGACCATGAGGAAGGAGTCCTCGCCCAAGCCGTTATGCTCGGTGGGAGAAAAATTGAACGTGCCGGTCACGCCGACGTAACCCTGGACTTTTTCGATATTATCGCGAAGCATGGCCTTGTCGCCGTTGGTTCCCTTGAGGGCGATTTCCAGAATTTTAATGGCGTCATAAGCATATCCGCCAAAACCGGAAACTCCGCTTCCATAAGCTGCTTTGAAATCATTGATGTAAGCGTCCAGGGCGGCCTTTTGATGATGATCCTGGGGCAAGGTGTCAGCCACCAGAACAGCGCCTGTGGGCAGCATGATGCCTTCGGAGGCGTCCCCGGCGATGTCAATGAACTTGGGAGAGGCAACACCATGGCTCATAAACAGGGGAAATTCGATTTTAAGCTGTTTGGCGTTCTTGGCCACCACAGCCGGTCCGGGGTTGGTTCCCCAACAAACGAGGGCGTCAGGGGCGGCCTTGCGGGCCTTGGTGAGCTGGGCGGTCATATCCGTATCTTTGCCGCCATAGCTCTCGTCACTCACCACGGTGAGACCGAACTTGCCAGCCTGTTCCCGAAGCTGGACTGCGCCGCTGGTGCCGAATCCGTTGTCCACGCACAGGAGCGCAACCTTTTTTATGCCCTGTTTTTGCATGTAGGTATAAATGGTGGCCACTGCCATGATGTCGCTCTGGGCGGTCTTGAATACATAAGGCTGGATGGGGTTCACAATGCCGTTCCCTGCCGCGCAACTGATCAGGGGCAGTTGGGCGCGAACGCACTGGGGGATCACCGGCATGGTGGTGGGGGTGGTGCTGGGACCGACAATGGCCAACACATTATCCTTGTTGATGAGCTTGTTAGCGAACTGGACGGTTTCGGTGGGGTCGCCCTTGGTGTCGTAAATCACCGCTTCCAGCATGCGGCCGTCAATGCCGCCCTTGGCGTTGATCTGGTCCACGGCCATCTGCATGCTCTTTTTTTCAGGATCTCCCAGAAAGGAAGCCCCTCCGGATACTGCAAAAATCCCGCCGATCTTGTATGTGTCCTGCGCAAAAGCGCTGGGCGTAAAAATCAGCCCCGCCATAGCTACTCCAACCACCAATGCCGCCAAAACCTTCAATTTTCCAGCTTTCATGATCCCTCCTAGTGAGTGCTGCAAAGTTAACTACATGGTGTACAGTTCTTCTCCTTTGATGACCGAAAAACCCTTTTCCGTAAGCGCTTCCACCGCGCTGTCGGTATTGTCAAAGCGGAAAATCATAACCGCATTGTCCTCCTTTTGACGGACAAAGGCGTACATGTATTCCACATTGATTTTCCTGGAATCCAGAAATTCCAAAATGCTCAAAAGCCCGCCCGGCTTGTCCGAAACCTCCACCGCCACAACCCGGGTGGTGCGTACGGTAAAACCAGCGTCTTTCAGGGCTGTTTCCGCCTTTTCGTTATTGTCCACTATTAGGCGGAGAATGCCGAAGTCCGAGGTATCGGCCAACGAAAGGGCTCTGATATTGATGGACGCGCCAGCCAAAGTCTTGGTGACCTCCGCCAGCCTGCCCGCCTTGTTTTCGAGAAATACGGAAATTTGGTCTGCAAACATAGATAGCCTCCTGGCTTAAATTTTGCGGTTGTCGATAACGCGAACAGCCTTGCCCTGGCTCCGGGCGATGGTTTTGGGTTCCACCAGCTTGACCTTGACGGACACGCCCAAAAGTTCCTTGATATGCAGGGCGATTTCGGCCTGAAGGCTTTGGAGTTGTTTGACCTCGTCGGAGAAAGCGCCCTCTCCAACCTCCACCATAACCGTCAGGGTGTCCAGGTTGCCTTCCCGGTCCACCACTAATTGGTAATGGGGCTCCACCTGGGAAACCTGCATGAGCACGCTTTCGATCTGCGAGGGGAATACATTGACGCCCCGGATGATGAGCATGTCGTCGGTGCGGCCGCTCACACGGGTCATGCGCACATGGGTGCGTCCGCAAATGCAGGGGGCGTAGTTGAGGCTTGAAATATCCCGGGTGCGATACCTGATGACCGGGAAGGCCTCCTTGGTAAGGCTGGTGAAAACCAGTTCCCCGGATTCCCCGGCGGACAAGGCCTGGCCTGTTTCAGGCTGAATGATTTCCGGGATGAAATGATCCTCGTAAACATGAAGGCCTTTTTTGGCTTCCTGGCATTCCATGGCCACGCCAGGCCCCATGACCTCGCTCAGTCCGTAGATATCCACGGCGGAGAGGTGCAATTTTTTTTCGATTTCCTGACGCATGGATTCGGACCAGGGTTCTGCCCCGAAAATACCCGCCCTGAAGTTGAAATCGGCGAAATCCATTCCGTTTTCCTCGGCTGCTTCGGCAAGATGCAGGGCATAGGAAGGCGTGCAGGTGAGGATGGAAGGACGGAAATCCCGCATGATAAGCACCTGGCGTTCGGTCATGCCGCCGGAAATGGGAATAACCGAGGCGCCCAGGCGTTCTGCGCCGTAATGAACGCCCAAACCGCCTGTGAACAGGCCGTAGCCGTAGGCATTGTGGATGATGTCGTCCCGGGTGGCTCCGCCTGCGCTCAGGGATCTGGCCATGAGTTCGGCCCAGGTGGATATGTCCCGGGCCGTGTAACCCACCACCGTGGGCTGGCCGGTCGTGCCTGAGGAAGCATGGATGCGCACCACGTTATCCATGGGCACGGCAAACATGCCAAAGGGGTAGTTATCCCGCAGGTCCTGTTTGGTGGTGAAAGGAAGTTTTTGGATGTCTTCCAGGGTTTGGATGTCCGCAGGCTTGATTCCCGCTTCCTTGTATTTTTTACGATAAAAAGGAACAGCCTCGTAGGCCCGTTCCACGACCGCCTTGAGCCTGCGCAATTGGATGGCCTCAATAGCCTCCCGGGGAAGCGTTTCAAATTCCATGTTGAAAATCATGCCCTTAGTCCTCCTTATAGCTCTTGAAAAATGGAAGTGTTAAACGTTAAAAACTTTAAAAAACGCAAAAAGGCCGTGGGGTTAGCTTCCCACGGCCTTAATAAAGTACAAAAAAACCACGGGGAGGCATGATGTCCGCCCATGGTTGGCAAATTATCGGTTATCGATCACCTTGCCATCTCACGAGCAGACCTGGTAAAATAAAAATAAAAGTACAAACCAGACATTCTGCCACCCGCTATGTATGTATATTTTCACTACTAAAGTTAACGGATCGATACCAGGAGGGAAAGGCCCTGTCAAGAAAAAAAATCCAACGGGAATTTCTACCAGTCTTGCCAGGATTCCCGCCTTGTGGTATCGCCAACCTATGACATGCTTGCTTGTTTTTCTTTTTCAATGAAAAATTGCGGAGGAAATCATGACCGTGGAAACCTTGCTGAAAAAAGCCGCCAAGTATGAAATCGAACCTTACAAGAAGATCAGGAATCTTCCGGCCACCCACGTTCCCTTCACCGGCGCGCCCCAGAAACATTCCCTGGACAAAGACAAACTCATTCTGGTTGTGGACCCGTTTTCATCCAACACCTTTTATTATGAGTTCGCCGTAGCGGACATAGAACATGCGGAAAAGCTCCCCAGCCTGGTCAACATCGAAGGAGACTCAGTAACCATGGTGCGTATTTGGGTCCGGAAAGGCGGCCTGGCTGTCCGATGCACCCCTTTTGTGGTGGAGGACACCCGGCAAAGAATGAAGGATGCAGGCATCCCCCACGGATGGCTGATCAAAGAGGACAGTGATTTATGAGCGGCAACTACCAGGCGATTATCCAGGATAACGTGGACGCCCTGTTCAGGGACACAAGCCGGGACCTGGAAAAGGCCCTGGGCGCAACCCGGAACGGGGACGAAATCCTGTTTCGCGCCTTTGGGAGCCAGTGCGCCATCACCCCCCTGGGAATCTCCCTGGACGGCCAGCCCCTTACGGGCCCTTCGGGCGTGGTGGTTTCCCTGTACGCTCTCCACTCCAAGGATCTGCCTGTTAAGGAGTATCCATTCAAAGCATTCAAGGAAATGAATGACAGCATGCCCTATGCCGGAGCCTTCGCCACCCATACGGAACATATTCTGGTTCCCAAGGTGGAAGCTATCCGGGCGAACATGGACGCTATTCTGGAAAGGCTTGATGGAAACACCGGACCGGACGATTTGCCCGGAGATTTTTCCATGGTGGTCTCCCCCCTGCCAAAAATCCGGCTATGCTATATTTTTTATTTGCCCGACGACGACTTTCCGGCGTCCGTCACCTGTTTGTTTTCCAACAACGCCGGTGACCTCATGCCCACAGACGGGCTGGCTGACGTGGGAGAGTACACCTCCCGGACGATTCTTAACCTCTTATAAATCAGGATAACACCATGCAAACCAAAAAACCGGTGGTTCTGCTCATCCGGGATGGATGGGGTATTGGGGACGGCTCCAAAGGCGACGCCGTGGCCGCCGCCGACACGCCCCATTTTCACCATCTTCTGGCAAACTACCCCCACTGCACCATCGCCGCCGCAGGAGAACCCGTGGGGGTCCGGGCTGGAGCCCAGGGATCTTCCGAAGTGGGTCATTTGAACATGGGGGCGGGCAGGATCGTCATGCAGGAAGTCGTGCGGGTGGACCATATGATCCGGTCCGGGGAATTGTTTGAGACTCCTCTCATGATCCAGGCCCTGGAAAACTGCAAAAAGAACGGCTCGGCCCTCCATCTTATGGGTCTGATCCAGGACCAGGGGGTCCACGCGGTCCAGGATCATCTGTACTCCTTTTTGGAATGGGCCGCCAAACAAGGCCTGACCAGGGTCAATGTCCATTTTTTCAGCGACGGCAGAGACACGCCGCCCCAAAGCGCCCTCACCTACCTGGAACAACTGGAGCAAAAAATGGCCCAATACGGCGTGGGCCGGGTGGCCAGCGTCATGGGCCGCTATTACGCCATGGACCGGGGCAAGAACTACGACCGCACCCAACAGGCCTTTGAGGCCCTCATGCACGGCAAGGGGCTGAGGGCGAAATCCGCCCGGGAAGCCATTGAACAAGCCTACGAACGGGCTAACAACCATCAGGGCGGAGACATTCCGCCGGAAACCGACGAGTTTATCCTGCCCACCCTGATCGAAGACGAAAACGGCGATTGCTGCGGCATAATCCGGCCCCACGACACCGTTATCCACACCAATTTCCGGCAGGACCGGGCCATCCAGTTGACCCAGGCTTTTGTGGAACCTGATTTCAATGAGTTTGACCGGGGGCCGGTTCCCGACGTTTTGTACGCAGGCCTTACCAGGTATTATGACGAGTTTACGCAGGCCATCATCCCTCCCATGAACATGGCCAACCTCTTGGGCAAGGTGCTTTCGGACCACGGCCTGTGGCAATTGCGGATTGCCGAATATCAGAAGTACCGCCATGTCACCAGTTTTTTCAACGGCAAGTTGGTGGCGCCTTTTCCCAAGGAAGACCGGGTATTGGTGGATTCCATTTCCATCCCGGAAAACCAGCAGCCTGAAATGAGCGTGTATGAAGTGACCGATGTGGTTCTGGAAGCCATTAACGGCAGTATAGAATCGCTCAGGAAAAAGGCCCGGAGTACGGAAAAGGTGTCCCTGCAGTTGGAAGAGCACTCCGTGGAAGGCGGGGACCGCCTCAAGCAAACCTACGACTTCATCGCCATCAACTTCGCCAACTGCGACATGGTGGGGCATACGGGCGTATTTGACGCCGTGGTCAAGGCCGTGGAAGCTGTGGACGCCTGCGTCAAACAGGTTTGCGATGCCGTGTTGGCCCGGGACGGCATTGTGATGGTGACGGCGGACCACGGCAACGCCGAGCAGATGATCGACCCGGAAACGGGCGGCATCCAGACCTCCCACACCACCAACGACGTGCATTTGTTCTGGGTTTCCAATGACGCCGATTCCTGCAATTTGGTGGATCACGGAAAACTTTCCGACATCGCCGTGACTATTTTGGAACTCATGGAAATTCCCGTACCCGCGGAAATGACGGCGACAAGCCTGCTCAAACCCTGTGAACAGGCTGTTTAGGCTCCCTTTTTTGGGGGGGATGGTGTATTTTTATTATCGGGGCAATGCATTAAACCCATGCGGCTTAGAGTCCGTGATGTAATGAAGCAATCATTGCCTTGAGAATATTGTAATAGGAGGAACTTCTCTAACCATAGAAAGGAGTTGTTGTAGATGAACCGCATATTTACCGTGATGATGATCTTGTTGTTTATGGCGGCGACCGCCCAGGCAGGCTGGTTTGACGATACCCTTAAAGGAGCCCTCCAAAATGCGGGGGAAAGAGGTATTGAGGAAGCCGTGGACGCCAGCTACGAGGGTGGCAAGAATGTCGGCAAAGAGGCCATTCAGGAAGCCGGGGAAGAAGAACCGGAGGATCCTGCGCCCCAGGCCGGGAAATCCGCCTCCGCTTCCACGCAGGGCGCGATCGAGGAGTTGGATCTTGACTCTATCAACATGAAAGAAGGGCAGTGGAAAATCACCATGATTATGCAGGCCGCAGGCATGAAGCTCCCGCCCCAGGTTTACACCACCTGCCTGACTAAAGAGAATATTGTCCCCCAAAACGACGAAGAAGCCGACGACTGCCAAACCACGAGCCTGAGAGCTGTCGGGGACACCGTGTACTGGACCATGGAATGCAAGGATGAAGGCTCCACCACACACAGCCAGGGCCAAATCACATACCATGGCAAGAGCTTTGAAGGCACGGTGACCGTCAGCATCCGCACCCAAGAGGGCGGAACCATGACCATGAATAATACAATGCAGGGCAAATATATGGGCGCCTGCACAGGACAGGAGGAATAATGCAGGATTTGCAATTTTACACCGTGGAAAAGAAACCGCCCATCGCCTGGGTGTATCTAAACCGGCCTGAAAAGAAAAACGCCATGAATCCTCCGGCCTGGAGCGAAGCCCCGGTCATTTTCCAGGACCTGGACCAGGACCCGGAAATCCGGGTCATTATTGTGGCTGGCAAGGGAAGCTGCTTTTCAGCGGGCATCGACCTCATGGCCATGACCCAGGAATTGCCGGAGCTTCTGGACCCCAACCAAAAAGGCAATATCAAATGGAGCCTGCTCCATAAGATATACAACCTCCAGGACTCCATTACCTGCATGGAAACATGCCGGAAGCCGGTCATCGCGGCGGTCCACGGAAACTGCATTGGCGCGGGCCTAGATATGATCACGGCCTGTGACGTCCGCATTTGCTCCAAAGACGCCACCTTTTGCCTGAAAGAGGCTGCCGTGGCCATTGTGGCGGACGTGGGCGTGCTCCAGCGCATACCTCACATAGTGGGCCAGGGCCACGCCCGGGAGCTTGCCTATACGGCCAAGCTGATCGATGCAAAGCGGGCCAAGGAAATTTTGCTGGTCAACGACGTGTACGAAGATCACGACACACTCATGGTCGAGGCGGAAAAACTGGCCATGGAAATGGCTGATAACGCCCCTCTGGCGGTCATGGCCTGCAAGAATGTCCTGAATTACGGAATCGGCAAGTCCATTGACGACGGCCTCAAACATGTGGGAACCATCAGCACCAACATCATTCCGTCCGAGGACCTTTACGAAGCGGTGGCCGCCTTTTCGGAACGCCGTAAGCCCGTTTATACGGGAAAATAGTTTTTTTAATATTATCAATATGTTGCAAAAATGGCCCCGGAATAGTCCGCGGCCATTTTTTATTCCTGCGCCGGGCAGGGTCCCATATAGGGATATGGAGATGGCTGGCAGCCGCGACCTGTTTTTGGGAGCTGTTTCCACCTGTGTTTGTATTTGGCCCGGGTGGGGGGGTAAATACCCGGGGCTGACGAATTGGTCTTGACATCGAAACAATGTTTCGATATTTTGGTTTTAACGAAACTTTGTTTTTTGGGAGGAGCCATGCAGATTCAATCCAAATATGTGGGTACACAGCTTAAACCGTATAAAACCACCATCACCCAACGCCATACCACTAATTACGCGGCAGCCCTGGGCGACGCCCTGCCGTGCTATCTGGATGACACCCGTCCTGGCGGCGTGATCGCCCATCCCGTGTTTCCCGTGGCCGTGACATGGCCAATGACCCTGAATATGGATCAATACTTGGACGGTGGAGATTTCCCACTGGAACTGATGGCCATGCAGGTTCACCATACCGAGCATATCCGCCTTCATCGGCCCGTCACACCTGGTCAGGAAGTGACCATTCAGGGCGCGTTGGCCGCCATTTTGCCCCATCGGGCCGGAACCCGCATTATCATGCGGTATGAGGCGGTGGATTCGGAAGGGCTTCCCTTGTTCACAGAACACCTGGGGGGAATGCTGAGGGGGGTGGAGTGTACAGACTCGGGGGCCAGCCTGCCGGGTTTGCCTGAGGATGGGGAACGTGTGTCGGATGAAAGTTCTCTCCAAAGCCGCGATGTGTTCGCCAGCAAGGTTCTGCCGTACATCTATGACGGTTGCAGCGATATTGTGTTTCCCATCCACACATCCCCGGCCTTTGCGGCCAGCGTAGGTCTGCCCGGGATCATTGTCCAGGGAACGGCGACCCTGGCCCTGGCCGTCAGCAGTCTTTTGGAGATGGAAGAACAGGCCGCACCTGAAAGGGTGACGGAAGCGGCCTGCCGGTTTTCAGGAATGGTCATGCCCGGGACAACCATTACCGTGCGCCTGTTGAAGCGGGTCGTGAGCACAGGCCAAACCAGCCTGAGTTTTGATGTCCTGGGAGAATCCGGCGCATCGGTTTTGAGTAAAGGCGGATTGGTTTATACAAACATTTGAGTCCATAGGGGGATGAATCATGAGCAATGATTTTGTTCGTTTGCCGCTTCTTAATGACTATGTGGACCATTGGGCCGCGCAGAGGCCGGATGAGACGGTGATTATCGCGCATGAAACAGGCCGGACAGTCACCTACGCCCAATTCAAGGAGCTTTCTGATTCCCTTGCCTTGCAATTGCTTTCCATGGGAGTGCAGCCGGGGGACCGGGTCGCCACCATGCTCCTGCTGAGTCCCGAGCATATGGCCCTGATGTACGCCTGCTCCCGGATCGGGGCCATTTGCGCGCCATTGGATGTCCGGTTGCAGGATGGGGAAGTGGCGCGGGATCTTGGCAAGATCGACCCGTGCGCGTTTTTTGTTTTGGGAAAAACCCCGCTGCGGGATTTCACCACTGCGGCCCGGGCGGCCCTGGAGGCTTGCCCTTCGATCCGACATTTGATCCAGTGCCCCTTGGGCTTTGGGGACGATGAGATCATGGCCGAAGCCATCAGCCTGGACGATTTACTAAAACAGGATGTGCTAATCCGTCTGGTGGAGGAGAACCGGCAATCCGGGGCTTTGGAAAGGGCGTACAAGGCCGTCACCCCTTTGACTCCCACCCTGATTATTTTCACCACGGGCACCACGGGCCAGCCCAAGCCCGCTTTGTTGACCCATGAATGCATTATTGTGCAGAACGAGGTGCTTGCAAGGGGCGGCAACTGCTCGGTCTCTGGCAAGAATCGCATATTAATTAATCTTCCCCCCAGCCATGTGGGGTGCGTCACCGAGTGCTTCATGACCATCGTGGCGGTGGGAGGGTGCGCGGTTTGCCTCATGATTTTTGATCCCAAGGCAAGCCTGGACGCCATCCAGGCCCATAAGGTGAATTTCCTGGGCATGATTCCCACCCAGTTTCGCATGATTTGGGCTGTTCCCGGATATGAAAGCTACGACCTTTCCAGTCTGGAGAGGGTGGCATATGCGGGGGCCGCCGGCGATCTACCCTTCCTTCAAAAGCTCTCCCAAATGGCGCCCGAGTTTTACACGGGTATCGGCATGACGGAAAACGCCGGGTTCGCCACCATGACGCCCAGGGGGATTTCTCCCGAGGAAATGGTGGGGCAGGTGGGCCGGGCCTTTCCGGACCTTGCTGAGGTGAGCATTCGGAAGCCCATGCTGGATGATGGCAGGGCGGGGGACGAAATGCCGGACGGGGAAATGGGAGAGATTTGTTACCATCCGCCCATCGTGTTCGCCGGTTATTACAATATGCCGGAAGAAACAGCCAAGGCCGTCTCTCAGGAAGGTATCTTATACACCGGGGACCTGGGATTTTTCCAGGACAAGGGTTCTTACCGGGCTTTGTGCCTGGCGGGCCGTAAAAAATTCATCGTCAAGCAAAAGGGATACAACGTGTTCCCGGACGAAGTGGAAGACCACATTTCCCGGATGGACAAGGTGGCCGTGGCCCAGGTATTGGGAGCGCCCCACGCCATTTTTGACGAAGGCATTTTGGCTTTTGTCCAGCCCAAGCCGGGTATGGACCTTACCGGGGAAGAGGTGCTGGAGCATTGCAAAAAAATCGCCTCTTTCAAACGGCCCCAGCATGTGGTGATATGGCCTGCAGACGAGGCTTTGCCATTGACCCGCACGGCCAAGGTGGACAAGATGGCCCTGAAAGCAAACGCTATGGAAGTCATTGCGGAGCTTCGCGCACAAGGCGGCTGGGACAAGGCCTGAATTTTCCCCGTAGTCTGTAAAAAAGCCCGGCGGTCTTCCCGCCGGGTTTGTTATTCCTGGATGGTGCGGAGGACAAACAGGGCCTCTTTCAGCGTGATATGCCCGTCCCCGTCCATATCGGCAAGGCGGTCCCCGGGATGGACCATGCCCGCCATGTCCTGGACGGCGCGGATGGCGTCTTCCAGGGTCAGGCTGCCGTCTCCGTTCAGATCTCCCGATTTTCTGGCGGCTGAGGTTTCCCCCAAATCCATGCGGCCGTTATGGTTGGCGTCCTCCAATCCGTCCAAAACACCGTCTTCGTCCGAGTCCTGAACCAGGGGATTGGTGGTGGTTTCAGGGTCCAGATCCGGTTGGAAGACTTGTTGGTCTGTGGAAAGTCCCACGTCGTCCAGAGTCAGGCCCAGTTCGGTTCCGTCCTGTATGCCGTCCTGGTCAGTGTCGGCCAGGGTTGGGTCGGTTTCGTCCGGGTCCACTTCCCCGTCCTGGTCCTTGTCTTCGTCAATGTCCAAGATGCCGTCATTGTCCGTATCCAACAAGGCGAAGGTGGCTGTGATTACTTTTTGTGCGCCAATGGGATTAAATGCGCAGGCGGCCTCGGCTGTACCGTTGGTTTCCAGGGTGCCGCCCAGGCTTTCGCAGTCGCACCAGTAGGCCAGGGACCCTGTTTTCGCCGTGGCGGTGAGTGTAACCACGCCGGAAGGGAAAATGGCTGACGCGGTGCTGGTAATGGGATAGTCACAGTCAATTCCTGCAGGAGAGGAAAGAATCGTCCCGGAACCGCGTCCATCTGCATGGACAATAACAACATTCCAGGCTTCATAGGCTCCCATGTCCGGGCCTTCCCCCAGGTTCCGGGCGAAACCCTGGCCCCGTTGGTCGAATTGCAGGGACAACGTGTTGGCGCCCGTGTCTATGGCCGGGCTTCCTGACAAGAGGGCATGGGTCAGGGTGGGGCCGCCGTTATCCGCTAACGCGTCAAGGCCCGGCGACTGCCCAACAATGTTGCCGTCCACCCCATTCGTGAGCGTGTAGGTATCCACGCTTTCCACGAGAGAACGGGAAACCGTGACTGGATAGGTTTGGATATCGCCGGCAATCCAATGGATGTCGACTCCTTCATTTTCGGCGATAATGGTGCTTGTAATGGTGCATGAGGCAGAGAGGTTGGATATGGCTCCTATCCCTGTGCCTCCCCCGGTTATGGTTGAGTTGACAATGTAGACATCGCTAAGATGATTGCGCATGGCGCTGGCAAAACCATTGTATTGATTCGCATTGCCGGAGAGAGTGGAGTTGATGATCCAGATCGTGGAATTGTAACTTCTGACTCCGCCGCCGCCCCCTCCGCTTTGATTGCCTTGCAACAGGGAGTTGGTCAGGGTCAGGTTGGAGTCGCTTACGTAAATACCGCCGCCGCCATTGGCGGAGTTTCCTGTAAAGGTGCATTGGTCCACGGTATAATCAGAATCATTGTATAGGGCCATGCCGCCGCCGTATTGATTGATTCCGGCTTGGTTGTTGGTGAACTGGCACCTGGAAAGAGTTCCTGTTCCATAGTACACGATGAGTCCGCCTCCATGCATACTGGCGTTATTCCCTGAAAAGATGCAATCTGTGGCTGTTAGTATCTCGAAACACTGTACTCCTGCTCCGTAGTCGCCCGCGCCGTTGACTATTTTCAGGCCCTTCAAAGTCACGTTCACAAAATGGGTTTCCGTGCTGTACGAGATGTTCAGGACTCTGGCACTGGTGTTTCCGTCTAAAGTAACCCGGCCGTCCCCGTCAACGGTCAGGGCTTTGTCGATGGTCAGTTGGCCGGAAGTGAGGGTTATGGCGCCGGTATCCGCATCGGGGAAGGCGTCCGTGCTGAATTCGATGGTATCGCCGGAGTTTGCGTCAGCCAATGCTTGGCGCAGGGAGCCTGCTCCTGCATCATTGGTGTTCGTGACTGTGATTGTTGAGGAAAATGCGGTGGAAATTCCAAGCATTAAAAAGAAAACCAGCAGGATGCCAATTCGAGATAACCCAACAAATCGCGACTCTTTCATCAATTCTCCCGTTCGTAAATGGTAATATGTCTGCAAAGTTAGTTTAGCTATTATAAACGAATAGTTGCTTCCTGACAAAAAAAAAGGGCCTGTTGTGAGCAACAAATAGATTTGTACGGTTTTTGCAAAGTCAGAGACTATTGAACCGGGTTTCTGAATGGTGGACACAAGGGGGATTTCGTGGTAGCCATAAGGGAATCCATCCCCACATTCCAAGTATGGCAATCGGGGGTGGAATATGCCGCAGACAGCCTTTTGGAACGCCGGGAGACAAAACCAAGGAGGCGCAGCATGGCGGTTCAGTTGAATGAAGTGGATAAAGTCACCATCACCACCCTGGAAGACAACTATGTAGATCTGCTATCCATGGACAACAGCGAGGTTGTGCGCAGGGCCATGCCCCTGAAGGGGACGGTTTTTTCCAATTCAGTCCTGGCGGAGCATGGATTCGCCTCGGTGGTAAGCACCTTTCGGGGAGAAGAAAAAAGCACCGTGCTCTTTGACTTTGGCCTGAGCGAAGACGTGGCCGCCAGGAACGCCGAAGCGGTCAACTGCGACCTGTCTGAAGTTCAGGTTGCGGCCTTGTCCCACGGACATATGGACCATTTTGGCGGCATGAAGGCCATGGCGAAACTCATCGGAGGCCAGGGGGTTGATTTGGTTCTCCATCCCGAGGCTTTCCAGACCAGCCGGTTTGTCATGCCCATACCCGATTTCAAGGTTACGTTGCCGGTTCTCACCCGGGATTATGTGCGGGATGCGGGATTCAACGTGGTGGAAACCACGGGTCCCATGCCCCTGGTTTCAGGCGACGTGCTTTTTTTGGGGCAGGTGCCCAGGGTGACGGATTTTGAAAAAGGTTCTCCCATGTATTATGAAAAGAACGGGGAAAGCCTGTTGGACCCCCTGGAAGACGACACGGCTTTGGTCATGAATCTCAAGGGCAAGGGCTTGGTCATTCTTACTGGATGCGCTCATTCCGGCGTGGTGAACACGGTCAAGCACGCCGTGGACGTGACAGGCGTCAGCAAAGTGCATTGCGTCATGGGCGGTTTTCATTTGTCGGGACCTGCCGGGGCGCCTTTGATTGATCCCACGGTTGCGGCCATCAAGGCTTTCGGTCCGGATTACGTAGTGCCTACCCATTGCACGGGACGGAACGCCAGCATGGCTTTTGAAAAGGAAATGCCCCAAGCCTACATAACCAATATGGCAGGCACCATCCTGACATTTGCGTCCTGATTCAGGGAATGGGCCTGGCGAGTTCCGACTATCTAAAGAATAATGAAAGAGAAATCTCCATGAGTGGTTCCACCCAGATAAATGTACGGTACGATGCTGCGGAAGACCGTTTGTTACTCCGTATGAACACGCCCACGCCCGATGGCTCGGCCGAATACCGGCTGTGGCTTACGCGTCGTTTTGTCCAGTTGATGTGGCAGGGCCTGGAGAAATCCATGGCGGCGGACCAGACAGCGGATCCTGCTGTGCAGTCTTCCCAGCGGGAGGCGGTGCGTCAGTTCAAGGAAGAGGCGGCCTTGTCTTCGGCGGATTTCGCCACGCCGTACCGGAAAGAGGCTGTGGTCACTCCCTTGGGACCGGACCCCATATTGATCACCAAAATGCAGATCAAACAGGCCGAAGGGGGCAAAAAAGTTCTGATTATGTCGGGAGAGGACGGACCCAGCGTGACTCTGGCCTTGGCGGAAAACATGCTCCATTCGGTGCGGAAGCTGATCGCCGACGCCTCGGACAGAGCCCAGTGGGGCTTGTCCCTCAAGCTCCTGGCCACGGCCGCTCCCATGCCCTCCGCCGAACCGCGCATGATGAATTAATGAAATAAATACCGGGGATTAGGCACTCACCTTTTCCCCGGTAAGGCAAAATAAATTTCTTTTCTGTTAATTTTCAACAATATACATGCAGGAGAAAATTATGGAAAATGAGGTTGTAAAGGCAATATATCAAGGGAATTTTCAAATTATAGCATGGCTGATTGTTATAGCAATGCTTCAAATGGTAATTTCGACATTCATTATTACAAGAATTAAGACTTCTATTGAACATGAGTATTTGTCTGCTTTAGAAAGGTTTAAGGATGAGTTGCTACGCAAGAAAATTGTTTATGAAGAACAATTGGCAGCATATAAAGCATTTTCTGGATTGAAGTACAACATTTTACCTAAAAAAAGTCATTCAGATATGGACTGGGGAGAAGCCTGTGATGACATTGCGACGGGATTTTCTGAACACTATGAGGACATAAAAGCCTTTCTCGAAACCTATTCAGCTATTTTGCCGAAAAAGATTGAAGAGGAAATAGAAAGTTGTCGGACAATATGCGATGACGGGAGTCTTATAGTACCACACCCCCCTGTAAACATACCGAGTGACGCAGGTAATAAGGCTAATGAGTTATGGAGTAAAATGGGATCCATAGAAAATGCATTCCGGTCTCTGCTAAAAATTGAAACCGATATCTGAAATAAAGAACCTGATGATTGCAAATGGCATTAAATATAGAGCACCAAAGGGAGTCAGAATGTTTCAAGTCCTAATGTCATTTGTTCAAACATCCGCGTGATTGAGTTCCACCTTGCGGTTGAGGATGAGCTGGGCGGTTTTTGCGAACTGTTTGGTGACGTCCGAGACATAGATGGTGGAATCCCCGCCTTTTGCCAGGCTGGCCAGGACCTTGGGATTATCGTCCAGGAATTGTTTGAGGCTGATAGTCACGGCCTCGGAGGAATCCACGATTTTCACCCGTTTGCCTATTTTATGGGCGATGAGTTGTTTGAGGATGGGATAGTGGGTGCATCCCAGGATCAGGGCTTGGATCTGCTGGGCCTTCAGGGGACGGAGATATTTTTTGACGATCATGCGGGTTTCGGGCTTTTTCAGCCATCCTTCCTCCACCAGGGAGACCAGGAGAGGGCAGGGCTCGCTGAAGACCTTTCGATCCGGGTCCAGTTCTGTGATAAGCCTTTCGTAAATTCCGCTGTTGATGGTGGCCCGGGTGCCGATGACGCCGATGCGTTTGGCCTTGGCGTGGGACAGGGCCATGTCCACGGCAGGAGAAATGACTTCGAAAATGGGCGCGTCAAAGGTGCTTCGAAGGGTGGGAATAGCCACGGCCGAGGCTGTATTGCAGGCAACCACAATGATTTTCGCCCCTTGGGCCAGCAAGAACCGGGTGTTCTCCACGGCGTAGCGGGTGACGGTTTCCTTGCTTTTGGTCCCGTAGGGGGTGCGGGCCGTATCCCCGAAATAGCAGATGCTGAGGTCGGGGAAGATTTCCATCACTGCCTTGGCGACGGTCAATCCGCCGATTCCTGAGTCAAATATGCCGATCAATCGGTTTTTTCCTTTCCTGGACGCCAAAAAATTCCATGACATGAGACGGAAAATGTATAATAGTTGCCAGGAAGCAAGTCAAGGGCGGTAATTTGAATGAAATCCCCCCATGGGGGCAATATTGCAGGAGGTTTATATGGATTCCGGTCGCAGTTCCCGCACAATGGATCAGAGGATTTTTTCCCTGGATCTACCTGTGGAGGCAGTCTCCCTGTATCTTTTATGCTGCGGTCTGGTGGACGGAGGGGCCACGGTATCCGCCAAGAATATCTCGGCGATGTGGAACGGCGGCCCTGAAGACCTGGATAATGCCCAAGAGGTTCTGGATAAAAAAAACATTGTGGTCAAAATCCTTTCGGACGGGAAAGGGCACGATGTTTATCGGGTTCTGGATGCGGACCAGTGGAAATGAGCGGTCCTCCCCATCCCCTGTTGGACCAGATTTTATTCGGTATGGTTGGGCCGTACAAGGTGGCGGGCATGGGCGAGCCGTGGAAGGGAAAAATACGGGAAACCCTGGAGGCCCTGGGGGAACGCGGGATCGGAGCCATCCTTACGCTTACGGAAGAAGATTATTTGGGTCAGGAATACCTTGCCGCGGGTTTTTTACATTTGCACACGCCCATCGACGATTACGAAGCTCCCATCCCTGAAATCCTTGAAAAGGCTTTGAATTTCGTGGACGACTGCCTGGACCGGGGAGTGGGCGTGGCAGTCCATTGCCTGGAAGGCAGGGGCAGGACAGGCACGGTCCTGTGCGCCTGGCTGGCCCGTCGGGAAGGGTTGGCCGGAGAAGCCGCCATCCGGCGCGTTCGCAGCCTCCGGCCCATCACCGCCCTTTCTCCCTCTCAGAAACAATTTCTTTTGGACCGGCTGGGGTAGCCAGCGGTCCTGTCCCTCAAAATAAAAATAAAGCCGGCGTCTCCGTGTGGAGAACGCCGGCTTTTCTGCTTTTGGGGTGCAGGTTTTTCCTAGTTCAAAGAAGCCAGGTAGGCCCGCAGGTTTTTCTTGCTTTTTTTCAGGCCCAGTTTGGTCCTCAGGCTGTCCCTGTGGAATTCCACGGCCCGTTTGGAAATATTCAGGAGCTTGGCGATTTCCTTGCTGGTGGTGCCCATACGCACCATGTTGGCAACTTCGATTTCCCTGGGGGTGAGTTCGTTGTGTTTTTCGCCGATCATACGCATGAAGGGCGAGACCAGATCGCTCAGGTTGGTTTCCACCACGTTCAGGTACACCCGTTGGTTGATGTCCAGGGGGGTGTTCTTGAGGCGGGAAACGTAGGGGAGGATCAGGTCTTCCACATTGGCCAGGATACGTTGCTCAAAGGCTTTGGAATCGGTCTTGGTTTGGTCCAGGAGGGTCCGGAGGGCCTTGTTGACCTCTTCCAGTTCCCTGGTTTTCACTTCCAGTTCGGGGTTGGTCATGGGGGTGGGGCCGGAAGGAGCGGATTGCGCCATTGCTTCCTGGGCTTCTCTCAGTTCACTTACATCCACCACCGTGGTTGCCATACAGGCTTCACCATTGACGATGATTTTCTCCGAGGAATAAAGGCCATGTTTGAGCTTGCCGCCAAACCGGTCTTTTATCTCGAAATTCCTGATACTACCATCTCTTTCAACAATTTTTCTGATGACTTCTCGTTCTTTAGGGTCGTCCCACATCCCTAATTCCAAGGTGGTGCGTCCCAGTAATTCCTCACGAACAAGACCTGTCATCTGGCAAAAACGGCTATTTGCCTCGATGATAAGACCGTCCATGAGCCTTACAATGGCCACGGAGTAAGGGGCCACTTTAAAGGCCAGGGCGAATTTGTCCCCGGTCAGGCGAGCTCGCAGTTCGTCAATTTCCTTCTCTAATTCATCATACTTGGGCTTTTCAGACATGAGTGAACCTCCTTATGAATCCACACAATTTTTTGATGGGTACTTAACGGATGCCCGCCATTGTCGGTTGAATGTCCGGGCGGATGGCATTTTCTGAGGCCATAGTAGCATCAGGTGATAATAGGTGTCAACATTAGGAAGGCAAAAAAGTATCAAAAAAGTCGATGGATAATTTTCAGGCCTTGCCGGGATTGCACTAATCGGCATTCCGATGTAAAGTATTGCCAAGCTGATATCACCAACCAAGCCCTCAGGGGCCGCGAACCGGGGAGGAATAGTTTATAATGGGCGTCACAGCATTCATCACCTCCGAGGCCTTTGATGTGGGCCGTTACATGGGCCGGTTCCAGGATGGCGAGGACGCATCCACGGGAACTATTGTCATGCATCACGGCAAGGTCAAGCGACCTGGCAAGGTGGTGGGGAATTTCTCCCGGGTGCTGCTGGAGCCTGTGCTCCCTGATCCTGAGAAACGGATGCAAGAAACAGGCCAAAAATTCCTGGATCAACACGGTCTTAACCAGGTTTTCATCGTTCACCGCGTGGGAGAAGTCCATGCCAGGGATGACGTGCTATTTGTTGCTGTGTCCGGCGTCACCAGGGATATTGCCTTTGCCGGGTGCGCCGATATTGTGGATGCCATCAAAGAGGAAAAAATCCTCCGGCTGGTGGAAGTACCGTAAAACAGGATTGAAAGTCTTGCCTGACAGTTAACGGGATTAAGCAAACCATATACACTAAATAAGGGGGTTTTGCACATGACTGAAAAAGTCACTGTAACGGTTCTGGCGAAAATGAAGGCTGAAGGCGCCAAAATCACCATGCTCACAGCCTATGATTACCCTTTTGCCCGCATGGTGGATGAATGCGGGGTGGACATGATTCTTGTGGGGGATTCCTTGGGCATGGTGGTCCAGGGGGAATCCAGCACATTGCCTGTCACCATGGACCAGATGATCTACCACACCACCCTGGTGGCCCGAGCCGCCAAACGGGCCATGGTGGTGGGGGATATGCCCTTTATGAGCTACCAGGTTTCCGTGACCGAAGCCGTGAAAAATGCAGGAAGGTTCATCAAGGAGGCCGGAGCCGCCGCTGTCAAGCTGGAAGGGGGCTCTGCAGTGGCCGATCGCATCAAGGCCATTTCTCAATGCGGCATTCCGGTTCAGGCCCACATTGGCCTCACACCCCAGTCAGTCCATCAGATGGGCGGTTACAAGGTCCAGCGCCAGGAAGACAAACTCATGGAAGACGCCCGCATTGTGGAGGAGGCCGGGGCCTTTTCCGTGGTGTTTGAGGGCATCCCCTTTGAAATCGCGGAAAAAATCACCAACAGCATTTCCATTCCCACCATCGGCATAGGGGCCGGGGTCCATTGCGACGGCCAGGTCCTGGTGCTCCACGACATGCTGGGCATCAACGAAGGCCATGTGCCCAAGTTCGCCAAACGCTATGTCCAACTGGCCCAGGAAGCCCGGAAAGGCATTTCACAGTATGTGGAAGAGGTCCAGGGCGGGTCTTTTCCTACCCGGGAACACAGTTTCAAATAGCTAGCCAGGGAGGATCGGATTCATGACAAAACCCGCCTTCACCATCATTGGTTGCGGCGCCGTGGGCGCCTGCCTGGCAGACCTCCTGGTCGGCCTGGGCTATCCCGTGGCTGGCCTGGCCAGCAAAACCAGAGCCTCGGCTGAAAAAACCGCCCGGATCATTGGAACAGATAAAATTTTCGACAAGGTGGAAGATGCGGCCAAAGCCGGAGATCTGGTCTTTATCACCACCACGGACGATGCTATTGGTCCTGTTTGTCAGGATATTTCCTGCAAAAAAGGTTTCTCCAAGGGATCGGTGGTCCTCCATTGCTCCGGCGCCCTTTCTTCGGATTTACTGGCCAGCGCCAGGGATTGCGGCGCCTATGTAGGCTCCATGCACCCCCTCCAGAGCTTTGCCGCAGCCAAGCCCGGGGTGAACCTGTTCCAGGGCGTCCTGGTTTCCGTGGAAGGGGACGAGCCGGCCCGGGATCTTGCCAAACAGGTGGCCACGGACCTGGGCGCCATGTGCGCCCGGGTGGACACCCATTCCAAAATGCTCTATCACGCGGCGGCGGTGGTGGCTTCCAATTATCTGGTAGCCCTGCTGCATCTGGCTTTTGAACTCAACCGGGGTGCGGGCATTGAGCCCAAGGAATCCCTTGCCGGGCTCATGCCGTTGATCCAGGGCACCCTGAAGAACATCGAGGCCCAGGGAATTCCCAACGCCCTCACCGGTCCCATTGCCCGGGGCGACGTGGGCATTGTGAAGCAGCATGTGGAGGAAATCCGGGCCAAGACGCCCCAGCTTCTCACCCTGTACCAGACCCTGGGACTTCAGACCGTGGATTTGGCCCTGGCCAAGGGCACGGTGGACGAAACACGGGCCAAGGAACTCAAAGAGGTCCTGCAGTAGTTCGGAATTCCGGCTTTTTTGAAGTGATGATAGATTCATTCTGTGGCATCCGTTTTTAATTGCCGGGAGACAGGATGTATTTCATATATATGTGAAGGAAGGAGAATTGTGACAGTGCGTGTTTCCAATTTATACGAAAAGTCTGAAAAACCCGTTATTTCCTTTGAATTTTTTCCGCCCCGGGACGAAAAGACCGGCCAGGCCTTTGACCAGACTGTGGACGCCCTCCAGACCCTCCAGCCCGGATACATGTCCATGACATTCGGCGCAGGAGGCTCCACCAAGGACGGCTCGTACCAGGCTGTGAAAACTCTCCTGGGCAAGGGCGTACCCACCGTGGCCTATATCGCCGGGTTCGGCCTAAGCCCCGACGCCATCAAACAGGTTCTAGATCAGTACAAGGCCCTGGGCGTGGAAACCATCTTTGCCATCCGCGGGGACGAACCCCGGGAAAAGGATTTCCAGCCTCACCCGGACAGCTTTGCCTATGCCGGCGATCTCATTGCGTTCATAGCCAAAAACTATGATTTCAACCTGGGTTGCGCAGGCTATCCCGAAGGCCATATTGACGCCCCCAGCCGGGAAAAGGATATCGAATTCCTGAGGCAGAAGGTGGATAACGGCGCCCAATACGTGGTGTCCCAATACTGCTACGACGACAACATCTTTTTCGATTACGTGGATACCTGCCGGACCGCCGGAATCAACGTGCCCATCATTCCCGGCATCATGCCTGTGTATACGGTCAAGATGACCCGCATGCTTTCCCGGATTTGCGGCACCACCCTTGTGGACAGCATGCAAGCCAATCTGGATAAACTGGAAGGGGCCGACGCGGCGGAAGTTTTGGCCTATGGCGTGGACTTTGCCTTAAACCAGTGTAAAACCCTGCTGAATCATGGGGTTCCAGGGCTTCATTTTTACACCATGAACCGGGCGCCCTCCACCACAAACATTCTCGCCAGACTGCGTGAGGAAAATCTTTTGTAAATGCAGAATAACAGCAGGCCGGACCTTTTGCACGGGTTCGGCCTGTGAACTTCCCATCCCATCCCATCCCATCCCATCCCATTCCATTCCATTCCATAGATCTGCTCCCGTAAGCAGGATTATTTATGGAAAATTTATCGAATTTCTGTTTGCAGGGTTTCCCCAATGGGGCGCCTTTCAGAGCAGGCTGGACCGGAGCTTCAGCCATGGCCAATCCCCACCGGTCCTGCGGCCCCATGACTGTATGGGATCAGGAAGATTTCCCATGGTACAAGTATTAATAGGCCTGAAAACTCAGGTCAGGGTGGTTGTTCGCTGCACCAAATGGTTTTATCCTTGAAGCCACGGGGCTATTCCTGTAATATCCCAAGAGATTGAAGTGCGGCGAAAATTGTGTTTTTTTATGTCGGCGTTTTTTGCTGTACAAAGCTGCCGTTATGCCGCGCCGGACAGGGCAGGAATCCATTTTCGGCGCCGGTTGCACGGGGGGGCGTCCCCTTTGACAAAAACCAACACCACATAGGCCTGAAACATGGAAGAACTTGCGGACCTGGTATTTTTTCTGGAGAATTCTGGCAAGGACCCCACAAGCCTGATTTTTGACGATGAGCTCACGGGGCTTCACAATCGGCGTTTTTTTAAGAATTACCTGGAATTCAAGATTCAATGGGGAGACCTGAAGGCGCGCCCTGCTTCCATGGTCTTCATTGATATTGACAACCTGGATCAGATCAACCGGACCCATGGGAAGGAACTGGGCACAGAGGTTGTTCGCCATCTGGCGGATTTCGTGAAGAACGCCGCCGGAGAGGCGGGCCACCCCATCCGGTATGGCGGGGACGAGTTTGTGGTCCTTTTGCCGGATGAACCCAAGAAAACCGCCGTTACTGTGGGCCGAAAGCTCATCAGTTCCGTGCATGGGGCCCCCTATGTTTCCGAGGATGCGGAGATCCAGATTCCCTATACGGTGAGTGTGGGCATCACCACGGCCCCGGAAGACGCGGAAACGGACAAGACCTTTGTGGAAAGGGCTTTGTCCGCCCTGAAGCTGGCCAAAAGGCTGGGGGGAGACCGGGCCATCAACGCGGCGGAGATCACCCCGGAAAACGAAGCCGCCGAAACCATGCTCCATCGGGACGGAGCTAAAAACGCGGGCCGTAAAAGCCAACTGGCCCAGGTTTCCAAGGCACTCAAGCAATTTGTAAAAAGGGAAAGCCAACTGGTGTTCGTCGAAGGCGGCCCGGGCATGGGCAAGACCTCGTTTTTGGACACCATCGACACTCAGTTATCCAAAACCAAGGTCACCCGGGTTCGGATCGCCGGGGTTACCCAGGAGTTATTCCGACCCTATTATCTGGTTTCCAACCTGGTGCAGGAGTTGCTTAACAGACGCAAGGACAAGGGCGCAGCCGTGCTTTCCACCCTCGATCCAGTGGCCCTGGCGGCCTTGTCATCCTCTTTCATGCCTTCGGGCACCATGCGCATCCATACCAAACAGGCCGCTGACGCAGACCTGGGGGACAAGGCCCAAAAACGGGAACATATATTCAACGCCATGGCCTCCATCATTCCCAAACTCATGGAAAACAAGCCACTGATAGCTTTGGTGGACGACCTGCATTTGGCGGATGAAGCCTCTTTGTTGATATTCAAGCATCTCATGGACAAGAAGACCTTGCCTCTGTTTTTATGCGGAACAGGCCCGGACACTCTTCAAGCCGACGGGGAGAGTGCATCCCTGTGGCGGTTTATCCAGTCTGTTACGGAAATGGTTCCTGTGGAGACCATCCGGCTTACGTCCCTGACGCCTCCGGAGATTGCCGCGCATTTCAACAAGCTCTACCCCGGGGTTTCCCTGCCGGAAAGTCTGTGCGAAGACATAGCCCAGGTTAGTCAGGGTAATCCGCTGTTTTTTAACGGGATCATGTTCAAGCTGGTTTTTGATGAAAAAATCCGGCGTGCGGACGGAAAGTGGGTGGTGGACCCCATTGGCGGGGATTATCTGCCCCGGTCCATGGACGAAATCATTTCTCAAAAAGTGGCATCCCTGGACCAGGAAAGCCAAGCCCTTTTGGACAGGGCGTCGGCCTTTGGGGCCAACGTGACCCTAAGCCAGTTGACGGGGAGTTCGGAAATGGACGAGGCCGCGGTTCTGGACTTTTTGGACAACGCGGCGGCCCAGGGCTTGGTGAGCGCCCAGTTCCATATGAACGACGAAAACATTCGGTTTTTGGGCAACCAGGTCCGGCAGGTCATTTACGGGAAGATCGCACAGCAAGAAAAGGAAAGGCTCCACGAAAACATTGGCGACTACCAGGAAGAGCTGTACAAGAAACGCCTCATGCCTTCTCCCGCTATCCTGGCCTACCATTACCAGCGTTCGGCCAACCTGGAAAAGGCCAAAACCTACGAGCATATACAGGCTCAGCAGAACGACATGATCTTCAACTCCCGGGAAGCGGCTTCCTACTCAGGCCGTCCTGTGGAATCGGAAGATGATGCCCGGGACGCGGACGAACCCTTGGCCCCGGAGCAGTTGCCCCAGGCCGCCAAAGTCATCCGCGCCCTTTTGATCGCCATACGCAACACCAAGCTCTATCCTTCGGGAAGCGATCTCACTGCCAATGCGGTCAACAAGTTCAAGGATGTCCTGGAAATTGTACTCAACCACGTTCCGAGGTTGAACATGGTTTTGGAAAAGGATGTCATTTATATCAATGGGCAGGAACTGGTCAACAAGGAAACAAAGAACATTACAGAGGCCTATTCCCAATTTATGAGCAGCATGGACCTGAAAGGCATGGCCTTTGGCCAGGGGGCCACCCTGGCGGAATTGGTCCGGCTGGTGGAGGGGATCAGCGAAGTGGACCCCAAAACCATCCACAAACGGTTCTGGAAGGATTTTTCCGTGCAAAACCGCCTGAAGCGGATTCAGGTGAAGCAGGTGACCTACACCCAGGTTTCTGCGGGGGAGTCGCAGGAGGGATCTTCGGCCAGTGCGCAAGAGTCGGAACTGGGCTCGGATGAACAGGTATTGGCAGCCAGGGTTGTCAAGGCCCTGCTTAGTACGGCCAGCAAGCTCAAGCTCTATCCCGCCACAGGCCCGGTGGCCCAGGAATCCATTGAAGATGTGGTCAAAATCCTTTCAACCTTTCTCCATAAGCATACGGTCATGACTTTGGCGGGCGTGGACCAATCCTTGTTGTTGAACGGCAACAAGGTGGATGCTCAGATTTTTGAGAAACTGAGCCCTTTTATGCTCAAATTTTTGGAATCCGCCAGTGTGAAGAGCGTGACCTTTTATCAAAAGGCGTCCAAAAAGGAGCTCACGACCTTTTTGTCCAGCGTGGGGCAGCAACCCCAGGACGGCACGGCCGGGGAATTTTGGGCCAGACTGGCCACGGAGCACAAGTTTTCCACTATCTTTTTCAATATCAGCGTGTACGACGTGCTGGCCGAGCAAAGCGCCATAGGGGCGGCCGGGGAGGGTGAAGCCCCGGCTGGAGAGGGCGAGGAGGAAGACCAGGAGGGTGATGGCGGCGAAGGCCAGGAGGACGTGTGTGAAGAGGAACTGCCTCCGGAGGAATCTGACGAGGATATCTCCCTGGAGCCTTCCATGGAGAATATCAGGAGCCTGTTTCTTAAAGGTAACGAAAAGGGCGTGGCCAGGGTTTTGGAGGTTCTTTTCTACAAATACCAGCAAAAGGAAGAAGACCGGAGGGAAGGGGTTCTGGAGACTTGCCGGACGCTCCTTAATGCCCCGGACCTTGCCCCTGAACCCCGATTCGCCCCCTTGCTGGTGGATCCCCTTTTGGGGGTTTTTCCGGGAGAAACCGATGGGCAGCTCCTGGAAAGCATGGCGTCCCTGTTATACGATACCGCGGCCAATTTTGTCCGCATTGGGGAGTATTCCCTGGCAACCTGGATTTTTGGGCATTTTGCCCGGCGTAGGGAAGAATTGGAATCCGAAGACTGGGACGTTCTTATACCCGAAGCGCTCACCAGACAGCCTGACGCAGACATGGAGCAGATTTTGGTGTCGGACGTGATTTCCGGGGAGTCCTTTCGGCAGCAGTCGGCCTTTGCCCTCATCGGGGGAATGGGAACTTCGGGTATAAAGCTCCTGATGGACATCATCAAGAATCATGATGACCTTCGGGTGCGCCAGATCGCTGTGAGCCAGTTGGATAAGATCGGTCCTGATGCTGTGGAAAAACTCAAGCAGGAAATGGTTAACGAAAACAGCGGCAAGAAAAAGGCCCGGATTATTGAAGTTATCGACACGGCCACCATGGATTTAAAAACGGAGCTTGCCTTTTTTCTGGCGGACTCCAACTCCTCGGTGAGGAAGGCCGGTTTTGCCCTTGCCGAGCGGTTGCAGGCCCCTTATGTGGTGGATATCCTGAAGGGCCTGGTAGACAATGAAAAACCCGAGGTGGCGTCTGAGGCTATTATCTGCCTGGGGAAAATGGACATACCCGGAGCCGGGGGAATCATTGTCAGCCAGATGGACATCAGCAAGGCCCCTGAATTCCTGGAGGCCTGCTGTCAAGCCCTTGGCAGACTGGGAGATCCCGAGGCCATTGTGCCTCTTTCCAAAATTTTATCACATAAAAAAACCCTGTTTTCCAAGAAGGAATACCCGGCTTCTGTTCGGGCGGCGGCGGCGTTTGCGTTATCCAGTATTCCCCATAAACTGGCGGCAGGAGCTCTGGCCGCCTTTGTGGACGACAGGGAGCTACGGGTGCGCGAGGCGGCCCAGAAGGTTATGGACAGGTGACGGCATGGACAGCGTTGGTATATTCCATGCTTCAATGGGGGCGGAGGGCAAGAACACCCATCCCGAACCTTAAGATTCTTGACAAACGCGATGAAAAAGCCCAATCATATAACGGAGTTTTAACTAGGCAACCCAGGGTGAAGACCAGCTTATGAACTTAAAGGGAAATTTCGAACCTGCCTCCTTGGCCAGTATTCTTCAGTTGCTGTCCAATGAGGAGCGGACCGGCACCCTCCATCTCACCAACGGTGAGAATGAGGTCAAGATTTTTGTGCTAAACGGAGGGGTTATCAGCGCTGCCGGGTCCCAGAAGCAAACCCGCATAGGAGATCTGCTGCGTAAGAACGGGATGATTTCCGCCAATGATCTCACCTACTGCCTCACCGCCTCCCAGCAAAAAAAACAGGCCCTGGGCAGCGTTTTGGTGCAACGGGGCTTCATTACCGAAGAAATGCTTAAGGAAACCATCCATAAGCAGGCCGAGGAAGTCATCTTTGATCTTTTTTCGTGGAAAACCGGATATTTTGAATATCACGACTCCAACTTGGTTCCTCAGGGCGCACTGGATACTAAGATAGACATAATGAATATCATTATGGAGGCAATGTACCGCATCGACGAGATGTGTTACTTTGTGCAGCAGATTCCCACCGAGGATCTGGTGTTCCGGATCAGGCCCGAGGTTATGAAAGCGGAGGAAAAGGGCTTCAAACCCCACGAGCGGCGGTTTATTTCCATGATCAATGGCGCCAAAACAGTGCGTCAACTCATCACCAGCAGCGGGTTTGACGACTTTAGCGCCTATCATCTGCTCCATACCCTGCTTACTCTGGAGGCCATTGAGAAAGCCCACGCGGAAACCGTGCCCGATTCCCAGGACGAAGGGGATTATTCGGGCATGATCATTTATTATTCGGAAGTCCTCCAGGTCATCTACAACAACATACAGCGCGAACTGAGCGAATGGGTGGACGCCATGTTCCGGGAAGCCGGAATGGGCAAAGAAGAAAAGGACAATATCCGCCACCTCCTGGATACGGCCCCAGCCCGCTGGACCTACAACATCGTGGAAAACTGTAAGCCTCAGATGATGCGCCAGAAATTGAGCATCTTCGCCGAATACCATCCCCAGAAAACCCTGGCGGAAAACGTGGATGCCCTGAACCAGATTTTGAAGCCCATTAAAAACCGGGAAAAGGGCGGCGTGTTTTTGCGTAAGAGTTTCAACCAGTTCATCACCAATCTGTTGAACACAGTGGTGGCCACATTCGGCCTGCGCACCACCCGTAGGATGCTGTTGGAAATCAACAATATCTTGGTACACGGAAACGACAATCCGCCCCATTTTCCCGAAAAACTCAACGCCATCAAGGAAATGCTGGACCTGCTTATCCGCATGGCCCAGGAAAGCCAAAACCAGGGAGACCCCAAAAAGAACTCCTTTGGCATCTTCGCCCTGTTCAACCAAAAATTGCCGGGATGATAGGCTGTGGTATGCATGGCTGAATAACGCGGATACTTGCCCTGCGCCTGAAAGGCCGCCCTAATTCGAATCTGTTTTTGTGAACGCAACTTGGTATCAGTTCCCATTTGTCTTTGCCACAGGCAAGGAGATGGTGAACAGGGCGCCTTTGCCGGGCTCGGACTCCACCCGGAGACTTCCCCCGTGGATTTCACGGATAATGTGGTTGCACAGGAACAGGCCCAGACCAGTACCTTCCCCCGCCTTTTTGGTGGTGTAAAAGGGTTCGAAAACATGCTCCAGGGTATGGGCGTCCATGCCCGGCCCGTTATCCTGGATTTCCACCACCACTTGATGCTCTTCCGGGTAAACCCTGAGTGTGAAACTGTATCCGTTGACATTCTCTGAAGGCTTTGAAGCCATGGCCTGAGCCCCGTTTTTCAGGATATTGAGGAGAACCTGCTGGATTTGGCTTGGTTGGCAGAGGATATCTGGGGTGTCGGGGTCAAATTCCTCCTGGATAAGCACATGCCGGAAATTGAAGCGCTGTTTTAAATCATAATCGCTTTTCGCCATGTCCACAGTTCGGCGAATGAGGTCCCGCAAATCGCACGGGACAGGGGATGAATCGCTTTTCCGGGAAAAGGACAGCATGTTGCGAACGGTCTCAGCTACTCTTTTTCCTGCCTCTTGCATGGATTCCAGGATGCGCGGAATCTCTCTGGTTTCCATATACTGCCGGATTCCATCCAGGCTGATACCAAGCCTGTTTGCCGCTTCCGCGTTGGCGGGCAGGGGTTTAGTCAGACGCATGGCCAAAACCTGGGCGTTTTGCACTATGCCCGCCAAGGGGCTGTTGATCTCATGGGCCATGCCCGCGGCCAAACCGCCCAGGCTAACCATTTTTTCGGACTGGATCAGGATTTCTTCAGCTCGTTTGTCCTTGGTGATGTCCTCGTGCATGATCACCACATTGCTCAGCTTTCCACTTGCTGTGGCAATAGGGTATAAGCGGGACCGGTAATACCTCCGGTTTTCTTCTTTTTGGTCTTCTCCGTCGTGAAGGGACCATTCTTCCACAAAATTGCCCTGTCCCTGGAAAACCTGCTTGATAATAGGGTAGATGGGCAGCTTTTTCATGGCCATGGATTTGAGGATATTGAACTCAGCCCCGAAAACAGGACCGTATCCACCCCAGGTGTCCTTTTGGACCTTGTTGGTCTGCACAAGGTTTCCCCTATGGTCATAAAGCTCGATAACCATAGGCGATTGCTCGATCATGCTGCGAAGTCTATGTTCGCTGATTTCCAGGGCTTCATGCACGACTGTCAGCTCCGTATTGCGTTCCTCCACAGTTTTGTTGATGGATTGCAGTTCACTGTTGGCCTCCATCAATTCCAGATTTTTTATCCTGATTCTTTCATCAGATCTTTCCAATCGCCTTTTCATGATATTGATCTTGTCTGCAAGACCGATGGAAAAAGTAAGCATGAGCCAGGCTGTCCCCACAGGGACAACCCATTTGGACGCTATGCCAGGGGGGAGTTTGCCTAGGAATACCAGGACCGAGATAAAACCCGAAACAAGGATAAAGCAATACCCCGCCGTAAGGAAAATGGCCTGGCGTTCTTTTTTTATGCTCAGGTAAAAGAGGATGGCCAAAAGCAGCAGGCAGGCGATCATCATGTGTTTTATGAGGATCTGCACCAGTTCCCTGTATTCCATGACCAGGGAAAGGGGCAGGTAGGCGAGACCCGGAACCATGAAGAACCAAAAGATTACCTTGTGGATGACCGGGTGCTTTGCTTTGGTTTCCAGAAAAGATGCACTAAAGGCTCCTGCAAAAAAGAGGTTCAGGGAAAGGGCGATGAGTAACCCGTTGCCTGTCATCCATCCGGGTTCTGATCGGAAAAGCTGTTGCAAATGGCCCTGGTGAAAAAGGTCAATGGCAAGAAAAGTGGCTCCGTAAAACACAAGATGCAGGTAGGATTTATCCCTGGTAATCACAAACACGCAGGCATTGTAAAGCCCAACCATAATTATGCATCCGTAGATAAACCAAATGATGGAGTTTTCCCTAACCGTGGTCTCCAGCAATGCGGACGGAGTCAAAAGATTGGCGTGGAACTCAATGGTCCCCGAAGACTGGACCCTCAGATAATAGGTTTGTTTCCCCTTTTTGACGGAAATGGGGAAAATATGATTTCGGTGTCCGACAATCCTGGCATGATAAGGAACCTTGTCTCCGCCCTCTAAGACTTGCCACTTTCCTGTTTCGCCGGGAATGTACAGATCCACATGGTCCAGGGTGGGAAAGGCGATTTCAACAAAGAAT
The DNA here is from genome assembly GCA_016342355.1 of Desulfatibacillum sp. Lineage (GTDB taxonomy): Bacteria > Desulfobacterota > Desulfobacteria > Desulfobacterales > Desulfatibacillaceae > Desulfatibacillum. Next base: position 40,276 of record JAEINP010000026.1, read on the forward strand.
GTCTGATCCCCTTCCAGGCTGGAGTCAAAGGTCGCTCTGAACCAATAGGCCGAATCTGAATATCCCAGATTTACATATGGTTGGGTGTTTTCTGTCCAGAGCAGGGGAGTCTTCAGGATATCATCCATGGTCACAGCCTGGCCCGGGTCTTCCGCCATGGCCAGGTTGGCGGTGAAATTGATGTTATGGGTTGCCGCGTCAATGCGTACGGGTTCCGCACCCATGCCGGGGTTTAGCAGAAAAAGGAAGAACAAAACAGATAGGACGGTTTTAGGCATGATCACAACTCCCAAGCAAGCATGGAACCATAGCGATGGCCATTGGATTCATAGAAGCAATTTTTGGGCCAGTGATTGAAACCGTTTTGTAACAAGACAGGGCTTTTCAAGTCAACTACTCAATGGTACAATGGCATACGCTGCAATAAACCGGCACCCATAACCCGGGAGGGGGACAATACCCATGAATGATCTTAACAGATTTCAGGAAGCAGGGCAAAAGATTGAACAGTACCTTCGGGTCTCCACCTTTCCCCTGGCCATTCGCCTCATGCGCTCGGAGGATGAAATCGCGCCAGGATATAAACGGCCTTCCGTGGATATGAATCTCCAGAATTTTGTTTGCCAGAATTTTAAGATCTCCCGGACCTACGGCTGGACCATGGCAGTCACCCAAGAGGACACCAATTGTCATTTGGCGCGTATGGTCTACGGCTGGGACAAAGAGGACGAAAACTACCTGGAAATCGGCCATAAGTTCAATATCGGCTTGTACGCCAAGGACATGGAGACATCCCTCAAACTGGAGGAAAATATCTTTCGCCTGAACGGCCAGTACCCGGGCCTGATAATTTCTCCTTTGGCCCGTACCCGGGTCATTCCGGATGTGGTTTTGATTTATTGCCTGCCAGCCCAGGCCACTCGCCTTATTCAAAGCTATTTATACATGAAGGGCGGTGCATTGGAATTCTCGTCCACTGGACGTATTGGCTCCTGCCACGAGGGCGTGGCCAAAACCATGCTGACCCAAAAGCCCCAGTTTGTGGTTCTAGGTAATGGGGACCGGGTATGGGGAGGCGCCCAGGACTCGGAAGTGATGTTCACCTGCCCCGGGGATCAACTGGACATCATGGTGGAAGGGCTGGAAGCCACTCATGCGGCGGGCCTGCGCTATCCCATCCCGTCTTACATGAATTATGCCCCGGGTTTTCAGGCGGAATTCAAGGAAAAGGCCCTGGAACGGGCAGGAGGAACCATAATCAAGGAATGAAAAAGACTTGGCTAATATTGATAGGAATCGTGGCCCTGGCGGCATTGGCCGGTATGGGGATTTGGGGAGGATGGTTTACCCACCCCCCCCAAGAGCCTGAACCTTCGGAAAACAGCCTTGCGCAAATACAGGAATCTCCCGAGGACCAGAATGCCCACCAGGGGAACCTGGAAACCTTGGCAAAGCAGCTAAAACTACCGGCGGGCGCCCTGGACGTCATATTTCAGGCAATCCGGAACCATGGGGTTCCGCCCATCCAGGTCCATCAATTGCTGTTGCAAAAAACAGCGGAGTTTAACGACCTCAGGAGGCAGTTGGAACCATCTGACAGTCAGGGCGCGGATACGCTGCCTCCCTATGCCGAAAAGGTGTTGGCCGCTCTGGAATCCGGGGATTTTTCCCGGGCCGAAGACTTGTTGGCCCGATCCCTGACTCCAGAGGAGGCAACCGGGCTGGATTCCGAAGACAAGGAAGACCTTGTCCTGAAAATCCTGACCCTGGCTCGCCTTGGCAGGATAAGGAACCTGCAACTGGACTACGAAAAGGCGGCGGAATATTTCGCCAGGGCAGGGGCGGCAGCAGGGGATAATCTTTTGGCTTTACAGGCAGACCTGTATGGCTGGCAAGGGACCGCGCTGTTTTTGGATGGCAAGCCGGACGAAGCGGAGAAGGCCTTTAAGGAATCCCTGAAAACAGCAGAATCGGCCTTTGCCCCCCTGCATCCCGCCCGCGTCAATGCGTTGAATAATCTGGCCGGGCTCTACCGGTCCACGGGTAAGTTAAAACAAGCCGAACCCTTGTATTTGAGAGCCATTGCAATTCGGAAAGAGGCTTTAGGCCCGCGCCATCCCTCCGTGGCAGGTGTGTTGAGCGATCTTGCTTCCCTGTACCTGGCCATGGGCGATTATGGACAGGCCCGCGCCCTTTTGGAAGAGGCCTTGTCCATCCGGGAGCAGGAGCTGGGGCCGGAAGACCCTTCTGTAGCTGCTTCCCTGAACAACCTGGCAAACATATATCAGCTATCCGGAGATTCCGCCAAAGCCAGGGAATTGCTTGAGCGCTCTCTGGCAATCACCAAAAAGGCCCTGGGGCCGGAACATATCCGAGTTGCCATGACTCTGAATAATCTTGCCCGGTTCAGCCAGCAACAGGGAGATTTGGAGCAAGCTCGGACCCAGTACCTGGAGGCCCTTGCAATCAGTGAGAAGGTTTTAGGGCCAACCCATCCCGATGTGGCTGCCATCCTAATCAATCTGGCGGAACTGGACATGGAAACCGATCGTTTGGATAAGGCGGAAATCCTGTGGAGACGGGCGCTCAATATTCTGGAGGCCACAATGGGGTCCCAGAATGAGGAAGTGGCTAAAATCAAAGCTCAACTCGCAGAAATTCGTATGGCGAACGCTAAGAAATCCATGGAATAGGAAAACCGGAAAGTAACTCATGCACACACCCAAAGTACTGTATGACCGTCTGGTCCAAAGCCTTGAAATCCCAGGGCTGGCAATTCCCACAGCGTTTGTCCGTCTATACAAGCATGGGGAGCCTGTGCCCCGGAAGGTTTTAGAATACGAAGTGGAGGAAGAGACCCTGACCAGTTGTCAGGCCCTGCGCCATGCCATGCATGGTCACCCTGTGTTTTTGACGGAAGAAAATGTGGGATGCATTGCGGCGGCCATCAGCCTGGGGCTTGTGGATCGCAACCGAGAAACTCCGCTTAACAGGCCCAGGTTGTATACCGAACTCATGAAAAAGCAAAGCAACCTGGGAAACGGGTTCAAGGCGCCTTCCCCAGCCCAATTTACCTCGGGTGAGGTCTATGCGTGTAAGGAACAGGGCAAACCCTTCTTTTGTCTGTTCGGACCGGATGACTCAGGCCGGTTCAAGGATATTGAAACCGCCCAAAAGGCTATCAGCAACATGGTGGCGATCCAGCCGCCGGAAATGGCTGGGGTGTTTTTTTTCGGGCCTGATTTTGAAGAGGAAGAAGTCATCCCCCATGTGGTGGTCCTGGCTGTGCGGCCTGTAGAGCTCACCCGGCTGATCCAGGGATACCAGTTTCTCACTGGCGAGCCTGTTAATGCCGTTCTTAGCCCTTTGCGGGCCATGGATTCCGACCTCATTGCCCGGCCCTGGCTTACGGGCCAGATCAACGTGTCATCCCTGTGTCTGGGGGCCAGGCTGGTGGCGGGCTTTGAAGGGGACCGCATGGGCATGGGTATTCCCTGGAAGGATTTTGCCAAACTGGTGCAGGGTATGGAGGAGTCTCGAACCGGGTTTCCGTTTCATCGCTATCCCGGGGCCAATCCCCTCAAATGATCCTGATCTTTTGGGAGAAAACATGAGCAACCTGGACCGAGCCTTGGAAATCGCGGTATACGCCCATAAGGGACAGGTGGACAAGGCCGGGGCTTCGTACATTCTCCATCCTTTACGTGTGATGATGACAATGACATCCCCCGAAGCCCGAATAGCTGCGGTTCTCCATGATGTGGTGGAGGACACGGAATGGACCCTGAAAGCCCTGGAGGATGAGGGCTTTTCATCCACGGTCCTGGAGGCTCTGGATTGCCTTACCTTGCGGCCCAACGAAAAGTATGCAGCATATGTGGAAAGAGTAGGGCAAAATGCCCTGGCCCGTGCAATCAAGCTCGCGGATTTGAAAGACAATATGGACCTCACCCGCATCGCCAACCCCGTGCCAAAGGACTTCGAGCGAGTCCGGAAATATCATCAAGCCTGGACTGAGTTGTCCGCCAAGGCCTGATTTTCAGCTTGGGAACACAGGAACGGATTTCAGGCCGGCATACAGCCTGCCCGCTGTCTTATGGACAGTCTATTAGAGTACAGGGTGATCGGGGCTATCCATGGATGTTTTCCCATAGACCTTGTCCAGGGCGTCATCATCCCATATCCTTTTTGTAGGCCTATTGATATATATGCCAACCAAGCCCGCCACAATGCACAAGACAAATACGATATCCGCTAATCCCATTTCATGCATGATATACCCCCGGTGTTGGATTTTGCAGTGAAATCCATATGAACAATGATCGGCGCGGAATTGGATTTTCTTTAATAAGAAAGAAGAAAATTTGTTTTGGAGTGCAATTGTTTGCTATGGCGAAAAAATTCGATTTCAGGTTAGGGGGAGGGTTGGACACCCTCGTGAAAAATGGGGGAGGGTCCTTAATCTTTGACCCCTGGTCATCGAATATCTTGACTTTTTGCTCCCCTTGTTATAAATGTTTCCGTTCGGATTTGTAATCGAAGACTCTTAACGAAGGACAACGTACAATGGCTTTATGGCGAGTCCCGCTTGACGCAGAACAGATTGACGTCACCCTTGGTATTGTTCACATCATTAAGGAACGGTGCAAGGGGTGCGGCTACTGCATTGAATTCTGCCCCAAGGAGGTCCTGGAATTTTCCAAGGAGTTCAATCAGAAAGGGTATCATCCTCCCCGGGTGAAAAAGCCTGACGACTGTGTGAACTGCCACTATTGCGAAATCATCTGTCCTGAATTTGCCATCTACTCTATTGAAGCAGAGCAGGAACAGGCCAACCCATAAAGGATAAATACCCATGAGACCCGCGGTTTTAACAGGGGAACATTATATGACCGGTGACGTGGCCTGCGCGGAAGGGGCCCTGGCTGCCGGATGCTTGTTTTTTGGGGGGTACCCCATTACCCCGGCCACGGAAGTGGCCGAACGCATGGCCCACCGCCTTCCCGAAATAGGCGGCACCTATATTCAGATGGAAGACGAAATCGCCGCCATGGCCTCCATTATCGGGGCTTCGTGCGCAGGGGCCAAGAGCATGACTTCCACCTCGGGGCCCGGCTTTTCCCTCATGATGGAAAACCTGGGCCTTGCCGTGATCACCGAAACCCCCTGCGTGGTGGTGAACGTGCAGCGGGCCGGGCCTTCCACCGGACTGCCCACCCAAGGCGCCCAGGGAGATATGATGCAGGCCCGGTGGGGCTCTCACGGGGACTACGAAATCATCGCCATGTCTCCGGCCTCGGCCCAGGAAATTTTTTACCTGACCATCGAAGCCTTTAACCTGGCGGAAAAATACCGAACTCCGGTCCTCATCATGACTGATGAAGTCATCGGTCACATGAGCGAACGGGTGATCATACCCAAGGCCCGGGAGATCAAGACCGTGGAGCGTGTCAAGGCCAAAGGCCGCAAGGACCGGTTTCGCCCTTACGCAGCCGGGGACCTGGGGGTTCCGCCCATGGCCAATGCCGGGGATGGATACAAGATCCATGTGACCGGTTTGACCCATGACGAAATGGGCTATCCGGCCATGACCGTGGAAGCCCAGTACGCCATGATGGATCGGCTCGTGGGTAAAATTCGCAACAATGTCAAGGACATCATCCGTTATGAGGAATTCATGACCGAGGATGCCGACTTTATTATTATCAGCTACGGAGTATCGGCCCGCACAGGCTGGGCCGCCGTGGAAGAGGCCCGCGCCCGGGGCATGAAAGTGGGCATGCTCAGGCTCATCACGGTCTGGCCTTTTGCAGAGGACAAAATCCGGGAACTGGCCGCCAGGGTCAAGGGCATGGTCACTGTGGAGATCAACCTGGGCCAGGTGCACCTGGAAGTGGAACGTTGCGTGGCAGGCCGGGTTCCCGTGCGCCTTGTGGGGCATCCCGGCGGCACGCTCATTTCTCCGGATACGGTAATCCAAACCATCAAGCAGGAGTTTGGGGTATGACTATAGCCCAGGAAGCAATTAGGGAGGCCACCAGCCATCCTTTGGACGATCTTTTGCGCACCGAGCGCATCCCGCATATCTGGTGCCCGGGGTGCGGTATCGGCACCGCCTTTTCCTCATGTCTCATCGCCATGAAGGAAAGCGGTATAGACCTGGAAAAAACCGTCATGGTTTCGGGCATCGGCTGCTCAGGCCGCGGGGCTGGCTATGTGAAGCTGGATTCGTACCACACCACCCATGGCAGGGCCATCCCCTTCGCCACTGGGATGAAGCTGGCCAACACCGATCTGAACGTGGTGGTCTTTTCCGGCGACGGAGACCTATTCGCCATCGGCGGCAACCATTTCATCCATGCAGCCCGCCGCAATGTGGATATTACCGTGGTTTGCGTGAATAATTTCAACTACGGCATGACCGGCGGGCAGGCGGCGGCCACCACGCCCCATCTGGCCAAAACCACCACCACCCCGTTGGGTAATCCCGAGTCGCCCTTTAACTTGCCCCTTTTGGCCTATGCGGCCGGGGCAAGCTATGTGGCAAGGTGGACCACCCTCCATGCCCGGGATCTCACCACCGCTATTCAGGAAGCCCTGGCCAATCCCGGTTTTTCCTTTGTGGAGGTTCTGGCGCCTTGCCCAATTAACTATGGCAGACGAAACAAGGAAAAACCCTTGGATACCCTGCGCCTGTTCCAGGATAAAAGCATTATAAAAAACAATGCCCATCCCACGGAACTGGATGTGGATTGGGAAAAGGGCGTGGTGTTGGGAACCTTTGTTAACAATCCCAGGCCTTGCTCCACGGACATGTACGATAAAACTTGCAGGCTTGAAGAAAAACCCGAAAAGAAAACAGCCGCCTGATAGGACGAAACATGCAGAAATTAGAAGTGATTATCACGGGATTCGGAGGCCAGGGAATCGTCCTTGCGGGCAGGATTCTGGGCCAGGCCGCCTCCCTGGGAGATCACAAGGAAAGCACCCTGATCCAGTCGTACGGCCCCGAATCCCGGGGCGGCGCCTGCAGTGCCCAGGTGATCATATCGGACGGGACCATCAATTATCCCTATGTGCGCCAGCCGGATATCCTGGCGGCTATGTCCCAGGCGGGTTTTGATAAATTCGTGAATGATGTCAGACCTGAGGGATTCATTCTCATTGATCAGGACATGGTCAAGGTCAAAGGTCTGGAAAGGGACTATTTTGCCGTTCCTTCCACTCGCATGGCCGAGGAACTGGGCCGCAAGATGATGGCCAACATCATCATGATCGGTTTTATCACCGCCGTGACCCAATCCACCTCCTTGGAGGCCACACGCCAGACTGTGTCTGCGTCCGTTCCCAAAGGCACGGAAGAAATGAACATCAAAGCCTTCAACAAGGGCTATGATTACGGCCTGTCCCTTTTGAAAGCCAGGGACAAGAAAGCCTCAGGACAAGCAGGAGCCCTCGCATGAAAAGAGCCAAAGACCGGCTTCACCGGGTCATTGTCCTGGGAGCCACCCCTTCGGGGATATCAGCCGCAAATAAACTGGGAGAACTGGGCATTCCCGTCACCCTGGTGGATTCGGACCCGGATCTTCATGAAAAACTTTCCAGGGACCAATGGCGCATGGATTCGGGCGTGCCCTTTTCCTACGCCCACCGCTCCGGCCTCATGCGCATCATGCGCAACCAGGCCATCAAATGCATCCTTCCAGGAGAAGTGACCGGCATAAAGCATACGGCCCAAGGCTTTGCCGTTAAGATCAATCATCTTCCCGAATACGTGGACCCTGCGCGTTGCACCTTGTGCGGCAAATGCGTGGAGGCGTGTCCCGTGACCTCCGCCGACGGCCATAGGCCCATTGTGTTTTCGGGGAACTGGAATCTTCCCGGCAGGCCGATCATTGACAAACGCCAAAAGCCCCTGTGCCAGGATAGCTGCCCCCTGGGAGTGAACGCCCAGGGATACGTGGCCCTGGCAGGCGCCGGAAAGTTTTCTAAATCCCTGGATATGGTGCGCCGGGATAACGTGCTGCCCGGTATTTGCGGGCGGGTCTGCACCCATCCCTGCGAGGACGCATGTCGCCGGGGAGAGGTGGACGGTGCGGTGGCCATCCGCGATATCAAACGCTTTGTGGCGGACAATGGAAGCGCAACCATTCCAACCCGGGCCGAAAAGACCGGCAAAAAAGTCGCCGTTATAGGCTCGGGACCGGCAGGCATTGCCGCTGCCGCAGATTTTGCCAGACAGGGTGTGGAAGTCACGGTATTTGAAAAAGAAAAGCAAGTGGGCGGCCTGCTTAGATATGGCATCGGCCCTCATCGTTTGCCACGGAAAATCCTGGATCAGGACCTGGAATATGTCCGGGCTTTGGGCGTGGAATTCGTTACTGGCAAAGAGATTGATTTTGCGAAAGACTTGAAGGAACTCAGCCACGAATACGACGCCGTGCTTATCACCACGGGATCGTGGAAAGACAGGAAACTGGGCGCCAAAGGCGAAGATTGCCAGGGCGTGACCGGTTGTCTGGAGTTTTTGAACAGCCTGTATCGCGAAACCCTTTCGCCCTTGAAAAAAGGGGAAAAGGTGGCGGTGATAGGGGACGGCAATTCCGCCTTTGACGCAGCCAGGGCAGCCCGTCGCCTGGGTGCGGACGTGACCATTGTGTCGTGGTTCGCCAAGGATTCCATTCCTGCGGACGAGGAGGAAGTCCATGGCGCCGTTGCCGAGGGTATCGCCATTGTGGACAAGGTGCGGGTGGTGGAGTTTGTTCAGGCGCAGGGCCGTTTTACAGGACTTGTATGCAAGCCCACGGTCCCGGGCATGGCGGATGCCAATGGCATATGTTGGCCTGTTTTGAAACAGGACGGGGAAACCAGGGAGTTTGCTTTTGACCGGGTAATAGTGGCAATCGGACAGTCCGGCCCGTTTTCGGAGGACAAAAAATCCGACCTGGAAATCACGGATTACGGATTTATAAAAATCTATGAGTCGGCCCAGACCAGCATTCCCGGAGTTTACGCCGCAGGAGACGCGGTGACCGGTCCCACTACAGTGGTTCGGTCCATGGCTTCGGGCCGTGCTGTGGCGGATGTCATTTGTGAAAAACTTTTGGGGCATTCTTTTTTTGCCAAATCCGGCCGCCCTGTGGACAAGGATTTTTGCGCCATCCCGTCCGGCCTGGCCCATGTGAAAAGGGCGGTCATGCCCGAGGCTGATGCAAAGGATCGAGTCAAATCCTTTGATGAAGTATCAAAAGGCCTGACGGAAGCTCAGGTGCTGAACGAGGCTTGCCGGTGTTTGCAATGCGGCGTGTGTTCCGAATGTTTGGAATGCGTGGACGCGTGCGGCCCGGTGATTCACGCCATCAACCACAATGCGGCGGCCAAAGAAGACAAGGAACATGCCGGGGTGGTGATTATTGCCGACCCGGATATGGCGCCGGGAGTCCGGGGCGAGGATGTGATCCGGGCTTACGGACCGCCTTCAGCCAAAACCAATGTTTATAATATGATCACCCGCGGGTATGCGGCGGCAGGCAGGGCCATGACCTTTTTAGCCCGCACCTCCCAAAGGCCCAGAGGCTATGGAGTCCCTTTTAATGCTCCGGACCCGGGCTTGGCCCCGTCCGTGCGCACCGGGGTTTTTGTCTGCCGGTGTAATAGCTCCCTGGGCTGGCATGCCGACCTGGACGCCTATGTGGAAAGCCTTAATCAACGGCCCGAGGTGGTTTATACCGAAGTTTTGGACTCCGCCTGCATTCCCGAGGGAAGCGCCCATATTGTGCGGACTGTCCGGGAAAAGGGGATCACCCGGGTCCTGCTGTCCTCCTGCGTATGCTGTCCCCTGGATTTTGTATGCACCGCCTGCACGGATCAGCGCAGTCGTTTGAAGGACGCCTTATTCAAGGGCACGGGAATCAGCCGTGCCATGGTGGAAACCTGCAACCTTCGGGGTGAGGTCCTGCCTTTGTTCAAGGCCGGTAAGGATGTCGTCCAGAAGGCCTTTGAAGGACTTCTGGAACGTTCCCTGCAAAGGGCCGCCAAACTCAAGCCCCTACCCACGCCTCCCCGCAATTATAACTTCACCACCGCGGTGGTGGGCCAGTCCGAATCTGCCATTAACAGCGCACTGACCCTGGCGGAAGCCGGGCTGGAAGTGCTTTTAATGGGCGGACCGTCCAGGCCTTTGGAAAAACTCCAGGATCATCCGAATATCCATAATTTCGCAGGGTCTTCGGTCCAGGCCATTTCCGGCAACCTGGGGAACTTCCGGGTTCTTGTCAGGACCGAGGGAAGCACCCAGGCCTTGAACGTGGGTACCGTCATACTGGGACAGCAGGCGTTGCGCCAGGTTCCCTATCTTTCCCAGGAGGGCATGCAAAGGCGGGAAGTCATAGCCACCATGCAAAAAATGGGAGAACCCGGGGTGCCTTTCCTGTTTCCCGGCAGCACGTCCATTGCCGGGCTTTTTACGTCCAGTCCTCCGGGGATCAATGTGTCTGACAGGAAAAAAGGCGCGGCAACCGCTGTGCTTGCCGCTTCGGTAATGCCCCGTGGGCCAAGGCAAAACAAGGGATATACATCCTATGTGGACGCCCTGAGGTGCCGGGGATGCGGAAGCTGTGTGGCGGTATGCCCTTACCAGGCCATCGGTTTCAAGCAAAACGAAGTGGGCGGCTGGTATGCTTCCGTGGACGAGGCCTTGTGCAAAGGCTGCGGAAACTGTATTTCCGTGTGCCCCAACAATGCCGCAGACTCCCCTTACCGGAACCAGAAATACCTGGAACAAATGTTGGAGGAAGTCCTGTAGCGCCCTTTCCGGAAGGGTAGGGCAGGGCAGGGCGCATAGAAGGAAATATGGCGGCGGCGGGAGTCGAACCCTCGTTCGGTACAATATAACAAGGTATGGGAAATGGGAAACGATCAGGCAAACAAAAATCTTAAGATAGTATTGTTCCTTTGTACATGGGGGCCGCATGCGGCCTTTCAACAACTTCAGGACAAGGATTGCCGTATTCCGGCCCAGGTCAAGATGGTGCGCATCCCTTGTTCCGGCAGGGTGAGCAAGGCCCTTTTGTTCAAGCCTTTTGAAATGGGCGCGGACGGCGTGGTCCTGGTGGGTTGCGGTTCCGGCGTTTGCCGGTACGGGGTGGGGTCTATCACTGCGGAGAAAAACGTAGCCGATACCCGAAAGATCCTGGACCTTTTGGGGCTTAGTCGAAAACGCCTGCGTTTGGGCGCGTTTTCCCCGGAGGAACCCCAGGCTCTGTTGGATTTTCTCAATGGTTTTATTGAGGAAGTGGGCGCCATAGGAAAAAGCCCTGTGATCCGGCCCGTCAAGCCGGAAAAACACAACGACCACAGCCTGGCGATAAAGGAAATCATCCAAAAGCACGATGTGTATTCCTGCCAGGAGTGCGGCAAGTGCTCCTCTGCCTGTTCCCTGACCTTGGCGGGAAAGCAATATTCGCCCCGGGCTATCGCCAATGCAATTATAGGCGGCAAGGTGGACGATCCCCAAGTGCAAAAGGACGTCTGGGCATGCCTTACCTGCGGTATTTGTTATGAAAGGTGTCCGTCGGCCGTGAATTTTCCCGAGTTCATCCGGGATGTGCGCGCCGTGATCAAGTCGGCCCAGGGTAATGGAAACGAAGCCCATGGAGGATTTTTCGGGTCCCTTTCCCGCACCATGACTTCCCCGGAAATCAAAGGGAACCATTGGAACTGGTTGCCGGAGGACATAAAAACCGACTCCTCCAGCAAGGTGCTTTTCTTTGGCGGCTGCGCTCCGTATTTTGATATTTTTTTCAAGAATCACCTGGCGCCCAGCACCCTGGACAGCGTGTCTGACAGCCTGCGCTTAATGAATTTTTTCGATATCCATCCCCGGGTGCTGGACGATGAACGTTGTTGCGGCCACGATCTTTTGTGGACCGGAGACCGGGAGAATTTTCTCAAACTGGCGAAACTCAATGTGGACGCCATCAACCAGTCGGGAGCGGAGGAAGTGATTATTTCCTGTCCCGAGGGGTACCGGACCTTTGTGAAGGATTATCCTCAGGCGGGCTTGGACATGCAGTTCAAGGTCACCCATATCCACGAATTTCTGGAACGGGAAATTTCCAAAGGCTCGGTGGGATTCAAAAGCCTGGACCGGAAAATCACCTTCCAGGATTCGTGCAGGCTCAGCAGGCACATGGAGATGGCGGAACCGGCCAGGAAACTCCTTGCCAGGCTTTCGCCCCTGTCCTTTACGGAAATGACGGATTCGGGCGCAGGCGCCATATGTTGCGGCAATTGCGCGTGGAGCGGATGCGACTCCTTTTCCAAGGCTCTACAGGTCAAAAGGCTCCGGCAGGCACGGGAAACACAGGGCGATTTGCTGGTGACATCCTGCCCCAAGTGTCAGGTGCATTTGCGTTGCGCCATGAAGGACCCGTTTTTCGGAAAAGATTTGGAAATTGAAATGATGGATTTGACCAGCGTTATGGCAAAAACCATTTGTTGGGAATAAGGACCGTACTATTATGGAAGCACACAGGCTTGTAACGCCAGCCCAACCAGGCCAGGAAGCCCGCATCGGCGTGTATGTTTGCAAATGCGGCGCAAATATTGGCAAGGTGGTGGACTGCGAAAAAGTGGCTGGCAGCGTCGCTGGCATAGAAGGCGTGGTGGTGGCCAAGGATGTGGGTTATGCCTGCTCCGAGCCCGGCCAGCAGCAGATCAAGGATGATATAGTCAACCTGAACCTGGACCGTATTGTGGTGGCCTCCTGCTCGCCCAGGCTCCACGAACCCACTTTCAGGCAAATGCTGGTGTCGGCAGGTTTGAATCCTTATCTGCTGGAAATGGCCAATCTCCGGGAGCAATGCTCCTGGGTGCATATGCATGAGCCCGAGGCAGCCACGGCCAAAGCCATCGACCTGGTAAAAATGTCCATTTCCCGGGTGCGCCTTCTGGCCCCCCTGAAAGAGGAAACCATCCCCCTTACCAAAAGGACCCTGGTCCTGGGCGGCGGGGTGGCGGGCATTCAGGCGGCCCTGGATTTGGCGGATAACGGATTTGACGTGGTGCTTGTGGAAAAACAGCCCTCCATCGGAGGGGTCATGGCCCAGTTGGACAAGACTTTTCCAACCATGGACTGCTCCATTTGAATTCTGGGGCCTAAAATGACGGATGTCGGTCGGCATCCCCGAATCACGCTGTACACCATGAGTGAAGTTGTTGACGTAAAAGGTTACGTGGGCAACTTTGAAGTCAATATCCTTAAAAAAGCCCGTTATGTCGTGGAAGGCGAATGCACGGCATGCGGAGAATGCTCCAAGGTCTGTCCTGTGGTGCGGCCCGACGAGTTCAACCTGGGCCTGTCGTCCCGGAAAGCCATTTACTCGCCGTTCCCGCAGGCGGTGCCGTCCTCTTACGTGATCAACATCAACGAATGCCTGGGGGATAATCCCTCGGTGTGCGCCAAGTGCGTCCAGGCCTGTGAAAAGCAGTGCATCAATTTTCATATGTCGGACGAGCAGATTACGGAAAAAGTGGGCTCCATTGTGGTGGCCACGGGTCTTTCCCCCTACGATCCCACAGAGCATGACGAATACGGGTACACCCGCTTTCAGAATGTGTTGACCAGCCTGGAGTTCGAGCGTCTGGTCAATGCGGGCGGCCCGTCCCAAGGCGAGGTGATCCGCCCCACGGATAGGAAGATTCCAAAGTCCGTGGGATTTATCCAGTGCGTGGGTTCCCGTAGCGCCAGAAAAGGTGCGGCCTATTGCTCCAATGTCTGCTGCATGAACACCGTCAAGTCCACCCTCATGCTCAAGGAGCATTACCCGGACATTGACGTTAAGGTCTTCTATATTGACATTCGCGCCTTTGGAAAAGGCTTCGAGGATCTGTACCTCCGCTCCCGCAGGGCGGGCGCCCAGTACATACGGGGCCTGCCGGGCAGCGTGGAGGAAAACCCGGACGGCGGCCTGTCCGTAGCCGTGGAAAACACCGCCACCGGCAAGCTGGAAATTCACGACCTGGACATGCTGGTCCTGGCCGTGGGCCTGGAGCCTGCTCCCAGCACCCAGCGGCTTCAGGAAATGTTGGGGCTCCAGTTGACCCCGGACGGATTCTACCTGGAAGCCCATCCCAAGCTCCAGCCCGTGGACGCAGCCACCCGGGGCGTGTTTTACGCCGGTTGCGCCGAGGGACCCAAGGATATCAAGGAATCCGTGACCCAGGCCAGCGCCGCCGCAGCCCGGGCCATCCGCCTTATGCATAAAGGCGAGATCACCACCGACCCCATCACCAGCGAGGTGATCACCGAGCACTGCAAGGCCTGCGGCAGATGCGCCGAGGTTTGCCCGTACAACGCCATTACCGTGGATCCCAAAAAGAAGATTCCGGCCGTGGTCAATACGGCGGCTTGCGCCGGGTGCGGCACCTGCGGGGCCGAATGCCCCTTTGGCGCCATCGTCATGAATCATTACACGGACCAGCAGATCACCAACCAGGTGGACACCATGTTGTCCGAGGACCCCAAGGCCAAGATCCTGGTTTTCGCCTGTAACTGGTGCTCTTACGCCGGGGCGGACTATGCCGGGGTTTCCCGGTTGCAGTATCCTGCCAATGCGCGCCTGATACGCACCATGTGCTCAGGCCGGGTGGACGAGGAGTTCGTGTGGAGAGGCTTTGAACTGGGCGCGCCCGCCATCCTGGTTTCGGGCTGCCATATTGGCGACTGCCATTATATCGACGCCAATCACTGGACTGAAAAACGCATCCATAAGATGTGGAAAAAGATGGACAAGCTGGGCATCCGAAAGGAACGCCTCCAACTGGAATGGATCAGCGCGGCTGAGGGCATCCGTTTCGCCCAGGTCATGCAGCGGATGGATGATTTGCGCCAGAGCGTGACCCAGGAGGAAATCTACGAGACTGTGGAAGCCCTGAAAAAACGCAAGAAAAAGAAAAATATCTAAGACCCAAAGAAAACAATCAAGCATCCCCAAAGGCCCTGGCAACCCCAGGGCCTTTGTTTTTTAAGGGTTTCGCTTCATAATCTCAAATTCAAATTATAAAATCGAGCAGGCCTCACGACCCTTGGGCGATATAGGTCAGGCGTTCGTCAGGGATTTTGCCTTGCACAAGGTTCTCTTTTATTAAATCTCCGTAAATCCATTTAGTCACCAGGGAATGGCCGAACGGGCTGTAGTGGGCGCCCATGCCTTTGAAGCGAAGTAATTCCTTGGGCGCGGTGTTTTCGTCTATGAACATGCGGTTGATGGTGTAGCCATCCAGTTGGCGGAAATCCTGCACTAAATCGAAATAGGGATAACCAGTAACCTCAATCTCTTTGCCCAGGATAGTGTAAAAGGGAATTTCAACCTCCACGTTCCCTGCCGTGGGCAGTCGGACAATCGCCATGGTTGCGTCCTGGGATTTGGCCAACGCGTCCAATTCCCCAAATATGGACAGAACCGTTTTCAGCAGTTCCGTCTGAGTCTGGTAAATACCCTTTGGAGTCTCTCTCCGAATCAGGCTTTCGCGCACCCGCGCGGCCACCTGCACAGCGCCCAGGCCAGACCACCACGCCGTCTTGTCCCAAAATCCTTGGTTAAAATCAGGCGCGGGTATATTCATGGGGTGGAGTCGCTGGGCTTCCACTTGCATCCATGGCTTGGCGTAAATATCAAACCGGTCGGCGTTCATGCGGCTGATGTCCGCATCAATAAAGCAGACAAGGAGGATTTTATGGGAATACTTGGACCACTCCATGCGGTACCAAAGGTACATTTGGTCCAGCCCATAGCCTCCCTGGCCCATGTTTAAAACCTCCAGGCCAGGGCTCGATGCCTCCAGGTTGCTGGAAAAGGTTTCATCGTCCCCCACACCGTAGCCAAGAGTAAAGGAATCTCCCAGGCAGATGATTCGGGTTTTTCCCGATTCCACGAGGCGGGTGAAGTCGTGCTTTGCACGAAATCCCTGGCTGTTGATGGTGAGGTCTTTGTCCGGCCCGTACATGTTGGGGATGGAGATCCCGGGAATATGAGACCATCCCAGTATGGGATCATGCCGGCAATGGATGTTTTCGGCAAATATGCACGGGCCGAAGGAGGCGGCGACAATGAGCAGAATCCGGGCGCAGATATCCACTGCCACGAAAACCATGAGTCCCATGAGAAAATATTTCCAGAATGTGCGGGATTGTTTTGCCATGATGGCCGCATTGTATCATGGCATTTTTAGGCGTCAAGAAAAAGGCGGAGTCAGTCTCGGGTGTCGTGGTCGCCGTGGGTATGAATATGCCCGTCGTGAGCGTGATCCGGTCCGTCTTCATGGTCATGGGTTTCGTGGCCGTTATGCCTGTGGGGAGCGTCTCCCAATGGATGGATATGGGTGTGGGTGTGGAGGGCCGAGGAGTCGCCGTAGTAGAGGATTTTCCCCTTTTGCATGCCGAAAAAATCCCGGGTGGTCCGGGCCAGGAAGTCGTACTCATGAGAGACGATCAAAAAGGATTTGTCCAGGTCGTTGAGAATCTGGATGATGTGCTCCCGGGTTTCCATGTCGAGACCGGTGGTGGGCTCGTCCAGGAGCAGCACTTCCGGGTCCATGGCCAGGACCGTGGCGATGGAGACCAGTTTTTTTTCGCCGCCGGATAGTTTGTAGGAAATCCGTTTTTCAAAGCCCTTGAGGTCTAAGGCCTCCAGGGTATTCATGGCGATATCCCGGGCTTCCTTGGGCGATTTTCCCAGATTCAGCGGCCCGAAAGCCACGTCTTCCAGCACGGTGGGCGAAAACAACTGATCGTCGGCATTCTGGAACACAAAGCCCAGTTTGGGCCGGATAGCCTTGAAATCCTTTTCCGACTCCATTTTTTCGCCAAGGATGTGTATGGTTCCCGCCGTAGGGACCAGCAGCCCCATCAACAGATGGAGCAGGGTGGTTTTTCCGCTTCCGTTATGGCCGATGAGTCCTGCCTTTTGGCCGTGATGGAGGGTGAAGGAAAAATTTTCCAACACGGTTTTCCCGCCCGGATAACTGTAGGAAATATCCTTGATTTCAAATATGTGGGAGTGTGATTCCATTGCTCCAGCCTGCCAGGGTTAGGCCTGAAAAATCAGGCGCTTGTTAACAGGCCATTGTCCTACAATGTCCATTGCCAGATTGCCAGGAAAAAAATCAACGCTCCAAGAAAACCGGCCCAGGCAGCGTCCCTGGAGTTAAAACGCATTTCATCCAGGCAATGGAATTTGCCGGAAAACCCCCGGCATACCATGGCCTGATGCACCCGCTCCCCCCGGTCGGCGGCCCGCACCATGAGCATGCCCACCAGATAGGCGTAGGTCCGGTAGGTGTGGAGGTTGGTTCCCGGGGAAAAACACCGCACCTTGGCGGCTCGAACAAGCTGGGCCATTTCAGCCTCCAGTACAAAGATGTATCGGTAGGTCAGGAGCAACAGCGCCACCAGTTTGGTGGGCATTTTCAGGCGGTTCATGGCGTGGCCCAAGGTGGCGACAGGCATGGTGGAAAAAAAGGCGATGGACCACAACACAATGGCGTTGGACTTGAGGGTGATGATACCGCACAGGATCACGCCTTCCCGGGCCACTGTAAACGGCCCCAGGTTAAACCAGGCAGGGCCGTTATAGGTGAGGGGCAGCACCACCCACAAAAACACCACCAACCCGTTTACCAAGGCCAGGCGTTTGAGTACGGCCACTGGGTTCAGGCGAGCCAGCAAGGCCATGAGGACCGCCAGGGCAAGGGCCGCCCCCAGCACGTCGAATCGGTCAGCCAGTGCCGCCACCAGGGCGAAAAGCGTTCCCGCAATCACCTTAAGGCGGGGGTCCAGCCGGTGTATTACAGACTGGCCGAATGCAAAGGATTCCGTTATCAAACCTCTTCCAACTCCTTGATCTTCCGGCGATAATGCAGGTACGCCGCCAAACCCGCCAATCCGAAAATATACCCGATTCCCCCCAGGATGTCGGAAACCTTGGGCTTATCCTCCTGGGCGTCCACCAGCATGCGGGTGATGGGTTTCAGTTTCTTGTCCAGGGCTTTTTCCATGGCAATCTGGATTTCATGGGCGGTGGCGGTTTGCATCACGTGGGCCGGAGCGGATTGGACAGTCTCCGTAACCGCGGGCTGTTCAGCTTTGGCGGGTTCTACCGCCGGGGCTTCTGCCGCCGCTCCCACTGGTGTGTCTCCCATGGCTTCCATAATTTCGTCCAGGGTGACAGTCCAGGTGTCAGCATGGCCCATGGTGGCGTCCAGGGAAATAACCAAGGCGGTCTTTTGG
The DNA here is from genome assembly GCA_016342355.1 of Desulfatibacillum sp. Classification (GTDB taxonomy): domain Bacteria; phylum Desulfobacterota; class Desulfobacteria; order Desulfobacterales; family Desulfatibacillaceae; genus Desulfatibacillum. Next base: position 58,565 of record JAEINP010000026.1, read on the forward strand.
GGGACTTTGAAGGAATACTCACCTTCCTCGTTGGTCATGCCTTCCACGAGAAGTTTTCCGCTTTGGTCAAAAATATAGATCTTGCCGTTCCGGACCATCTTGCCGCCGGAAAATTTGCTTTCCGTATAAACCGTATCGCCTTCCATCCAGGCGAAAATATTCACCTTGTGAGCCAGGGATGGGCCAGCCAGAAGAAAGAAAACGAGAAGGCTTGCCAGCAATTTTTTCATGATATCACCTTTATTTGCTCAATCCGGGAAGCATGCCCGGCTGGACTTTTCGTAAGAATTCGATGCACATAACGGAAAAAATTCCTTCCACTATCATAATGACAATGTGCGCACCCAGCACAGCAGCGGCGGCTTCGAAGAAATTTTCCTCGGTAAAATAGAGGGCCAAAGCCACTATAATACCGGAAAGGAATACGGAAAAAAATCCGCAGGCAAAGGCGCCGGCCATGCCCATGGGGCCGCCCTTCGCCACCACCTTGCCCAATGTAAGATAGCAAACCACCGCTGGAGCGGCCATGATGACCGTGTTCACCCCCAATGTGGTGATGCCTCCGAATTGAAACAATATGGCCTGGAGGATGAGAGCCACTGCAATGGCGGGAAAAGCCGCCCACCCCAGCAGCAGCCCAAGGATTCCGTTCAAAATCAGGTGGGCGCTGGACAGACCAATGGGTACATGGACCAGGGAGGCCACAAAAAAACCGGCGGACAACACAGCAGCTCGGGGGATTTTATCAAAATCCAGTTTTTGCAGCCCATAGGCGGTTCCCGCCAGGGCAAAGACCGCGCCGGAAACCAGGACAGGCCCGGATAGTACTCCTTCGGAAATATGCATGCGTCCTCTTTTCGTGGTTAGGCACAGGAGGGTTGTGTACCCTCCCGCGCCTTTCAATGCAATCCAAAAGTCCTTAAATTCTTAAAAGTCTTCGAAATGCACCCACAGGACAGCGCCAAGCTCCACGTCCTTGTCCTTTCCTTCAAACGGGATGGTGAAATCCGCGGTGTTGAGGGCGGCGAAACCCCACCAGCCCGCAAAAGGAGCGGCATAGGTGAACACGCCAGCGCCATCGGCTTTGACGGTTTGGGTGATCATGTAGTCCGTGGGAGCCTTCAGCTTGCCGTCCTTGTTATAGTATTCCACTTCCACTTCTGCGTAGGGAACAGCTTTGCCGTCCATCTTTACAATGCCCTGGAACACATTGCCCTTATATTGGGCGTAAGGCTTGGCAAGGGGCACGATTTCAATCTTGAGGCCCAACTCTTCGTCCCAGCCTTCGTCATCTCCAAAAGCCACCACAACGGTTTTGGTGTAGTGGATGATGTAGCAATCCTCGGCGGGCTCCCAATAAGGTTTGGGCTCCATGACAAAGGTGTAGGCGCCCGGCCTTTTGATTTTATAATCAGCGGTCCATGCCGGATGATCAATGACTTTGATGGGCTTAAGGCTTTTCCCCAGGTCGGTGGCCTTGCCCTCGTGGGTTACGGTAAATGATTTGGGGGAAACCAGATCCATACCAATGATCTCCATGGGATGGGAAAAGGACAGGTCCAAGGTGACGGTCCGGTTATCTTCTTCCATGACCATGTTGTCCGAAGGAATCACCATGCCAAAATGGGCGGCGGCGGGTCCGCACAGCAAACATGCCAGGGCCAAGGTGGTCAGTAAGCAGATTCTTTTCATGTTTCGCTCCTTTTTTATCGTGGTTGTAAGATCAATCATGCTTAGGGCAATCCGTGTTTATTTCCGGTTTTCAAACAAAAAAAGGCCAACCCCATTTTCAAGGGTTGGCCTTCATGACCGTTTTTTATATATTTTTGAAACCATCCCCGCTGTGCGGGGCCAGGGAAAGACTTCTGTCTAACCAGTTTGGAAGGGATTAAACCAAAATCCGCAGGAAAGTCAACCTAAATTTCGGTTTTTATAAAGCGGCGCAATTATAGAGGCGCATTGAATCTATGGTGCAGCCCTAAGAATCGCGTCAAGGGCGCAGTCAAAACCTGTTAAAAAACACCCATGGGTTCATATGTTATCGTTTTTTAGTGGGTTACAGGGTGAGAATGTTAGGTGGCCCCATGGCATAAATATGGTTGAAAAATACCCTTAAGGGTGGTAATTATATTTTTCAGTAAAATTAAAAACTACCATTTCATTACCATCGAATTGTAATCATGTCCTTGGCAGCGATACGCGGTTGATCTGGCAATCCAGCCAATTGCTGCTGCTGGACATGCCGATTCGCAGTATGCCAATACGGCTTGGTCCTGCTTCAGTTGTGTTCCCTGTCCGACAGGTGGCGAACAGGATATTGTGGATGCAATCTGTTTGGTTGTTACGATGTTTGTTTCATTACGGGAAACTGGCCTTGTTCTTCTAAAACCAAGGTATAGACGGACTATATTCATAGATTTTCTGCTAAGATTAAGGATATCAATGCGATGAACTTCCGGTGTTTCATTTCCATCCTGCTTCTTTTCTCTGTATTTGCTTGCTCCTCCAGTGACAATGTTCAATTCCCGACCATCGCCATTGGGGAATTCAGGTTTTCTGGTTCCGCTGAATCCGGCCAATATGCCCCCCATCTCTTTAAGCTGAAACGCATCATTGGAGATGAATTTGCAAAAACTTCAGGATGGACGTTTTTGGAGACGGAACAGGCTGTCGAATCGGCTGAACCGATGGACCAGGAAATATCCGGCGGCCGGCTATCCAGAATTTTTAACGAATTGAATCCGTCGACAGGGCTTTTTTCTCGGAAAGGGGCGGATTATCGGATTGTGGGAGAAATGGATGGCTTTGATTTAAGCGTAAACGACCGCGCAAAAGTAGTTGCTATTCCAGACGGACAAGCAGTGGGAAAAGTGGCCCGGCGCTCCTGGATTGTCCGCACAAGGGTGAATATGCGCATAATCGATGTCAAGCAGAATACATGGTTAAACAGTGAAGTGGTGTTGATAGAGGAAACGATCGATGATGATGGAACTGCTGAAAGTCAGATAGCTAATGTTCTGCAAAACATTGCACAGAAAATTGTTGCGCGCACATTGCTTTCCATTTCAGGATATCCAAAAGTTACCGCGCTTGATTCAAACAGCATCGTGATCCTTAACAGGGGCCTGTCGCACGGTTTGGAAAAGGGTATGCTGCTTGAAATATTACGCGACATGGGCGCGGCTAACGACCCGGATACCGGCAAAAAAATTCTTTTGCCTGGACGGCCCTATGGAAGACTGGAAGTTGTTGATCTGGAGGAAAGTACTTCAAGAGCCCGATTCAAGGGCGAAGGAATGCCAAACATTGGTGATGCGACGCGGTCTTTTCAAAAGGCCCGGGACCCCATTGAAACGGCTGCAACCCTCCGGAATTTAAGGATTGCCATGGGCGGTTTTCACACCCATGGAAAGGCCGCCTTCTGTGCGGAAACGCCTGGATTGATGGAAGGGCTGGAAGCATCCGTTGCGAACTCGCTGAATCAGCAACCAGGGCTCAGCGTGGTCGAGCAGGATTCAGACAGAATCAGACGACTGATGGCGCAACAGATGCTGACTGATTTAAACAAAGGTCGGGAGCCTGGATTGCCCTTGGGCACCTTGTCCGGCGTGGATTATCTCGTATTCGGCAATCTCGTTTCCCTGTCGATGGATCCCGCACAAAATCCGTTAAAGCAGATGGGCTTCGAACTGGAAGACATGCTGCCTCGCACCGCACAGCTTCATGCCTTTCTGTATATACAGGATGTCAATACCGGCGAACATGCACTGAGCGAAGAAATCAAAATAAGGAAATCGGTTGATTTCAACCTAACCATAGAGGAGGTGGCTCCCTCCCTCCTTGAAGAATTGGCGGATGAAGCCAGTCAACGGTTTTTATTCGGCATCCGCCCGTTGCATATCATTTCAGCCAATCCTGATCAGGTGCTGTTGAATCATGGCGAAAACGCCGGGATAAAAATTGGGGATCAATTTGAAGCCTTCACCATCGGAGAGAATCAGGTCGATCCATACACGGGAGCTATTTTGCACGGTGTGGGCGCAAAATTTGTGGCCCGTGTGGAAGTGATCGGCTTTTCACCCCAGGATTATGCCGTAGCCACGCTGTCGGAGGGAAAAATTTTGGGTGAAGGACTGTTTTTGCGCCCAATCGAATCAAAAACCAAACACACTGGCGCCTTACAGAGTGTCTCCACCGATCATAGCGCCGCCCCCGGGTTTTTAACCGACAACACCGCTCCACCCAGGGAGATATCAGACCGTCCGCGATTGCTCATGGGCGGCATTCTCCATACTCCCACGGTGGAAAAGGAACTGGGCGAAAGTCTGCTGAACCAAATCATAACGGAAATGGAATCCCGTTTGATCGAACAGCTTCTGAACGACGGTGGATTCATAGTCGTGGAGCAGCAGGCGGATAAGCTCCGCAAGATTTTAGCGCAACGGTGCTTGAACGCCGGAGGGGAATTGAACACGGCCGAACTGATGAAGGGTATTGCAGGCGCTGATTACGTTCTTTACGCACGAATCACCACAGCGCATTTGGAAAAAGGCAAAAGTCAATACGTCGAAATGCTTGATGAAGAAATGCGGCAGCCTGGAAAGCTCAATCTCCAGGCCAGCGTCTATCTACAGAACGTGGCTACCGGAAACATGGCATCATACAAAAATGTCCGATACAACCGGAAATGGGACAGTGAGGAAAATGCATATACTCAATGGTCAAAAACCTTCCATGCCATGACGGATGAAATGCTCTCCCTGACCTTGCTCGCTCTGCGGCCTCTGGTGGTGGAATGGGTTCAGGGAGATTCGATGGGCCTGAATCATGGGGAATCATCCGGATTGAAAACTGGTGATCGGCTAAAGATTTATAACGCGGAGGGTATGGGCGATTCTGTGGCGGAATTTGAAATTTCGGGGTTCGGACCCACTGGTCGGGCGGAAGCTAGGCATCTCGTCGGCGGCCCCATCATGAAAGGTATGCTCGTAAAATTGGAAAAAATTGAGGGAGATTCGGTGCAAACCAGGCGGAGCCAAAAGCAAACAGCGGCTGAAAAGCGTCAGATTGCCTGGTGATATCTAATGCCTGAAACCAAATCATTTAAACATTTGAAGATCAGCCGAAGGAGATTCTTTGCTCTGGCTTCTTTAGGCGCTGTGATGATACCGGGGCTTTCCGGGGCCGGGTCCTTGACCCCTGAGGATTTGCAGGATCTGCGCGTGGGGGCGAGACTTGATGTGGCCTTGATGGAGCGTATTATTTGCGAAAAATTCCATCTCAATATTCAAACCGGCGATTCCGAGGTCAAACCCCATGCCGATGCCCGGGCGCAGCAGGCGCTGAGTCAAATCGCTAACCCGTTATTCGGGGTTTCCACCCGGAAGAATTTGACTTGGCGCACACTATTATCAGATTCGGAGGAGATCAACGCTTGTACTCCTGGCGGCGGATTTGTGATCCTTCATCAAGGATTGATCCGGCAATGCGCCCGCGAGGCGGAGTTGGCCAGCGTCATCGCCCATGAAGTCGGTCATATTGAACATCGCCATGCCATCCGTCGCCTCCTGTCGGAAGCCGTTCTAAAAGAATTTGAAATTGAAGTGGATTTTGATGAAATCCAGCAAAAGAGATTGAACGACTCCCGTCACATCGAAAAAGTGCTTCAGGTTGTGGAGGAAATTCTTTTCACCAGTTTCACACGGCTTTGGGAGCACGAAGCGGACGCGTTCATCATCCGTTCTTTTCTCCGGACCGGCTATCCCGTTTCTCAGGCCAGCCATTTTTTCCACACGCTATCCCGCTTGTTTGGCCCCCAAAAAAGCGGGATATGCCTGTATGGCAGTCATCCCGACAACCTGGACCGTATCCGCCGCATAGAGTCCTTGGCGTCAACCTATCAGTCTGTTCCGAACAAACCCGATTCAGATGCATTCACATACCTGAGGTCAATTTAAATGGAAAAAGCGGTTTTGAATAGAAGCGTTAAACCACCCGTTGCAGGAGGGCCGCGTATGAGCACCACATCTCACATTTCTCGAATAGTCGGTTTTTGCGTCATGCTATGTCTTGCTTTTCCTGGTTTCAGCGCAGCAGAACGCGCCCGGATTGCCATACAGGATATTCTGGTCAGCGACGGTGTCAAAGAACAGGTCCAAAAACACTTGGATAGCAATCTGCTCCTGGGAGAACTGGAAACAGCCGTTCAGAGGACCAATAAATTTCAATTAGTGCCCCGGCAGAAAAAAACGCTTCAGGCAATTCGTAAAGAGCAAAAGTTCGCCAATTCAAGCGCAACAGCAGGAGACGCCGCATTTGAAGGGCAATTTTCCAATGCAGATTATCTCATTATTCCGGAAGTGATGCAGTTTAGTTTTTACAGAGAGACCAAGCCAATTCCCCATCTCCCGGGAAAGTATCGTTACAGGGACTTTGGGGACTTGCAGATAAATGTGTCGGTGGCTGATTCCACTACAGGAGTAATTAAGGCATCCTTTCCGTTGAAGACCGCCTTTTCTACAACTTTCGAAGTGACTTCGCAACAAAGCGGAGTTCCGCCCAAAAGCCATTTTATCTCCATGTCGAGAAAATCGGCCATCCAATTGGCCAACAATCTGGTGGATTTCGCCTTCCCCATGAAAGTGATTAAAAACGATGGAACCAAAGTATGGATCAATCGAGGCCAAGACGGAGGGCTGAGTATGGGCCAGGTGCTAAACATCTATTCCGCCGGTGATGATTTGATCGATCCTGATACTGGCGAAAGACTGGGCAGCGCGGAAGATTATATCGGCACTCTTAAAATTATTGATGTGAAACCGAAATTCAGCATCGCTGAAATCGAAAATTTGACTCCTGCAAATCTTGTCGAGGTCGGAGCTATCGCCAGGAAACAGAACTGAATTAATTGGTTGGTTGGTCAACAACAATTCTATATTATAAGAAAGGTGAAATCATATTATGGGTAATTCAACGTCTGTTCGGCTTGCATCGTGCTTGATACTGATTTTCCTGGGCGCATCACTATCTGCCTGCGCCATGCCTGGTGCCGGGTCAAATAACCCAGAACAGTTTTTCAATGAAGTGGTTGAGGCAGCTCCTTGCCCGGATGATATATTAAAAATCAAAAAGGAATATAAGGGCTATTGCAAGGCATACAAACCAGTTAAGGATCTGATTTACGCCGGAAATTTCGACCAGGCAATCCAGGTTTATCACACCCCCGGGCCTGACAAGAGCGGCGAGCAACCTTGTGATGGTGTGGCTAATGAAGGCAAATCCGCGCCCCCACAAAGACAAGGAATTTCCCAGGTCAGTCTCAATGTTCGCACTGCTCCCAACGGGGAAAAAATTAGCATGCTTCCTAACGGTGGGGCGGTGTCCATCATTGAGGATAGGGACGGTTGGTACCATGTCAAAGGTAATGATATCAACGGCAAACCCATCGACGGATGGGCAAGCGCAAAATATATTGCAGAAAACGCAACAGCAGCCGGGAACACCCCCTCAACCGCGAATGGAATGCCCATCGTGAACCTAAACAGTAAACCGATGAAGGTGCTCCATAATATGGAATTGGGCGTTTTGAACCTGGAGACAGGCGATTCCACAGCCTGTTACGATCATATTCAAACATGCCTGGACGAGTTGGGAATGGAAGGACGCAAAGGACGCATCACTGCCATGCTGCAGGATACCCTATTAAAAACCGCGGGAATGGTATTAGGGAATCCAGGATTGAAACCCTATGATCCTGTGGGTTACGAAAAGGTGATGCTGCTGAATTACAAGTCCCTTAACTATTTATTAGAAGGAGAAAGAAAAGCGTTTAATGTCGCGAGGTTGTCGATTGACTGGCAAAACATGGAGCGCGAAGCCCTTGAAAAGGAATTGGAAAAAATCAAGGAAAAGCAGAATAAGGAAAACTCGCAATCCAAGGAGACAAATCCGACCGGTGAAAATACGGACTCGTTGCCGGACATTGGTGAAAATAGTGAAATCATGAAAACGATTTCGGGGGCTGACGGTCAGGCCGCCCACAAAGGAGAGGCGAACCCGACCACCCAAGAAACTGCTTCGTTGGCGGACATTACCAGAAGCATTGGTCAGTTGAAAGCTCTTTTTGGAGATGAATATTCCGACACCCATGAAATCGCCATGCGGGCCGACAGCGCCTATGTCAATCCTTTTGCAGACTACATGAACGGCTTGATCATGGAGTTTGAGGCATACAATGACCCCAACAAAATCGATGACGCTAAAAACGCTTATGCCAAGGCCTGCCAACTGAACCCGACGAGCAACATGCTTAAGAATGCGGCCAAGGATATGGAACAGGCGTTTGAAATTGGAAACATGGATGGAAGGGGCAAGGTGCTCCATGTTGTCGTTTGCGATGGGTTCGCGCCGGAAATAAAAGTCGTGAGCACTGTTGTTCCCATACCACCCAATAAACTCATTACCGTTCAACTGCCCAAACGGGAGCCTTTAGTAAGCGATGTTAAAACCGTAAAACTGTTGACATCCGACAATAAAATCCTGGCCACGCTCGACGTCATCGCCGATATGGACGCCATGGTCCTGCGTTATCAAAAAGACGCCGAGCCAGGTATGTTCCTCATGGCCGGGGCGATGGTGCTGCGTAGCTTCGCAGGGCAGACAGCCGCAGAGAACTGGCTGGGAGACTTTGGCGCTATCATCGCATCCACGGTCCTGGACGGTACGTCATCGCCTGAAACACGTTCCTGGACCAGTTTGCCTTCAACCATCCGCGCCGCTCGCGTGCATTTGCCAAAAGGGTTGAAATCACTCAAAATTGCCAGTTATGATAAAAAAGGGCGGCTTTTGGCGTCTCAAAAAGTAACGGTTGCTCCGGATGCTAACAATTTTGTATACGCCCGCAGTATTGGCAAACAATTGAAGGTTCAGGCCGCCGAGAATATTTGGGTCAATTAAAACCAATTTAGGGGAAGGGTGAAAATGAAACCATTTCCATTCAGGACTATCAGTCAAACCGTGCTTTTCTTTGTTTGCTTCTTTATGTCTGCCACCCTATTACCAGCGCAGCCTATGCAGCAAGGAACAACTGTCGACGACTCCCATCCGGGGGCTCGATTGATAATCGCCGGCAAAGACCTGCATAAACAAATTAAACTGGTCCAGCTGAACATGGCGCCTCTCGGGAAACTCATGCGGGGGCAGGTGCAGGTTCAAAGCATCACCGACAATCGCCTAATCCTGGAGTACAAATTCGACTGGCTTGACAAGGATGGCTTTTTGATCGGCGACGGGGGAATTTGGGAAATTCTCGCATTGGGGCCCCATGAAATGCGGCCCATTAAATCGATAGGCAAGTCTCAAGGGGCATCAAAAATGCAAGTTACGGTCCGCTTTCCAAGCAATACCCTGATGGACCAAAGAGACTGATTTGCATTGTAGTTGCATTTGTCAATTG
>JAEINP010000107.1 GCA_016342355.1 Desulfatibacillum sp.
CTCTGAAAATCGGCCCTTCCCAAGTAGGAAAAAAGGGAGCCGTGGTCATAGGCCCTGCCGGGGAAAACCTGGTTTCCTTTGCGGTCATAGAAAATGACAAGTGGCGCAGTGCAGGCCGCACAGGAACCGGGGCGGTCATGGGCTCCAAAATGCTCAAGGCCATTGTGTTTTGGGGCGACGCCAAACGGCCCTTGGCTGACCCGGTCAGGATGCGCGCATTCGCCCGGAGGCATGCTGCGGAATCCAAAGATAATGCCGTGGTCAAGGCTTACAAAACCAACGGGACGCCCATGATGGTCCGCATCATGAACGATGCAGGGGCTTTTCCCACCCGATACTGGAAACAAGGCTATTTTCAAAACTGGGAAAAAATCAGCGCCAATGCCTTGCATGAAAAATGCCGCGTCATCCCCACGGCGTGCGGCAAATGCTTCATGGCCTGTGGAAGGCGGGGAACCGTCCTTTCCGGCCCCCACAAAGGCATCACCGTGGAAGGGCCTGAATACGAAACCATTTACGCCTTTGGCGGTTTGTGCGCCATTGATTCCATTGAGGAAATCGTTTACCTCAATCATCTATGCGATTTTTTGGGTATGGACACCATCAGTGCAGGTAATTTGTGCGCCTTTGCCATGGAAGCCGTGGCGCAAGGCCGCCTGGACCTGCCTATCAAATACGGCGACGCCACGGCCACTGCGGATCTTCTGCGCAAAATCGCCCGGAGGGAAGGGGTGGGCGATATCCTGGCCAGGGGGATCATCCATGCGGCCCGGGAATGGGGCATGGAAGACCAGGCCGTCCACGTCAAAGGCCTGGAGCCCGCCGGATATGATCCCCGGGTGCTCAAGGGCATGGGCCTGGCCTACGCAACCTCCCCCCGGGGCGCCTGCCACCTTCGTTCCACCTTTTACAAGGCAGAGCTTTCGGGCATGTCCGAACCCGACAACCTGGACGGCAAGGTGGAATTATACATTGACTTCGAGGACCGGCTGACTCTGTTCGACACGCTGATACTATGCCGGTTTTACAGGGATCTCTATCCATGGGAAGCCCTGGGCGAAATCATCTCCATGACATGCGGACTTAGCCCGGAGAAACCCGCCCTCCAAAAGATAGCCCAAAACGTCACTAATCTGGTCCGGCGCTTCAACCTGCGAGAAAACATGGACCCCGCCATTCACGAACGCCTGCCAAAGGTGTTTCACAAACAGGCTTTGGAATCGGGCCATGTCCTTTCCCTGGATTATTTCCAGGCCATGCTCAAGGAATATTACCGGTTGAGGGGCTGGAAGGATTCCGGGCTGCTGTAAGATTCTCCCTTGCATATCTGAAGATTTCGTGTCAATATTCATTTCTATATCCCCCGACCATCCAAATCAAGGAGGAACACCATGGGTTTGCTTTATGAAAAACGAAACAATATCGCCTACCTGACCTTCAACCGCCCGGAAGCGCGGAACGCAATGGACCCGGAAACCATCCTGCAGCTCATCGACGCATGGAAGGATTACGCCGAGGATAAGGAAATGCGGTGCGCCATTCTGACAGGAAGCGGGGACAAGGTTTTTTGTTCGGGCGCGGACCTGGGCAAGCTGATCCCTTTGTTCACCGGGGGCAAAAAAGCGGAAACCGATGCAGAAAAGGCCTGCCAGAACGATCCTCTGATTGTCAACAAGGCAATTTTGCGTGAATATCCTGTATACAAGCCGGTCATTGCCGCCATCAACGGCCACGCCATAGCGGGCGGCATGGAAGCCTTGTATGCCACGGACATCCGGATTGCCGCCGAGGGTGTTAAATTCGGGCTTCAAGAGGCAAAGTGGGGTATTTTTCCGGCCGGAGGCTCCAGCATTCAGCTCCCAAGGCAAATCCCCTATGCCCGAGCCATGGAGCTTTTATTGACCGGGGAGCTCATGGAAGCCGAGGAAGCGTTACGCCTGGGATTCATCAACAGAATCGTGCCCCGTGAAAAGGTGATGGAAGAGGCGGAGCGGTTTGCGGGCATCCTCTGCAAAAACGGCCCCCTGGCTGTGGAGGCCATTAAGCGGTCTGTGATTGAAAACCGCGGCAAGCCCGTATCCGAGGGATTGCAGCGGGAGCTGGAACTGGCCCTGCCGGTTTTCATGAGCAAAGACGCCCAGGAAGGCCCCCGGGCATTCAAGGAAAAGCGGGAGCCCAGGTTCGAGGGAAAATAGTCTTTTTCATCCTGAAGTATCAGGCCTCAGACAGGGATTCGATCCGCCATTATTGAAACAGGGCCTGCCCTTTTGGATTTTTCCGGCCAAAAGGGCAGACCTTTATGCAAAACCCGCACAGCCTTGCCCCAATGGTTTCGATTTTTGCAAACTCGCTGGTTTTATCCACACATTTTTGAAAATCCAGGGCATGGTCCCGGGTAAGATAATGGCTGTCCGTGTTGATTCCCTTGATAGCGCCTGCCGGGCAGGCGTCCCGGCATCGGGTGCATTTGCCGCACCGGTTTTTCATGGGGTCGTCGGCATCCAGGGGCGCGGTGGTCAGCACTGTGACCAGCCTGACCCGGGGGCCAAAGCGCGGGGTGACCAGCAGCAGGCTTTTCCCCTGCCATCCCAGGCCCGCCATACGGGCTATGGCCTTATGGCTAATGGCTCCCCGTAATTCTTTCTTATCAATAGTCTGGGACGCAGGAATAGGCAGGCTCATGTATCCTTCCCGCTCCAGCATGCTGGCTGTTTTCAAGGCAAGCTGGTCCAGGGTCAGGTTGGCGGTCTTGTAAACCTGATTATAAATGTCGCTGGGCTGGGTGAGGATGGTTTCAAAGACCGTGGAAGGAATCTGCACGGCCATGGAAATGGCGTATGTGAAGGGTTCCAACAGAGTCTGGGGAAAGGTTTTCTCTCCTTTGAACGGGGCAAGGTCGGCCACTCCGGCCAAGTCCGCGCCCCATGCTTTGAGAGTGTTCTTTAGCCGGGCTGAATAGTCCAAGGGCATGGCAGGTTCCTTTTTGGGGTTCATATTTACATCCAGCCTATAGGAACCGGCGCGGGAGGTCAATCACTGGGAGGGTTTGGGCTTGGGGACTGGGCCACCCTGCATGATGGCACAAAGCCTCATCCTTTATAACCATTTTCAAGGTAATTGGGTGCGCGGACGGGTCATTTGTTCCAGGACAGGCAGCAGGAGGAACATGAGGAAATCCTTGACCCATTGGCGGTACTCGGAGGTTTCCATGTCCAGGCCCATAACCTGAGCTGGAAAATGGGCGGCGCCCAGGCAATTATACAGGATCATATACAGGCCGCAGGAAAACATGCGCACATCTTCATCGCTGGCCCGGCGGATGCCTGTGGACTCCCGGAAGGCTTCCTGGGTGGTCAGGTTCAGCTCGGAAAAACGCTCGAATCCCGGGATTTCATCCAGGTGGTCTATCTGGGCGATGTTCTGCATAAGGCCATGCAATGCGGCGGGATTTCGGAAGCAATAGTCCATGGCCCTATCGGCAAAGACGGAAAGACCGTCTTCAATGCCCAGGGGAGCCAAGTCTTCCATCCAGAACATGGCCTGGGGCAGGAGGTCTTCCATGGCCTGGGTGGCCAGAGCCTCGAACAGGTCCGCCTTGGATGGAAAATAATGGTGGATGAGGGTGAAATCAAATCCTCCCACCTTGCCAATCATGCGGATGCTGGCGGTATTATAGGGGTGGGTGGTGAAGACCTTGCGGGCCGCTTCCAGGATTTTTATGCGGGTTTGCTCTCCCTTTTTCAGGTTTTCAACGGGCTGTTCGTGGAGGGAGCCATATTCCCTTCTGCCCTGGCGGGGGGGGCCGAGCGGCCAGGTCATGGGGTGTTCGTCTCCAGGCTTGGAAAAAACCAGTTTCTTAAGAGAAGGGTACAACAAGAACATGAGGGCGTCCTTGACCCATTGCTTATACTCGGGTTCTGTGGGGGACATACCCAGCACCTTGGCGTGATAATAAGGCGCTCCCACGCAATTGAAGACCACCATATGAAAGGCCAGAATCCACATGGCGATATTCCTCTTGCATGCATAGGGGGAAAGGCCTTTGCGGAAAACTTCCTGGATGCCGGCCCAGAATTCGGGAAAAAAATCCAGCCCGGGAACATCTGTAAAACGCAGGCCATGGGCCATGTTCTGCATGACCGTACGCAGGGCGTCCGGATGTTTGAAAACATCTTCCACAATGCGGTCCACGGAGGTGCGCAGGCTTTCGTCCATGCCCATTTCCCATACTCCGTCCAGCCAGGTGGAACTGAGTTCCAGGTACTCATCGTACAATTCCCTGGTCACGACCACGAACAGGTCTGCCTTGGATGGAAAATAATGATGGATTAGGGGATGATTGAAGCCGCCCTGTTTCGCTATGGTCCGAATGCTGGCCGCTGTATACGGTTGGCTTGCAAAAACCTGACGGGCCGCCGTAATGATTTTCTGCCGGGTAGCCTTGCCTTTGGTGTAGGAGGCTGTTGTTTTATTGTGAACTTTGTTTGCCATACGTCCCTTTAATATGGACGAAGGCTTCCTGTCAATAATTGGTGAAATAATTCACGATCCAAGGGCCTCTCTCCTGCAACCTGCTGAAAATGAACATAAGGTCAGACTGGAAGCATGCCCTTCCTAAACTTGCGGACTTAGGGCGACCAGGCCTGGATTTCCCCTAAAGGCATGAAAATTCACCCATACGACGGGCCTGCCAGGGCATTTTCTTGGCTTTTCTGTTTTTTCCTGTTTTTGTTATATCTTTAACTGATTGAAGTGGGTTAATCTTCTTGGGATACAAGATTGAGAATGCCATTTTTCCCATAAACCTACCTGCAAGGAGGCCTTACATGAACTTTAGTTACTGGATTATCCCCATAGCCGGAATCATGATGCTGGGAAGCCCCGGAGCCTTTGCGTCCGAAAGCCTGGCGCCATGCCCCAACTCCCCCAATTGCGTATCCACCCAGGCCGAAGACGGCAAGCACGCCATGGCCCCCCTGCCCTATCCCGGCACCGGACAGGAAGCCCTGGAAAAACTGGCGGGTATTGTCTTTGCCATGCCCAGGACCGAAATTGTCAGAAGGACCGAAACATACCTCCACGCCACCTATACTTCCCAACTATTCCGTTTTAAGGATGACGTGGAATTCCTGGTGGATGAGGAGGCTAAAATGGTCCATTTTCGGTCCGCCTCCCGGTCAGGGTGGTCCGACCTGGGCGCCAACCGGAAACGCATGGAAGCCATCATCGCCAAATTCAAGGAATAGAGCATGCAGGGTATCGCGGGGGGGAAGGGGTTGACTTTTGCCCCCCCGAGCGCCAACCATTGCGAAGGGTTTCGGGCCGCCTTGTTACGCTGGGTAGCCGTGGCAACAAATTGCCACGGCCATCCAAAAACGTCGGCTTTTCTGCATCCGGATTGAAAACCTCCACTGATCACAAGCAATTCAAAAATCGTTCAGATGGCAAAGCGTTGAACCATAGCCTTGGCCTGATAACAAGGATTTCCGTATTGAATTCAATACATGGAAAAACTGGACTTTTCGTCGGGAAAGGCTTTTTCGGACGGTCCGGTATAGGCCCAGGAATCGCAGGAGGAGTTGGGGTCCAGGATCGCCTTGATCTGCTGAAGCACCAAATGGTAATTGCCGCAATGGGGGCCGAACAACTCGTTCATGGGGCCTCCGAAAGCGCCCAGGGGGAAACCCAGGGCATGGTCGATGGCGCCTTGGGCGCCGGCCTCCACGATCTTTTGGGTGGCTTTGACCGATTCTTCCTTATGGGAGGAAAACAGCCCGATCCCTTCCAGGTAACCCAGGTGGCCGGACTCGAATGTGCCGCCGCAGCCCAGGTCGCCGTCGTCATCCACGATAGCCCCCTGGCTGATGGCGGGCTGCTTGATTTTTGCTATGAAATCGCTTTGCTCAAAACCCAGATCCCAGGTGTCAAAGGAGCCCACGGACGTAAACATGCAGGAGGAGGGCCGGAAGCATCCCTGGACATTGTTGGTGTGGCGCAGCAATAGCTGAAACATGCTGCTTTGCATTTTCTGCCGGGTTTTGGCGGGGATGGGAATGCGGTCGATCATCTCCTGCACAAAAGGGATTTTTTGGGCCAGTCCCAAGGGGTTGTCCAGCCAACCCATGAGGGGTTTGAAAGCGGGCAGAAGACTTACGGGCGGGTCCAGCAAAGGAATCCGCAAGCCCATATTTTGCTTGGTGATTTGCTTTAGAGCCTTCACCTTCCAATCAAACTCCCGCTTGGAATGGCCATGGACGCACACCACCAGGGCGTATTTGACGAATTTCTGGAAGATACCCGTTTCCCAGATTTTTTTCAGGTCCAGGTTATTGTCCGTAAAGCCCATGGAGATAAAAAAGGCTGGAAGCCGAAAATCCGCGTAATTGCATTCGGCCTCGCCCAACTGATACCCCGCGTCGCAAATGTTTTGCTTTTCGGGAAAAGCCAGCACAAAAAATTCCGTATTGGGCAGAGGGGTTTCCAACAGGTACCGGGGGGATTTTCCCGAATGCCGAACCTCTTTGGGACCATCCCACCGATAGAGCTTGACCCCGCATTTGGTAAAGGTTCCCAGGCTTCCAAATGTGCCATGAAAACCCCGGACAAGCCCGCGAACGCCAGGCCCGGGGCCGTCCATGCAGAACCATCCTTTATCCTGCCCTGCGGTTCCAAACCGGATGATATCGCCGGAGGGGTCCACCCATTCCAGGCCCATGAGGTTCCGGGCCGAATAGCCCATGGACGCGCCCGTGAGCCCGTATCCCCATGCCGCCGCCGCAGAGGCCAGGATAGAATGGTTGGCCCCGCAGGAGACCACATGGACGTTGAGGCCCTGCTTCCACAGTTCCGTCTGGAGATCAATGGCCCGCACATAGGG
>JAEINP010000108.1 GCA_016342355.1 Desulfatibacillum sp.
CAAGGTTAAAAATACTAACTAACATAAAATATTTAGTTATTTAAATGATATTATGATCCCTGCATACTTTTTGCCGGCCATCAAAGTTGGTTATTTAGTTATGGATATCCCATAGACTCTTGGTATCATTTGTTTTGGAAATAAACAAGAATGAATAATGAAAAGTCGATTGGAGCGAGAACGTTAATTTCCCATGCTTCCAGTTTGTTAAACAGGGTCCATTTCGTTGGAGTATTATCATGGCAAAAAATGACTATACCGGAACTTGGCGAATCACCGGGATGGAATTGTGGGACCAGGAATATGTCAACATGGAGGTCCCTGGTTTCATAAATATTGCTTCGCGGGGCTGGGGTGAATTTCAGTTCGGGTTGGTGCGCGGCGGAATTGATTGGAATCTTGAAGTGGTGAATGGTATGGAAAGAATCGAATTTTCCTGGAACGGTGAAGATGAGTCAACTCCAGCCTCGGGAAGAGGATGGGCAGTCCTGGACGGAATTCAGTTGAAGGGAAGATTCTATTTTTACATGGGAGATAATTCGGGATTTACAGCAAGACGAAAAGGATAGGTACTCATATTGAAAACCATAAACCGTTCAGCCGTAATCGTGAAACCCAAAGAGCCTTTTTTGGCGTGGCTTAATGGTCTTTCCTCAGACGAAAAGCGAACCCTGGAAGGTATCCGTGATGAATGTACGGTATTCCTGATTCCGGAGTATGATGAGATTCAGGAGGCTCAAGACTTTATCAAAAAAAACTTCAAGACAATTTTCAGCAATGAACTTGAGGGTTGGTGCACTGATCCAAAAGAATTCCCTGGAAAACTGACCTACAAAATGTTTTGTGAATGGTTTGAGTGCGAAATCAATTCCGAAATTGTTGATCTGTCTGCGAAAATATTAACGGTTGAAGAATTTTGAGCAGACCCGCCACCCTGCGAGGATTTCCTCCCTCAAATTTCATCCATCAAGACCCCGTTGATCTCTTCACTGCTAAAGCCCGGATACCCCTTTGATACCGCGCACACAAGCAGTTCTGGATTTGCAAGAAGGATGGGATGTGCTATATCCTGGATGGTAATGATGAGAGACAAGACAAGGTATTGATCAATAAGGGTTTTCGCATCGCGGGAAGCCGAAGGCCCGAAAGAATAAAAAAATGGCGGAAGTGCATGGGAATCGAACCCACCCGGGACGTAGTTAGCGCCCCACACCGGATTTGAAGTCCGGGAGCCCCACCAGTGAGCTGCGCACTTCCGCGAAGTTCATTTGGTACACCAGACACCCTTGGATTGTCAATGATAACCCGAAGACTTTCCCCCTTTATGGAATACGGAACGAGGATTTACCCATGATTCAGGCAGACAGGCTTGCGGATTTTTTTTCCGCCGTGGTGCAAATTGATTCGGTTTCCCGTGAGGAAGCCCAAGTCGCCGCCCACCTTACCCGGGAGTTCGAAAAACTGGGCGCCGCCATCTCCATGGACGACGTGGCCAGGGCCGTGAACGGCGACTGCGGCAACCTGGTTGTCCGGTTTCCGGGCACAGTGGCGGCGCCTCCCCTGATGTTGAGCGCCCACATGGACACGGTGGAGCCGGGCCGGGGCATTAAGCCCGTGCTGGAGGACGGCGTATTCACCAGCCAGGGAGACACCATTTTAGGCTCTGACGATAAAAGCGCCATCGCCATTTTGCTGGAGGTCTGCACGGTCCTGCAAGAAAAAAGCATCCCCCACGGCCCTCTGGAACTGGTCATCACCGTCTGCGAGGAAATCGGCCTGCTGGGCGCCAAAAGTTTCGACATTTCCCAAATCACCGCAAAACACGGTTACGCCCTGGACGCCAGGGACCCGGACGGCATCGTCACCCGCGCCCCCTTCGCCAACCGTATCGAGTTCCGGATGCACGGCATAGACGCCCACGCGGGTGCCAAGCCCGAGGCCGGCGTTAACGCCATCCTGCTGGCCAGCCGGGCCATTGCAGGTCTGGAGCTTGGCCGCATTGACGAGGAAACCACCTGCAACCTGGGGCTTATCCAGGGGGGCGTGGCCACCAATATCGTCCCCGGCCTGGTGGAAATCAAGGGGGAAGCCCGTTCCCACGATCCCGCCAAACTGAAAACCGTCACCGAAAAAATGGTGGACGCCTTTGTGCAGGCCGTGGAAGACGAACGCAGCAGGCTGGCCGATCCCGGCGAAAGGCCCTTTGTGGAATATCTGGTGGAGGAAGAATTTACGGGAATCAACGTGCCTGCGGATCATCCTGTGGTCACCATGGCCCAAGAGGCCGGGAAGCGGCTTGGCCGCCCCATAGCCATGAGAATGAGTGGGGGCGGGGCCGACGCCAACGTGTTCTGTTCCCTGGGCGTGATAACCGGGGTTTTGGGCACGGGCATGACCGACGTGCATTCCACCCGGGAGTCCGTGTCTGTGGAGGATATGGTCAAGTGCGCGGAACTGGTCCTGGAAATCATCAGGATTCAGGCGGAAGAAGCCTAAGCCGGGGAGCATGCGCAACATGATAGCCTATTTTGATTGTTTTTCCGGCATAAGCGGGGACATGACCCTGGGCGCCCTCATGCACCTGGGAGTACCCCGGGAATGGCTGGAGCAGCAACTCCAGGCCATTCCCCTGGAGGAATTCCGGCTGGAACTGGAGGATAAATCCACCCACGGCATTACGGGAAAGCACGCCAAGGTGATTGTGGAGCACGAACCCCACGCCCGGCATTACGGGACGATCCGTGACCTGATTGCCAAGGCCGACCTAAGCCCCTGGGTGAAGGAAAACGGCCTGGAAATCTTCCGCCGTCTGGCCCATGCCGAAGCCGAGGTCCACGGCCAGCCTGTGGAAAAAGTCCATTTTCATGAAGTGGGAGGCACCGACGCCATCGCCGATATCCTGGGCAGCCTGCTTGCCCTGGAATACCTGGGCGTGACCGAGGTGGTTGCCTCGGCCCTGCCCCATGGAACCGGGTTTGTCCGTTGCGCCCACGGGGTTTTGCCTGTCCCGGTTCCCGCCACCGTGTTGTTGTTGAAAGGCTGCCCCACCTACGGGACGGACGTTCCCTGCGAACTGATCACCCCCACCGGGGCGGCTATCATCAGCACCCTGTCCAAAAAATTCGGCCCGCCCCCTCCCATGACCATCCAGGGCGTGGGATACGGCATGGGAACCCGGGTCCTGGAATCCCGGCCCAACGGACTGCGGATCATCCTGGGAAAGCCCGAGCCGATTTTGCAAACCGATCGCGTTCTCACCATCGAAACCAATATCGACGACATGAACCCGGAGATCTTCGGCTATGTCCAGCAGATACTGTTTGAACAAGGCGCCCTGGATGTGGCGTGGATTCCCATGTTCATGAAAAAAAACCGGCCCGCCACCCTGGTGCGGGTTTTGTGCCAGCCCCACGTCAAGGACGCCATTGTCCGCGTCCTGCTTATGGAAACCACGGCCACAGGGGTGCGCTTTTTCGAGACGTCCCGGGAAAAGCTGCCCAGGGAGGAAATCCTCCTGGATACCCAATTCGGGGAAATCCGGGCCAAACGCATCACCTGCCCGGACGGCTCCGTACGCATCACCCCCGAATACGACGCCTGCGTGGAAATCGCCCGGGAGAAAAACATCCCGCTGTTGCGGGTGTATGAGATTGTCGCCAAAACGTTGGATTAAATTATTGCAGTTGCAGAATTATGGAAGATTAGGAGCGGGAAGGACAAACAATGGATACTGATTTATCATGCCTGATTTCAACCAAGCTGAAGGAAAATGGATACCAAATTGGTCGCTTTTTTCGGAGAAAAGATCTGGGGTCAAAAGAGAACTTACAATCCGGATGGGTTTTTATCGAAGGCCAGGAAGATGAAGAATATTTTTCTGATTCTGAAAACTTTCTGTCTGTCCCCTTATCCAAGATTGTCCTGCATAATCCAGCTATTAGGAAATTCCTGGATAGACCGGCGAACTGTGAGTTTACGGTGGACCCGAAGTCAGGCCGCATAAATGAGTTGGAGAGAGTATGGTTTGCGCCAAATTCTGCCGCAGCAAGCAATCCGGGAAGACTCATTTTCAATCCCTTTGCGATGATGAACGCATATCCCAAATCATATTTTTTCCTCGTAATTTGGTGCATTTATTTCCTTGCTGCTGTCCTTGGCATAGCCTGGACGGCCTGGATTTTCACCACCGTGGGCCTTTTGTTATTCGGGTTCCTTTGGTTCAAATTTCACTTTCATTTCAAGTACGGCGACACTAATCCCGGAATCATAATAGCCACCAATCCAACTCTTATTGCGGTTGCAACCGATCTGACGAAGCGGAACAGAAGTTATCCGGTGGTAGCGGTCCGGGAAATCAATCTTCGTAAAATTAATAAAGTCAAAGTCAAACCAGGAATGCGGCTTGCTACTGTTTCTATCTATGTAAATGACGATGATTCAGCGCCCCACTGGAGCGATTTCGATCCTTTCCCCGTACAGTATGCCACAGGAAATAAAAGGAAAATCACTGCAAGCCTTAACCGTTTTAGTGAAAAAGAATGGAATAGACTGAACCAGGCTGTGGCCCAGATTCCTCAGCCTTATAAAGAGGGACTTTACCGGGTGGATGTTGAAACCTCTGACTGGAAAGATTACAAGGCGACCTAAACAAGGTCATTGCTCGAACCAGCCGCAGGGTTTACCCTGTCCTTTTCCGGTAATCTTTTTTCCACATGGTTAAAAAAGCCGACACAGTCTTCCGGGGAAAGGTCTTTCCTTTTCCTGCCGCCGAACGCCACCTATCCTTTGAGCTATTCTGGATAAAAGTCTGATATAAAACGGTATGCCGCCTTTTAATGGCGGAAAATCATCCCCGCACAATCCTCCTGATTCCCCATGGCACATCCCTTGCCATTCTCCTGTGGCAATGACGCACCAACGCGCCGGGCAAATCCGGCCTTGCACCATTGGAGCCCATCTCACAAGGAGGAGGAAAAATATGAGCACTGAAGAAAAAGCCATGAACCTGAAACGCCGCGCTATTTTGAAGGGAATCCTGGGAACAGGAGCTGCAGTTTCCCTGGCTCCCCTGGCCCTGAATCTGGCGGCCAAGGACGCCCATGCAGCACCCAGAAGTCTTCCCCAAAAATGGGATGAAACCGTGGACGTGCTGATCATCGGCTCCGGGTTCGCCGGACTGGCCGCCGCCACAGAAGCAGCAGCCGCCGGCGCCAAAACCCTTATCCTGGAGAAAATGCCCACCTATGGCGGCAACTCCATCATTAACGGCGGCGTTTACGCCTCATGGGACGACGAGTTGCATCTGCGGGAAAAACTCAACCTGGGCGAGGACAGCCCGGAACAACACGTCAACGACACCCTCAAGGGCGGCGATTTTTACAGCAACCCCGAACTGGTGAAAATCCTGGCGGAGGGCGCTACCCCGGCCCTAAACTGGATGATGGACGAAGGCGGATGCACCTTGCGCAACGCTCTCACCCGGGCGGGCGGCCACACCGCCTACCGGACCCATACCGTGGACGAGCAGGTAGGTCGGGGGTTCACTGAGCCTTTGAAGAAAATGGCCCTGGCAAAGGGCGCGGTCCTTCGCCTGGGAACGGAAGTCACTTGGATATGGCGGGAAAGCACCGAAGGCCCTGTCCTGGGTGTGGAGGTAAAAAAAGGCCGCAAAGTTTCCAATATTAAGGTATCCAAGGCCCTGATCCTGGCTTCCGGCGGATTTTCCCGGGACATCAAAATGCGTCAGGAATACAATCCCAGCGTGGTTCCCGGCATCAACTGCACCAACCATCCAGGCGCCACCGGCGAAATGATCCGGTTCGCCCAGGCCATTGGCGCGGACTCGCTCCAGCTTTGTTTTATCCAGCTCTACCCCTTTGCCGAGCCCGAAACCGGCATCCTGGACAACCCTGCGGTTTATCCCTTTAACGGGGTGGGCTACGGCCTGGTGTACGTGAGTAAGGAAGGCAAACGTTTTGTGAACGAACTGGAACGGCGCGACGTGTGCTCCCAGGCCCAGATCAACCTGGGACTCCGACCCACCTACTCCATTTTCAACGCGGAAATGATCAGCAAAATGGGTGGAACCCAAGAAGACGTGAACAAGGGCATGGAGCGGGGCCGCTTTATCAAAAGCGATAGCATCGAAGAACTGGCGGGCAAGCTGAGTATCCCGGCCCCTGCCCTCAAACAGACCATTGCCGACCACAACGCCTACCTGAAGCAAGGGTCGGACCTGGATTTCAACAAACCCATCACCGATAAAATGATCCCCCTGGTAAAGGGACCCTTTTACGCAGTGGCCCAATGGCCTGCCGTGCACCATACCATGGGCGGCCTGCGCATCAATAACGATGCCCAGGTGATTGACATCTGGGGCAAGCCTATTCCCAAACTCTTTGCAGCCGGAGAGGTTACCGGAGGCATCCACGGCTCCAACAGGCTGGGAAGCAACGCCATTCCCGACTGCGTGGTGTTCGGCCGTATCGCCGGAAGAAACGCGGCCAAAGGATAATCGGGAGTGTGTGTTTCGGGAGTACTGTGGCAAAATTTTTTTTTCAGGTTTCATGTCTTGCGAGGGAACGCCCTTAACACTATTTATGTGTTGCCCGTTCCTATGCTTGAAGGCATGCAGGCTCCGTAAAAAATAGGAAACCGATTCAGGTAACGTTATTTCTCGTCCCCCTGCTCCCAGGCTGTGTCGCAATCTATTCTCCGGACAAGGAGACCACGCTTTTTCTCCCTCCCCCTTGACGGGGGAGGGCCGGGGTCAATGCTGTTGAATTAAGCACCTTTAGCAATTTTCGCCACGGTCCATTTGTTTATCGCTCGTTTCGTCACTCTTGG
>JAEINP010000027.1 GCA_016342355.1 Desulfatibacillum sp.
GTGGCTGACGTGGGAATCGTGGGCGACATCCTGGAAATCATGCCCGAAATGACCGAAAAGCTCGAAGAAATGAAGGGCTAATTCTAAAAAGGGGAGTGTTTCAATGGATTTTTCTCTGAATAAGGAACAGCTTGACCTGCAGAAGGCAGCCAGGGAATTTGCCAAGGGCGAATTTGACATGGAACTTGCCAGGGATCTGGACGCCAAACACGAGTACCCCACCAAGATTTGGAAAAAGGCTGGTGAACTGGGTTTTATCGGGCTGCATTTTCCTGAGAAGTATTCCGGCATGGGATACGGTGTCTTGGAAAACATTCTGGTTGCGGAAGAACTCTGCCGCGGCGATTCCAGTATTGGCGCTTGCATGATTCTTGCCGGATTCGCCTCTGAAATCGTTCTTCGTTTCGGAAGTGACGCACAAAAGGAAAAGTGGTTGCCCCAGGTGGCTGAAGCCAAAACCTTGTCTGCTGGCGCTTTTACAGAGCCGGGACACGGTTCTGACATTACCAGCATGGACACCACTGCGGTTCTGGATGGAGACGAGTATGTTATCAACGGAACCAAAACCTTCATCACCAACGGAAACTTGGCCGGTTTTTTCTGCACACTGTGCCAGACCGATCCGGACGCCAAACCGTCTTACCGCGGTCTGAGCCTGATTCTGGTGGAAGCGGACCGCGAAGGCCTGAGCACCACCTCCGTGGGCGACAAACTGGGTATCCGCATGATGGATACGGCGGAAGTGGTTTATAAGGACGTGCGTGTTCCCAAAGAAAATATCATTGGCCAGGAAGGCAAGGGCTTTTATCAAGTTCTTGAATTCTTTGACGAAAGCCGTATTCTCATTGCCGCCCAGGCATTGGGGACCGCCCAAGGCGCCCTGGACAGGGCTGTGGATTATGTCAAAGGACGTGAGCAGTTTGGTAAAAAATTGGCCCAGTTCCAGATCACCCAGCACAAACTGGCTGACATGGCTACCAAGGTCGAGCTGGCCCGCCTTATGACCTACAAGGCTGCCTGGAATTACGACCAGGGCAAAATTGATCCCAAATTGACCTCCATGGCCAAAATGTTCGCCGCCCGTACGGCGGTGGAAGTTGCCGATGAAGCCATCCAGTTACTTGGCGGCTATGGTTATATGCGTGAGTATGACGTGGAAAGGTTCTACCGTGATGCCAAGATTACGGAAATTTATGAAGGAACCAAGGAAATCCAGAAGAATACCATTGCAAGCGCAGTGATCGGCAAGCTCAAGTAGCACTAAGTTTGTTGTGAAAATACAAGGGGCGTTTTCCATGAGGAAAACGCCCCTTTTTATATTACTATTTTCAGCTTTTACAAAACTGGCCTTTGGTTACTTTTGGCCGGATTTCTCTTTTCCCAGGAAAAGATGAATACTATCCAGGATGCCGTTGATAAATGCCCCTGACTCCTCGGTTCCGAAACGCTTGCCTATATCAATGGCCTCATTGATGGAGACCCTGCGAGGAACTTCCGGGCAGTGCAAAAATTCATAAACCGCAATACGCATGAGGTTCAGGTCCACGGAGGAAATACGGTAGAGTTTCCAGTTTTTGGAGTGTTGTTCAATAAGCTGGTCAATCTCGTCTCGATTGTCAATGACCCCCATGACCAATTCCCTGAAAAAGAGATCCAGATCTTTTGGCGGAGGGAAATTTTTGCAAAAGAGGTCCAGGGCCTCTTCCGGGGAGACGGAGGTGGCGTCAGCATAGAACAACGATTGGAGCGCAAGCTCCCTGGCCCGGCGTCGTTTTCCCATAAGTTTAGTTCAGTTGCTCCGAAAGGTTAGCCATTTCTATAGCGCCTATGGCTGCACTCCAGCCTTTATTTCCGGCCTTGGTACCAGCGCGTTCAATGGCCTGCTCTATGGTATCTGTGGTAATGATACCGAACATAACAGGGATGCCGCTGTTCAGGCTCACATGGGCAATTCCTTTGGATGCCTCGGCGCACACATAGTCGAAATGGGGTGTGGAACCCCTAATGACAGCTCCCAGACAGATGATGGCGTCGTATTTGCCCATTTTTGCCATTTTGTCGGCAATAAGGGGGATTTCAAAAGCGCCCGGAACCTTGGCTACTTCGATATCTTCATCCTTGGCGCCGGAACGCACGAGGGCATCCAGCGCTCCGCCTAACAGTCTGTCCGATATGAAATCATTAAACCTGGCAACAATGATCCCAAAGCGTTTGCCTTCCGCTGAGAGTTTTCCCTCAATGTAGCGTGGCATAGTTATCCTCCTGTAATCCGGAAACAAATTTTCCGGGCTGGTTTATGTGCAGGGGTTGCCCCTGATTTACTTGTATGCTTCCACATCCAACAAGTGCCCCATTTTGAGGGCCTTGCATTGGAGGTATTCCTTGTTATGGCAATTGGGCGATTCGGCCAGGGGCACCTGTTCCACTATGCTCAGGCCATATCCTTGCAATCCAACCATTTTTTTGGGATTGTTGGTCATGAGCCTCATTTTGCGAACACCCAGATCCACCAGCACTTGGGCGCCGATTCCGTAATTGCGCTGATCCGCCTTAAAACCGAGTTTTTCATTGGCTTCAACGGTGTCCAACCCGCCGTCTTGCAGGGCATAGGCCTTGATTTTATTAACCAATCCAATGCCGCGGCCTTCCTGGCGGACGTACACTATAACCCCGGATCCTTCTTCATGAACCATTTTCATGGCGTGCTGGAGTTGGTCGCCGCAATCGCAACGTTGAGAACCGAAAATATCGCCGGTAAGGCACTCGGAGTGCACTCTCACCAAGACCGGGTTATCCTTATTGATTTCCCCCTTTACAAGAGCGATATGCAGGTATTCGTCCACGTCGTTTTCGTACACCACAACCTTAAAGTCTCCGCCGTAGCTTGTGGGAAGTTTGGCTTCAGCCACACGGTGCACAAAGGATTCCTTGCTCATGCGATACTCAATGAGATCCTCAATGGTGCAGATGCCGATTCCATGTTCTTCGCTGAATACTTCCAGGTCAGGCATGCGGGCCATGGTGCCGTCGTCCTTCATGATTTCACAAATCACGCCGGCAGGCTTGCATCCTGCCAAGCGGGCAAGGTCCACGGAGCCCTCGGTTTGGCCTGTGCGCACAATGACGCCGCCGTTACGGGCGCGCAGGGGGAAAATATGTCCGGGGCGCACCAGGTCCTGGGCGGTTGCGTCGTCCGCCACAGCGGTCAGGATGGTGGTGGCTCTGTCGGCGGCGGAAATGCCGGTCGTTACGCCGCAACGGGCTTCAATGGAAACCGTAAAACCTGTCTGGAAAGGTGAGGTGTTGTTGCCCACCATGGGGGGGAGATCCAGAATGTCTGCTTTTGCCTTGGTAAGGGAAAGGCAAATCAGGCCGCGCCCGTATTTTGCCATGAAGTTGATAATTTCAGGGGTGACAAACTCCGCGGCAATTGCCAAGTCTCCTTCGTTTTCCCTGTCTTCGTCATCCACCAGGATGACCATCTTGCCATCTTTAATGTCCTGGATTGCCTGTTCTATACTGATTTTAGCCATAGTTGCCTCTTATAAAAAGCCGTTCCTGGCAAGTAACGCCATGTTAATGCCCGGCAGTTGGGAATTTTCGTCCGCTTCTCCTTTAGATGCGGTGACAAAACGTTCCACATATTTTCCGATGATATCGGTTTCTATGTTAACACGAGCTCCGGGTTTGAGAAGCCCGATGGTCGTGATTTTTGCTGTATGGGGTATGATGCTTACGGAAAATCCCGTTGACGAGCATTGATTGATAGTAAGGCTTATTCCGTCTATGGCAATAGAGCCCTTTTCCACCATGTAGCGGGTAAGATTTGCGGGCGCTTCAAAGCTGTACAGGATGGCGTTGGCGTCGGGAATGACGGAAGTTACCTTGGCCATGCCATCCACATGGCCAGTGACCAAATGCCCGTCCAAACGCGATGAGAGCGTCAGGGCGCGTTCCAGATTCACCCGGTCTCCAGGTTTGGCATGGTTAAGGATTGAACGGTTGGTGGTTTCGGGAGACACATCCACATCAAACATTTTGCCTTCCAGGCGAACCACTGTAAGGCATGCCCCGGATACAGCGATGCTATCGCCCAGTTTGACCCCTGTAAGGTCAAAGTCCGCCTGGACTTGCATGCTAACGCCTTGGCCCTTTCTTAGGCGCCTAATCGTTCCCAGGCCTTCTATGATTCCGGTAAACATTGTGTTGACTAATCCCGTTGGTCCAAAAAGTCCAAAACGTAACCTTCCACCATAATATCGTTGCCAAACCGATGCAGGTTGATGTCTGTCAGTTCAATACAGTCTGCCATAAAATCAGGCCCTGGCCCGGCAAACATGGGCACACCGTCATCCCCCCCGAGGATTTTCGGGGCATAGAACAGACAGACTTTATCCACTATGCCGCTTTTTAACGCTGAAGAGTGGACATGCCCCCCTCCTTCAATGAGGAGGCTGTTGAGGCCTTTTTCTCCCAAATAGCGGCATATGAAGTCCAGGTTTAAAAAACCGCTCATTTCAGGGGCCTGGACAATTTCTGCTCCGGCCTTTTGCAAAAGATCCCAGTTTTTATCAGACGCCTGGGGGCCGCAAAAAATCAGTGTACCAGAATCAGATTCCTGGTGCAACATTTTGGCGTTGGGGTCCATGGAAAGCCGACTATCCAGGATAACGCGTAGAGGATCCAAGCCTTTGCCGTTTTCAATCCTGGCTGTCAGGCTGGGGTCGTCCATCTGTACTGTATTTATCCCAACCATGATGGCATCCATGGCGTGTCGCATTTGATGACCATAGGCCCTGGACTCCTCCCCGGTCACCCATTTGGAGTCGCCTATGCGTGTGGCGATCCTGCCGTCCAGGGTAGCCGCACATTTGCTAATGACAAAAGGCCGCCCCGTTGTTACATGCTTTATGAAAAACTCGTTAAGTTTGAGGGCTTCTTTTTCACATACCCCCCATGAGGTTTCCACACCCTGGCTCTGCAGATAGTCCAGCCCGCCTTCGGCCTTGGGGTTGGGGTCTTTCATGGCAGCCACAACACGGGCAATGCCTGCTTTAAGTACGGCATGGGAGCATGGAGGGGTTTTGCCATGATGGTTGCAGGGCTCCAGGGTCACGTACAGGGTGGCGCCTTTCGCCTTATCCCCGGCTTCTTCCAAGGCAAATACCTCGGCATGATGGCCTCCGGCCTTTTGATGCCAACCCTGGCCTATCACGGAGCCGCCTTTTACAATGACCGCCCCCACCATGGGGTTGGGAGAAGTAGCGCCAACTCCCTTTTCCGCCAAGGCCAATGCCTGGCGCATATATTGGATATCCTGTTCGCTCATTCCGTCCTTGTAAAAAAAGACCGGGGGGTCCGTTAACCGGTTTCCCCCCGAAAATCCATGTATTTAATTATGCCCTGACAGGCCAGACTATTTGTCGCTCTTTTGCTGCTGTTTGAGCAGGTACTTCAGTTCTGATATAAAATCGTTCACATGCTTGAATTCCCTGTACACAGAGGCAAAACGGACATAGGCCACGTCATCCAATTCGTGGAGCTTGTTCATGATAGCTTCGCCCACTTGATTGGAAGGCACTTCCTTTTCTCCGGTTTCGCGTAAATCACGTTCCAGTTGTTCAATGAACTCGTCTATAGTGTGAACGCTGATATTGCGTTTTTCACATGCCCGCAGCATGCCAGAGCGCACCTTTTCGCCGTTAAAGACCTCTCTGCGACCATCTTTCTTGATGATCACCAGGGGCATGTCCTCCACCTTTTCATAGGTGGTGAACCGGCGGGAACAAGACAGGCATTCCCTGCGGCGACGAATGACATCTGCCTCCTTGCCCTGCCTGGAGTCAATGACTTTGTCTTCAGTCTCACCGCAATAGGGGCATTTCATACCTTTCCTCCCAGTAGATCATCCATAAATGGGGAAAGATTGGCAAAGGTCTTTGACCTTTGCACGAGTATTTTCAATCAAGGCCTGGTCCCGGGGATTTTTCAGGACACCCACCAGGCAGTCGGCAATGATTTCCATTTCCGCCTCTTTCATGCCCCTGCTAGTGATAGTGGGAGTTCCAACCCTTATGCCGCTGGTAACGGCTGGTCCCAGCTTGTCGAAGGGTATGGTATTTTTGTTTACGGTCATGCCGGCCTGTTCCACAATTTTTTCCGCCTCTTTTCCTGTAATATTGAGGCTGGTTAAATTCAGGAGCATCATGTGGTTGTCCGTACCGCCGGAAACCAACTCCACACCCTGGTCCATAAGGCATTTGGCAAGGTGCGCGGCATTTTTTACGATTTGTTGCTGGTATGTCTTGAATTCAGGAGTCAGGGCCTCCTTGAACGCCACGGCCTTGGCGGCAATCACATGCATAAGCGGGCCGCCCTGGATGCCGGGAAAAATCTGGCTGGAAAGTTTTTTGCCAAAGCCTTTGTTGGAAAGGATCATGCCCCCACGGGGTCCCCGGAGGGTTTTGTGGGTTGTGGTGGTCACCACATCGGCGTAAGGAAGGGGGGAAGGATGCTCCCCTACAGCCACCAAACCGGCAATGTGGGCCATATCCACCATGAAGTAGGCGCCTACTTCCTTGGCGATTTCTGAAAATAGGGGAAAGTCAATGATTCTGGGATAGGCGCTGGCGCCTGCCACAATGAGTTTAGGTTTGTGTTCCCTGGCAAGGGCGCGCAACTGGTCATAATCTATTGTGCCAGTTTCCTCTTTGACCCCGTAATGGATGAAATTGTAGATTCTGCCGGAAAAGCTGACCGGGCTGCCGTGGGTAAGGTGGCCCCCGTGGGAAAGATCCATGCCAAGCACTGTGTCGCCAAGTTCCAAAAGGGCGAAATACACACCCATATTGGCCTGGGAACCGGAATGGGGCTGGACATTGACATATTCCGCCTGAAACAATTCCTTGGCTCTATCCCTGGCAAGGTTTTCCGCCACATCCACAAATTCGCATCCGCCGTAATAGCGGTGACCAGGATAGCCCTCGGCGTATTTATTGGTCATGACGCTGCCCTGGGCAGCCATGACAGCCGGGCTGGCGATGTTTTCCGAAGCAATCAATTCCAGGGTGAACTGCTGCCTGTCCAATTCCTGCTCCATGGCTTTTGCCATTTCAGGGTCTGTTTTTTTTATGGTTTCCAGATCCAAAGGTATACTCCCTTTTAATATGGTTCTTGCCGCACTCAAGAAACCGGTACTAAAATATTTGGGATATAACAAGTCCACAGATGGAATCTTGTTAAAAAAAATGAATACTTGGGCCTGTTTAAAGGCCGCTCTTCTTCAGGATTATAGCGGCGTTGGTGCCACCGAATCCAAATGAATTATTCATGGCCACGTTCACCACCTGTTTGCGGGCCTGACCCGGCACATAGTCCAGGTCGCACTCCGGGTCCGGGTTTTCCAGGTTGATGGTGGGGGGGATAATATCATTGTACACGGTGAGGGCCGTGAAAACGGTCTCAACGCCGCCTGCGCCGCCCAGAATATGACCGGTCATGGATTTGGTGGAACTGATGGCCAGTTTATAGGCATGTTCTCCAAAAACCTTTTTAATGCCCTGGGTTTCGCACAGGTCGTTAATCTGTGTGGAAGTGCCATGAGCGTTGATGTAGTCCATGTCCTTGGGTTGCAGGCCAGCGTCATCCAGGGCGCTTTTCATGCACCTTCCCATGCCTTCACCCTCCGGGGAGGGGGCTGTCATATGATGGGCATCCCCGGACATTCCGTATCCTGCCACAGTGGCATAGATGCGCGCCCCACGTTTTTCAGCGTGTTCCCGGGTTTCCAGAATCAGGATTCCGGCGCCTTCCCCCACCACAAAGCCGTCACGTTGAGCATCAAAGGGACGGGATGCTTTTTCCGGCTCATCATTGCGAGTGGAAAGGGCTTTCATGGAGTTGAAGCCAGCTATGCACAGAGGTGTGATGACGGACTCCACCCCTCCTGTAATCATAACATCCGCCTGACCATGCTGGAGGATGCGCATGGATTCTCCCACGGAGTGTGTGCCTGCGGCGCAAGCAGTTGCCACGCTGCAGTTGGGGCCTTTGGCTCCAAGGTGTATTGCGATCAGCCCGGGGCCCATGTTTCCAATGAGCATGGGAATAAAAAAAGGGCTGACCCTGCCCGGTCCTTTTTGCACAATGGTATCCCTGCAATCTTCCATGGTTTGAAGACCGCCCAGACCACATCCTGTAAACACGCCTACTCTTTCGGCGTTGCTGGCGTCAATGACCAGGTCCGCGTCATCCAAGGCCATTTTAGATGCAGCAATGGCGTAGGCGATAAACCGCTCAGCCTTGCGGGCCTCCTTTTTTGGCATGAAATCTTCTGCCTGGAAACCTTTGACTTCGGCCGCAATAGTGGTTTTAAAGCCCGTGGTGTCAAACCGGGTTATGGGCCCCACGCCGGACTTTCCCTGACACAGGGCGGACCAGGAAGCCTCCACACCTATACCCAGAGGCGTAACAAGGCCTAAGCCTGTGATCACAATTTCGGGAGTGCCGGTTTTCATTCCAACTCCTGCTAATGCGGTTTAGGGAAACGCCTTGGCGAACAGCAAGCCTGCCCCTGTCCCTACGCATGTACGGTTTAGGTATGCGCCTTGATATATTCGATGACGTCCTTGACCTTGATGATTTTTTCGGCGTCTTCGTCGGAAATTTCCAGGTCAAAGGTTTCTTCCATGGTCATGATCAACTCTACCAAGTCCAGGGAATCCGCCCCCAGGTCGTCTACAAAGGATGCTTCTTCAACGACTTCGTCAGGCTCTACACCCAATTTGTCCACGATTATGTTTTTAACTTTTTCTTCCAATGACATAATAACCAAACCTCCTTGCACTCGCAGGCGTCACAAGAGACCCTTACGATGGTTTTTTTTAGCACTATATATATTGCTCAGGAAAAATCAAGCATACAACTTATGGCTGCATACGATTCTCCCCATCCCTGTCAGTCGGCAACCCCGGCATGTATCCCAAAAACCTGTTCACAGAGCCGGATGCCGTCATCCCATATACATACCACCGTTGATATGCAATACCTGCCCGGTGATGAATCGCGACCCTTCTGAGGCCAGGAATTCAACGGCTGCAGCCACATCCTCAGGTTCTCCCATTTTTCCCATGGGGGTGGACTGCACAAAGGCTTCTTTGACTTCCTCGGACAAGATTTGGGTCATCTTGGTATTGATGTATCCCGGCGCCACTGCGTTGACCAAAATACCCCGGGAAGCCAGTTCCCTGGCGGCAGACTTGGTCAGGCCGATGACCCCTGCTTTGGAAGCAACATAATTGGCCTGGGTGGGGTTGCCCATGGCGCCTACCACGGAGGAAATGTTGATGATGCGTCCTTCCCGCTGCTTCATCATAATCCGGGTGACTTCCTGCATGCACAGGAACACGCCTTTAAGGTTAATGTCAATCACGGCGTCCCAGTCCTGCTCTTTCATCCGGACCAAAAAGCCATCCCTGGTGATCCCTGCATTATTTACCAATACGTCAATACGCCCGGCTTCATCCATTACGGATTTAAAAAAGCCTTTGACCTCGGCCTTGTCCGCCACATTTACCTTAAACCCCTTGCCTGTGCCGCCTGCTTCGTGGATAAGGGTTTCGGTATTCTCAGATTCAGAGTTATCGGGGTCATAATGGCAAAAAAACACACTGGCGCCCTGACTTGCAAAGCGAAGGGCAATGGCCCTCCCAATCCCCTGGGAACCGCCTGTGACTACAATGATTTTAGATTCTGGGTCCATAACTGTCTCCTATATGAGATAGGACAAAACAGGCGCCATGGCTCTGGAGAAATTGCGCCAGGACGCCATAGGACTGCCAAGTTGATTTCTTCCCTGAATTTTCCGGACCCTCTGGGGAGCAGGAAGTCAGCAAGGGAAGCCGATTGTTTCGGGATTGTTTTTGGTATGGGGGAGCGCCATCCTTTTTGGTGTGTTCAGCTCCTGTTTGTTGGGTGAGGCCAAATGCAGTGATGCGGAGGAGGGGTGGCACGCCAGCCGGTGTATCCAGGGCAGATAGCCATTTTTTTGTTTTTAGGCCCCGGGGCCTGGACACTGAATGGGACATCCGCGCCGTCTCCTTAAAAAAATCCCCTTTTGGGGATTTTGGCATTAAAACGATACAGCGGACCGGGTGTGTAAAATTATGGATAGGTTAGACGAAACAAGGGCCACATCTTAAGTATTCAATTCCCCCTGCTTTCTTGAAGAGAAACTCCCCAACATAGGGCTCGGCAGTTTTGATATTCGTCAGACTTGAATTACAAATCAACCCGTAATGAATAATTAAGATGTGACCCAACTCAAATGCTTATCAGTCTGTCTCAATAAGTGTGCGGCCCTTGTAGGTTCCGCAACTGGGGCAGATGTGATGAGGCAGCTTGGGATCTCCGCATTGGGGGCAAGCTGTTACGTTTGGCGCCGTCAGAATTTGATGAGTACGGCGTTTGTCGCGTTTGGACTTGGATTTTTTTCTTTTTGGTAATGCCATGAGAATTCTCCCGGAAAATTTTATTATGGCCGGGTTGCCTTAAGGCCGCACCATTTAAGGCCCGTGGTTCCCGGCATGGTTTTTTTTGACGTGGGTGGAGGCCTTTCCGGCCGGTCACCCGGCAAAGCATGGACATATAAAGCATGTGCCGTCTACTTGTCAAGTCTTTTCGCATTTTTCGCTTTAACAGGGGAAATGCGGCCGTGCCGGATTGCTTGAGAGAGAAAGGCAGGGGGGCGGCAATAACTATAGGAGGAACATGGGTTTGTCCGGGTTCTTTTGAAGAAATAATTGTCACAAGCAAAAGGCGGCAATATACTGGATTTCATAGCTACAAAGCAATGAAGCCAGTGATTGTATCTTGACTTTTCTACGGGAGTATTATCTACCATAGACTTGAATATATCGCTTTGCTTGACCTTTAAGCCAAACCGGGGGTATTCTGGAGCCCACGAGAGCATTGTGCCGGGCTTTGCCCTTGCATGCAAGGGCGTTTATTTTGTTCAAGGAAAACTCTTATGTTGGGATTTTTTTTTACCTCCATAGCCAATGTGCTGGACATAGTTTTGACCGTGTATATGTACACATTGATTGTAGGGGCCTTATTGTCCTGGGTCAATCCGGACCCCTACAACCCTATTGTGCGTTTTGTCCATAATGTGACCGAACCGCTTTTAAGTCGGGTAAGACGTTATTTGCCGGTGAGTTTTTCCGGCATTGATTTTTCTCCCATGGTCGTGATCCTGGGAATAATTTTTCTCCAGGGATTTTTGGTCAATAGTATTCGGGCTCTGGGCTATAGGCTGATGCACTAACGATGATAATTCGGATTAGGTGCTTTTCTTCCTAATAAGGAGGTTCCGTCTTGAAGGTCACCCCCATGGAGATACAAAAGCAGGAATTTAAGCGAAGCCTGTGGGGTTTCAACTCCGGGCAGGTGGAAAGTTTTCTGGAGTTGGTTTCCCAGGCCATGGAGGAAATGGTCCTGGAGCGTAGAAGCCTATCGGAGGCCAAGGCCTTGCTGGAGGCGGAAATCCACGGCTACCGAAAGCGGGAGGAGGGATTCCGGGAAAGTGTTCTTCATTCCAAACATGTCATGGAGGGTATGGAGGACCATGCTAAAAAGCAAGCGGAGTTGATCATTTCCCAAGCTGAAATTCAGGCGGAAGATATCCTGAACCGAGCCCACCAATCCTACGCAAAAATCAAGGAAGACATTATTGAGCTTAAAAGGCAACGGGCGGTCTTGGATGTGCGAATCCGTGGCGTTTTAGCGGCTCATAAGAAGATTCTGGATATCAGCCGGGAGGAAAACCAGGCCTTGGATTCCAGGGATGATAAAATTGCTGTTTTTCAAAAATCGCAGAGGAGTTAGACCATGGCCAGAATTGACGCGTTCTTCAAACTCATGCATGAGCAGGGTGCCTCGGACCTCCATCTTGTTTCAGGCCAGCAGCCTGCCTTGCGTATCCGGGGGGAAATGGAGAGGATTAAGTTTAAGGTTCTGGACAGTGATGACCTGCGATCCATGCTGTACGAAATCACCCCGGAAGAAAAAGTCAAGGTTTTCGAAGAAACCGGAGACCTGGACTTCGGGTACGAACTTCCCGGCGTGGCACGATACCGTGCTAATTTTTTTATGCAGAAATTCGGGGTGGCCGCGGTATTTCGTGAGATTCCCCAGACTATTTTGACGTCAGAGCAATTGGGCCTTCCCCCTGTGGTGCCCAAGCTGGCGGGTCTCCCCCGGGGGCTAGTGCTGGTGACCGGCCCCACAGGCAGCGGCAAGTCAACAACCCTGGCCTCCATCGTGGACGTGGCCAACAGGCAACGTAAGGATCATATCATCACCATTGAAGACCCCATTGAATTTGTCCATGAATCCAAAAGTTGTATCGTGAACCACAGAGAAGTAGGCGCCCATACCAAAACCTTTGCAGCCGCATTGCGGGGCGCCCTGCGTGAAGACCCCGACATCATCCTGGTGGGTGAAATGCGCGACCTGGAAACCATCTCCCTGGCTATTGAAGCAGCTTCCACAGGCCATTTGGTTTTCGCCACACTCCATACGACAAGCGCAGCAAAAACCGTGGACCGCATCATCGAGGTTTTCCCGGCAAGCCAACAGGATCAGATTCGCTCCACACTGGCCGACGGACTCCGGGCCGTGCTGGCCCAGACCCTGTTCAAGCGGGTGGATAAAAAAGGCCGTTGCGCGGCCCTGGAGATTCTCATAGCCACCCCGGCGGTGCGTAACCTCATCCGGGAGAATAAGACCTATCAGATTCCTTCCGCAATTCAGACCGGAAAAAAATATGGCATGCAGCTTTTGGATGATGCAATTATGGAGTTGATCCACAAAGGCAGGATCGATCCTGAGGACGCCTATGCCAAGGCTAACGAAAAGGCCCGGTTCAGGCCTTTGCTCAAGCATCCGCCGTCCGATTTTACCGAGGCTTAAGCCGACAGTTTTTTTGCCGGCTGCGTATGGGAGTGTTTTCATGAGAAAACAGGAAATAGATCATATTCTGACCAGGATGCTGGACACGTTTGACAATGTGTCAGACCTCAATATAACTGCGGGAAGACCGTTTCAGGTGGAAAGTTCGGGAGTTCTTACGGGCGTTGACTTGAGCCCCCAGATTCTGGAATTGACCCCCTTCCAAACGGAGATTTTCGCCCTTAACCTGATCCACGGAGACCGGCGGCTCAGCCAGATCCTCATGAAGGATGGTTCCTGCGACATGTCCTACGAGCTTCCTGGCAAGGCCCGGTTCAGGGTGAATATTTTTTCCCAACGGGGCAGTTACTCGGTGGTCCTGCGTAAGTTGGAAACTAAAATACCTACCATTGAGGAACTGGCCCTTCCCAACGCTTTTCACAAAATCGCCCTTGAAAAAAATGGCATCGCCCTGGTAACCGGCGCCACGGGTAGCGGTAAGTCAACCTCCCTGGCAGCCGTGCTTAACCAGATCAACGAAACACAACCAGTCCACATAGTTACGCTGGAAGACCCTGTGGAATTCCAGCATCCACATAAAAAGGCCACTTTCAATCAGCGGGAAATGGGCACGGATTTCGAGTCTTTTGCCGTAGGACTTCGTGCAGCCCTTCGCCAGGCCCCAAAAGTGATTCTGGTGGGTGAAATGCGGGACCGGACGACGGTTGAAATCGGCCTGGCTGCCGCGGAAACCGGCCATTTGGTTCTCTCCACCATCCATACCGTGGACGCGGGGCACACCATCAACCGTATCCTGGGCATGTTCAACACGGAAGAGGAACAACAGATCCGTATCCGGCTGGCCGACACTCTCCGGTGGGTTGTTTGTCAAAGGCTCTTGCCCAAGGTGGGAGGGGGCCGGGTGGCTGCCTTTGAAGCCATGGGCTCCAACGTTCGTGTCAGGGATGCCATCCTGAATGGAGAGTCCGAGGACAAAACGTTTAACAACATTATCTCCCAGGGCAAGGCTTTTGGAATGGTCACTTTTGACGACTACATCGTCAACCTGTATGAACGGGGATTGATCACGGAAGAAACTGCCATTGCCTACTCCTCCCATCGGGATGTAACCGGGCGGGGAATCGATTCGGTTAAAAGCGCCCGGGGCGAAACCACCAGTGATATTGAAGACCTCCAGGTGGATATGGAGTACGGGAAAAAGAGAAATTGAACCTGGGGCCCGACCGCCCCCGTTCTCCCAGGAGTAAACCATGAATATTACATGCCAGCATTGTAAGGGGCAATTCCGCATTCCTGATGAAAAGGTGCCCAAGGG
Source organism: Desulfatibacillum sp. (assembly GCA_016342355.1). Classification (GTDB taxonomy): domain Bacteria; phylum Desulfobacterota; class Desulfobacteria; order Desulfobacterales; family Desulfatibacillaceae; genus Desulfatibacillum. The sequence goes on from JAEINP010000027.1 coordinate 14,285, forward strand.
CCAATCCTTTTCCCTGGGGTGCCCCAAATGCAAAGAAAAGATTACCGTGGGCGCACCACAGCCTGCACCAGCCAAAAGTGGTTCTTCAAGCAAACCCGCTGATCATCCTGCAAACCAGGAGAAGTCCGGCCTCGTGGAAGATGTTACTTCCGGCGGTTATAACGACGACGACAGACCCTTTGACTTTTTGGAGGAGGGCACCCGTACCGCATTGCTCTGCGAGTTGGATCCGGTGTACAAGGCCAAAATTAAAGACGCCCTAACTGGTATGGGTTACTTGATCACCGAACCCGGGACAGCTCGGGAAGCCCTCAAACAGATGCGTTTTCACGTTTTTGACATGGTGGTGCTTAACGAAACCTTTGACACGGATGACCCCGAGAGTAACCATGTCTTGAAGTTTTTGAGCAGAATGGCTATGTACACCAGAAGAAAGGTTTTTGTTGCGCTCATCACAGAAGCCTATAGAACAATGGACAATATGGCCGCTTTTGCCAAAAGCGTAAATATTATCATTAATCCCAATAGCATTGACGACGTGGATAAAATTCTGACCCGCGCCTTTGCAGAGAACCAGGCCTTTTACAAGGTTTATATGCAGGCCATGGATAGTGCAGGAAAGTTATGACAGGAAAGTACACATGTCAGGATTACCGGGCTGAAATGACCCTTCTGGGACTAAAACGACGCCTGATCGATAAAACCCTGGCCAAGGAAGAAAAAGAGGCTCTGGTTGCGGAAATCAAGAAAATTGAAAAGGATATGGGGCTGGACTGAATCTGTCCACCCACTTAAAACATAGATGGAACTGCATCGCATCACCCCCGAGCTTACCCTTATCCCCCTGGATCAGCAATTGCGAGGGTTCCATTCTTTTATCGGAGCCTGGTTATATCAGGGGGATGCCACTTTTTTGGTGGATGTGGGACCCGCCGCCACAGTGCCGCTTCTGTGCCAAGCCCTGGAAGAATTGGAAGTGACGACGTCCCTTGACGCCCTACTCCTGACCCATATTCACATAGACCACGCCGGAGGGGCCGGGGATTTTTCCCGCCGCTTTCCCCGAACCCCCGTCGTCTGCCACCCCAAGGCCCTGCCCCATATGGGCGATCCGGAGCGTTTGTGGCAGGGCAGCCTGAAAACCCTTAAAGACACCGCCCGAGCCTATGGTCCCATCAAGGCTGTCCCTAAGGAAAATTTGGTGAGTTCCCGGGATTTTTCCGGCCTGGGCGTGCAGGTCCTCGACACCCCGGGGCATGCTGTGCATCATGTGAGCTATGTAAAAGAAGATATCCTTTTTGCCGGTGAAACCGGGGGAGTGCGGGTGGATGTCCCAGGCAAAGGCACTTGGTTAAGGCCTGCAACTCCTCCCAGATTTCTGATGGAAGTCAGCTCCGCCAGCCTGGATATTCTTATGGACACGCCGCACAATATTTATTGCTACGGGCATTTTGGGGCAGTGAAAGGGAATAATACGCCCCTTCTTGCCGCCCACAAGGAACAACTGAAGCTATGGGCCGAAGTGGTTGGAGAGCAAATGGCCCTGTCTGAAGAAAGTCTGGAAGCCAGGTGCCTGGAAGTCCTTTTGGCCCGTGATCCAAACCTGAGTGTCTACCCCCACCTCCCTGATGACGTAAGGCATCGGGAACATGGGTTCATGGAAAACAGCATTAGGGGTATTGCGGGGTATCTTCGCGAAAAATAGCCGCTGCCTTGCCGTACTTTTATCATGGGCTGACGAATTGATTTTGCCGCTTCCTTCCGGTTGCGCCGGATTGGCATTGTTCCTCCTGCAATAACTTGAGAGAGAGACCCACTGGCCATGCCTGAAAAGTCCATTCTTCTCGTAGACGACGACATCCTGGTTCTGCGTGGCATCGGGGGCTTTTTAACAGCTCTTGGATACACCGTGACGGAAGTCAGCGACCCGGCTAAGGCTCTGGGACTGCTGGGGGACACAAGTTTTGACTTGGTAATTACCGATCTCGTCATGGGAGTGGTGGATGGCATTGCCATTCTGCATAGGGCAAAAAAAACCGCCCCGCTTACCCAGGTCATTATCCTCACGGGATACGGAGACTTGTCGTCGGTTATTGAGGCCATTCGCCTGGAAGCAGATGACTACCTGCTCAAACCTTGTGAGATGGAGGAAATTCAGTTTAAGGTGGATAAATGCTTTGAAACCCGGGAGCAAAAAAGGAAAATCAAGGCCTACGAAACCACCCTTCCGGTTTGCGGGGCCTGCAAAAAAGTGTGGGATGACCTGGGCGGAGACCAGAGTGAGGGCAAATGGGTTTCTGTGGAGCAATATTTACACATGCGGGCCAGGATGAACGCCTCTTCCACCTACTGCCCGGAGTGTTTTGCCAAGGCTCAAAAACAACTGGAAGATGATATCCAAAAAGGCTGACTAACCAGCCTTGGAGAACGGAACAAGGGCAGGCCCCTACCATGGCGACAAGACTGTCAGTCATTCTGTGTTCTCTATTTTTTTTATGTCCCCTGGCAGTTCGCGCCCAGGACCCGGCTCAGGATTTCGTCCGCCTGTATTATGACCTGTCCCTTCAACAGCCACCCTTAATCCATGATCTGTGCAAAGCCTTTGTGGACACGTCTTCCCAGCATGATAACCGGGGCACGGGTATCAATGCCTTCTATTGGGTGCCTGATGAAAGGTATGGGTCGCTTTTTTTGGGAATAGGTCTGGATGACATCCATGGAATAAAACTGGAAATGACAGGGGCGAATCAAACCGGGCACACCGCTCCGGAAGCCCATGAAGGAATGGAAGCTCCGGCAAGCCACGGTGGCACGGAAACCAGTGGCACGGTGTACATCATCCAACCGGCGCCAACTCCCTGATGGACCTCGCGCCAGGCGCTTTGACTATTTTCCTTTTTTTTTCTGGGGCGACTTGGATTTTGCAGGTTCTTGGGTTGGTGCGTCTGTCTGGGCCGGCTCGGCCATTTTTGCTTCTTCCAGGGTGTCTGGCGTCCGGGGTTCCTCTTCTTTCCTTTGTTCACTGATTTCAGCCAGACTGTAGGCATAGTCCATCATTTTTTCCATAAGGTCGGTATGCCTGCCAATGACCTTGTCCAATTCCTTTCGGATAAGAACGGCATGACGCTGGTTGTCCAGGCGGTCCAGCCAGGTATCCATGCAGGCCAGTGAAAGGGCGAGGTCCTCGGTGTCTTCATCCACCAGGGCAGCCATGACCTTTCTTAGAAAAAGAGTCTGGCTGCGCATGAGGGGAACCCCCAGACCGATGAGAACCACCAGTATGGCGGGGACAGCCATATACCATGTGAGGGGAATCAAAACCCATGCCGCTACAATGCCAATCACCACAATCAGGGTCAGGAGAGAAAAAAGGACATTGGTTTTTTCAAATCCGGACTGTTTGCCCACAATCAAATATTGGGAATCCAGTTCCGTGAATTGCTTTTCAGCGCGTTTGGCCAAGACTTCCCTGGCAAGATCCTCCTTGGATTTGGCGGGGGGGGGCGGTTTTTTCGCCTCCGCTTTTGGAGGAGCGCCCCCTGGAGCTGTTTTATCTGCCATGACCAGACATTCGGCGCCCAGTTGGGCAAAAATTTCCTTGAATTTTTTGGCGGCTGTTAAGTCCAAATTCCTTTTTATCGCCACGGGCCTGCCGGAAAAAATCTTGTCAACCCGGGCGTCCTGCATGTTAAACCGCAGGGCTACATTATTACGTACGTTTGCAATAGCGTGGCCTGGCATAGGTTTGCCGGTGATCACAACCATATATCTGGAATTCTCAGTCATGGAAACAGGCCTCTTGGGATCGGGGTCTTGGACAGGGCGACAGGGCCGAAATGTTTTTGGATTAGTGCTATGCACATATCCATTTGGATACATATCATACCACAAAGAATGCATAACTCCAACATAAGGATTGCAGAGAGCCGGTCCTTGTCACCGGGAAATGTCATGAGCGGAACCGCAGGGGGCTTTGACCCTTCAGGCCAAGCTGGCGATAGGCTTCCAAACGGGATTGGAAGGATGCCTGAAGCACACCGGGCTTGTCTACATAGTCAAACACAGTGGCCTTCTCTTTGCCTTGCTGGGCCCGGAGAACCCGTCCAACCACCTGGAGCACCCTTCCCGAAAACTTGACCGGCGTGGCCATAAACAGGGCGGACAGGGCAGGACAGTCAAAGCCTTCCCCGATCAACTGGACGGTGGCCACCAGAATGTCCACTTCCCCCTGATTAACGCTACGCACAATTTCCTTGCGTTTGACATCAGGAAGGTCGCCGGTCAGCACGCTCACCCGGGCGCCTTTGTCGGCCATGAGGGAACCTAATGCACGGCAATGGCTTTTGCGGTCCGAGACCACAAGGGCCGTTCCACTGCCGGTGGCATGAAATTCCACCGCATCGGAGGCTATAAGAAGGTTTCGGTCATAGTCTCCAACCAATGCCGATATCATCTGGTGGTAATCGTCTTCATAGGGGTAGTCGAAACAGGTATTGCGCACCACGAGTTTTGCCCGGGAAATCCGGCCCTTTTCCTGAAGGTCCATGGCATTCACCTCGCAAATCGAATCCCCCATATACAGGGGGATAAGCGGGGTGAGGCCGTCCCTGCGAAAGGGTGTGGCGGATAGCCCCAGCATGTATCTGGAGTCAAAGGTGCGGACAGCTACTGTAAAGCTGCGGGATGGAATCCGGTGGCATTCGTCCACGATCAGGTGACCTGTCCCTTTTTTCAACTGGCCTGCGCATTTGTAGAGCGAATTGACCACACAGATGGTCAGGCTGCGGTCCATCTGTTTTTTTCCGTCACCCACCAAACCGATATCCTGCTCCCGGATATCCAAAAAATCCAAAGCCCTGTCCCGCCACTGGTACAGGAGTTCCTTTGTGTGGACCACCACCACCGCAGGCTGGGCGCGCTCACTGATGCAATAAAGGGCCAGGACGGTTTTTCCTGCCCCTGTGGGCATACGGGCCACTCCAAAGCGGCGGGAAAGAATCCTTTGCGCGGCATGCTGCTGGAATCCGTAAAGTTCTCCCATAAAGCCGAACTGGATTTCAGGGAGTATCCGTGTTTCATCCACCAAATCATATTCCATGTCAGACTTGGAAACCCATGTAAGCAATTGGCGCGCAAATCCCCGGGGCATGGTAATGACGTCGCCCCGTTTCCAATAAAACTGGAGATGCTTTTTCACGCCCTGATTGTATCTTCCGAATTTCTGGTTTTCCAACCAAACCGGATTGACTATGGTCAGGCGTTGCTTTAGGTATTCCTCTAACTCATGCTCCACAGGACCTTCAATGCGTAAAGAGGAACCTATTATTACACGGATTTTCATGGACTGACTCCCTAAAGTTCATGGCTTTGAGTTAGCATTGACTTGGTTGCTTGTAAAGCTGGGAAGGTTCTGCTTGACTTTAGACCTGTTCTGGATTCACAATAGGCAGGTCCAAACATCCTACCAGGACGGGGGTTTCATTCAGCTTTTTTTCATGGAACAGCTTTTTATCGAACACAAAGGAGAAGGATATGAAGAGGATTGTAATTGCAGTGCTGGTATTACTGATGGCCGCTCCCATTGCTTATGCAAAGAGCTACGGTGGCGCGGAAATTCCTGACACTGTGACCATCGAAGGAAACAAACTGGTTTTGAATGGCGCTGGTGTTCGGAAAAAATTCGGGTTGGTAAAGGTTTATGCCGGAGCCTTGTACCTGACCAACAAAAGCTCCGATGCCAACAAGATCCTGGATGCCGATGAGCCCATGATGATCCGCATGCATTGCATCCGCGCCGGGGTTTCTCCCCAAAAACTGATTGATTCCTGGAACGAAAGTTTTGCCAATATCACCAACAACAACCTGGCTCCGTGGCAGGCCCAGATCGACAAGTTCAATTCCGCCTTTACCACGGAAACCGTTGAAGACCAAAAATACGATATCACCTATCTGCCTGCCAAGGGTTTGGTCGTGTATATTGACGGCGTGGAAAAGGTTGCCATTGCCGATAAAAAATTCAAACGTCTGGTTTTTTCCATTTGGCTGGGAGACCGTCCCCTGGACGGCGGCCTGGAAAAACTTAAGAATCAAATGCTGGGCAAATAAATTTTACAGAATAACATCAAAGGCCGGACCGCCTTCCCAGGCTGCCCGGCCTTTTTTTTTCTTTGAGGCTCCCCGCCAAATAGTTGTTTTCCCGGCAGCAAACCAGGTTGAACAGGCGCCTTCGCTATTCCCCCAAAACCTTGCGTATGGTCTGCCCCAAGTCATGGAAAATGGCCGGTTTGTTAAGGAAGGCCTTGATGCCGACTTTTTCCACTTCGCTGGCGGTAATTCTTTCGGAAAATCCTGTGCACAATATGATGGGTAAGGAAGGGACCACTTTCAGCATTTGTTCCGCAAGGGATACTCCAGTCATTTTGGGCATGGTAAGGTCGGTAATCACCACGTCAAATGCTTCGGGCCTTTGCAGGAAGGCCGAAAGGGCTGTCAGGCTGTCCCGGAAGCAGGTCACCTTATATCCCAGTCTGTGCAGCATTTGGGCAAGCATGTTTAGGATGGACTCTTCGTCATCCACGAGTAAAACGCTCTCGCGGCCCTTTGGGACCGGGCCTCTTTCCTGTTTGCAGGGTGCGGCTATCGCGCCCGGAACAATGGGGAAAAATACATCAAAGACGCTACCCTTTCCCTCTTCCGAGTCCACAGTAATGCGCCCTTCCAGCTTTTCCACAATGGCATGGACGGTGGCCAGGCCAAGGCCTGTTCCTTCCCCGGCAACCTTTGTGGTAAAATAGGGCTCGAAAATGCGGTCCAGCACATCCCTGGGGATGCCGCAACCCGTATCCCTGATTGTAACCCTGGCATAATGGCCCGGAGGCAGGGGGCCGGAGCCCGGGAACTTGCCTTTGCCAATTTCCACCTCACGGAGGCTCACATGCAACAGGCCCCCCTTTTCCAACATGGCATGATAGGCATTGGTACACAGGTTCATAAGCACCTGATGCACCTGAGTGGGGTCTGCCAGCACCAGGCGGCATCTGCTGCAAATGTTTCTCCGTATTTGAATAGTGGATGGGAAAGCCGCCCGAACCATTTTCAATACATCTTCCAAAGCAGTTTGTATGGCCACGGGGACGATTTCCTGCTCAGATGGCCGTGAAAAAGACAGGATTTGCTGGACCAAATCCTTGGCCCTGTGAGCCGATTTTTCGATCTCCACCACATTTTTGTAGGTGATGGACTCTTCGTTCAGGTCGTCCTTAATCAGCTCAGCGTATCCCATTATTGGGTAAAGAATATTGTTGAAGTCGTGGGCTATTCCTCCTGCCATGGTGCCGAGGGCCTCCATTTTCCGGGATTGGACCAGTTGTCTTTCCAGGCGTATTTTTTCTTCGATCGCTATTTTGGTAGGGGTCACATCCTCCAAGAAATTTTGAAAGCCCACAATTCTTTTGCCGCCGTCGGGTCCCTGTTCCAGGATTACCTGGGGGATGGTGCGCAGCCAGCGAATATCACCGGACGAAGAAACCATGCGCACTTCGTAGGGCTCCACACTTTTCAATGTACGGATGGCGCATTCCCTTTGCCTCAAAATAATGGGAAGGTCCTCAGGGTACACCAGAGGGAAAAAATTGACATTAAGCCAGTCTTCCTTTTTGTAGCCGGTAATTTCCCCAAGTTTTCTGTTGGCATATATGACCAGCCCTTCCAAATCGGTAATCATCATGCCAATGGGGGCGTTTTCAATAAAATCCTTGTGTTTGGCCAAGCTTTGGGCCAGTTGCATAATAGTCATTTTTCTTTCGGTAATGTCGGCGTGGTGTCCGATCAAAGCTATGACACGGCCTTCGGAATTTGTTATTCCATCTGCTTGCAGGGAAACAGTGATTACCTTTCCGGCCTTGGTGCGCATTTCAACCTCACCAGCCCAGGACTCTCCTTTTCCTATGGCTTCAAAAATTTCCCGCGCCTGCTCCTGGTTGCAATAAAGCACTTGAGGGTGCCTGGAACTCATTTCATATACAGAATACCCGAACATGCGGGTAAATGCCTCGTTGTGATAAAAATGCCTGGAATGGGGATCAGCCATGCCAACGGCGTCGCTGCTTCCCCGGATAGCAGCCTTTAACCAAAGCAGTTCCGTTTCACCCTGTCCATCCAGCCTATCCTCCGTTATTAGTCCGACTATCCTGCAAGGCTTACCATCCCGAATAATAGCCTGAACCTTGAGCAAACTGGCGATTTGCCGTCCATCCTTGGTGGTCATGGCAAAGGGAACCATAGCGGTAGGCCCACCAGTGTTGCCAATCCCTTGAAGAAAGGAGTCCAAGGCGGTTCTATCCAGGAGAAGGACTTTCAGGGAAATGTCTGCCCTCATCAATTCTTCCCGGGAATAGCCTGAAAGTTGGCAGAACAATTGATTGACTCCGACAATGCAGGCATCGGCCAAATCAATTTCCACGTATCCCATGGGCAGATGTTCCACACTGCATAAGGGACCAAGGCCAGGCCGTTCGTCCGAGTGAGCGTCTTTTAGGCTGTTTTCGCCCATGGAGTCGTTGATATTCAGAATGGTTTTATTTTCAAAAACAGGCCTTTGTCCCACGTTCCCCCCCAATCAAAAGAAGATGCATTTTAATGTTAGCATATAGTGAAGGCAAGTTGCGCGTATATCAATGTGGGCGACAGATGTGTTGAGGCAGGCTGACGCAGTGACAGACGCTTGCCTAAGTTATTAACACAAAAGCGCCTGTGTCAAGGATGGGTTTCTTGTGTTCAGATTTATTTTTGGAAGTGGATTGGCGAAGCAACGAAATGTCAGGGGGTTCAAACTATCCCAAGGCGTTCAAAAGAAATCGTAAAAAAGCCAGGGCGTCTTTCGCCACATAGTCCACTCGGGCTTCTTCGGCCAGGTCCGGGTCATGGAAAAAAGCCGCTCCGCCAGCAATGAAAAGGGTTTGCTCGGGAATGGCCTGGCCAATGCGTACGGCGTCTTCATCGGAAAACTGGTGGAGTACTGTCAGGCCTAACACACGGGCTTGAACCTCATGACATTTTTTGATGATAAGGTCCGGAGCCTGGAGCAAACCCAGTTCAACTAGCTTCAGGCCCGCAGCGCGGGCGTATAGATGGATGAGTTCCAGCCCATGGCCCATGCCGTCGTCCAGGGTGGCTGTCACCATGACGGGCGGGGGATTCCACAGGCCGACAACCCCACTTGCCTGTTTCCATTCCAGAACGGTTTGAATCCCGTCCTCCATTTCAGAGCGGGTTGCCTTTTTGTTTGTGAAGCAGGCAATGAGACTGTCCAGTTTTTCCCTCAACAGGGCTGGGCTATTGGTTTTCCCGGGCATAATCCACACCGTTTTTGATCATAAGCAGGCCGGGGGCTGTGGCGAATTGCGGATCTATGCCCTGGCGCTTTTTTTCTTCCTTAATCCGTGTCCACTGGGGATGATTGGAGTAATGCACCGTCGCCTCGGGATGGGGCATCAGCCCGAATATGCGCCCGGTGGGGTCGCATATGCCCGCAATGTCATCCACGGAGCCGTTGGGATTTTCCGGAAATTTTCCCAAGGCGGGCGAGCCGTCCGCCAGGGCGTAGCGCAGAGCAATCTGATTATTCTGCTGCAAGCGTTTGATGACCGCATCGTCCGCACAAAGTTTGCCTTCTCCATGGCGCACGGGCAGGTCGAATACCCCCAGGTTTTTCGTGAATACGCACGGAGACTGGGGGTTGGTCGCCATGTAAACCCAGTCGTCCCGAAAATTGCCGGAATCATTATAGGTGAGGGCCACGGTTCGGGCGGTGTAATCGTTATCCAAACCAGGAAGCAGCCCCAGGTTGACCACAGCCTGGAATCCGTTGCAAATGGCTATGACCAAACCCCCGTCCCGGACAAATTCCAGCAACTGGCCGCCCAGGTTGTTTTTCATTCTGGTGGCCTGGATTACCCCGGCCCCGTGATCGTCCCCCCAGGAAAAACCGCCTCCAAAAGCCAGGATTTGGAAATCCTTCAGGCGTTCTTCCCCGGCAATCAGACTGTTTATATGCACCCGTTTGGGCTCGGCCCCGGCCAAAGAAAAAGCATGCGCTGTTTCATGGTCGCAATTCAGGCCGTATCCGGTAAGGACTAGTACCCGGACCTTCTTCATGTCAAACCTCCAAAGCGTCTTTTCCACGCATCTTTCATATCCCGCACTTCCGCACGGACAATGGCGCTGCCATTCAGGCCCTGCACAGTAAGAACAGGCTCCTGGACAACCTGGCCAATGCAGGCCACAGGCAGGTTTGCAAAGATCTTTTCAAAACGGTCTTTGTCCGAAGGAGCCACTGTCAGGATAAAACGGCCTGCACTTTCGGAATAGAGCAGGACGTCGTCCCGGTATGCGCCCTGAGTGGGGACCTTGCCCAGATCCACGTCCATGCCCAGGCAACCGGCCATGGAGCACATGGCCAAGTGAACCCCCAGCCCGCCCCGGTAGATTCCCCGTACCGAGGCTGCCAGATCCGCGGTCATGGCCTTGTGCAGGGCCTTGTACAGGGCCACGTTGGCCTCGGCGTCCACATGGGGTACGTTCAAACCCAGGTGCCCCAGGTGCTCGTAATATTCCGAAGCGCCTAGTTCGTTTTTGGTGAACCCCGCCACATAAACAAGATCCCCGGGCATTTTCACATCCATGGTCTTGCAATGAGCCACGTCATGGACCAATCCGGTAGTGGTGAACTGGAGCGTTTCCAGGGCCGAAACCTTATGCCGCTCCCCGTAGCGTCCGGGCAGGTGGCCGTCCACATACATGCTGTCCTTGCCCGAGAGCAGCGGCATTTCATAGGCATTGCACAGATCCCGCAGGGCCAGGCACGATCTTACCAACTGGGCGGCTTTGTGTTTGCCGTCGGGATTTTGCTTGTCATCGTAAATAATAGTGGGCCAGCAGAAGTTGTCCACCCCGCCGATTTGTTCCGGGTCCGCGCCCACGGCAATCACCCGCCGCACAGCCTCGTCCATGACACAGGTGGTCATGTGATAGGCGTCGATGGCCGAGTACGTGGGAAGCACGGCCTGGGAAATGGCGATGCCTCCTTCCGAAGACAATACAGGCCGGACCACAGCCCCGTCGCTTGGCAGGTCCCGCTCCAGGCCGACCAGTGGTTTGATGGCGCTGGCGCCCTGGACTTCGTGGTCGTATTGCCGGGTGATCCATTCTTTGGAACAAATATTGGGCCGGGCCAGCATATCCAGCAGCAGGCGGTTGTGGTCTGCGGGAACGGAGAGCACAGGCTCTCTCAGGCCCCTGAGCCGGGGCGGCGTCCATTCGGCCTCGAACTCCCATTGGGGGAACCGGGCGGTGAGCAGGTCCATGTCCACATAGGCGCAGGTATCGTTCTTATAGGTGATGTGCAGCTTGCCGGAGTTGGTATAGGTTCCGATGACCGTGCATTCCACGGCGTGCTTGTCGGCCAGGTCCAGGAATTGTTTTTCGTGTTCCGGCTTGATGGACACGGTCATGCGTTCCTGGGATTCTGATATCCAGATTTCCCATTGGTCCAGGCCGTCGTACTTGAGGGGGACCTTGGCCAAGTCCACCTTGCATCCGTTGGAAAAACGGGCGGATTCTCCTACTGACGAAGACAAGCCCCCGCCGCCGTTATCCGTAATATAAGCGATGAGACCCTGGTCCCGGGCTTCCAACAGGAAGTCGTGCATTTTCTTTTGCGTATAGGGATCGCCAATCTGCACATGCCCTGCCGGGGTGCGTTCGGAAAAGACCTCGGAAGAGGCGGTCACCCCGTGGATGCCGTCCTTGCCGACACGGCCCCCGCACATGACCACCAGTTCGCCGGGGGATGTGGTTTTTTCTTCGGAAGGGCCGCCATCCACTATGGCGGGCATAAGGCCCAGGGCTGTGACGAAAACCAGGCTTTTGCCAATGTAACCGGCATCAAAACAAACCTGTCCGAAAGCCGTGGGAATCCCGGACTTGTTCCCTCCGTCCTTTACGCCTTCGATAACGCCGTCCAGCAGCCGTCTGGGGCTCAGGCGGGGTTTCAATTCTCCGTCGTAATCCCGGGGACCCACGCAAAAGCCATAGGTCCCGGCAATGAGCTTGGACCCTTTGCCCGTGCCCATGGGGTCTCTGTATACGCCCACGATACCGGTAATGGCGCCGCCGTAGGCTTCCATGTTGCTGGGGGAATTGTGGGTTTCTCCGGTGATGGTATAATAATGGTCTTCGTCGAATTTTCCCACGCCTGCGTTATCCCACAACACGGAAATCACCCAGGGCTTTTTGTCGGCAATGGCCAGGGTCGGTTCCTTGATGCAGGAACTGAACAGGTTGTCCATGACCATTGCGTCGCCGGTGGACAGATCCGTATAATGAAACTTACCGCAAAATGTATTGTGGTTGCAATGGTCGCTGCGGGCCTGGGAAATGTATTCCAGTTCCAGGTCCGTGGGCTCGGAAAGCCCGACGGTTTTGCGGGCTTCCAGCACATCTTCCCGCAGGAAATAGGAGCGGATTGTTGGGATATCGTTGGGATTGAGGGCCAGGTTCCGTTCGTCGGAAATCCGCATGAGCTCTTCGTCGCTGGCTATGGAAACCTTGGACACCGAAGGCTCGTGGTTCAGTTCGACCTTGGGAATAATTATCCCTACTCCGGTTTTCGGGTCCCATTCCTCCCGGCTGAACACCTTCCATTGCTGGATGATGTCGTTGGCCAGAATTTCCTTGGCGATTTTTTCCATGTCCTGTCGGGTCAGCCCTGCGCCTTTGCAGCAATACCGGATACTGGTGTACACAGCCTGGTCCTTGGTGAATTTCAGGCCCAACAGGTCCTCAATGGCCTCCACGGCCGTGGCTCCGGGATTGTCCCTGACGCCGGGCCGGTATCCCACCCAGATTACCCAGTCAAAATCCAGGTCCAGGGGGGTATAGCCCGATACCTGGATGACCGGGTTGGTGAATATTTCCGTGCGGAGCCGTTCCATCTGATCCGTTGAAAGGTTTGCGTCCAGGGTCAGGATGTTCACGGAACGCACACTTTCCAGGGTAATGCCAAAATAGCTTTTGGCCTTTTTTGCAACCCCTGCCCCATGGGCATCGGCCAAATAGGGCTTCAAACTGATTTCAAGGCATGAAGACATGAGAAGAATCCTCTGTTTTATTAGATAGATAAAATCTTAACGCCCGTATTCCGGAACCGGGCGTCATTGTCATTGTCTATAGAGACGGCCCTGGCTTGTCAAGAAAAGAAACCCCGGCAAATCTTCCCAAACCTTGGCCTTTATTCGCGCTTCCGTATATGATACTATGACAGGTTATGAAGTACTATTATAAAATGCTTATAAACCTTTTGGTTTTATTGCTTATTACCGGCCCGGCGCTGGCTGCGCCTGGGGCTGACTGGATCGTGGACAAGGTACAGATCCACGGGTTGAAGACAGTTTCCCCTAAAAAGGCCAAGGCTGTGCTCTCCGTGAAACCCGCCAATATTCGGCCTTGGGTAAAAGACCAGACTTACGTCCCCGCGCTGGTGGATGCGGATCTAAAGACTCTTTTGAACCTCATGAACCAGGAAGGCTTTTTCGAGGCGGAGGTAACTTCGTCCCTGGAAGAAAAGCCAAAAAAGAAAAAGGTCACAGTCCTATACACGATCAAGGAAGGCCCGCCTGTTTTGCTTGAAAGTATGGAGATCCAGGGAATCGACGGCCTGCCTCATGATTTGCAAAAAGCAATCCAGGGCTTTACCCCCCTGAAACCCGGGGAAAGGCTCAGGACAGAATCCTACGGATACGCCAAGGATCAGATAGTCACCCTTCTGAACAACAATGGCTATCCCCATGCCGTGGTTTCGGGCTCCATTATGGTGGACAAAAAAAAGAAAACCGCTAACGCCGCCATAACCGTGGCGCCGGGAGCCTATTCCCTTTTCGGGCCTGTTTCAGTGACCGGCCTGGAAAAAACCGATCCGGATGTGATTCTTTCCCGCCTGACCTTTGAAGAAGGGCAAATGTATACCCGCAAAGAAATCGTCGAGACCCAGCGGGAAATTTTCGCCCTGGGATTTTTGTCCAAGGTTTCCATCCTGCCTGCTGAAGCGCCGGAACAGGCCCCTCAAGCGTCAGAGACCACCGCCAGCACGGGCGAACCCGGTAATGTTCCCCTGGAGATATCCGGAGAATATAAAAAATTCAAAAGCCTGCGTTTTGGGGTTGGCTATGGAACAGAGGAAAATGTCCGGGTCCAGGCAGGATGGCGGCATCGCCACCTTACTTCCCAGGCCAGGCGTTTTGAATTATCCTTGAAGTACTCCGGAATTGTCCAAAGCGCTGAAGCTGAAATTTTACAGCCTCGTTTTTTTTCCAATAAACAAGAACTTAAGGATACTCTGGGCGCAAAACGCCAAGACGAAATCAGCTACATTGACGTATCGGTCTATAACGATATTTCCGTCAGCCGGAAGCTCTCCAGGTATTGGCAGGGAACCCTCGGCCACCAGTTGGAGCTTCACCGGCCCGAGGAGTATTCTGTGGACCTGACAGGGGATGCAACGGAAACCCAAACCAATTACCTGATTTCCTCCCTGGCCTTTGGATTGGAACGGGATACCCGGCCCAAGGTTCTCACCCCCCGGTCCGGCGCCTTTTTTTCCAATCATTATTGGTATGGAAGCTCGGACATCGGATCAGAAATCGATTACTATAAGATTTCCGTGGAAGGCTCTGTGTTGATCCCGTTGGGGGACTATTTGGTTTTGGCTACAAAGGCCCATTTTTCCGGCATTGAAGCCCTGGAAGACACCGAAACCGTCCCCCTGTTCATGCGCCTGTTTGCCGGAGGGACCCGCAGTGTCCGGGGCTATGCATACCAGCAAATGGGACCCACAAACGAGGACGGCGATTTTGTGGGCGGGCAATCCCTCTGGGAGGGTTCCGTGGAATTGCGGTTTCCCATTTACCAAAAGATTTCGGGGGTGGTTTTTTCCGACTGCGGGTCTGTTGTGGAAGAACCTTTTTCCTTTGATGGCCGTTCGTTCCGATATACGACAGGCCCGGGCCTGCGTTACGAGTCCCCGGTGGGAGCCCTGAGCCTGGATATCGGGTATCAACTCAACCCCCAGGACGATTACAAAGACACCTATCGCGTCCACTTTAGTGTGGGTAACGCCTTCTAAATGAAACGACTTTTTAAAATATTCCTATGGGGCATTTTTATAGCTCTGGCCGTGGGCTTTGTCATTATTCCCCTGGCCCTGCGTACGGATTTTGCTCAGGAACGCCTGGCCCAGGTCGCCCGAAACGCCACCAAGGACCTGCCTGTCACCATTTCCTTTTCCCGCATCATGCCCGATGTGCTTTCCCGGGTGAAAATCTCGGGCCTGGAAATTTCTTCCGGAGGCAAAATTCTCCTGGAGGCGGACACCCTTACTGTGGGGCCTTTGCTGCCGGGCATTTTAGGGAAGGAACGGTCCCTGGGGCGCGTCAGGCTGGAAAACCCGCGCATCAGCCTGGTTAGAAACGCCGACGGGTCATGGAACGCGGCTTCCTGGTTCCCCTCCGGGGATTCTGGTGATGCAGGCGAAAAAACGGAGTTCACAGGCTTTCCCGTCACCATCCCACGGATAGTGTTGGAAAAAGGTTTGGTCAACCTGAAGATCCTTGGAGAGGACGAGTCCTCCCTGATTGATACCTCCTTGCAGGTGGACCTGGCTGGCAGTCTGGATTCAACCCTTGCCACGCTGAATAGTTGCACAATCCTGGAGCCCGGACAAGGGCCATTTGGCCCCACTCAAGTGAGCGCGGAGGGAACGTTTGATGTGCAGCATCCCGCAAACTCCCAAGCCCTCCTGCAGGCGAACACAGCATCCCTGGCGCGTTGGCAGGCTCTTGCGCCCGAGCTGCCAGCCCTGGAAAAATTAAAGACGACAGTGCGCGCCAAGGGGCCGTTTGACAAACCCAACCTGGATTTTGCTGTTTCCTTTGCCCCGGAACAATCGGTGGAAGGAACTGTTCAACTGGATTTTTCAGCTTCCGAATTGGTTGTTCAGGGCGAAGCCACGGTCAAAGATATTGAAATTCTGAGTTTTTACAAAGAACTTCCCGGAAATGTCAACGCGGCCATAAAGGCCCGTATTACCGGCGCCTGGCCTAACATGGATCTGGCCGCCAGCGCCGACGTCAGTGCATCCCAAGTCCTATCCTATTCCATAAATGGCTGCCGGATTTCCCTGGATTTTAAGCGGGAAGGCCATGCAGACCTGACTGTGGCCGGAATAGTCAATCAGGCCAACCTGGACCTACATGCCCAAGGCATGGCCAAGGGGCTATATGACGAAACAGCGTCCCTGGCTTTGGATGTGAAGGGGGCTTTCCAAAACGTCAATCCCCGGAAAATGGCCTTTGATTCCAGGGCTCCTTCCGGGGATCTTAATTTTTCCCTGGCAGGCAGGGTGGACAAAAAAGGGGGCGAAAGCCTTCTCCAGTCCAAAATTTCCCTTACGGCGGATTTTCAACCCTCCCGGGTGGAGCAGGTGGAAATCGCCTCCGCAACTATTGCAGCCATTGTTTCCCGGCAGGGTGTGGAAGTTAAAAATGCCCGGATTTCAGGCCCGGGGGGGGATCTGGCTTTTTCAGGCGTAACAGACTATTCCGCCAAAGGCCGCATAAAGGCCAATGCCAAAATTTCCAACCTTTCGGAACTTACTGGTCTTTTTCTGAAAGAACCGGTTAAAGGCTCGGCCGATGTCAAACTGACAGCCCAGGGCGACCTGACCGATCCTATAATTCAGGGGCGGGTGAAAGCCCGTTTACCCGACCTGGAATCTTTGACCGGCCAGTTTTTGAAAGCCCGGGTTAAGGGTTCTGCCGACGTGGACCTGACAGCCCAAGGAAACTGGGCAAACCCGGAAATTGACGGAAAGGCCAAGGCGGTCCTGCCTGATTTGACGAGATTAACCGGAGCCTACTTAAAGGACCCTGTCCTGGGCTCCGCCAACGTGGATGTGATTGCCAGGGGACCGGCCTTAAAACCGGTTATCCAGGCGGAAATTGCGGCGCGTGACATACAATACCTTGAATACGGATTTGCCAAGGCGGATTTTTCAGCCAAGGGAAACCTGGAAAAAATGACCGCTTCGGTCCGGGGCAAGATTCACGGCGTGCAGTTTGCGGGGCAGGGTGCGGACGACCTGTCCCTGGATGTGGCCCTGAACAAGGAAACCGTGGATTTTTCCCTTTCCTCCACCGGGGGGATTGTGGACAGCCTGGATACCAAGGGAAGCCTGTCACACTATCTCAAGCCCGAGAAAACCCTGCAAGTGGATTCCCTGGAAATGGTTTACCAAGGCAGGCAGGTAAAGACCCAAAATCCTGTCGTCCTCAAAATCACCCCCACCGCCGTCACCATTCCGGGCATGGCCCTGGCCTGTGAAGGCCAGGTTTTGGTCATCCAGGGATTATATGGATTTGACGGCGCACTGGACGCCAAGGCGGGTGTTGAAGAACTGGACCTTGCAGCGCTTTCCCGGGCTTTAAGCCTCCCCATGCCACTAAACGGAACAGGCCAGGCAGCCCTCACGGTCAAGGGCACTCTGGCAAAACCTGTGGCAGACCTGGAAATTAACGCCCAGGATGTCAAAATCGATAAAAATCTGCCCGGTGTTTCCCTTATTGCTTCCGCCAGTTACCGGAACGGCCTTGCCACCATGCAGGCTGAGTTGAAACCGGAAACAGGCGGAAATCTGAAAGCCACAGCTCGCTTGCCTGTGGAATTGGGCGTTCCGCTGAAGGAAAACTTCCTGCCCGAATCAGGGTTGGACGCCTCCATCAAGGGCCAGGGCCTTAGCCTTGCCTTTGTACCCCAGTGGGTGAGCGGCCTGGATGCCCTGGACGGCACCCTGGATGTGGATGGCGCCGCCACCGGCAATCCCAAATCCCCCGAATTGCAAGGCACGGCATCCCTGATTTCCAACAACATGGTTTTGCAAGCCTGGAAAGACCCCATCCGGAACGTGAAAGCAACGATAGCGTGGACTCCCGTCCTCATCACAATCAAAGAGCTTTCGGCCCGTACTCAAACAGAAGGGGAATTGCAGGGGTCCGGCGCCATCGCCCTGGAGGACCTCAAGCCCACCAAACTTGATATCACCCTCCAAACCCGTAAATTTGACTTGTCCTACTGGTCCATGTTCACGGCCCGGGCCGATTCCGACCTCAGGATAGTGGGACAATGGCCCCTGGTGGATCTGACGGGCTCCGTAACCGTGGGCAAGGGAGAGTTTCGCCTTGACCGCTTTATGGCGACCCGGCGTCAGCAGGTCTCGGTGGAAAAGGACATCCACATTGTAGGGGAAGAGGTCGTTGAGGAAAAATCTGTAATTGAACCATTCGGAATGGATCTGGATATCGTAATTGCTGGCCCCATGTGGGTGCGGGGCGAGGGCGCCCAAATCGAAGTGGGCGGAAACCTTCAGGTCAGCAAAAGGCGCAATACCCAGGTTGTTGCCTGCAAAGGGTATTTGGCAACCAAACGCGGGGTGTATGAGTTCCGGGGCAAGAGCTTTAACGTAGATAAGGGACGGGTGGATTTTATAGGCAACTATCCTCCTGATCCGGTGCTGGAAATCGTGGCTTCCCATAAAACGGCGGGAGTCATTATTTATTTGGAAATCGGCGGCACTCCGTCTTCCATGACCATTACCCTGTCTGCTGACCCGGCAATGGACCAGACCGACATCGCTTCCCTGCTGTTGTTCGGGAAAAAATCTTCGGACCTGAGCAGTGGAGAGTCCAAATCTTTGGAATCCCAGGGGACCGCTATTCTGGCTGCCAAGGCCCTGAACGAATTCAAACAAATTGTTGGCGCGGATGTGCCCGTGGACATGATCAGCGTCAGGAGCAACGGACTGGGAACCGGCCAGGACCTGTTGGTCGGAAAGTATCTTTCCCCTAAATTGTTTATCACATACAAAAGGGGCATTTCCTCTCAGGGTTCCAATGAGGTGCAATTGGAATATCAATTAACCCCAAAAATCTCCGTGGAAAGCCAAATCGGGGAATCAGAGTCCGGGGTGGATCTTTTTTGGAATTACGATTACTGATAATACTCCCCGGTTGACACTTTTCCTGAAGCTCTGCTACCCTTGTGTATAAGGCTGTTTGGCGTTTTTTGCATTATGCCATCGTGGCGGAGGCTTGAATCTGGTGATTGAATCTGCGCCAATACTGATTGCGGACGACGATGAGGGCATTCGGAATCTGCTCATTGAGGGCCTTTCCGCTTGGGGCTACCAGGTGCTGGTGGCTAAGGATGGCGAGGAAGCCTGGGAGATTCTGAAAAGTATTCCCGTATGGCTGGTTATCTCCGACTGGATGATGCCTGGAATGGACGGCCCGGAACTATGCCGCCGTATTCGTTCCGCCAGCTTTCCTTTCTATGTTTACGTGATCCTCCTCACCGCCAAATCCCAAAAGGACGATCTGCTTCAGGGCATGGCAGCCGGAGCCGACGATTTTATGAATAAACCCTTTGGCATGGCCGAACTCAGGGCCAGGATTTCCGCGGCCGAACGTATCCTCCGTTTGGAACGGAGTTTGGAAGAGAAAAACGCCAAGCTCCAGGAGGTGAATGATCAGCTCCAGCGGGCGAATGACATGATCAACAAGGACATGGAAGCCGCCGCCTGGATCCAGCAAAGTCTTCTCCCTAACCCGGGAACCATTTACGGCTTGAATTTTGATTCCCTGTTCATCCCTTGCAGCGTGGTTGGCGGGGATATTTTTAACTATTTTCCCGTGGGAAAGCACCACTTGGCTTTTTATTCCCTGGACGTTTCGGGCCATGGCATACCCGCCGCCATGCTTTCGGTGACTGTCAACAAGACCATTACCACCATGCCTTTCCACGAGGCCCGTTTTTTTTCAGGGTCAGACGGGTCGGATTTTAATCGAAGCATCTCCCCTGCTTCCATGGCCAGGGAGCTTAATCTGCTGTTTCAGCGGACGGAAACCGTGGAACAATATTTCACCATGGTATACGGAATCGTGGACCGCAGGAACGGGAACATTATACTCACCCAGGCTGGACATCCCTATCCCATACTGGTTCCCGCCCAAGGAGAAGCCCGTCTTCTGGGAAGCGGCGGTTTGCCGGTGGGTCTTCTGCCTGACGCCGAATTTACAGAGGACCTATACAGAATTGAGCCCGGTGACCGGTTGTTTTTATATTCGGACGGGATTACTGATTGCACCAATGAGAAGGGGGAACGGTTTTCGCAGGAAAAACTTGTAAACTTTCTTTCCGCAAATCGCGACTGTTCTTTGAACAGGCTTATTCGGAAAATGGGGGAGGAGTTGATGCATTTTCATGGCAGCCATTCTTTTGATGACGATGTCTCCCTTATGGTCATGGAACGGATCGGAGACGAGAGGATAAACAATACCGAAAGATTAGGGGGCTGAGGCCCGGAAAAAGGATTGTGCAATGAAAAAAATGTTAGTCGTATTGGCAGTCGCTGTAACCCTTGGCGCCGCCGGATGCAATACTTATAAGGCCCAGCCATTGTCCTTCAAGGCCCCCACAAGTTATGCCAACTCCCAGGAAGTGGCCGGGGCGGTCATTGCAGCCAAGGCATATGCGGATGTGGTCGAGGCCAAGGAGAGCTTTGGCTTTGACGTCCGTAAAGCAGGCCTATTGCCCGTATTGGTGGTTTTTGACAACCAGGGAGGCATCCCTTTAAGGATTAATGGGGAACAGACCTTTTTGGAAGACGGGGAAGGTAATATATGGCCTGTCCTTGCTGACAAACTGGCCTATGAGCGGGTGACCAAATACGCGGATACCGAGGAGATTTTCACTGCCGCCGGGAAAAACGGTCTCTTAGGGGCTGCCGCCGGAGCCCTTATAGGGGCTGCCATAGGCGTGGTTACGGGGGACTCCATTGGTAAAAGCATAGGCAAGGGCGCTGCTGTGGGAGGCGCAGCCGGGGCAACCTTGGGAGGCGCGTCCAAATTCGGCAGCGAAGAAGCCAGCGATGCCATCATAGATGATTTGGAATCCAAAACCCTGGAAAACAAACCCATCCCGGGCCAGGGTCTGGCCTATGGCTATATCTTTTTTCCCGGGGAAGCGGCTTCCGCCAAAATCCTGCGTTTACAGCTAAAGGAAGAAGGAAAAGAACCCAAAAGCCACGCCCTGCGTTTTGCCTTGTAGGGTGGGCTTCACAATATTTTAAAACCCGGAAAAAGCCATGATGCGGTTTTTCCGGGTTTCCTATTTCTGGGAATCCTGGGAGTCGTTTGAAGAAGCGTTTTCATCCACCGCTTCCTTGACCGCCTTGTAAACATCTTTAAAGGTCTCGCCAAAAGAGGCAGGGGATACCCGGCCCACTTCGATGAATTTGACTACGATTTCCTTGCTTACGGTCAATATTTTTTCTTCAATTGCCATGGTTGTCGCCTTGTATTCCAGAGCCGTTAAAGGGTGTCCCTAAATCTCCACTTCCCACCCTTCCTTGGCCATATAAGTCTTGGGGAAAATGGCCCGGGCCTTTTTCAGCATTTCATCCAGCATGTCATCGGTGTGGTTGGGGTGGTGGTGAAAAAGATGGAGGGATTTTACCCCGGCCTCTTTGGCCAGTTTAATTCCCTCTTCATACGTGCTGTGGCCGTATCCCACAAAATCGGGATATTCTTCGGGGGTGTATGTACTGTCATAAATAAGGATGTCTGCGTCTTTGCACAGGGGGATGAGTTTGTGATCCATGGAGTTATAATGCTCTGTATCCGTGGCATATACCACGGTTTTATCTTTCCATGTTACCCGGTAACCAAAAGACCCCCCGGGATGATTCATCTCTGCGGTTTCTACACCCACATCCCCGATCCTGTGACTGACCCCTTCTTCCAGAGCCTTGAAAGTAATCCTGGATGGCATCTGGCTCAAAAGGACGGGAAAATTCTGGTATTGTTGCTGGTAGTGCAAGGCGGTTTCCAGACCCTTGTTGATCTGGTGCGCCCCCATAATACGGATGACATTGCCCTGGATATATCCCGGGGAAAAAAAAGGAAAACCCTGGATGTGGTCCCAATGGGTATGGCTTATGAGAAGCGTGGCGCTGCCCTGGCCTTTCCCAAAACGGGTTTGACCCAACTCGTCTCCCAGGACCCGCAGGCCAGTTCCCGCGTCCAGGATAACCAGTTCCTTGCCGCACCAAACAGCAACACAAGGAGTATTCCCCCCGTAACGGATGGTGCTCTGGCCCGGAGTGGCTACTGTACCCCTTACGCCGTAGTATTTGATTTTCACGTGGTTTGCCCCCAGGGCAGTATCTATCAAAGGCCAAGAACATGTGTCAAGCAAACTTGGGGCCAAGGACGTAAAATATTGACGCATTTTCTCCCATCGGGTATAGACCCATTACTGTGTGGTGTTCGGCAAGTGACCGGGCATAGCTATTTCTCCGGGGCATGGGCTTCGGAACCAAAAAGGGACAAGGATTATGACCGAAAACAAAAGACTCAAGGTGGAAAGCCCGGATACTGTGGATGCTTCGGTGCTGGAAACCATCGAGTACCAATATCAGACAAAACGGGACATAGACATACGGATAGAGCAGCCCGAATTCACATCCGTATGCCCCATGACCGGGCTGCCGGATTTTGGCGCCATCACCATCAATTATTGCCCGGATAAAAAAATTGTGGAGTTGAAAGCTCTCAAATATTATTTTCTCCAATATCGGAACGTGGGCATTTTTTACGAGCATGTGGTCAATAGAATTCTGGAAGATCTGGTGGAGGCCCTGCAGCCTAAGAGGTTGGAAGTTGTGGGAAATTTCACCCCTCGCGGCGGCATCAGCACCCAGGTAAGCGCCCAATACATCAAATAGTATAACCAGGCGGAGCATAATGACAAAATTTGTCCGGACATCAAGCCTCCTGATCGCTTTGCTATCCCTGGCCCTTTTGGGTTCCGGGTGTTCCACAATCAATTTTTACACATCTTCTCCCCAGGAACTGGCCCAGGAACTTATGGGACCTCCGGGAAAGCTGAAAAAGCAGTTGATTGTGGCCCAGTTTTATAACCCTTCCCAGGCAAAAGACCTGGATTTGAACGAACTGCTGGGAGATCCCTTAAAGGCCCGTTTGAAGAAAAAATGCAACAGGGGTTTTGTTCAGGATTCTCCCCGAGTGGAATACCTGGTCACAGAATATTTCGGCCCCATCACAGGAGTGGACAGGAACTTGGCCCTCATGGCCGAAGCCCGGGCTACTGGCGCGGGAATCGTCGTCACCGGCTCCTTATGGAAAGTTGCCGTGGAAAAGGAAAAACGGGGGATATACCCGTTCCGGGATTTTGTGGAGGTTATCAAGGTCAGCCTGGATCTGTGGGTTTACGACTCCCTTACAGGCGCCAAGATCGCCGATACCCGCATTTCTTGCGAAAGGGAATTAAAGGCGGGCGAGGACTTCTCCACAGTTGAGTGGAAAAAACAAGTCTTTGCCGAGCTGGTCAACAAGATGGAAGACCGCATTTCCGATTCCCTGAAAGACCTGCCCTGGACCGGTTTTGTAACCCGGGTGGACGGCCGGTCCCTGACCATTGCCTCGGGAAAAGATATTGGGCTTAGTGCTGGCATGCTTCTGTGGGTGTGTGCGGACGGCCGCGTTGTGGACGGGGTTAAGGGAGAACAATTTGTGGTTCCGGGCAAGCGGCTTGCCAGGGCCAAGGTCGTGGAAGTGGATTCCAGTACATGCCGGGCCGAATTGGTGGAAGACGCGGATATTTCCGAGGCAGCCTGGGTCTCCATACGGAACCGGAGAGACAGTATCAATCCCCTGTAGTCATGAGATTACGCGAGAACGGGTAAGTATTCCTCTTCCTGTTCCTCCAGGGTGGCAAAATAGTCTTCGATCAAGCCCCGGGCCTGTTCCCGGGATGCGATACGGGTGGTGCTTGCCCTGAACTGGGCCGCATTAGGCAGGCCCTTGACAAACCACGCCAGCCTGCTGCGCATAACCCGGCATGCGTGTTCTTCTCCCATGTAGTCCACCGTGTCGTCGAAATAGTCCCAAAGAACCTTTTTTCGGGCGTTCAGATCCACTTCTTCAAGGTCCCCCCCGTTGAGAAGGGATAGGGCCTGACGAAAAATCCACGGGGCATGCAAAACAGCCCGGCCGATCATTACCCCGTCACACCCTGTTTGCTCCATCATTTCCAATACCTGTTCCGGCCTGACCACATCCCCATTGCCAATTACTGGAATGCTGACTTCTTGTTTAACCCGGCGAATCAGGCTCCAGTCCGAAATCCCCGAAAAACCCTGTTTTGCAGTGCGGGGATGCAGGGCCAGCGCGTCCACCCCGGCGTCCTGGGCGATTTTTGCCAGAGCCATGGCTTCATCGCCAGACCGGTCCCAGCCGGACCGCATTTTGATGGTAAAGGGCAGGGATATGGCCCGGCGAACCTCTTTCAGAATTTTTTCGGCTTTTGGCAGATCGGCCATGAGGGCGGACCCGGATCCGCTTTTCAGAACTTTTTTCACGGAACACCCGAAGTTGATATCAACCAGGTCCGCACCATAATCGGCGACCATACGGGCCGCGTCCGCCATGATGCCGGGGTCCGCCCCGAAAATCTGTATGGACAAAGGCCTTTCCTGCGGCAGGCTTCTCAAGAGATCCAGTGTTTTTTGGGAAGAATGGATCAAACCATTGGCGCTGATCATCTCGGAGCAGACCAGCCCGCAACCGTGTCTTTTGGCCATAAGGCGAAAAGGAAGATTGGTCACACCTGCCAGGGGCGCGCAAATAAGAGGGTTTTCCAATTCTAATGAGGCAATTTTTAACATGGGGTTTCACTATTCCAGGGGGCGAAGATTTGCAAGTCCAAGATACCCGAAAACAAAAAATGCCTGCATTTTGTTTATGCAGGCTTTGGGGTAGCTTGTTCCCTCAGTAGCGCCATCATGTCGTGAATTGTAGCAGAGCAAGGTTTTCAACGAATTACTGTCACCCTGGCGGTAATCTTCATGGTTAAATTGCCTATGAAAAAGGCGCCGAATTGGGTGTCTGAAGTTATGAACTCAATGGTAATGGTGGTTGGTGCGATGTTTAGCTCCACACCATGTTGGTCTTGCGTCAGGTAATTTGTGAAAAGTTCCGGTGTCTCGGTCAAAGCGCTCAGCATTTCCGTGGTCATATCGGAGGCGATATCTACTCCAGGTCCCCATCCCTGTGCGGAAATTCCCGCCAGTTCCATGTCGGTCATTTCGATTTTTTCCGCCATAGCCGGAATGGCGAGCAATGTACCGAAGACAAAAATGGTACAAAACACTAGTATTTTCATGTTGTCTCCTTCAGCAGTGTAGCTGCTGGTAACCCGGCTATCCGCATCAGTGAGGGACCCGTGGCTTTCCGCCCCTGCCTTGCGACAGGTTTGGCTTTATCTTTCCGCCGGCGGCCCGGCAGTCCCCTAAAACTGGGACCCGTGGCTTTCCGTCCCTGTCTTGCGACAGGTTTGGCAAAAAGAGACGATTGACATGATTGCGCTACTCAAGGAAAAGCGTTCCCGGATTGTCTGGTCCGGGCAAATTGTCAAAGAGCAGGATTTCTTAGCTTGCCAACCCAAAGGCGAGGAAGAATCGCCTATAAAAAATTGATTGGCTTGTAAGTTTCATCGGAAGAGTAGGCGAAAACCTTTAGAGAAATTAAGGCGGCAGAGGGGAGTGTTTGGATAACGTTTGATATCAGCATGTTATTGTAAAACAACAGAGTGCGGAAAGCGGCATACTGGGGGAGGCCCAGCAAGGCACTATCCCCGAGGCAGAGTAAAATCCCCGGAGATTAATAAAGAACGGCTTTCCTGCCCACGCAGGAAAGCCGGATTACCTGATTGCTAAATTGGGAGAATAGTCGGAATAGGCGTGCGGATGGAGCGGCGGATCAATCAAACCCCACCCAGGTGGTGAGGTCGCTGGCTGGCGCCCGTTTGCTTTTAATGGAGTTGGCGGGAAAATCCCAGTCAGGATAACCCACAGCCACAGCCATGATGATGCGCTTTTCATCCGGGATGCCGGCGATTTCCCGCAGGGTTTTGGGATACATCACTCCCTGGTCCTCGATGCAGGTGCCCAGGCCGTTTGCCACGCACAAAAGGCAAAAGGTCTGCAAAAACCCTCCAATATCCAGCAGAGGGCCGGATTCCGGCAGGCATTTGCCTGTAACCACTATCAGGGCGGTAGGAGCGTTGAAATACCCGAATCCCCGTTCCATCCAATTCACCCTACCCACGTGGTCGTCCCGTTGGATGTCCATAAGCCGGAACAGGTCCTTGGCCAGATCCACCTGACGGGTGCGGTAAACCGAGTCCTTGGGCCAGTCAATATGTACGCTTTCCGGCTCGGGAAATACGCCGGCCCTGAGTTGTTCCAGGTTTGTTTGGCGCACTTTTTCCAAAGCCTTCCCGCCCAGAAAAAAAAATTCCCAGGGCTGGGTGTTATTTGCGGATGGGGCCCGGCATGCTTCCTGAAGTATTGCAGCCAGCAGATCTTTCGGTACCGGGTCCGAGAAAAAATTCCTGATACTTTTCCGTGCTTTCACTGCATCCTGGATGTTCATGAAAAAAGGCTCCTTGCCATGGCTTTTTACATCCTGTTAGTTAAGGCTGGGCCTATTGCCCTGGTGTTTGCCCGAGCAGCCATGTCTGTGAAGGGTTGAAAGGTGGATTCCCCAAATAAAGATGGATGGAAAATCTGGAATCCAATTGTGCCGATTCAAGAATAATGCAATGATAGAAATATATAGCTTATATAATAGACAGTGTGCCCCAAACTTATGAAAAAATCAACAAAAACACTCCTGAGCTGCTGTATTGCCTTGATCGTGCTGGTTATCCTTGCCGAAGTGGAATTGCGCGCGTTGGGCGCTTACGGCACATGGGAGGAAAACAATCAGGGCGAGTATGTTTCCCCCTTTGCGGTGCAAAAGGCTTCGTGGCACATGCTCAGGCCAAGCAATGAAAAAACCAAGTACTCCCGGCCCGAATTTTCCTTTCCCCTGACTACCAACTCACTGGGGCTCCGGGATACGGAACATGCAATTCAAAAACCCCAGGGTAGCAGACGCATTGTTATATTGGGCGATTCGTTGGTGGAAGGACAGGGGGCTCCTTTTGAGTCCACTTGGCCAAAAATATTGGAAAAACACCTGAATAGATACCCCGGCCCGGTCACTACTGAAATACTCATGGGTGGAGTGGCAGGCAGCGACCCGTTTTTTTGCGTCCAGTTGCTGGAGGACCGACTGCTTGGTTTTCAGCCGGATATGTTGGTCATGGCCCTGAGTTCTTTTGACATCATGGACATCATCGCCAGAGGAGGGAAAGAGCGATTCCTCCCTGATAACAGGATTCAATATAATACAGCGCCTTTCTGGGAGCCCTTGTTCGCCAAAAGCAGGCTGGTGCGTTTTGTCTTCATCCGCCTGTTGGGTTACGACTGGTTGCTCATGCCGCCCAAAAATCAAACCAGCGCCAGGAAAAAGGCTCATGATCAGATTGTCGAACTGGCCCTGGATTTGGACAGGTTGGGCAGGGAGAACGGATTTTCCCCCATTTTTGTGCTGCAGCCGCACATCCATGAGTTGCAGAAGGGGGGCTATGACAGGGGATTGGAAGATTTAGGTGAAAAGATCCGGGATGCAGGTATTGAAGTAGTCGATCTTCTTCCCTGTATGGAAAAAACTCTTCGGGAAACAGGGGAATCCCTGGAATCATTTTTTTGGGAAAAGGATTACCATCCTAACAGCCAGGGATACGCCCTGTATGCAGACTGCGTGGGCGATTACCTGACGGCCGCCAGACTGCCCTGAATTGCCGGATCAAAAAAGGGTGTAAGGCTCTGCGCCCTTGACCATGTGGTTTGGGTGCATCTGTCTGCCTTGGGAGGAATATTCCTTGACGGAATCAGACAAATAGCCCTATCAGAGGAAAAAGGCAAGGTTTCATGGGTGGTTCAAACTCCTGGCCCCTTTATAATAAGCCATTTCCCGATCAGGTTCTATGACATTTCTTTTACTCCCCGGGAAAGTGGAACTGTTGACTTTTGACGCGTGATGCCATAGCTTAATCACCTGTTAACAACCCAAATAAAACCACGGAGGAGCCACTTGGAAATCATTTCGGACAAAGCCGCCATGGCAATCCGCTGTGACGCAGTGAGGCGGGAAGGCAAGACCATTGCCTTTGTTCCCACCATGGGCTATTTGCACCAGGGGCACCTGACCCTTCTAAAAGAAGGCAGGAACCTGTGCGACTATCTTGTCCTGAGTATTTTTGTCAATCCCACCCAGTTTGGCCCCAATGAAGACTTGGACGCTTATCCAAGGGACGGGGAACGGGACATGAAAGTAGCCAGGGAAGCGGGCGTGGACACAATTTTCACCCCCTCCAACGAAATCATGTACGGCCCCAATTATCAAACCTACGTAACCCTGGAAAATCTGCCCCACCACCTGTGCGGCCTTTCAAGGCCTGTGCACTTCAGGGGAGTTGCCACGGTGGTCACCAAATTGTTTAATATAGTCCAGCCTCATGTGGCGCTTTTTGGGGAAAAGGATTTTCAGCAGCTTGCGGTTATTCGCCAGTTGGTTGCCGATTTGGATTTTTCAATCAAAATCCAGGGAGTAGCCACTGTGCGCGAGTCCGATGGCTTGGCCATGAGCTCCCGGAACGCCTATCTCACGCCGGAACAGCGTAAAAATGCGGTGGTCCTGTATAAATCCCTAAACCAGGCCCAGGAACAGGTGGCCGGGGGAGAAAAGGACGCATCAATCGTTATGGAAAAGGCCAAGGCAACCATATTGTCCATGCCGGGAGCCGAGATAGATTATATCAGGTTGTGCGACCCTCAAACCCTGGACGATGTGGCTGCTATAACCGGTCCCACCCTCATGGCCCTGGCGGTCAAGGTCGGCCAGACAAGGCTCATCGACAATAAGGTGCTTGAGCCCTGATTTTTTTTGTCAATTGTATCTGTTAAAACACTTTTTCCACTTCGGAGAGGTCTAATATCACACGAGAAGGGAGCCGTTTTATGAGCGACAACAAATTCTTTTTTACCTCGGAATCGGTTACGGAAGGACATCCTGACAAGGTTGCGGACGCCATTTCGGACAACATCCTGGACGCCATCATGGCTCAGGACAAAAATTGCCGGGTAGCCTGCGAAACCCTGGTGACCACAGGCCTGGCCTTTATTGCGGGCGAAATTTCCACGAGTTGTTATGTGGACATTCCCAATATTGTCCGGAATACTATCAAGGAGATCGGTTATAATTCATCCCAGATGGGCTTTGACTGGCAGACCTGCTCGGTGCTTACCAGCATCGACCACCAGTCCGAGGACATCGCCCTAGGCGTGGATGAGCAAACCGCCCAGTTCAAGGAGCAAGGGGCCGGCGACCAGGGGCTCATGTTCGGTTACGCCACTGACGAAACCCCCGAACTCATGCCCATGCCCATTATGTACGCCCATAAGCTGACCCGGCGCCTTGCCAAGGTAAGAAAAAATGGCGCCCTCGACTTCCTCAGGCCTGACGGCAAAAGCCAGGTGACCATAGAGTACGTGGATGGCCAGCCCAAAAGGGTGGACACCATTGTCATCGCGGCCCAGCACAAACCCGATGTGACCCAGGCCCAGTTGCAGGAAGCCGTTATTGAAGAGGTCATTAAAAAGGTGATCCCGGCGGAAATGATGGACGGCGACACCCGCTTTTTTATCAACGCTACAGGCCGTTTTGTCATTGGCGGCCCCATGGGAGACTGCGGACTCACCGGCAGGAAAATCATCGTGGACACCTACGGCGGACAGGGAAGCCACGGCGGCGGTTGTTTTTCTGGCAAAGATCCCTCCAAGGTGGACCGGAGCGCTTCCTACATGGGACGCCACATTGCCAAGAACATCGTGGCGGCAGGCCTTGCCAAAAAATGCGAAGTCCAGGTGGCCTACGCCATTGGCGTGCCCCATCCGGTTTCCGTCATGGTGGACCCCATGGGTACGGGCGTGATTCCCAAGGACAAAATCAAGGAAATCATCCTGGAAGTCTTTGACCTGCGTCCGGCAGCCATTATCCAATACCTGGACCTTCTTCGGCCCATTTATCGGAAAACCGCCGCTTACGGACATTTTGGCCGCGAAGACGAGGATTTTGGCTGGGAAAAAATAAACAGGGTGGATGAAATCCGGGCCAAGGCCGGAATCTAAAACCCTGCCGGGAGGGGGATTGGGCAATGCCGCGCACATAACGGCATAAATCCGCCCCACATTCCCGGAAAAAACATGCTCAATCAAACCGCCTGTCCCGCACACCACGGGCAGGCGGTTTTTTTGATTGTGATCCATGCCGAGAATGCGGCAGATCGTAAACCGTCATTTTACCGGCTTCATTGGCAACAACTTTTGAAAAAAATGGTCTTTGGAGTCTCCTTGATCTTCTCCCATCCTTTTCATCGCCTTCCATGGTGGATGGATATTTACCAGTGCATTGATAGTCACCAATCAAAGGTGTGAAATCAAAAATTCCACGCCCCCCCCCTTTTCATGAGTGGGTGGAAAATTCCCCCCGGGGCGTCTGTTGGCGCGGAAGAAAGTCTAACCTACTGGAAACAGGCTTAAAATATCAATATGTGCCTGTCAAAATACTGATTCTGGAACCCTATCGAAAAAAGAGGCTCAATTAAACCTTAATTTGGGCGTGTAGTGGATGCAAGTATCTGAAAAAAGTACTCTTCAGTTTATTCCTGAATACTTCTCCCCTGTAAACATTCTGTTCTTGACTTGACCAGAACGGCAATGTACCATTCCATATCCCATACTATTACTTTTAGGGAGGGGGATTTCCCACAATTTGTGGCAAGTGCGTAGCCTTTGTATTTGCCATAAATGTATCTCCGTTCAGTCAAGACATTACCAATCATGACATTGCTGATTTTTATCATATGCACCGGTTTGCAAAGTGTTTGGCATTCCAGGGAGAACTGCGCACAGGACTCGGAAATGCACTGTCGCGCTTTTCAGTTCTGGTATTGCCCTCTGGAAAGAGGCGTCTGGAATTTATTGTTCACTCACTAATTGCAAGGAGGGGGTTATGCAAAGGAGATGTGCATCGGTTTTTAAAGCGGTTTTTTTGTGTCTTGCCCTGTCGGTCTCTCTGGGAGAGTGGGCATTGGCTCTGGAGCAAGAGATCAAGATTGAAGTCATCGATATTACCCAAATGATCAATATGCGAGGCATCAGCGATGATGGCACGGCCGTGGGTTTTAAAAAAAATTCAGGAGGCTTTATCGACAGTGCGGCAGATGGCTGCGTTTCTTTGAGTTTGGCCGTTATCTCGAATACTGTGGGGGCCACTTCCGTTTTTCCCATGGACATTAGCAGCAATGGCGAAATGGTTGGCGGTTTCTATGAGGATGGCTTGGACTCCCAATCCGGATTTATTTATAACACGGTCTCAGCCAATACCCAGGCTATAAAACGCGATGGCTTGCAGACCATCATCAATGGCATGAATGATGTTGGCGAATTTGTGGGCGTCACAGTTTCAGGCGCAACGCTAATATCCAGCACCACTGTTCTGGAGAGCTTCTGGTCCAATGGATCAGAATATCAGAATATCTTATATCCTGGCTCTGATGTGAGCATGACTGTGGCGTATGATGTCAACAACGACAAGGTTGTTGCCGGGCATTTTTTGGATGACACCGGATGGCATGGGTTTACATATGACATGGACTTGGGCGCGGCTGGCTATTCCGCCCCCATTAACTTTAATGCCCAAGGCTCACCCCGTCATACTTTTATAACCGGCATAAACTCTCAGGGCGATCTCGCCGGGTATTACATTGAGCAGGGAGGCCTGGACGGTCTGGAGCATGTGGAGGGGTACAAGAATTTTCGTCCCACCGGAGAGCGGCGCCTTTTTCAGGGCTTTGTGTATGATAAAACCCTAAACCGGTTCGCTTCTGTTGACGGGACTTATGTGCTTGCCCACAGAATGACGGATGATCAGTTTACTTTGTTGAGTTCGCAGGTTTTTGGATTAAGTGTTCGTGTGCAGTTCACCTCTGAACCCGCACAGCCGGTCCAACCCGCTGATTCCCCCGTGCACACAGGATACAGCTTTGCTGAAATTGCGGCTCCTGACGTCATTTCCACCAGCTATTTGCCGATCCATATGATTCCGAGAGCAATTAATAACAACGGCGTGGTGGTGGGAGGAATGGCGGACCCCCTTTCAAGCACCCATCCACCCAAACCATTCGCGTGGATGGGAGCAGGCGATCCTGTGCTGTTGTACCCTGAGTGTGACTTGGGAGTTGCAACCGATATTAATGATCACGGCACTGTTGCTGGTGTGATTATGGACGCAAGTTTTGAAGCATTTGTAGATATTACTGAGCTGCCGTATGCCTTTTCAGGCCCCGTCACCGGCACATTGAATATGGAACTGGTCCCGATTGTTCCATTTGTGGGCAGTGATTTGAGCTCAAATGCGCTTAACGTTCTGATTAACAACAACGACGAAATGGCTGCAAACTTTGTTTTTGGGGGGGGCATATGCTGGAACCGGGGCACATTTGAAGATAGTTCCGGACTTATGAATGGCTCCTTTGTAAACGGCAATTATGTCAATTATTTAATGGATATCAACGACTACGGCCAAGTGGCTGGAGCCGGTGAGGCCATGAATGCTGATCCAGACTATATTAATATTTGTACCGGAATGGTCTGGGACAAAAATTGCGGGCCTCCAAGACGATTCGATTCGGGCGCGGTTATATCCATGCCCACGGGTATCAACAACAGCGGTCTCATTTGCGGTAATGTCATCACGGTCGCGGATCTTTCCGAGGACGGTCCAACATGGCAATCCGTGGAACATGTCCGGCCCTTTGTGGCCGAGCCAGGAGGAATCTCCAGTGAGCTGCCCCTGCTTACCGGATACAATCACGCAATGGCCACGGATGTGAACGATGAGGGCGAGATAGTTGGGTTTGCCTACGAAAACTACAATTTCAACAACTGGAAACTGATTATATGGCATCGCAAAGAAGGCGTCTATACTCAGGAACCCGATGATCTGGATTACTCCCTGGACGCTGGCTATAACTTTGTGCCCTGGGCCTATTCTCCCTCCCATCTTGAGGCATTAGGCCAGGCTGGGCTGGCGGCTGACATGGAGGCGAACTTACCATTTGTTTTGATCAATGCTTTCCAGCCCAAGATCAATGACAAAGGGCAAATTGTCTCCCTTGCGTATAAGGACGATGGGACTTCCGTGGGCGTGGTTCTCTCTCCCCTGGATGGATGCGTGGAAGACGATTTCGGACTCTTGGACGTGATCGGGCAGCCCTTTTGCACCGGCGGCGCACTGGACGTGCCTATCCAGATCCAAGGCGCTCCGGACGTAGTTGACGCCTTGGGTTTTGAAGTCACCTTTGATCCCGCAATCCTCCAGTTTGACAGCGTGATCACCGATGTGCCCGGTATCGACGGCGAGCTTTTAGCCTCCTTTGACTACTGGGACGCCAATCTGGTGGCCCCCGGCGTAGTGCGCATAGGCGCTTACACCATCGGGAATAAGATTCCGATAGGCGCGGAAGGCATACTGGCCCATATCCGTTTTATCCCCCTGGCAGCTCAGGAAACTCAGGTGGGACTCCAAAATCTCATCGACGACATGGTCGACTGGACTGCTTCTCCGGGGTGCCTGACCCGGGCCAACGGAGATATCAACCTGGATGGCGACGTGACGCCCTCCGACGCCCTGTGCGCCCTGGAAAAAGCATCCCTGGTGTGCGACACAACCTGCAGCCCCTGCGAAAGTACGCCCTGCGACGTGAACATGGACTGCGACTGCACCGCTGCAGACAGTATATGTATGCTGGATTTTTATCTGGAATTGCCAAGTTGCTTGGACGATTTGCCGTAATATTGGCATAGTCTGACATCATTCCGCTGTAACCCCGGGCGGCGAGGCTTTTTCAAGCCCATGCCGCCCGGTTCTTTCAGGGGCCGTGATCAAGAAATACGCTCAAAACACAGTTTTTCCGTCTCCGGGCGCGGTCCCATTCCATAATGCAAAAAGTATTTTCCACGAGATCAGTTAGCCTTTAGGCCGGAACGGCCCCTGGCCCGTGAGAAACGATTTCACAAAATCAAAGCCCAAAAGCATCATGTCCGGGTCGGAATCCCGTGCTGTATCCAGGCGCTCTTGAGGAACATCAAACCGTTTGGAAAATGAACTGTTCAAGACAAAATCCCGGAACCGGTCCACGTTAAAGCAGGCCATGGAGGCCATTTTTAAGGCCGGATTTTGAAGGCCCTGCGGCCCCCATGGGTTGGAACGAAACAGGGTGTCCATTTCCACCCAATGGGAGTTCATGACGTTGTAACCCCCCATTTTCTGGTCCCTGATCCATTCTTCGGCGGTCCATTCGCGGCCTTGTCCATGCCCGTGGCAATGGTCATGCACTGAAATAAAGTAGGCCACCTGATAATACCCGCCCACCCGCGAAACAGCAGGCTCCAGGGGGTAGGCCCGGCAGGAAAAGGGACGGTCTTCGTACACTGAGCATCCCTGACCAGTGAGAAAAGGACAAGGCAGGCCTTCTATTTGGGACATTTTTAGCATGACACTGGGAAAAAACTCATTGTCCCGGTAATCGGAATAGGTGTGCTTTTCCAGGAATTCGTCCGAGGACATGCCCAGGCGGTTTTTCATGCGAATAATATCGTAGGGATACAGGTACATATCCGCATTGTGGCAGCAGTTGGTAAAGCAGTCCACCTGATCATTGCAGGCGAATTGAAAGGTTTCCTCGGCGACAAGAATATGCCGGCCTGTTTTGATATCTGTCATTGGAGGTGGCTTCCTTTCTTTCAGCCCTTTTTCCAAAAGGGCGTTTTGTCCTCATTCATATTTCATGCTTTGGCTTTTTGGCTTTGCGCCAAAACCAAAAACACTGTACCCGAAAAAATCCTCCCCGTCACCTTTCAGTGTTTAGAGCGCTGTCGTAAGCTATTTCTGGACAAAAGACATGCCGAGTTCCGGTTGAATGGATTGCGCCCTTGTTTTCCACTTGACAGGCAGGCCAGGAAATTGTCTCCTGAAATTATGAAAAGGTTCTCTTTGGGCATATTCCTGGCCTTTTTCCTGATGCTAACGGCGTGCCCCGTCCTTGCTGGCGGCAACCCCATGAAAGGGCCTCAGAAGAGCGCTAAGGCCGCTGCAATCGACCATGAGAACAACGTGGGCGAGGGATTCATGATTACGGTTTACCAGAGGGCTTTGTCCCCTGTGGGCGGCGCCCGGTGCAGGATGCACCCCAGTTGCTCCCGTTACGGCAGACAGTGCCTGGAGGAGTTCGGCCTGATGAGAGGATATATCATGACCTGTGACAGGCTGCTTCGGTGCGGCAGGGATGAAATAACCCTGGCGCCGTACGTTTGGGTAAACGGGAAGAAGAAATGCTGGGACCCTGTGTCTGAAAATTCTTTGAAAAGTAATTAGGAGTAATGTGTCCAGGCCGTGGAGCTTTGTGCTCCGGCGCTGGAAGGAAGGAACATAGAGTGGCTGTTGATTCACCCGACACTGGCAAGGCTTTGCCGCGTAGCGTCTGCATCCAGTGCGGCACATGCTGCACCAAGGGAGGTCCTGCGCTGCATAAACAGGATATGGAGATTATCAGGCGCGGCGTTATAATGCCCCAGCATCTGTTTTCCCTACGGAAAGGGGAAAAGGTCTTTGAGAATGTCAAGGCAGCGGTAGTCCCCCTGGCTGAGGAAATGATTAAGATTAAGGGCAAACCCGGTTCGTGGACGTGCATGTTTTTTGACGATAAATCCAAGCAGTGCGCTATTTACGAAAACCGGCCCCTGGAGTGCCGGGCCCTGGCCTGCTGGGACACCTCTGCAATCGAGGCAATATACACCAAGGATCGCATGACCCGGCATGATCTGATAGGCCCCAAGGATGCCGTGCATAAATTCATGGATGCCCACGAAGAAAAATGTTCGCACAGTGAACTGGCGCGGTTGACAGCCCTGTTGTCTACGGATGACGTGGACCAATCAGCCAACCGGATACTGGACATGATTCTTTACGAGAATGATATGCGGGCCATGCTGGTGGAAAAGGCCGGATTGCAAAACGATTATCTGGATTTTTTGTTCGGCAGGCCCATGGGGGAAGCTCTGAAAGGCTACCGCCTGGAGGTCAGGAATATCCGTGGTAAACTTACCTTGATGCCCCTATGAGAGAATTTGGACCCGGTCGCAACTCTATGGGCTCAGGCAGCCTTGGTATCCTTTTGGCAATCCTTCGCCTCCAAGGCCAGCTCCACCAAACGGTTCATCAGCGTAGGAAAATCCATGCCCGCGGTTTTAGCTGCCTTGGGCAGCAAACTGTTGGCTGTCATGCCCGGGATGGTGTTGGTTTCCAATATGTATAGCCCATCCTTGCCAAGAATCATGTCCGAGCGGCTATACCCCTTGCAAAATAAAGCCCGGTGAGCCTCCATGGCCATGGTCATGGCCTCTTGAGTCTGATCCTCACTGATGCGTGCAGGACAGATCTCCTGGGTGGCGTCTGCCGCATACTTGGCCTCATATTCAAAAAAAGCGAATTCTTCCCCTGGCACGATTTCTATAAGAGGTAGGGCTTCCAGTTCCCTATTCCCCAGGACTGCGCCCGTGATTTCCACCCCGGCCACATAGCCTTCCATGAGCAGGGTGGTATCCTGGGCAAAAGCAACATCCAGGGCCGTTTCCAGGTCTGATGGGGCTTTAACCAGGGTCATGCCAATGGAGGACCCTCCCACACAGGGTTTAATAACCACGGGGTAGCCCAGCGCTTTTGCCAGTTCCGGGGCAATAGCCCGGTTATCCGGCGTGATTACGCGATAGGGTGGAACCCGAAGACCAGCCTGCTGGTAAATCCTTTTGGAAGCCAATTTATTCATGGCCAAGGAACTGCCCAGGACCCCGGACCCCTGGTAGGGGATGTCCAGAAGATCCAGGAGTCCCTGAATTCTACCGTCTTCTCCGTATTCGCCATGCAGAATGATCAATGCCAGATCGATATTACAGGCGTCGTGGACCAAACGCGGAATGTCGGTTTTGGGGTCGTAGCAACGGACAATATAACGGTCTGGGTCCAGGGCGTTCAGGACCTGCCTGCCGCTTTGTATGGAGACCTTCCGTTCCGCGGATATGCCGCCGAAGAGAAGAGCAAGGTTCAACCTTTTCATGGGTTCCCCCAGGGATGGATTGCTTTAGTTTTAGGGTATCTTTGACCGAAAAACGGTTTTAACCAAACCCAGGCCGACTATTTCAAGAGCCCCTGCTTGGCTTTCTGATATTCAGCCGAGGTTATGAGATTTTTCTCGAACAACCTGGCCAGTTCCTTAAGCTCACGCAAGCGCATGGCCTCGGGCCCTTCCAATTGGGCAATATGGCGCGGCCCTGCCAATCGTTCTGCCGCGCCTCTTCCATCCATCCGCAAGGATACCAATCCGCCCAAAAAGGTGACTTCCACCTCCTTACCGTTAAGGAGAGGATCGGAAAGAACCTCGGAAAGGCTTTTGCCTTCGCGTTTCAGCTTTTGGAAAAACCGGTATCCTGAATAGAGGGCAAGGGCGGTGCCGCCGAAAAAAATCCAGGGCATGAACTGGACCACGCCTCCGAAAAAGAGCACTATGCCCCCCAGCCCCATAATCAGAACAACATGCAGGAGCAGGATGAAATAGGCTAAAAATACGCTTTTTAAAACGCCGGCATTTTCTGACGGACGTTTTGGGGTCTTTCTATCACGGCTAAAAAACATGCTGTCATTTCTTCCCGAATTTTTCCACCAGCTTGTGCTCGTAACACTCGGGCACATCCAACTCCACCGGGCCTGTACGCATCAGGTTGAGCTTGGTTATCAGGTGGTTCAATTTCTTCATGGCTTTATATTTTTCCCGGGTGTCTTCCATGCCTGCCATTAACTGCTCAATATGGGCGATGTCCTTTTTGACTTCCAACTCCGGAGGCAGGCATCCTGCGTTCTTCAGTATCCGGTAGACCATGCGCAAATCCTCGGGTATCTGGAAGTCTTTGTCCAGATCCAGAGGACTACCCGCCCCTGGCAGGTTGTCGAACATCCCTTTACGTTGAGCGTCAAGGATGCGTTGTTCTACGATTTTGTCAAAACCGCTCACACATTCCCCCGTTAAGGAGTAGTTCCGGGAGTTCTGTTCCAAAACTCCCGGCTAAAGATAAAACATTCCTTGGCCTGTGGCAACTAAAAAACCCCCGAGAGGGCCATGTGCCTCCCGGGGGTTTTATTAGCAAGTGGTGGCGATGCAGGGATTTGAACCCCGGACACTGCGGATATGAGCCGCATGCTCTGACCGACTGAGCTACATCGCCGAAACAGAGAAAGCGCTTTTACCACGTGATTTGTCCGGCGTCAACCCGGAAAATTCATCTCTGTCTGCAAATTTTAAAAACAATCAATCACTGGCCGGGTTGGGCTCCGGCAAGTAATACATCCACCGAATCCAGCGCCTCAGGCGGATTGAAGAAGGCCACTGTATATTCCAAAACTCCGTTGGGTGCAACACCTAAATTACTATTTTGCACACCAGCTTTATTGGACATGGATAGTTTGATCTCTGCCTGGGACATATTTGCCAACCGGGCATCGCTCAAGGGGTTCCCGGCGTAGACCATAACCTGGGTCAGGGTGGCGCCGTTGGCATCCTTTAGGATGCCTTTCAGGCGAATATAGCTGCAAGGCGCGTTATATCCGTTTTCCACCTGGCCTGTGACTACCAGCATCCATTGCCCGTCCGCACCTTGCACCCAGTGGTGTTCAGAGGGGCCGAAATTAATCTGGCCCGTGATAGCGGGGGATGTCGCTGCCGGGGCAGGCATGGCCGTTTCAGGCCTTGGAGCAACCATGGGTTTTGGCTGAACGGGCTGGGGCGCAGGCTTAGGTTTTACCGGGGTGGGCATGGCCGCCGGTTGGGGTTTGGGGCTTTCCAACCCAAGGAATTCGGAAACAAAGGGAATCTCAAATGGCAATTGAATTCCCAAGTATTTAACAGCTGCAAAGCCTCCTCCCAACAGAATAAGCAGCAGGAGCACAAAAATGAGGAACTTGCTGACGCCCTTTTTCTTTGGAGAAACGGGGGCGATTTCCTCATCCTCATCGTCATCCAGGGGCGGCGGTGGCGGTCCGGCGTTTTGATAACCTGCGTCCATGGCCTCGGCAGGCAATTCCATGGTGTCTCCCGGTTCCATTTCCATGGTTTCTATACCCCGGTCTTCCCGGGTGAATTCCATGGTTTGGATGGCATCTCCGATGGGGGCGTCCACGTGGAAATCATCGGTATCTTCGTTTATCTCCATGTCCACATCCTGCTCATCATCATCAACCATCTGGACTTCCAAGCCGTCCGAGGCGATTTCGCCTTCCAGATCAATGTCCAGGTCCATGCCGCCGTCATCGCTATGGCTGTCCCCGTCCATATCCATATCAAAATCCAGGTCCATGCCTTCATCTCCGGTTTTCTGGGGAGAGGTGGGCTCGGGTGCGCCGGAATCCATGGTGAGATCAAAGCTGTCCAAATCAATGGACATTTCTTCTGTTGCTTCTTCTTCAGTCATTTCCAACTCTGCCTCGGGTTCCATTTCCAGATCCCCCAGATCCAAGTCAGATACCGGACTATTCTTGGCAGGCGCTTTTCCTGTGCCTGCTGTCAGGTCATCAATTTCCAAATCGAAATCCTCTCCAAGGCCTGAAGAATCATCTTCCGTGTCCGGAATAAGCAATTCTTCGGTGAGGTCCATTTCCCCAAGTCCCAGGTCATCGGCGTCTTCAACGTCACCAGGAGCGGTGATTTCTCCGTCGTCGGAAAAGCTGTCCAAGTCCAATTCCAGGTCATTGGTGGAGTCTTCAAGGGGGAGGGGCGTGGAGTCCTCGGCAGATCCCATGTCTTCCAGTTCCAGTTCCAGGTCCAGGTCCCCAGTAGACTCGTCGTCGTCATCCTGCATTTTTAGGTCCTCTAAGGTATCCATGTCACCCAAATCCACATCCAAATCAGCGGAATCCGCAGCAACTTCCGGTTCCTTAACGCCTTCCATGTCCATGGTCATTGTGTCTCCTAATTCCAGTTCAGGCAGGGCATCTGCAGGTTCATCAACTTCCTGGGGCGCCCCGGCTGCCAGATCATCTTCCAGATCATCAAAGCCAGGAAGATCCAGGTTTAGCGGGCCATCGTCAGGTGCGTCAAGGCCATCAGGCATGGAATCCAGATCTGACAGATCCAGGCTTTCTCCTTCCTGGATTGTTTGGGCTTCCGAAATACCCTCCAGGTCAGGCAATCCCAGTCCATCATTATCGGCTTCCTGGAGGTCTATGTTGCTAGAAATATCATCCAAATCAGGCAGGCCCAGTTCGTTGGAGTCGTGATCCTGCTCTTCCAGGTCATTGGATGCGTCATCCAGGTCAGGCAATCCCAATTCATTGGCGTCCTGGCCGCCGGCAGATAGAGAATCAGTAGCGGAATCCATGTCCGGCAGATCCATATCCATGTCCGGAATTTCCAGGGCGTCATCCTCGGAAAAGCCGGAAGCCGAATCGTCTGCCGTGTCTCCTTCCATGTCCGGCAGGCCCATGTCCAGCTCGGGCAATTCCTTGTCTAACTCATCGCCCACTTCTTCTAAAATATCTTCGCCAGCCATGTTGTCTTCCGGAACCATGTCCAGTTCCGGCAAACCCAGGCCATCATCCCGACTGGAAAAGTCGGAATCCGGTTCCACGGCATTGAGGTCTCCTACGCTTTCCACCAACTGGTCTCCCAGTTCATCTTCCAGGTCCGGCAAATCTATTTCTGTCGCCTTGGGTCCGGGAACGACCTTGGACACAAAGGCCAGATTTTCGGCCAGTTGGTCTTCCAGTTCAGGGGTGCCCAAGTCATCTTCCAATTCAGGAAGGTCCACATCCAGGTCAAATGTATCTTCATCGGGGGTATAGGAGTCCCCAAAATTCAGATCCGTGTCCAGGTCGGGAAGGTCCTCACCCAAAGACTTGGGTTGGGTTGGCCTGTCCAAGGCGAGGTCGGAGACATCCAAGGAGTCTGTATTGGCCTGGGCTCTTCCCTGAGCGCCCCCCTGAGCCAATGCATCGGAATCGGAGCCTCCGTCCAAATCCATTTCAAGGCCGGAAAGATCCATGTCCAGGTCATTGTCCAAAGAAGACAGATCCAAATCCGCATCCAGGGAAAGATCTCCGCCGCTGCCGGGAGAGGATTTGCCCCCTCCGCCCTCGCCAGCCATATGGAAGCGATGGCAACCCGGGCAGCAGGTATTGGGCAGGCCCCAAAGCCGTGTGCTATGTTCTGTGTCAGTATAAAAGGCGCATCTTAGGCATGTGGCAATCATGTCTTTTCCCCGTCAGCTAGGGTTTTAAAGTATAAATTCCCGGAAGAGACCGGTAGTTTTCGTCAAAGTCCAGTCCGTAGCCCACCAGAAAGCCTTCCTCTACCTTGTGGCAAACATACTTGATGGAGATAGGCGTCTCTCGGCGTTGGCTTTTGTCAATCATGGCGCAAATTTCTATGGAGCGAGGAGAGAAGTTTTGGAAGTAAGCCTTGAGGAAGTCCATAGTCAGGCCGGAATCCACGATGTCCTCTACAATAAGGACATCCTTTCCCTTGATGTCGATTTCCAGGGGCTTGGTCAACCGGTGCTTGCCTGATGAGGTGTCGCCGGATCCATAACTGGAAACCCGGACAAAATCCACGCCAACAGGTTTTTCAATGTGCCGCACCAAATCGGCCATAAATATGAATGCTCCGTTAAGCACTCCTATCACCACAAGCTCGGAATCCTTGTAGTCCTGGGAGATTTTACGAGCCACGGCAGCCACCTTTGCTTCAATATCCTGGGCGGAAAGAAGCGGGGTTAATTGCGCCATAAATATGCCCCAAAAATCATCTGTGTTGTATTGTAAAGGAGTTTTTGCGTTTAAAACACAAAACAATTTGATTTGACATACAATAAAAACGCTGTGGTGTCAACGTATTGAATGGATTCTTCCTGCCCCGGCAACCCGGGGCAGGAAGAACTACGCCTGATTGGCAGGAGAAGGACTACAGACCGGTGTCCGAAAGTTCCTTTAATAGTTCTATCTGCTTGTCGGTTAGCTTCGCAGGAGAGATAACCAGTACTCGTACGAAAAGGTCTCCCTTCTTGCTTCCCCCCATCTCAGGCAGGCCATATCCGGGCAAACGCAACTTGGTCTGGTGCCGGGTGCCAGGGGGGACTTTCATGTTTACCTCGGCGCCATCCAGGGTGGGCGCCTTGAGGCTGGTTCCCATGAGTGCCTCGGTCCATCTGACTTCTTTATTGATAAAAACATCAAGTCCCTCCAGGCCAAACACGGGGTCCTGAATGACCTTGGATTGGATATACAAATCACCGTTCGGACCTCCGTTGGGGCTGGCTTCACCCTTTCCTGCCAAACGGATTTTCTTGCCTGTGACCATGCCTTTGGGAATCCTGACAGAAATTTTTTCCTGGCGGCCCTTGTGCGCCAGGGAAACCGTCTTGGCCGCCCCTTCGGAAACTTCCCGCAATGTCAGGGGGATCTCATATACAAGATCCGACCCCTTGGTCTGAAAGGAACGTCCTGCCCCGCCAAAAGGATCGCCTCCCGTATTGAAGGAAAAACGCCGCCCCCCCCCGCCCCTTCCCCCGGAAAATGTACTGTTTTCAAAGCCAAACTCCTTGAAGAGGTCTCCCATGTTGAAGTTTTTGAATATGTCTTCCTGGGTGAAACGCTGCTGGAATCCTTCGGTGCCGTAGGTGTCGTATTCCTTGCGCTTTTCATCGTCGCTTAACACAGCGTAGGCTTCGCTTATTTCCTTGAACTTGTCCTCGGAGGTTTTGTCGTTGCTCTTGGCATGGTCCGGATGGTATTTCATGGCCAACTTACGGTAGGCCTTCTTGATTTCGTCCTTGGTGGCTGTTTTGGCCACTCCTAACAGCTTATAATAATCCTTTTCCGCCATATTCATCCACCTGTCATAGTTCATTGAAAATACATAACAATTGATGGCCGGGAAATGGCTCTACAGCCTTATTGACTGTTTCCTGCATTTTACGCCCGGTCTTGCGACCAGGGGTCTTCCAATAACTCCCCGGGCCTTTTAGAATAATAAGGTTAGGAAGGGTCTGTGTCAAGAAAGGGAATGTCTCCTGCTGCAAGGCGGTGTTGACAGAATGATAATCCTTCCTATATACAACACCTTGGAAGTTCGCCTTATATTCTGTCTGCAAGCTGTCTGCAAGGGCAGGAGGCATTTCAGGGCGATGCGCCTATGTCTTTTAAAGGAGATTTGCAGGTAATGAATACCATGACCCTGTTCCTTGTGTTTCTGTTGCTCAAAATTATTGTTGGCCTGGCGCTGCTGCTGTGGCGTTTCCCCTGGTTGTGGGACATCCTGTCCCCGGCTCTGGGAGGCCCGGTGGAAGATACTGCTGCCTAACCTGGGGTTTTGCCCCGAAAGATACTCATGAGTACTCCCGTTGAAAACCAGGAAATCGTTCACCTTGTCAGCCTGGGGTGCGTCAGAAACCTTGTGGACAGTGAACTGATCCTGGGCAACCTGGCTGCGGCCGGGTTTGCCATTACCGAGGACCCTGCCCAAGCCGGAATCATCATCGTCAATTCTTGCGGATTTGTCCGGGCTGCCGTGGACGAGACCATAGACACTGTCCTGGAGATGGCCCAATACAAGGAAGACGGCGAATGCCAAAGGCTGGTCCTTTGCGGTTGCATGGCCCAGCGCTACGGCAAGGATCTGGAGGAAGCCCTGCCCGAGGTGGATATTGTGCTGGGGCCGGGGGCGCACCATGACTTGGTTTCCCTGCTGAGACAGCCGGGCCAGTTTGTGTGCCAGGTCCCGGACCCCTCCCTGACCCCCTTGCAGGAGGCTGGATCTCCCCGAATATGCAGCACCCCCCACATGGCCTATATTAAAATTTCAGAAGGTTGCCCGGACCGTTGCACCTTCTGCATGATTCCCCAATTGCGCGGCGCATGGAGAAGCCGTCCGTTGCAGGATATTGTGGAGGAGGCCCGGAACCTGGTTAA
Source organism: Desulfatibacillum sp. (assembly GCA_016342355.1). GTDB lineage: Bacteria > Desulfobacterota > Desulfobacteria > Desulfobacterales > Desulfatibacillaceae > Desulfatibacillum. The sequence continues at coordinate 58,492 of JAEINP010000027.1, forward strand.
CTGGGGCGCCAAGGAACTCATCCTGGTTGCCCAGGATACCACGGCCTATGGCCTGGATTTTGACAAGCAAAATCAGTCCAGCTTGGCGGAACTTCTAAACAACCTTTGCACCCTGGACGGGGATTGCCGGTTCCGTTTCCTGTACGGGCATCCCAACCGGGTCACGGGCGCTCTGCTGGACACCGTGGCCTCCCAGTCGCGGGTTTGCTCCTATTTTGACCTGCCAGTGCAGCACGGCAGCGACCGGATTTTAAAAAAAATGGGACGCCGGAATACCCGGGATGAAATGATTCGCCTGTTTGAGAAAATTCGCTTTCAGGTGCCGGACGTGGCCCTCCGTTCCACGGCCCTGGTAGGTTTTCCAGGGGAGACGGAGGAGGATTACAATCTTCTGGTGGATTTTGTCCAGGAGGTGCGGTTCGATCATCTTGGAGTTTTCGCCTATTCCGATGCCGAAGAACTCCCCTCTCACCATCTGCCGGACCATGTTCCCGAAGAAGTTGCCTTGAAGCGGCAGGAATTCATCATGGACGCCCAAAACACGATTTCCCTCGACAACAACGCGGACCGTGTGGGAAAGATTTACACAGCCTTGATCCAGGGCCCCTGCGACGACCCGGACTATCCATACTGGGGCAGGACCTGCCTCCAGGCCCCGGATGTGGACGGCGTCACCCTGATCCAGGGGGAAGGCCTTGTTTCCGGAGAAATGATCCGGGTGAGCGTACACGGGGCGGATGTCTACGACCTTTTAGCGGAAACGGAAGATTGAATAGGGAGGCAGGAGAAACATAAGTCCCTGATCCCCGGGAAATAATAATGAGCCTTAAACAAGAAATATTCGATTTTGTGGAAACAGACCTTTTGAAAATCGAAAAGGCCCTGGAATCCAACCTCAATCCCTACCTGGACCTGGTGAGGGATGTGTCCAGCCACATCCTTTTTGCAGGAGGCAAACGCCTGCGCCCGGTGCTCATGATGCTGTGCGCCCGGTTATGCGGGTGCAGGAACGGGGAGGAAGTCAACCTGTCCACCATTTTCGAATATCTCCATACTGCAACCCTGCTCCACGACGACATCGTGGACGGTGCCGATACCCGCCGCGGCAAAACCGTGGCCCACAAAATCTGGGACCCTGCAACTGTCGTCCTGGTGGGGGATTTCCTGTTGTCCCGCACCTGCACCATTGCCACGGATACGGGCAAGCTGCCCATTATCCGAGTGATCACCAATGTGACGGGTGTCATGTCAGAAGGCGAAATCCAACAACTCCTGAATAAAAAACGCCTGGACCTGACCGAAGACCAATATATGGACGTGATCTACCGCAAGACCGCCGTGCTTATCTCCGCCGCCTGCCAGGTGGGTGGGCTTTTGGCCGATGCTCCGGAATCCGAGGTCCATGCCCTCAGTGAATACGGCAGGCACCTGGGCATTGCTTTTCAAATGGCCGACGACCTCCTGGATTACGTGGCTGACCCCAAAATCACGGGAAAGGCCGTGGGTACCGATTTGGCCGAAGGAAAGCTGACCCTGCCCCTGATCTACGCCCTTGAAAAAGCCGATTCCCAAACCCGCCCTGCCATGGAAAAAATAATCCTGGACGAGCAGGCCACGGACGCTGATTTCTCCTATGTGGTGGACCGGATCATTCTTTCCGGGGGCGTGGATTATACCAACCAAAAAGCCCGGGAACATGTGGCCGCCGCCAAACAATGCCTGGACATCTTCCCCCCAAGTCCTGAAAAAGACGTGCTCTTGAAAATCACCGATTTCGCCGTCAGCCGGGACAGTTGAAGCCAAACTGACAGGAAAAATTTGTTTCTGACATGGCTTCTGTCTGGCATTGAGGCAAGCGGGAGCCTATGTGTCCCGCCCTTGCCTTCAAATGCCACTATATAGACCGGCCAATCTCAAAGGTCAGGCAATCTCCGCCCTGGCACATGACTTCCAGGGTGGCGCTTTCAGCACCCACCAACTCCTCCCGCATACTGCGCATAAACTCCAGAAATTCGTTACCGAGCGACCCGTTTTCCAGGTCGGTCTTTACCACCACTTTCTGATCGCGGTTAACAAGGGATAGTTTCATGGTTTCCATGGCCGCCTCCTTTCCCTGCAAGCAGGGCCTTGGGGTTAAAAACATTGGCGCGCATGCATCCCAAATATACTCAGATAGGGCTAATAGAAGTGATAAATTATTAAGTATAAATAATAATATCAACATCTTATACAATAATTACACACGGAGCGCCGGGCGTCAAGCTCTATCTTCATATTCTTTTTCAACGTGACTGGGAGCATATCCCACTCCCGGGAAACCCGCTCGGGGACAGAAGAACCACCAGTTTCACGGAAGACATTTTCAGCCCCATCAATTTGCATTGACATTTTTCACCATGGGTTTATATTGCGCCGTCCTGCAGCTCGGGGCGTGGTTCGGACCTTGTGGAAAATGTGATAAATGTTTGAAATAGAAAAAAATTCATGTTGCGAATGCGGCGCGTGCTGTGCATATTTCCGGGCGTCCATTTACTGGGGGGAAACTGACGAGGCAACGCCCGGCGGCATCCCCATGGACATGTGCGAAAAACTGAACGATTTTTTTGTGGTTATCAAGGGAACCAACGATCTTCCTCCAAGGTGTTCCGCCCTCATGGGAATAATTGGAAAATCAGTCCATTGCAGTATTTACGAAAGACGGGCTTCGGCTTGTAGGGATTTTGTGCCGTCCTGGGAAAATGGCGATTCCAATCCCCGATGCGACCAGGCACGGGCCGCCCATGGATTGGAGCCCATAGTCCCGACCCCCTGGCCCAAACCCAGAAATTTTCCCCGGGCTGCCTGATTAAGGGGTATTGGCCAGGCTGGAAATCAAGGCATGGATCGAAGTATAATGCAATTGCGGGCCTGTTGACCGGCGGCGCGCTGTGCAGTTTCACAGCTGTTTATTTGGGACTAAGCATTCGAGGATGCTCCCTTGAAACATTCGCTTGACTCACCGCGTCATTTGGGTTATATTTTTAACCAGTCGGTCAAATGTATGCCTTAACCATCCGAGTTTTTTTGTAATCCTTTTTTATATCGACCGTTCGTTTGAAGGACGGCCACCCCGGGAAAATGCCAATGGCGTCAAATCAGGCCAATGCGGGGCAAGAAGCCCCGGCTCTCCAGCCAAACACTCCGGACCAACCCATAGAAGCGGTGGACATGGCGCCCCTGATTGCCCGGGCGCGGGAATTCCTGGACCAGCACAGGGAGTCGGTAGCTGTCCATAATGCGCCAGTGACTGATTCCGTATTGGAGGGGAAGTTTGGCTTTGCCCCCAAGGGCAAGGGTAAACCCGAGGTGATCCTTGCCGAGGAAGTGCATGTTGAGTTGGGACACCCTTCCCTGGCGTCTCAGGCCATGGTGCTGACCACTTATGATAAGAGCCTCCTGGAACACGGCCGGGTCAGTTTGGCAGGGCCGGACCTTCAAACGATGAAGCCAGGCAGCCGTCAAGCCTTTGCCCAGATAGTTCTCCTTGCCTTGGACCGAAACCTCATGCCCGACCCCTTTAACCTGGAAAACACCCAATATCTTATGCATCGCCTTCCAGGGTATATGGTGCGCTCCGTTCCAGGCAGGCTCTGGGTTCGGGTGGGGCGCAAACAATACGCCCAAGGCCTGGACCTCCATACTGTGGGCTCCGCGCTTGTTAAGGCGTATTCGGATGATTTTCAGGGGGTGATCCGGGCCGAGGCGATTTTTGTCACTCTGGACAGGCAGGATGTGGCGTCTTTGGAGCCCCTTGCCACGGAGGCGAAGGTCCTGGCCGGGCGCCATAAGAAACTGGCCCTGGGAGTGGACGGCGCCATTGAGTGCAGCGAGTTGAATTGCGAAGAATGTGACGAAAAACCGGTTTGCGACAATTTGCGGGACGTGGTTGTTCGCAGGCGCAAACAGCGGAAAGACGGGAAATAAAAAGGTATGGCCAACCCAAGGAATCATTCAAAGCCGATTTTTTCAGTCTGCGGGAAAGGCGGAGTGGGAAAAACCGCCGTATCCGCTTTGCTGGCAAGGGCCTTTTTGGATCTGGGGCCACGTCCGGTGCTGCTTATTGATGCCGACCCGGCGGGCGGCTTGGTTTCGGCCATTGGAGAACAGGCGGAAAAAACTCTGGCCAGCGCCAGGGATCAACTCATTGCCGCGGCCCGGGGGGCGGGGGATTCGGAAAAAACCCGTCTTGCCCAGAACCTGGACTACCTGGTTATGGAGGCCCTGGTGGAGGGGCCGGGTTATTCCCTGTTGGCCATGGGCCGTATGGAAGCCCAAGGCTGCTTCTGCCCTGCCAATACGTTGCTCAGGGAGGCTATTGACCTCCTGGCCGAACCTTTTTCCCTGGTACTCATTGACGCCGAGGCAGGCCTGGAACAAATCGCCAGACAGGTGACCCGCAGCGTCACCCGGGTGATCGCCCTGTCGGACGGGTCTTCCCGCAGTGTGCAAACCATAGAACTTATAACCCAAATGGTGGACCCCGCCATTATGGGAGTGATCGGCAACCGGGTCGATAGGGTGGATGACCTGGACCTGCCCCCCAACGTGGAGTTTTTGGGGATCATCCCCGAAGACTCCCAAGTGCGATCCTTTGACCGCCAGGGCCGCTCCCTGTGGGATCTGCCGCCGGAGAATCCCGCCTTGGCCGCAGCCAGGTCAGTGGCGGAAAAACTCATCAACCATTAACAATTTCGAGGCCTTGCATGAAACAACCTTTCATACCGGATTTTTTTTGCCAACTTATTGACCAACCGGTAAATACTCTTGTGGACCAGGCCCAGGCCCAAGGCAGAAAAGCCATTGCCTACACGTGCAGCTATGTACCCCAGCCCCTTTTGTCCGTGGACGGCCTGTTTCCCATCCGGGTTCGGGCGCCCAACGTGGTGGGCACCCCCATGGCGGACACCTATATGTCTTCGGTCCTGTGCTCCTACACCCGAAGTATTTTGGAACTGGCTCTGGAGTGGGCTTTTGACTCCATAGACGGCTGGGTATTCACTGCCAGTTGTGACCACCTGCGCCGCCTTTACGACAATTTGGAGTATTTAAACAAGCCCGCCTTCAACCATATCGTGGATCTGCCCCACAGAAGCGGGGAGGCTGCGGAAAAATGGCTGGCCAGCGAGTTCAGGATTTTGGCGGACGCCCTGTCCCAGGCTTTTGGGGTGGATACCGGGGACCAGGCCTTGGCCAAAGCCATCAAGGTCCACAACCAGTATCTCACACTCATGCGGGAAATCAGCGCCATGCGTATGGAGGACAACCCTCCCGTTACCGGCGCCATGTTTCAAACCCTTTTGGCCGCAACTAGCAGTTCCCCTAAGGATCTTTTGATGGATCAGCTTGGGGAATTGAGGGACACCCTCGGGAAAAGCGAGGGCGTCACGGGTTACCGGGCGCGGCTACTGTTAGCTGGAAGCCACTGCGACGATCCTGCCTACATCGAGGTAATGGAAAAAACCGGGGGCTTGGTTGTGGCCGAACGCACTTGCACAGGTTCCATTCCCGCCTTGTCTCCCATACCGGAAAACGGTGATCCTTTTGAAACCCTGGCAAGGCAAGGCCTGGAAAATATCAGTTGCCCCCGCATGATGGAGTCGTTCCAGCAAAGGGAGGAGGAGCTCCTGGAAGCCGTGAAAGAATACCGGGCCGAAGGCGTGGTGCTTCAAACCATGAAGTTTTGCGATACCTGGGGGGTGGAGTCCGGCCTTCTTACCAAGTCCCTGCGCAAAGCAGGAATACCGGTACTGAATCTGGAAAGGGAATACACCATGTCCAGCGAAGGACAGTTGCAAACCCGGATCCAGGCATTCTTGGAAAGCATGGGAAAATGAGACTACAAGACCTGAAAAAAGCAGACACAAGTCTGGCGGATAAGGCTGTTTACGCCAGATATAGACTGGAAGCACTGGGATCTTTCGCCAAGTTGTTACGGCATGGCCCCGCCAAGATGCGGGAGATTTTCAGCTGGGACTGGCTCAGAACCCTTAGCGGATCTTCCAACCTGTTGGATATGGCGACCTATACCCGCTCCGGCCTCTACCGGGAGGCGAACGCCTATGCCATATCCGAAGTCATTGGCGGAATCGGGGATCTCATCGACGGCATATGCGCTATGCCCGACAGGGTGGTCATCCACGAGGATCTAATTCCACCGGAGATTTTTTTCGGCATGGGCCTGGCCCCGTTTATGGCTGAAATGCTGGGTATCGCCGTGCCCCTTGTCAAAGCGGACTGGGCCGAAAAATACATCGACATCGCCGAAAATGAAGGCATTCCTCCGGATACATGCAGCCTGCCCAAATGCACCATGGGTATCGCCCTGGCCGGCCAGATGCCCAAATGCGCGGCCCTGGTCGCATCCAACATGCCCTGCGACGGAGGCATGGCTTCCTACACGGTCCTGGAAAGGGAGATGAAAGTTCCCTGTTTTCGTCTGGATATCCCCTACAATTTTTATAATGACAAAGCCCTGGATTACTTTGTCTCCGAACTCAAACGCCTGATCGCCTGGTTGGAGGAACACACTCCGGGCAGGATGGACTGGGACCGTATGAAAGAGGTTTGTGAAGAAAGAAACAGGGCCATGGAGTATGAACTGGAAATCTGGGAGCTTATCCGCCGCAAGCCCACCCCCATGGCCGGGGAACCCTTGTGGCTGGTCCATCTCATCCACATGATCGCCAATGCCGGCAAGCCCCGGGGCACCCGCACCATGAAAAATATTTTGGACATGACCAAAAAGATCATGGAAAACGGGGGCGGGGCCTTACCTGAAGAACGTTATCGCGCCGTGTTGTGGAATCCTCCGACCTTGATTTTTCCCGAGCTATTTGTCTGGGCCGAACAAAAATACGGCATCGCCCTGCTTATGGATATGCTTTCCTACAATAGACACCCTTTTGTGGATACCACCAGTCCCGACACCATGCTCAGAAGCCTTGCCCAAATCATTGTGCAAGGCCCCATGGCCCGCCATACCCGGGGACCCTCGGAGAATTTTTTTGACGATCTGTTTTATCTCTACGAATATTTTTCCCTGGACATGATCTGGATGGCCGGGCACATCGGATGCAAAAACACCATGGCCCTGAACGGTATGTTCCGGGAGAAATGTCGGGAACGGGGAATCCCCCTTTTCACCCTGAACTACGACCTATCCGACACACGTATTGTGTCACCCATTGAAATGAGAAAACAGGCCGAGGCTTTTATGGAAACCGTCATGAAAGCAGAACCCCTGTTTTGATATCGAGCAATCGGAGGAACGCTGTATGGCAAAGTATTTCGGGGGGTGTGACCTGGGGTCCACTACAGGCAAGGCAGTTATCCTGAAGGATGGGGAGGTTATTGCCTCCGCCTGCATTCGTAGCAAGATAGATCCGATCATAACCGGCAGGGATGTTTTGAATCTTGCCATACAACAGGTGCCAGGCCTGGACAGGGTGGAGGACCTGGCCCGTTTGGTGGGAACGGGCTATGGCAGGAACGAGGTGCCGTTCGCCGATGAAAACGTGTCGGAAATTACCTGCCACGCCGTGGGCGCCCATTTTTGCGACAATTCCATCCGAACCATTGTGGATATCGGAGGCCAGGATATCAAGGCTATTGCCCTTTCGGACCAGGGCAGTGTTTTGGAATTCGCCATGAACGACAAATGCGCAGCAGGCACGGGACGCTTTTACGAAGCTGTGGTGCGCACGTTCGATGTAACCCTGGACGAATTCTCCGAACTCTCCCTCAAGGCAAAGAAAATCGTGCCAGTCACTTCCCAATGCACGGTTTTCGCCGAAAGCGAGTTGGTAAGCCTTTTGTACAAGCGGAATTCCCCGGCGGATATCGCTGCAGGAGTCCAGTTGTCGGTGGCAAAAAGGGTTTTTACCCTTGCCAGGCGTGTAGGCGTGAAACCCGGGATAACGGTCACCGGGGGCTGTTCCAAAAACAAGGGTCTGGTAAAGGCTTTGACAAAAACCTTGAGAACCGAAATTACTATGCTGCCCATGGACCCCCAGATGATGGGGGCTTTGGGGGCCGCCGTCCTGGCTTCCCGCAACGGGCACAAGTCGGGATAGGTGTAGAAAAACAATAATGTCCCTTCCTCCCCCCTTGGAAGGGGCGTTATTGTTTCGTCAATATTTCTGTTAGCCCAAGTTCGTCAAAATATGTCGAGGGGCGGCGGCGTTATTGGGATAAGATCCATGCCATGTTTGGCACACAAAACAGAAAGGGTTCCGCAATCAAGCGGAACCCTTTCAATATTTATCAAAGCATCCATGCTCCAGGCCGCTGTACGGCAGGAACATAAGCAGCTTTTAACCCTTCATTTCTTCGAGCTTTTCGGTCATTTCGGGCATGATTTCCAGGATGTCGCCCACGATTCCCACGTCAGCCAC
>JAEINP010000109.1 GCA_016342355.1 Desulfatibacillum sp.
GTGACCTTGTCCACAAAGGGGACCTCCTCTTCCAGTTCCGCCGTAAGGTCACGGATATTTTTCATGACCTCCAGGTTCCAGATCCCATGGGCGAAATCCGGGGCCTCGTAGAGGATGTAGGATATTTCATCGGAGCCAAAATCATCGCGAAACTGGAGAAAGGTGCTGTAGGCAGGATCTTTCCTGTCAAAATAGGCTTCAAAGCTGTTGTCCTGCCTCACCTGAACGGAAAAATAACCGCTGACGCCCAAAACCGCCAGACAAAGAACCAGGACAGGTAACCGGTGGTCGTAGGACCAGCCTGCAAGCCATTCAAACAGGGTGCTGAGGGACTCAACCAGCCCTTTTTTCGGGGACGGAGCATTCATGGGAAATCCTTTCCTCCAGGAGGGGCAAAAAACAAAAAGCAGGACTAACAAGTCAAGGCGCTTATGGTGGGAGTATCATATGAACATGGTTCAAAAAAATCAAGCGCAAAGCAAACGCATAGGCGCGGCCTTGGCTTCATAAAGGCGCAAGCAGGCTATCTCACCCGGACTTCCTGCACATGAGGCAAGGCCAGGGCCGCAAAGGATTCCACATCGTCCATGGTGTAGACGATTTCCGCCTTTTCCAGGAAATCAGGAACAAGCATGCGCGTATCCTGGCATTCCTGAAAGACCCACAAGTGCGCCCCCGCCACCATTTCAGACAACCGGGACACCGTGTCCCGGTCGATCATGGGCCAGGCGCAGGTGGTGCGGAATTCATGGTCCACCCCGGAATTAAGGATAGTTTGAATGCTGGTGCGGATTTTCTCCGGGTCCACGGGGGATTCCACCATCCCGGCGTATTGGTCCGGGGTGGTTTTCAGGTCCATGGCAATATAGTCCACCAGGCCCGTGTCCAGGATCTGCTCCAGGACATGGGGCCGACTGCCATTGGTGTCCAGTTTGACTTCAAAACCCATGTCCCGGATGATTTCCATAAAGTCCATGAGGTCCTTTTGGAGTGTGGGTTCTCCGCCGGTAATGACCACGCCGTCCAGAAAGCCCATGCGTTCTTTCAGAAAATCCAGAATCCATCGTTGTTTGATGACCCGGGCGGTGGAAAAGGAAAGCAATTCGGGATTGTGGCAGTAGGGGCACTTGAAATTGCACCCGGCGGTGAACAGGATGCACCCCACCCTGCCGGGGAAATCAATAAGCGTAGTTTCTTGAATGCCGCCAAAGACCATGAATAATGAAGGGAGCCTTTTTCAAGGCTCCCGTCTCCCTATTTGCAAACTGTTTTATTGGACTGGAAAGCACCGGAGGGAGCAGTGATGGAACCGGGTGTTCGCTCCCGCGTTGGAATCTGTCAAATGATGGAGTCGCGCTGGCTATTCTGTAAGAGATCACCATGCGCGGCTCCCCCCGGGCCATCCTCCATTCTTCCTTCTGTGGTCACCGAAGCCCCCCGGAAAAACCGGGGCGCCCGGATCAGGAAGCTACGGAAAAAGTCTTTCTTAAGGCGAATTCCGCCTGTTTGCCGTCGTTCCACTGGCGCACGGGCCGGAGGTATCCCACCACCCGGGAATACACCTCGGTAACTTCATGGCAGCGGGGGCATTCGGGCAGTTCCCCAGCCAGATATCCGTGGGAAGGGCACACGGAAAAGGTGGGGGTGAGCGTCAGGTAAGGCAGTTTGAAGCCGGAAGTGATCTTTCTCAAAAGGCTTTTGACGGCTTCGGACTCGGTCACCTGCTCGCCCAGGAAAATATGGAGCACTGTCCCGCCCGTATACTTGGACTGGAGATTATCCTGCAATTGCAGGGTTTTGAAAAGGTCATTGGTATAATCCACAGGCAACTGGGTGGAGTTGGTGTAAAAGGGCGAAGCCCCTTCCCGGACCTTATCTTCGTTGGCGCAGATGATGTCCGGATACAGTTTTTTGTCGGCCATGGCCAGACGGAAGGAAGTGCCTTCCCCGGGAGTGGCTTCCAGGTTGAACATCTCGCCGGATTCCGTCTGGATGGTTGTCAGGATGTCACGGATGTGGTCCATGACCCTGACGGAGAATTCCTGGCCTTCCGGGGTCCCGATATCTTTGCCCAGGAGGTTCACGCAGGCCTCGTTCATGCCCATGATTCCCACCGTGGAAAAATGGTTGGTCCAGAATTTCTTTGTGCCTTCCTTAACCTTGCGCAGATAAAACTGGGAGTAAGGATAGAGATCCCTTTCCGTAAACTTTTCCAACACCTTGCGTTTGATTTCCAGGCTCTGGCGGGCCAGTTCAATGCGGATGTCCAAAAGCTCCAAAAATTCCTTTTCATCACTGGCAAGGTATCCCACCCTGGGCAGATTGATGGTGACCACGCCAATGGAGCCGGTAAGGGGATTGGCGCCGAAAAGGCCTCCGCCCCGCTTTTGCAACTCTCGGTTGTCCAGGCGCAGGCGGCAGCACATGGAGCGGGCGTCTTCGGGAGACATGTCGGAATTCACAAAGTTTGAAAAATAGGGAATTCCATACTTGCCCGTCATTTGCCATACCGGTTCCAGGTTGGGATTGTCCCAGTCAAAGTCTTTGGTAATGTTGTAGGTGGGGATAGGAAAGGTGAAGACCCGGCCTTTTGCATCGCCTTGCATCATGACTTCGGCAAAAGCCTTGTTGAGCATATCCATTTCCTTCTGGAACTCCCCGTAGGTTTCATCGAGATATTCACCGCCCACGATCACTCGTTCGTCTTTCAGGGTGGGCGCTGGTTGGAGATCCATGGTGATGTTTGTGAAAGGCGTCTGGAACCCCACACGGGTGGGAATATTGATATTGAACACAAATTCCTGGAGAGCCTGCTTGACCTCTTTCTGGTCCAGATTGTCACGGCGGATAAAAGGCGCCAGCAAGGTATCGAAATTGGAAAGGGCTTGTGCCCCCGCCGCCTCTCCCTGCAGGGTATAGAAAAAGTTGACGACCTGCCCCAGTGCTGAACGCAAATGGCGGGGAGGCCCGCTCTCCACTTTGCCCGCGACCCCCTTGAAACCTTCCAGAAGAAGATCCTGGAGATCCCATCCCACGCAATAGACGGAAAGAAGACTGAGATCGTGGACATGGATGTCACCGGATTTATGGGCGCGGCGGATTTCGGGCGGATAGATCTTGCCCAGCCAGTATTCCGAGGTGATGTCCGAAGAAATATAGTTGTTCAATCCCTGGAGGGAATAGCACATGTTGCTATTCTCCTTCACCTTCCAGTCCATGCGATCAATGTAGTGATCCACCAGGTCTATCCGGTCCTCCCGGGTGATCCGGCGAATCTGGGCATGCTGCTCCCGGTAAAGAATATAAGATTTGGCGCTTCTGTAATAAGGAGAATCCAACAGCACGCGCTCTACGATATCCTGCACTTCCTCCACTTCAGGCACGGCGCCCAGCCGCAACTCGTGAGCTAGGGTGATAACCCTCAGAGTGAGCTTTTTGGCGTCCCTTTCCGTGAACTCCCCGGTGACCTTGCCGGCCTGTGTAATGGCATAAGTAATCTTAGTGGCGTCAAATGGAACTATCCGGCCGTCCCTCTTTTTTATTTGTTCAAACATGGTCACCTCGCTCGCTATTTTTGGCGGTGTTAAGGATTTATATCAGGAGTCACGCCATCCGATGTATTTGTTTCAAACCGGTCCCGGCCTTGTCTTTTCCCGACGTTTTGTGTCACAGCCTTCTGTTTAAATGGAAATAAATCCGGAATACGCCCTGGGACTGGAAAACATTGAAATCCTTATTTCAAGCAACAATTTCCGTTCAGTGTGGAATCTTGAGTACCACTACATATTGTGCCTGTCAAGCTGATTTTTCAAATATATTGGGGTTGAGGGGGCTATGAAGCGCCATAAAGGCAAATTTTTGCGTCATGGAGGACTGTGTGAATTCCGGGCATTGGGGCCGTCTCATAGGGGGTTTTTTTATTGACGCTATGCGTTACTATGGGGGGTGGAGCATGCGAATTTTTTTGTTTTAATCTTTGAAAAAATGATTGTTGCGGGTCTGCCTGACGCCAGGGGGCACGGGGGCTCTCCCCGGCATCAGGCACAACATATGGGGGGTGGAAATCAATCCAATTGTTTTCGCAGTTCCCTCTTGAGGACCTTGCCTGCGCCGCTCACCGGGATTTCACCCACAAACACAATGCCGCGCAATTTCTTATAGGCCGCCACTCTGGAATTGGTGAACTCAATAATTTCCTGTTCCGTAGCCTTCATGCCAGCCCGGAGTTGGATAAAGGCAATGGGCAATTCCCCCACGTCCGGGTCTTTTTTGCCGACCACGGCCGCGTTTTCCACGGCAGGATGGTCATAGAGCACCTCTTCCAGTTGGCGGGGATAGACGTTATAGCCCTTATAGATGATGAGGTCCTTGATTCTGTCTGTAATAAAAAGGAACCCATCCTCATCCATCCGGCCGATATCGCCTGTACGGAGCCAGCCGTCCTTGAGGACGTCTGCTGTGGCTTCGGGCCTATTCCAGTACCCCTGCATGACCTGGGGTCCCTTGATACAGACTTCCCCTTCCTCTCCTAAGGGGAGTTCGGCCCCGGTTGCCGGATTGGCAATAATAACCTCGGTATCAAAAATGGGAAGCCCCACGGACCCGGCTTTCGTACTGCCCTTGATGGGTGGATTACTGGTGGCGCCCATGGAGACCTCGGTAAGGCCGTAGGCTTCCAGGATAATGCCGGAAAAGGATTCCTCCAGTTGATTGAGGACCGGCACGGGCAGAGGCGCTGCGCCTGAGCCCGCCATTTTGATGCTGGAGAGGTCATAGTCCTTGAAGTTAGGCAGGTTGACCAAAGGAACATACAATTGGGGAGCGCCTCCCAGGCTGGTGGCCTTATATTTGCCAATGGCCGTGATGTACTCCACAGGATCAAACCGGGGGAAGACCACCATGGTGGTTCCACCGTAAATGGGGTTGTTCAAATAGGCCACTGTTCCCATGGCATGAAACCAGGGCACGACAACCAGGAGGGTTTCCGCGTCCGGCGCTGCAATGCGGTCTGTTTTGGGGTCCACGCCCGGAGGGTACACCGGCCCGAACGTGCCATCCTCCTCCCGCCCCAGCTGGGCTCCGGCAAACCAGCAGGCAAACTGCAGCACGTTGCACAGCACATTCCTGTGGGTCAGCATGACACCCTTGGAAACCCCGGTGGTGCCTCCGGTATAGGCCAGGTGGGCCAGGTCCTTTTCAACATCGATTTCCACTTCCAGGGGATCGGGCAGGTATTTCGCCAGGAGTTCGGCCATATCCAGGGTTCCGACCGCGGGATATTTCCCCAGAGGCTTAAGAGGTTGGATAATGGCGTTATAGCAATCGGCAATGCTGGTGGTGATCACATTTTTTACAGATGTTTTTGCCACGGCCTCGGCCACGCCCGGATACAGGAGGTCCAGGGAGATGAATACCTTGGCGCCGGAATCGTTGAGTTGGTGTTCCACTTCCTTGGACGATAGGAGGGGGGATACGGGGGTAAAGGCGGCGCCGGTTTTCAGAGTGCCATAATAGGCAATGGCGAACTGGGGACAGTTGGGAAGATGGATAGCCACCATATCCCCTTTTCCCACGCCCAGGGACACCAATGCATTGGCGAATCGATCGCACAGGTTCTTGAGTTCCGAATAAGTCAATTCCATACCGCCAAAAATAATAGCCAGTCTGTCTGGAACCCTTGCGGCGGTCTGGTCCATCAGCTTGAATACGGGTACCGGGGGATAATTGAGGGTTTGAGGCCAACCATCCGGCCAACATTTGAAATTTTTTGCCATGGGGCAACTCCTTTTCAATAGTGGTTTGGCTATGTTCTGGTTATACCGGCTTGTAAAAGCGCTTGAGGCTGAACAGTTTTGCCAAGGATTTGAACGTTCGGATTATTTAATATCTATACATTAACCGGATTTTTTTTTATTGGCAAGTATGAAGATTTGCCTTTTGGCATGTTCTATGAACAAGTGTGCTCTTATGAAAACGGATTCAGTATTTGGAAAGTGGTTTGTTTTTGGCATTGTGGGAGTGGGGATTTTTATGTCCACCCTGGATGGCAGCATTGTCAACATTGCGCTCCCCACCATTCTACGGACTTTTGGGGTGAGCCTTACCACGGTCAAGTGGGTGCCTGTCATCTACCTCCTGACCATATCGTGCCTGCTCTTACCCTTTGGCCGTTTTTCCGACATGGCGGGCAGGCGGTGGGTATATACCCGGGGCCTTTTTATTTTTTCCATGGGGTCCTTGCTTTGCGGTATGGCCGGATCAGCAGGCATTCTCATAGCCTCCCGGTCTCTCCAGGGCATGGGAGCAGCCATGATCATGGCATGCACCCCGGCCCTCATCGCCGATAATTTCGCTCCGGAGGAAAGGGGCATGGCCATGGGCATGATCGGGGCTATTGTGGCCTCGGGCCTGACTTTGGGGCCGGCCCTGGGCGGGCTCATTCTGGAGCATCTTTCGTGGCATTGGATTTTTTTCATCAATCTGCCGGTTGGGCTGGGAGCCATTATTGCCGCAACCCGCGTATTAAAGGAAAGCCAGGCTCAGGGTCCCAGAGAGTCCTTTGACTGGACTGGCGCCCTGCTTCTGGCTTTCAGCTTCGGGTCCTTTACTTTGGCCATATCCATGGGCAAGGACTGGGGCTGGGCCTCGGGTTCCATTGTGGGCCTTTTCGCAGCTTTTTGCGTGGGC
>JAEINP010000110.1 GCA_016342355.1 Desulfatibacillum sp.
CGTTAGCTCAACCAGGCAGAGCAGCTGACTCTTAATCAGAAGGTTGAAGGTTCGATTCCTTCACGGCCCACCAAATAAAATCAAGCAGTTAAAGAATAAGGCGACGGATTCAAATCCATCGCCTTTCTTGTTTTGTCCCTCTATAGTCCCACTCCCCCGAGGCTACCATAGGATGCCTGGGGACTTATTTGGCCTGAAATAATTGGACAGGCCGTTTAACGTCCGCGTTCAGCCCGTCCATAATTTCACCCCCTCTCAGCCTGTTGCCTTAGGGATGGGGAGGGCCTTGCGAATTTCAAGCCTCCGCCTCCTGATAGTCTTCGCTCAAGTTGTCTGCCCAAGTCTCCAGGTCCTTGATGTCGAACACCACTTTTCGGCCAATGCGTTTTGGCTTGATAGGAAAAGTCCCGCTTGAAAGCAGGTTACGGATGGTCTGGGGAGCCCAAGGGCCCCATTCAGCCACGTCGTTGATAGTGTAAAAACGCTTCTTGATCTGTTCAGTTACTTTCATGTTTCCTCACTTTTTCAAATTGAACGGAGCTTACCGTTCTTGGCGGTGTTGATAAGTGGTCTGCCTACCATATTCAAATTTGTAGCAGGCAGACAAAAAGTCACTATTATCCATAGAATCAGTTAGTTGCTGTACAGGATGTTGGTTTGCGGGTTCCTCCTCTTTTGATTCGTTCGAGAAAATCCTCAATATCAATCCGATCAATACACCAGGTGTTGTTGATCTGAATGTACCGGATTTCCTGGGCATGCAACCGCAGATCCCAGTAGTCAACAGGCAGCCCATACTCTTGGGAGACTTCTTTTAGAGTCATAATGCGGTGCGTCCTTCTTCCAAACAGCATCCAAAAAATTTTTCTAAACATTTTCATTTCCTCAGAATTTTTTAGCCAATCGGTTCTTGGCCCGGTAGAGTGCTGAATGTCTGCGCACCCGTGCAGTTGAATAGAATGGATTTACGGCTCCCTCATGGAAGACAAGGAGAGAGCCCCAGCCCCTTGAAACCCCAATGCTCTCCCCCGGCCCCCGGGTGATATGCCCAGTTCCCGCGCCAGGCAAAGGTAAAAACTTTCAAAAATCCCATGCGCACAAGGTAGATAGGGGGGGAGGGAGTCCCAGTCCCGGGGTTTTTGTTTTCACCCATGGGCATTGCCAGGGGCAGGCGGAGCCTGCACCCGGCTTGATCCCTGGAGGCTACAACTCGTTGGCATAGATGCTCCTCACCTCGTCGGGCTGGACGCACAGGTAATCCAGGGTTTGCTTCTGGGAACTATGGTTGAAGGCCACCATCAACTCCGGAAGGCCCACCCCAAACCGGACCCTCTGATGATACCCAAAGGTCTTCCGCAGGGTGTGGCTTCCATAATTGCCTTTCAGGTTGATGGCCCGGCACCATCCCTTCACCAGCCTGTTCACGGACGGAACCGTCAAGGGCCCCCTCTGGCCTGTGAAAAGCCGATCCGTATCCTCCATAGCCCTGGAAGCCAGCAACAGGTTGATGGCGCCGATGCAGGCTTTATTTAAAGAGATCCTCCGGGGCTTGCCGGTTTTCTTCTCGTTGATTTCGATTTCGTCCAGGGGCTTGAGGCCGCGCACCTGGCCCACCCGGATCCGGAGAAGATCACTGGCCCGGAGGTTGGTGTTGATGCCCAGGGTGAACAGGGCCAGGTCCCTTGGCTTGCCAGCCAGCAGAGATTTGATGGCCTTGATGTCCTTTTCCTTGCGAATGGGTTCCACCTTAATTTTGGCTCCCTTGACCGGATGATTCGGATTTTTTGGGCTCATGGTTTGGCGTCTCCTTTGTTGTTAAGTTTTATATTAATTTTATATAAAACTTAACAAGTGATCAAGGCCTGTTTTTCAAACGCTGCCTATTTTTTCAGTATAACCATCTGATTTATTGTCAAATAGGTTCAATTTTCATGCTCCAAAAACTCGTTAACTTTTATACTAAAGTTAACGAGTTTGTTTTTCATTTTTCGTCCATTTCCAGGGCTTTTTCCTGAGCCAGGCCCATGGACCGATAGAACTTCAAACGCTGTTTCAAGGACGCCCGGAGCACCTTGGGCTGATCCAGGTAATCGTGGATAACCAGGTTGTCATTCTTGCCAGCCGCCTTCATCAGGGCGCCCATGGCCTGGAACAGGTGATCCCCGCATTTAATCGGAGAGGCCATGAACAAATGGTTGGTCCGGTTGGTGTCCAGCCTGTGGAGGCTCTTTTGGGTCACCAGGATGACCTGGAGCTTGCCGTGGGTGTATCTCTTTTGAATAGCGTCCACCTGCTTTTCGGAGGTCTTGCCCAGGACCACGGCCGCCTGAACAAGGCGGGCGCCCAGCAAGGTTTTCAGGGCCTCCGCATGTTCGATCCTTTCGCACACCACCAGGGCCCGTGCAGTGGGATCGGCCGTCTTCTCCAGGATGTCCGTGACCATCAGATCGTTCCGGCGCCTGTCCTGCACCAGGGATTTCATAAGTTCGCCAAAATTGTCCTTGTAATCGAACTGAAAGCCCGTCTTGCGTACTTTGAGAGAAAGCCCGACCATCCCCTTGCCCCCGGAATGGCTTGGGCCGTCAAGCTCACACAGGAAGGGGCCTAGGCAGGCCTGCATGGGGCCATCTAAGCCATCCAGCCTCCTGGTCAAGCGGCCCAGGCCTAATAAATAGGCGGATTCCATGGGCATGACCGCGTCGGTGAAGATCTTCAGGTTGGCCTGGTCGCATTGATCCACGATCACCATACCGATCCGGGCCTTGAGATCCTCCACATTCCGGTACAGGGACCGGTCAATAGCGATCAATATTTCGGCGCCCAGGTCGTGGCGCCCATCACCCAGCAAGCCCACCTGGTCATGCCTCATATTGAGAAACCGGCACACAACCTCTTTCCATTGATACATCCTTGCCTTGGTCTTGACGATCACCAGGGCAGGCGCACCCCGCAGGGCAACCAGCCGCAAAGCCAAAACCTTTTTGCCTGATCCCCTGGGGCCACTCACAATTCCAAAGCGCCGCTTCCCGGCGGATTCCAAAGCCTGGGCCTGACTGGGGTGCAGATCCCCTTTGAATTCCGGACAAAAGGAATTAGGGCGCACGGTCTTGTCCTGGATTTCAAATTTTAATCGGTTGGCGTGGAAGATCCGAATCAGTTCATGCATGAAGCCCCTGGCCAGGATCAGCCTGCCGTCCTGGTTCCAGGCATAGTGGAGGAATCGGGTGGTCCCGGGTTTTATGCGACCAAACCGGGCTTCCTGGAAATACCGGGGATTGTCGAAGGTCAGGCGTTTGAGGATTTCTTCCCGGACCAGGGAAGGGATCGACCCTGCATCCAGTTCTATCACATTGCCCAGCACCACCTGGACAGGCCCGGAACAAACTACTTCCTTCAGCTGGTTGGTCCTGGTTTGCAAGGCGATTCCATCCCCAGGGGATAGGGCCGCAGCCTTTGCCCTGGATTCCTGCTCCAAGGGGATCTCCGGCGCCTTCTCCTGAACCTCATGATCGCGAAATAATTCTCTCAAAAAAGACATGGAGCTCCCCCTTTCGGAACACGGAACAAGACCGTCCCATGGATTTTGAGTGTTATGTTCCGCAGATAACATCCTAAAATAAATACATTATTGTGGTGAACGGAACAACGGAACACGATTTTTCGAAAATAGAGACATATATATTTTTTCAATGAATGAGTTAGTCCTTCATGCATCATTACCCAAATAGGTATATATTCATAAAAAAGTGTTCCGCTATGTTCCAATTTAATTATGGTGTTCATATAATATATTAATATTATTAATAATAAATAATAAGTAAGAGGTGTTTTTTCCGTAACAAACACCGGAACAAACAGCGGACCATTTGGCTCAAAACGGAACAAAATGGTGTTCATTCATCCGCTCCTTGTTCCAGGTCTATGAGATTCCAGGGGATGAGAATCCCTCGGCAACGTTTCTCTCCAATATCCCGTTTCTTTTTTTGAGCTCCAGGTAATCTGCTAAGGATAGGCATAATTTTTAACCTTTCCCATTTGCCGCCTTTTAGCAGTTGGCTGGATACGGTTGCCGGATGAAGAAGCAGGCCTTTATCGCAAACTTTCAGTCCGAACGATGCCAGGGTGTCCTGGCGCATGGGGTACGTCTCGTCGGATATGACCTGGCTTACGGTACGCGTCACATTCATAATTCGAACCTGTCCATCCATATCCTTGTACTCTTGCGGAATCCTGATGTGCGCAGACAAGATGCTTTCCAACAGGGATTCTTCGTCCTCCAAGGGGAGTTCATCCTCGTTCATTTTCCATTCCTTTAAATAGATTTCCACAGCATGGCTTAGGCATCCTTCCGGATTTGAATTACTCATTGCCAGCATGGAGAACGGGACGGCAACGCTCTCCGCAAAACGGTTGTCAACCCCCTCAAACCGTCCAATATTTGCCACAAGCTCCTTGGCGCCCAGAACCGCCCATAGGGCATAAGCAACCATGTCCGCTCGCAGTTCCTGCAGTTCTTTTTGGCTGGGTATTTTCGGATTCCTGGACGGATCCTTTTTAGTGCAAACAGTGAGAAACCGGGAATTGTCAGCGGCTCCAGGGAGGCTCATTTCAATACTTGCCAGGAGCACCATGTGTTGGCATAGGAACTTGCTTGTGTGTCCGTTTGGGTTGCCTTTATGGATTGTTCCGCCTCTTCCGGCGCTTCGCAGAGTCTCGATAAGTTTCTCCCTAGCCAGAGAATGCTCGCACTCATCAATCATGCACAAACGGGAGTCGTTACCCAGGCTCTGGCGAAATCCAGCCTCTGTAAGAGTCTGGCCTTCATGGCGCAAAGAAAGGCCGCCGCCCAGGGCCGATAAAAATTGAATCAGACGTGTTTTTCCGCTTCCCTGAGCTCCGGTCACCCACATGTGAGGACGCCATTCCCAAACCGTTTGTACCAACTGGGCAAGGACCCAGCCGGTAAGAAAAGCGGAATCTGTATCCTTAGCAAATCCCCATTGGTTGAACAGATTCGCAAGACGGGTTATGATTTGCTCACCCCGGGCAGGAGTCATCTGGGAAATTTTATGCTCTACTTTTTGAAGATCAATCCACTGCCCGCATTTTTTGATATCAATAATCTTGTCATCCAACAGGGGACCATCCACGGAACGGAATTTGCGGCCATCGCCTTCCCGGACCTCAGAACCATTAACCACCACCAGTTCACCCTGGCTGGTGCAATGAATACCCTGACCAAGTATTTGCCCTTCCTCCAATTGGACGGAAGATCCAACCACAATGAGAGCGGCCTTAAAATCATCGAAGGTGAGTTTGGTATCCGACCGCCTGCGGGCGACCTTGGATATAAGCTCAGCGCCAGCAATTTGAAGCATTAGATCGTACTTCAATTCATTGGTAGTGGTTTTGTAGATCTTTCCATTTCTTCGGCTCAAGATGAGGATTCGATTCTGGCTATCCTCCCCCAGGGCCACAAAGTTTTTGAAGGATCTGATCAACTCATGCTGATATTCCTCTTCATTTGACATGCCATTAAGAGTCTTGGCAGAGTCCACAAGCGCTTTGAATGCTGTCTCCGGATCAGTGGATTCACGCAGGTATTCGTCGATGTCCTTGTGTGGAGAGGGGATTTCCAGCTTGAAGGCCTGGCCGTTTCCTGCGTTGATGGCGTCCGCGAATTTGCGGGCGTAGCCTTCCCCGGCCTGGTCATTGTCAAAGCACAGGTAGAAGGTTCGACCCTGGTGGTCGTTTTTAAAGTGCTTCATGATGGTCGTGGCGTTGTAATTGCCGTTGGTGGCGATCACCCCGGGCCATTTGCCCTTGCCTGCCACGGACAACAGGTCGTTCTCTCCCTCCACGATCACCACGGGGCCATCGCCTGCCAGGGCGTCCTGGCCGTAGCAAATCCAGCCAGGCCCTTTGAATTGCTTTTTGATCTGGAACTTGAGTACTCCTGTGGGATCCTTGAAGGTGAAAAATTGGATATCTCCGTCCCCCTGGTGGGGAAACACATAGGCGCCCGGTGGGATGACCAGGCGCACGCCTTTGCCCCAGGTCCTGGCCAGACCGACGCCCATCAGATCCTCCTCGGTATATCCCAAGGCCTTGGCATAGGCCATGAAGTCTATGGAAGCATACCCCACCTGGTATTCTTGAAGGATTTCCAAGGAGTGCTTCCTTTGGAAAGTCAGATATTCCAAAGCCTTGGAATTAGAAAGCAACTGGGCATGATAAAAATCGGCTGCCATGCGCCGAATTTCGAAGGCTTTTGTTTGGCTCAATTCGTGCTCCTTGGAGGTCTTCTTGTTTTTTTGGTTGGATGGTTGGGGAGTCTGTTTGAAGGATTGGGTGTCCAGGTAATACTTTTCCGCAAGGCTATGGGCTGCTTCCCCGTTGCTTCCAAGATCATGGATCAGTTTTTCCGCATTGATCACGTCGCCGGACTCTTTGCAGGAAAAACAATGGAAGGTGTTGTCCGAGTATAGGGTCAGACAGTCGTTGTGGCCGCAGGCAAAGCAGGGATTGGCGCGTTTGGAGCCGTCCCCGACCGGCTTGATTTGGCAACTGGT
>JAEINP010000111.1 GCA_016342355.1 Desulfatibacillum sp.
TTTTTTATTGACAAAGCAGGCCAAGCAATGAGTAGAATAGTGAAATTTTCAACCTAAAAGAGAGAGGTGTCCATGCACTATGTTGACCAGTTGATTATGGGGCTATACCTGGCAACGATTCTTTTCGTGGGGCTGTGGTCCGGCAGGGGCCTGAAAACCTTGGAGGATTTTTCCGTCGCGGGACGCGGTTTCCGCTCCTGGGTAGTCTTCGCCACCCTTTCCGCCTCCTTTATCGGCGGGGGCTTTACCATGGGCAACGCCGAAAAGGTCTACACCATCGGCTTTGTCAACATTCTCGCCCTGTACGGATTCAGCCTAAAGGAAATCCTGGTGGCCACCATCATTGCTCCACGCATGGCCAGGTTTCCCAGAGCCATGTCCGTGGGCGGCATCATAGGTGAGTCCTACGGTAAATCCGCCCAAGTGACTTCGGGGATTTTCGGCTTTTTACTATGCGCCGGCATCCTGGGCGCCCAGGTAGGCGCCATGGGATATGTATTCAACCTGTTTCTGGGCATGGACCAGATTTGGGGAATAATCATAGGCTGCGGCATCGCCATCACCTATTCCACGGTGGGCGGCATGCGTGCGGTGGTGTTCACGGATATCCTGCAATTCGGCATCCTGGCCATAGGCATCCCCCTGGCCCTGTTCATGGGTGTGGACAAGGCAGGAGGCTGGAGCGCCATGTTGCATGCCGTGCCCGCCGAACGCCTCAACCCTCTTGGTGGAATGGGGCTCATGGCCTTTGGCTCCCTTTTCCTCACATTCCTGCTGGGCGAAACCCTGGTGCCGCCCTACGTGCAGCGCCTCATGATCGGAAGAACCTCCCGCCAGACTGCCCGAGGCACCTTATGGAGCGGTTTGTTCTCCTTCCCATTTTTCGCCATCACCGGGTGCATCGGACTCCTGGCCCTGGCCATGAATCCCGGACTGGATCCCAACCTCGCCTTACCCTACGTGATCCAAGAGGCTTTGCCCATAGGTTTGAAAGGGCTGGTGGTGGCCGGGATCATCTCGGTGGTCATGTCCTCCGCCGACTCCTTCCTGAACGGCGCCGCCGTCAGCCTGGTGAGCGACATGATCCTGCCTCTGAGGAAAAAATCCCTGGGCGACAGAAAAACCCTGCTCATCGCCCAAGGCGTCAACCTCCTCACCGGCATTACAGCGGTGATCTTTGCCGTTAAAATCAAAAGCATCCTGGGCATTCTCATGTTCGCCTATAATTTCTGGGCTCCCGTGATCCTGCCTCCGCTGGTGGCTGCCTTTTTCGGAGTCAAAGCCCGGGGAAGCGTATTCATGTCAGCCGCCATTGCAGGCATTGCCTCAACCTGGGCCTGGAATACCTGGGTGGCGCAATCCTCGGGCGTGGACGGCCTCATCGTGGGCGTTATGGCCAATGCCGTGGTTTTCTTTATTTGCCTGAAGACGATGGGCGAGCCCAAGGAATAAGGTCTACAAAAATGCCCTGGTTCCGGGAACCAGGGCTTTTTTCCACTCGGCTGCTATTTGTCCAGCTCATCAAATATGCTCCTTAACCACATGAAAACAAATACTCCCCCCGGTCACCCGGCTTTTTCCGTAATAGACAAAAAGGACAGCCCACAAGGCCTGGAGAGAAAGAATCACGCCCGGAGACCAGATGGCTTTCCACCCCAATCCCAGGGAGGGCTTTATGGCATGTCCCACGGGAAAAACCATGGGCAAAAGGGATGAATACAAAATGGTAATGACCATCATCACTTGGTAGACAGAAAATTTCCCCTCACCCCGGTAATCGTCCCTAAGCATTTCGGACAGGATGCGCCATACCTGGGTGACCATAAGCACCTGCAACAAGGAAGCCCCAAAATGCCCGCGCAGGAACAAAAAGGTGCTCAGCAAGGCGCTGGCGCAATACAGGGTGGCTGTCATGGCTTGCACCGGCATCACCTTTTGCCCGTCCAACCCCGAGGCATAGCAAATCTTTTTGGTTTCACCGCTAAACACAAAACACCTGCCCATCAACAGTCTTTGGATAATCGGATGAACCTGGGACATGGGCTTGCCGTAACAACATCCAAAACTAATGCACGCCAGCCTGCCAAGCCCCTCGCCAAACCCGTATGCAATGGCCATGGCCGCGCACACAGGCAGGATTTCAATCCCCGACTCCTCTCCCGCCAGCATTTTCAAAGACCAGACAATCCAGGGCATAAACAATATGCCCAAAAACAACGCCCCGCCCACGGTGAAGGTATGTTTCTTTTTTTCCACGATCCGGGCCAAAATCCTGGATGCGGGAATGCATACCGCCAGCAGAATGAGCGTCACGGCCAGGGAGGACCAGACCGGCACGGAAGCCGCGCCCAACAAAAAAACAGCCAGGGCAACGGAAAAAGCCCCGGAGCAGGCGATGATAAGCCCATAATAGGTGAAATTGGTGCTGGTCCAGCCTTTGCCAAGGGAATCTCTGTCTCCGGGAACCGCAGCCACAAATTGCCAGGATGCCCCGGGAAGATTCTTAAATCCCCAGGCCAATACCACAGCCAGCAAAAGGGCCAGACCTAAAATAAAAATATAGTCTGCGTATTGGGCCATTTCAGTTTTTCCTTTCAAAACCAATTCGACAAAAAGCAAGGCAGGTGTGTTTTCGCCTACCCGTGACAGGCGCATCCGATCTGCTCCCGCACCAATAACTCCGTTTCCACCATGGCCCGTCCGAACCCATAGGAAAAACGGCTCTGCACGTCAGTCCGCAGGGTGTTTTGAACCAAATCGCCGCATAACTGCACCCTGCCCTTCTCAAACAAAAGCACGTCCGTGGAACTGCCGGGCCGGTACATACTCTTTGGCTGCCCCTTTTCCAGGAACATGCCCGGAACCACTTCCCCTGGAGAGTCGTATTTGCGGAAACTGTAGCATTGCACAATGTCCCCTATCATCATGGCCGCCACCTCGATCATGGCCACCAAGCCCGCTTGGCTCCCGTGGGGAACGTCCGTGTCCAGAATGGTCACCACCCGCTTGTTTTTGGCATAGGGCGTGGCTTCCACAATGACCGCACCGGGGTTGCAGGAATGGTACGCCCCATGGATTTCGTAAATGTCCCGGACCACTCCGGCAACCGGGGCATGGTTGTAATGATACTTGTCCGGGGTCAGGCGGAACACGGCAAAGTCCCCTCCCCGGAACGCGTTCAGCCAATGGGTTTTTCCCGCACCCAACATTTCCTCAAAGC
Source organism: Desulfatibacillum sp. (assembly GCA_016342355.1). Taxonomy (GTDB): domain Bacteria; phylum Desulfobacterota; class Desulfobacteria; order Desulfobacterales; family Desulfatibacillaceae; genus Desulfatibacillum. Next base: position 3,221 of record JAEINP010000111.1, read on the forward strand.
TGAAAAGGCTCTGCTTGAGATACAGGGACGAAGTTTCTTCCAAAGACCCCACAATCACCCGGGCGTCCGCAGGCGAAACCACGGCGCCTTCGGTCGAGGGCATGGGACGGGTTTGCCAGTACCGGATTTTCCGCTCGAAAAACTTCCGGGGATTGGTGAAAAACTCCGGGTTGTCCACGCATTCTTCCAAATCCGCACCCATTTTTTGGGCCAGACGCCTTACTCCACCTGGGTGGAAAAACCGCAAATCATAATGGCAAAAGCCCAGCACAGAGGATGCACGGGCGCTGGTAAGCGCTCGAAAAAGCCAGTTGGCCCGTTCCCGGGCTGTATTGTACAGCCCCAGCACGGCCAGATCGCCCACCAAAGTCTCGGTTTTTACCTGGCCGGTCTCACGGCGCACATACTGGTGCGGAAAAGAGCCGTTCCACGTTTTTTTCGTCCGATTCATTCAATATTCTCTCGTATTCAGGAATTTTGGTTCCCACCGCCAGGATACACAGGGCCAGGAAACGCCCCAGCACGGCCACAGGGGCGTCCCCGTGAAGGATATCGTGCTTTGCCCTGGATAAAAACTGGAGCGCGCCCTCGCCGTCCAGGATGGCCCGCAGCATCTCCCGATATCGGCCCCGGCCCAAGGTGGCCTTGCCGTCGATCTTCTCCAGGTCCTTGGCCAAAAAATCAAAAGCCTGGCACATGTGCTTCAACCGCAAATCATTCCGGTAATAATCCTCCGCGGCCTGGGCGAACTCCGTGCCTGAAAGATCCATGGCCTTTTTGGCGGCGCCTTTTTCCAGGATGGCGTTGGTCAGCTTTCCTGCGGCGGAAAAATTTTCGGGAAAACGAATGCGATCTTCCAGGTCCTGCATGGTTTCTTCCATGCCCATAAGCTCAATGAGGTCCTGGGCCTCGCTGTTGAGGACCTTAACCAAAGCCAGGCGGTATTCCAGGTTATGCACCCGAAGGTATCCTGGATACCGGCGGCTGAAACGCATCCCCTGGACTTCCCGCAATATCCTGAGCAAAAAGCGGTTTTTGGTCTTCTTGTGCACAAAAAAAGTGGGGATGCCAATGGCGGTCCCAAAGAATACCTGCCTGCGTTCACTTTCGGTAAAGGGATCGCTGGGCACATCCTCATGGGAAATCTTGCCGTTAAGAATGTTCTTGAACGCAAAGGCCGTGATGAGCGTCTGGAGGTTGGCCGCATGGGCCATGTCCGTGGACAGGCTCTCAAAAAGGCTGTAATGGCGGCCCTCAAACCCCGAAAACCCCATGACGTCAAACTGCCTGGGCTTATACAGAAGATACAGGCTCATGCTTTCGTCAAAAGCGCCCAGGGCGTCCAAATCCTGCTTCAAACGCAGGTCGTTGTCCAGGGTTCCGTCCAGGGCGTGGCTTTCCTCCGTGCTCTTCAAGGTCACAAGATAATCGATGAGCCTGAAATCCGGCACAAAATCCCCAGACAGGCCAAAAATCGACTTCAATGAACGATCCAGCCAGGGCGGCCCGAAAGGCGTGCAGGGCTGACCCAGTATCTTGAGTTTGGCTTTTTTCTTCCACCTGCGCCAGATCATGCGCAAATGAGTGAAATCCAGTTCATGGGGCAGATAGCCCAGGGCCTTTTCCGGGTGAAAATCCGTGAATTCCAAACGATAGGGGGCGGCGCTGTACGATCCCACAAAGAGGGGAAGAAAGTGCTCGCAAAACTTGATGGCCAGATCCCCCAGGAATTTTTCGTCATGGGCCCCAAAGCCCGAGGATGGATCGCCCAGGAGCTTGCCCAGCTTGGCGCTGCCCAGGCTCAGGTGGGTTCCGTTGTTGGCCAGGCTCACGTTGGATGTGTTGGGCAGGACCACCAGATTGTTGTTGATAATATGGGCTTCCCGGAGTTTGGCCACCGCGTTCAACTGGCTGCGGGAAAGCACCTGGTGGCACAGGGCCATGTACTTGTGCTTTTCCTCTCCCCGGTCCCAGCCCGATAGGCACGGGCTCATGAACAAATCCCTGTAAAAAGCGTCGGAGATGAGGTCATTGAGCTTCTTTTGGCGTACGGGCGGATTGGGGGCCATATAGAGAATGGCTTCCTGCCCGTGGAATAATAATTGAAAACCCCGGTTGGCGTATTGGATCAAAGCCTGGCAGACCAAAAAACGCAGGCCGGTTTCCTCGGCGACGCCCAGGCCCATCTTGTCCTGGGTGCGCAGCTTGACCGTGTGGAACGAAAATGTCTCGGGCGACGTATTGTCGTTGGAAAAATGGGACATCAGGCGATGCCCCAGTTCCCGGACCAGGTTCAGCGAGGAGGGCATCTCCCCAATGGCCTGGGCCAGAGCGAGCTTGAGAATATAACTGATGGGAAGGCGCACGAATTCCTTACCTTCCAGGTTGAAAAAAAACTTGTGGGCGTCCCGGCGCATGGGGCCGTCCGGGTGGCGCTTATCCTCCAGCAGATCCTGTTCAAACACCCGGAGTGCGTTTTCGTTCAAGGCACTTTTGGGAAAGCGCACCCAACTGTTTTCCCATACTCCTGAAGGATTGTCCGCCAAAAATTTTTCCAGGTCGGTCACCAATTGCTGAGGGGTCTCCCCCGCAAGGCTTCGCTTTTTGATATTCTTCAAATAATTGGAGGCCGCGATAATCCGAGGTAAATCCACGCCCTCCGCCCTACCTACAACTGCTGACTGGAGTTCGTTTTCCGTACCTGCTGTGGCGTCTCCAGGCGTGAAAGGAAGATTTTGGACAAAGGAGTCCGGAAAACGGGGGTCCACATCCAACAAGCGGCAATAGCCCCCCCTGTCCTTGGCCGCAAAAACAGGGGATTGTGAGCGGGAAGGCATTGCTTCATCAAGGGCCAGAGCTGATATGGAACGGCTCATAACTCCACTCCAATAAAAGGTTAATGGGACGCCGGGTAACGGCACAGTGAAATCTAAGGTGGAATTGTTATGGAATCAGCACAAAAGAATGATTTTTGTGTTAGGGCTAAAATTTAGGAAAAGCCCAAAAGGTCGTATAAGGTACAACTTATGCTTTCAATTTGATGGAAATCAGCATCCGGATCAGGGCTGCATTGAATGGAATCACCCCCGGGGTTCAATGCAGGCGGTAAAATGCGGTCACAAATTGCATGAGCGATATTTTGCGGGCACCGACAAACCATGGAAAATGATCAAACCACCCCTCAAAAATTCTCAATAAAAATCTAAAGTTTCGCAGTTGAATATTGGAGTGAAAAAATGGATAATTTTCTGAAATTACAGGGAAAATGATTGAAAAGCG
>JAEINP010000028.1 GCA_016342355.1 Desulfatibacillum sp.
TCAGGATCGGAGAAGGAGTAACGGTGGCCCAATTCTCACGACCGAAAATGGCCTACTTTTAAACGACCGTTGACAAGCCTTCCCCGGGCATCGCTCAGGATTCCCGCATTGATGGGCTTGTCTCCCTCTGGCCACAGAACCTTTTTATGCATTGGGACCTTGAGGCGTGGTCAACTTTTTAAGATGGGTTGATAACTGTTTCAAAAAATAGCACGAGATTGGCAGACCCGGAAGATTAGAAGCAGATTAGAATGTAACTGTAAAAATGAATGGGCAAACGCTTAATAATTCCACCAGTCAACAGCCGGGTTTTCCTGCTGCGGGAAATCAATGGTAATAAGGCCTTTGAGATGGTCAAGTTGCAAGGGTCCCAGGTTTAGATATCCGTTTGCGTCCAATTTATCTCCCCCTCCTCCACCCACCTCCCGGGTATAGCTGGTGTCGCGGAAGGCCAGGTTGTCCCATGATAGGGAGCCTTCAAAGGGAAACCATATGCGCATGTTAAACATCCGGTTGCCTTCTTTGTCGCGAAAGTTGGAAGTCTGGTCCCAGACAAGAGGGTGACCGCCTGCTGCGTCTCCAAGAATCATAAAGTTATCAGCATCAGGAGCCCCGATATCGCGGCAGAATGTGAGATTGCTGATTACCGCTGCCCCGTCCAGATAGGCCTGCCCCCACTGGATAGTGACGCGTTCCACCGTACCCCTGAGTTGGCCGTACCCTTGTATCTGCGATGCGGAAGTTTGTCCGTCATTGAAAAAATCCAGGTAGGTTTGCCACAGGTGGATAGTTGTGAGGTACAGGCCGCCTATGTCAATCCAGCCGGCTTCGCTGTGATTGGCTGTGGAATAATTTTCATAGCCCCCGCCATAGACGCCTTCTTCCAGATCTGTCAGGGGATTGGTGCTGGACCAGTCATAGTTCCAATATGCACCTGGGCTATCCTCCTTATCCCTTTTTGCGGGCCATGGATCTTCATAGCTGCTCCAGTCTTCGTCCATCCACATTTGGATGTTTTTGAAGATCCAAGTAGGGGCGTCGTTGTTCACCCGGGTGTCCAGGCCGATGCGCCCCACGGCCCGCTGCTTGCCTGGGCCTAAGTTTTGGTAGCCTACATTAAAGGAAAAAGGCCCCCACTGGCTGAATCCGCTTTGGCTGCTATTAGCAGGGTCAGATGTGCTGACCGTTGCATTGTTCAGCCGCCATCCCCCCAGTTTGAGTCCGCCTGCTGTACCGCTGATGATCAGATTGCCCGCCGTGGCTTTGAGGGAACCGTACAAGTTGATTCCAGTTTGGGCTGTGATACCAGCTAGTTCTTCATCGTCTACGGCCACAATTCCTGCCACGCCCAATTCCGGACAAACCAATGCAAGAACCATAATTACACCAGCGATGATTGTAACCAGCCGTTTCATCATCAGTAGTTACCTCTTTTTAGATCATGCATGTGGGACAAAGATTACCACAGGCTGGCATCAGCGCCAATAGAACCGCGTTGAAAATGCATCCAAAGCCCTCTTCCGGGAATGGTGTTACGGGCCATGTTCCACGGCCCTAAAGCCCGGCCGTCGTTGGTGATAACCTCCCCGGTGTCCTTGACGTTGTTACCATTGATATCTCTCCAAGCGGTAATTGTATCTGCCAAGGAAACATAAAAGTCCGTGGGACCGGCGCTGCTACCTTCAACTCCGAAATCCATGAAGTTAACGACGGTAAGGGGTTGATACCCCAGTTCTGTGCTAAAAGGCAGTCTGACAGCAAGAGTTTGACGATGGTAATTCATGCGCATATGTGGTTCGGTTTGGGTATTAGGCCAAGAGAGGGTTGCTTCCAGGTTGCTATCCAGAATGCCGTCAAAACTCAGGTACTGCATACCGCCATTTACACTGAACCGGCCTCGCTGGTCATCCGTGCCCATACGGAAGAACAAAAGGCGCCGGTCAACGCTATCAATATCGTCATAGGCCAGTTCCACTCTCAGGCCATTCATAATCATCTGACCATCATCTCCAAGATCGGAAGTATCCCCAAAGACGTGAGCGTCTGCGTAAATGTCCCATCCGTCGTTAACGCCCCAAAAACCATTGTAGTTCAGCCCCCTTATGGAGTCGCCCGCGACATCCCTCAAGGCAACGCGGGCATTGATCTTCAGGACCGCACAGTCATAGTTCAGACTGTATGCTAACCGCTCGTCGGGGCCCATTGTTTCATGCCATCCAAAGGAAGTCTGGTAGGTTACCGCTATATTCCGATGGTCGATTTCCATTTCCGCCACAGCCTGGGCGCGTATGTCCGCCAGTTCATCGTCCGTGGCCACCATGATCCTCCCTACGGCAATCAGGGGGAAGACAATGAGGAAAACGGCCAGCAGGGACCAAGCGACTCTTCCGGCGCTCCCTTTGCTTTCCTGGTCTGTTGGTTGCCTTTCCGGCTGCACGGCAATTCCTCCACTGGCGGTAAATTTTTTTGTCTATGAGGTTATACGGCGAATCGTGGACTCACGCCTCTACAAAGAGACGTTGCGCACTGACCTAACCGTTGTGTAGCAATTATCGTACCTGAATTCTGCAACTTGGAAAAGCCAATTGTGACGGGCTGTTGTACTCCCCCTCCCCCTTACGCAAGAACACGCATGGGTAATTATCTCCCTTATATCAGCCTAAATGGACAATGTCAAACCCTATCCTTGGAACAATTTTTAAATTGGGGTTATTTGTCCCATAAGCCCGGGGTTTGTGGTTCGGGAAAAATCGCCTCCAGTCTTTTTGCTTTGTTCTGCAATTCTCCATGGGTGATCAGGCCTTCTTCCGCCCTGACCAGGACAGGCCCCATCACCGCTACCTGAATAAAAAACAACCCTGTAATAATACCAAGAGCAAGGACGGAAACTCCACATTTACGTCCTTTGAGCAGGGCCGTCAGAATAACAACGTCCGTGAACACCGGCAGGCCTGAAACGGCAATGTCAAAGGGAAGCACGAACCATTGGGTTCTCCACATGAGCCAGGAAAAGGCAGCCCAGGCCGTAACTCCAGCAGCCAGAGCCTTAATCCAGGCTGATCGGGCACGGGATAACAATCCGGCGCGCCATATGGCTACAGCCATCAGGATAGTGAAAGCAAAAAGCAGCACGATAGCTATCAGGCAATTGGAGACCATCCATGTGCTGATAGAAAAAACCGCGTATTTGTGGGGCGTCTTACCTACCCAGTGGACCGCCCAAAGCATGAGCACCGCATAGGAGCATACTCCGGCCAAAATCGCCCGTCCAAGGCTTTTGGTAACCAGATATCCCAAACAGGTAATACCCAAAAAAATCAGTATCAGTTCGCCTGTCAGGGCCCGGTCTGCTTCGTAGGTCCACACAAAGGTTAGAGCATGGGTAAAAATCTCCCAAAAGCCTCCCCGGAGGTAGGTCAACCGGAGTTCCAATCCCGTGACCAGGGCATACACCAAGGGAAGGCCCGTCAGGGTTACTCCGTAGCATAGGATCACAAGGTCCTTTATGGGTATTTTCAATACAAAATGGATGACCAGCACGATGCTAAGAAAAGTGCCTGCAAACCAAAGCATGTGATGGCAGGCAGTGTAGTAGGAGAAAAAGGGTGTGGGGGCAAAGACGGCCGTTTCCAAATAAACCCTGCCCAGTACAAAAATAAAAAAATAGGCCGGAGCCAAAGCATTGATGGCAAAAAGATATTTCTCTCGCCAGTCATTCAGGGCATTAAACCATTGGGTGCAAGAACCAGTAAGGGAGACCTGGCGTTCGAATTTCCTTCCACTGCCGATGCTCCGGATTGGGCCCTGCCCTTCGGATTTCATCAGCCCCCCCCCAGCAGACTCAACGAAATAATGCCCTTGTTGTATAGGACCTGCCAACCCAAAAACAAGGCCCCCCCCATTTCCACGATGTGGATGATGCGCCTATACAGGCGACTCATTTGATCGGGATGGGCCAAGTGCCACAGGATAAGCACACTGCTGAAAATGAAGAGCAGCAATAGTCCGCCCCTCAGGAGGAATGGCGTTGGGAATAGCAGGATAATTAAAGCATTGGCAACCAAACCTGCAAGGGCATAGTAAGGCAACTTTCCCCCATATTTTGTGTACAAATTCCAATCTCCATCACCCCGCATGTCCTCAATGTCCTTCAGAGGAATAATGGACAGGCAGTATATGAACAGGCTGACAAAAAATATTCTCAAATCCGGCCCATGGGTGCTTATGTTTGAATAATAACCCACCATGATGGGAATAATCAATCCTCCACTCACCGCAAATATTGATGCGGGGGGCCTGAGTTTGAGGGAAAACGGCTTACTGGAATAGGAGAAACCCAACACCGGGAGAAGCAGGTAGGCAAAAAGCACCGGCCCTGAATTGGCTATAAAAAAGGGATAGACAAGGGATAAGACCAACAGAACCAGGCTATAGACCAAGGCTTGGCGCGGAGAGAGCTTTCCGGAAGGAATGGGTCTGTGGGGTTTGTTAATGGAGTCTGCTTCCCAATCCGCCCAGGAATTGAAGCTGTAACAAAAATTGGTGGAAAAACCGGTAATGCAGCAAGCGGCCAGCAAATCCGAAAGATCAATCCCCCCTGCCAATTCCGCCCCCACAAGAAAGGTGGCAAAGGATATGAGGGCAGCGTCCGGCCGGAAAAGTTGGAGATAAGCAAATATTCGTCGCATAGTTGGTCCGTCTAACAAAAAGCAGGGTTTTATCCGGGCATGGGTGAGAGAGTCCACCGGACAGTTCCAGGGCCTGTTAGTTGCTCATGAATTCCCAAATAAATGGGCCCCATCACCAGAAGTTGAAAAAGCAGCAAAACAGACAACAGGCCCAAGGCCGCCACCGTGCCCCTTTTTCTCCAGGGTTCCTGATGCACGCGGACCGCCATGGTAATGGCTGTGAACAGGGGCAGACCGGTGGCCAGGCAATCAAAGGTGGTGGAAAACCAGCCTGCCGCAGAGGCTGCCAGAGCATAGAACAGCCACGCAACGGCGCCCCATCCGAAGGAGCGGATCCAGGCCCGCCAATCCTTTTCAAAAAGTCCTTGTTTGATGGCTGCAAACAGTACTATGCCCATGGCCCAATGGGAATACACCACTGCCTGGAACGGGTGTATGCTGAACTCTGTTTGCATGTTGAAGACAGCCCCGGGCATGGAAGGCAGCCCCATCCAGTGGATGGCCACCAGAATGCCCACAAGATAAGAGGTGGCAAAGGCGCCCAATCCGCGAAGTTTGCTTCCGGTAATCAGATAAGCCAGCAGACCGATGCCCCCCACGAGCATCATCATTTCCAGGCTCAGGGGGCGATTTTGGGGGTTCAGCAGGCAAAAGGTGGCAATATCCCGGACAATGGTTTTAAAATTCCCATGGATGTAGGTGAGTTCCAGGGGCACTCCGGTGATTAGGGAGTGGAGCACAGGGACAGCCATGAAAGTCACGCCAAATAGCATGAACATCAGCTTACGTGGTTCCGTGCCTGTGTACGCCTGGAGCGCCATGATAAGGGCCAGGGCCGCCGTAGTGATCCACAGGACATGGTGTATCCCCCGGTAATAGGAAAACATTGGGTAATGACCCATGAGGCCTGTTTCCCAATAACTCCGGGTCAGGGCGAAAAGGAGAAAATACAAGGGCGCCGTCAGGGAGATTAGGGAGAAGGCCTTATGATCCCCGGCGCCCATGGTAAGCCTGAATTTTTCCAAAATCCCCATATCTGATCCTGAGTAAAGGCGGGAAAGGCCGTAAGTCGTCGTTTTTCCCGCCAAAAAAAGCGCCCTACAAAGGAATATTCCCATGCCGCTTGGTGGATTTGGCGGCGGTTTTGGTTTTCAGCATCTTCAAGGCCCTGATGAGAAAGCGCCGGGTTTCAGCAGGCGCCACAATCTCCTCCACATTGGTGTTGGAGGACACATCATAAATGGGGTTGGCGTAAGTTTCGCGATATTCCTTCAATTTTTTCTGGAGGAATTCAGGATCTGTCATGGCGTCGGGATGCCTGCCATACAATAGCATGACCGATTGATCGGCGCCAAGAATACCTGTTTCCATGATAGGCCAATATACCACAAGGTCAGTGCCTAAGCCAGGCAGAACGCCCATGCCCAGGTTACCGCCGCCGTAAGATTTGCGAGTGACAATGGAAATCCTGGGGACAGTGGCTTCACACAAGGCGTAGAGGACCTTGGCCCCGTGCCGGATGATGCCGGCGTGTTCCTGGGCGGACCCGGGAAGATAAGCCGGGGTGTCCACCAAAAGCACCAGGGGAATGTTGAAGGCATCGCAAAAGCGGATGAACCGGGCTTGTTTGTCGCTGCTGTTCACAGTCATGGCGCCGGCCATGACACGGGGCTGGTTTGCGATGATCCCCACGGATTTACCATCCAGCCTGGCAAAACCCACCACCACTTCCTTGGCGAATTCTTTTTTCACCTCAAAGAACTCCCCATTGTCCACAATGACCTTGATGGCGTCACGCACCTCATAGGACTTGTTGGGCGCTGTGGGCACGATAGCCGCCAATTCCTCACACAGGCGGTCAGGGTCATCTCCGGTTTCCACCACAGGGGGGGCCTCGTCACAATTCAGGGGCAAATAACTTAAAAGGGTTCTGATATCGGTCAGGACCGCCTTTTCGTCCGGGCATCTGAAATCGCAACTGCCGGAAACCTGGGCGTGAACTTTGGCTCCGCCCAGATCTTCCATGCTGATTTCCTCTCCAGTTACCATTTGGACCACCATGGGGCCGGTGATAAACATATGGCTGGTCTTGTCCACCATGAAAATAAAGTCATTCAAGGCCGGAGAATAGACCGATATGCCCCCGCAGGTGCCCATGATTCCCGAAATCTGCGGAATGCTCCCCGATGCTTGGGTGTTGGGATAGAAAACCGATCCCCCGTGTTTTTGGGAAATGCTTCCGAAAATGGACCGTTTTCCCGCAGCCAAAAAATCCAGTTCCTTCTGGTTGGGCAGCCTGGCCCCTGGAGAATCATGCAGCCCTATGAGGGGCACGCGCATCTCCAGAGCCCGTTCAATGGTGCGGTACATTTTATATCCGTGCTCAATGCCCACAGATCCGCCCCGTACTGTGCGATCCTGGGAATAAACGAAAACCTGGCGTCCGTTTATCCTGCCGCTTCCGGCCACCAGTCCGTCTGCGGGAGCATCGGACTCGTGTCCGGCCAGCATATTGAGTTCAAGAAAACTATCAGGGTCCAGCAAAAAGTCCAGCCTTTCCCGGGCTGTCAGTTTGCCTTCCTTGTGATGCCTGGCAATCCTGTCTTCTCCCCCGCCCAGGCGCACTTTTGCCCGCGCTTCTTCCAGTTGAGCAATTCGTTTCGTATATAATTCGTCCATTGCGTTCTCCCTTTGTCAGATCTTTGATCAACCCTTTTGATTTGAGTTCAGCCCCCCCACCATATGACACATATTGGAGCGAAACACTTCTTTTACTAGTTTATCCAAGATTCAACTTACATACCAATAACTAGCTTGTAAAGCAAATAGCCAATGCGCATTAAGGAGGAGTCAGTGTTTCAGCCTCTTCCAAAGAAATATACCCCAAATCAGTCACCATATACTCATAGATGACCTGGGTCATATTCTCATTATTTTCAAGATATTGACGAACATCCGTTTCCAGAAGCTCCAGGGTCCGATGGGAGTAGGTTTCCAGTTCCCCCATGAGGTAGACTTTGAAGGAAGCCCCTCCCGCATCCTGTCCATTGCCTTCGAGCGTCCGGCCTCGGCTCATGACCTTGGGATAGCGACTAGCCATTTCCCTTTGCCACTGCAACTGGACCTCTGCGATACGGTGGATGGCCGGATGGGTATTTATGGGAGGGATGAGGTTGTCCATGCGGGCGTATTTCAGGGTCATAAGATTTTTTCCAAGACGGATGGCCTCCTGAATATCCTGGAGGTAGGATTCCAGAGTCTCCCGGGACCAAGCCAGGAACTGGGCTTTTCGCATGTTCCGAAAGCGCTGGGGATTCTGCTGACATGAAGCCGGCTCCAAGGATTTTACGGCCAGGAACATTTCCAGTTCCAGGTCCAGGATGGACTTGATTATGTTTTCTTTGGATTGCATGGAATCACTCATCGGGTGCTATTTGGGTTTGTCGGAACCATTCCCAGGTTTCAGCCAAGCCAATTTTCAAGGGTGTATAGGCAAGACCAAGGCTTTGGCATATTTTTTCCCCGGAATACAAAAGGTGGGAGTCCAGGGGAAAAGGCAGGGGAATCCTGCTGGCGTTAATCTCCTCTGCGCTTTGTTTCCGGACGCACACCTCTTTCCCCATGACCTGCCCTATAGTCTCCACAAATCCGGAATATCCAATCAGTTCGGGAGCAGCCAGGTTATAGACGGCATCCAGGCTTTGGTTATTCTCAAGGCACAGGATAACTGCCCGGGCCACGTCCCGGACATGCACAAAGGAAAACAGGGGCAGATCGTTTTTCGGCAGCACCACGGGGAGATCCTTACGAATAAGGTCAAAAAAATAGGATTCCCTGGGGGCGTAATTGAATTTTCCATAAATAATGCATGGCCGCAGGTGGGTGTAATGAATGCCCTGGCGTTTGCACCGGGCCATGGAAGCATATTCGGTGCGCCATTTGTCAAACCCGTAATGGGCTGCTGGTCCCAGTTCCGGCTGGGGGCTTGTCAGTTTGGGAGCATCTTCGGCAACAGGCAGTTGCGAAGTGGCCTCATAAATCGCAGAGCTGGATATCAGGATATAGTGTTGCACCCCTTTGTTCCCAAGGGTTTGCAGCAGGGAGGTTACCTGCTCCGGGGTATAGGCGCAAAAATCTATGACAGTATGGAATCGATGGGGTTCAAGGGTTTGCTTGAGTTGGAGATGGTTGTTTCTGTCGCAAATCAACTGGGTGACGCCGGGGTGTTTGACAGGCGCATTGCCCCGGTTCAGGACGTGAAGACTATATTTCGGGTTGCCGGCAAGTTCCAGGACAAGGGTTCTGCCTACAAAATAGCTGCCGCCCATGACCAGAACATTTTTCACTCCTGTTTTCCCCACTAAGGGGCCGGGACAATCAATGTCCCGGCCCTGCATTTTCAAACCAGACTGCTTGGCCCTCCTCAGGCAAGAAGGGTAAAAGAAAGCCTTTTATTAGAACAAGGTATCCTTGATGGACAAAAAGTATTCAGCCTTAACCTTGGCCAGGTCGTTCAGGCCTTCCCCGCCGCTCAGGGCGCTGGAATCCGCCTCTATGACCCTGTTTAGCAGCAAGTCAAAGCGGTCCTGGTCGTCCACGTAGGTGGAAAGGAATCTGGCTTCAAACACGTCCACCATAAGGAACTTGCCGTCCGAAACTTTTCTGGCTTCTTCGAACATGGCCTTGGAGGCATCGGGGCCTCCGCCCAGGCCCAGGAATTCAGGGAGCATGGCATAGTAACCGCCCATGAAGGCTTTGCCCACGCCGAACATGTAGGTGTCGTCCAGATCCATGGATCTTTGGACCATGGCGACGCAATCCGGCATATCCATGAGGGCCATGGGATCGTCCATATTCTGCATGAGGTATAGGCCATAGGCCAAGCCGGTCCAGCACAGGGTTTCCATATATTTTTCCCCGAGTGCGCCGGTGAGTTCCGGAATTTTCCTGCCTTCGGCCATTCCTTTGGCAAAGGCTTTATCGCATTGAAGAGAGCGCATGCCATAGCCCTTGGCAATGGTGTAAAGTTCCACGGCGTATGCGGGGTCTTGATCCTCCACCATCATGCCATAGGCAGTATACAGGAAGCATGTTTTGGACAGGAGACCTTGATTAGCGGGATCCATTTCTGCCAGGGCAGTAACCAAAAGCACGTTACTGGCCATGCCGTCCTTAAGAAGGGCGGAACTGGGGGAGTCCAGGAGGGAGGCCATCATCATATCCATGACGGGAACGGCAGACAAATGCACTCCGGTTCTAACAGCCGTTTTAATACATCCGGAACCGGTCATCATTGCCAGGACCAGAGAAGCTACCACCAAGAGTTTCAATCCCTTTTGCCTTGTAAGTTTCATGCCTATGTTCTCCTCTTTAAATGTTTTCTTTCGTTGAAATCCGAAATTAAATTGTCAGCATTTCCGTCTTATGCCCCAGCAAGTCCCCCAAAAAGAGGCTCATTTGCGGGAAGTAGCTGATTGCCAGAAGGGCAATGAGCAGGACCAGCAGGAAGGGCAGAACCACCCTGTACAGGCGCATGACCGATACGTCAAATCGCAGGGAAGCGATGAAGAGGTTGATACCCACGGGCGGGGTGAGGTAACCCAACTCCAGGTTGGCCAAAAAGATAACGCCCAGATGGATGGGATCGACCCCAAATTTTTCGGCCACGGGGGCGATGAGGGGCACCACCACCACGATAGCTGAAAAGATGTCCATAACGCAGCCCACAACCAAAAGGAACATATTGAGCACTATAAGAAAGGCGATCTTGCTGTGGATGATCAACTGGACCCATTCCAGGATGCGTTGCGGCACCTCCTGGTCCACCAGGAAGTTGGTGAATCCCAGGGCAGTTCCCAGCACGGCAAGGAGCGCTCCCACGGTGATCATGGAGTCTACGGCTATCTTGAGCAAGTGCTTCCACGAAATTTCCCGGTAAATTATAACCTCGGAAAACAAAGCGCAAACAACCGCGGCTGCCGCAGCCTCGCCCGGGGTGATGAATCCACCGTAGATACCGCCGATAACCACAAAAGGCAGGGGAATCTCCCACTTGGTTTCCCACAGACTTTCCAAGACTTTCCGAAAGGAAAACTTGGTGGTGGGAATGTGGTGCTTGGCGCCGTAAAAGATGCCGTATCCGCCAAGGCAGAGCACAATCAATATGCCGGGAATGGCGGTGGCGATGAATAGCTCGGTGATATCCACCTGGGCGATCATGCCGTAAATGATAATGGGAAGACTGGGGGCGAACAACACCCCGGAACTGCCCGATGCCGTCACAATACCCAGGGAAAAATCCTTGTCAAAACCATCCTTGACCAAGGCCGGGAGAAGGATGCCTCCGCAGGCGATGATGGTGATGCCGGACGCTCCCGTAAGAGCCGTAAACACCGATGACACAACGACCGTGACTGCGGCCAGGCCTCCGGGCACCCACCCCATGAGGGCGTTGGACATGCGGATCAGCCGGTTGGATGCCTTACTTTCGGCAAACATGTATCCGGCGAAAATAAACAGGGGGATGGCGATAATCCCTGGAGCGTTGGCCAGCCTGCCCATTTCAATAATGATGGCTGCCGTGCTTTCATGGGCCACCAGCAAGAAAAGGGCGACCGCAGCCCCACCGATAATGGTGAACAGCGGCGCCCCCACAAGGATGGCGACAACAAATAGCAGTACTAAGAATAAGGTAATTAATTGTTCCATAGTTCCCCGCTTATCCGATTCACTGAATCTTTTTGAATCATCCGAATATCTCTGCCGAATCCGTCAGATACGGTCATAGTTTCTTTATGCCTTTGCCTCATGGCTCAATGGATCGCGTATGGGTGCCCAGAATAATCCGTCGTATATTGATGATGCACCGTGTACTCATGGCCAGGAAAAAATAGGGAATGACCAGACGAAAAACATGATCGGGAATCTTGAGAAAGTCCGTATCCACTACCGTAAAGGCCGGATACCTGGCTTCTGAGACAATGTACTGTACGGCGGCGCTGAACAGGAAGACGCAGGCAGTTAAAGCAAAAAGCTGGGCGCAGGTATCCAAAATCTTGCTGGCCCGGCCAGCCCCCAAAAGGTGGGACAGGACGTCAATTTTTATATGGCGGTTGTATTCCGCAGCCAGCCCGGCGCCCAAAAAGGCTACCCAAAGCACTTCGATGCGCAGGACTTCATCCACCCACATAATGCCGGTCTGGAAAATATTTCGGGCTACCACCTGGCCGAACTGCATAAATATCATTGTGAACAGGAGAATAATCAGGGCCAGTTTTTCCACATAGATAATGCTTTTGTGGATGTTGCTCAGGCATTCCACGGCGGCGTCCTTATTGATAATGTACCAAACCGCAAAAAAGAGAAAGACCGCCAGAATAACCCCGGCGAGTAAGAGTATTTGCCTTATGGTTGTTACCTTGGCGTAAAGGACGTCGCTTTCCTGCTCCATGATCAAGTGCCATCCCCAGTTTCCCACAGGGCGAACTGCGGCGGTCATTTTCACATCCCCCACCACATAAGGCATTATACCGTCGTTCTCCTTCAGCAAGGCGGTCCCTTGCACCCGATCATTGAGATTGATTTCCAGAATCATGTCCTTTTGAGTGGAAGCAATGATCAAGCCTGAGGAGTCGGCCAGGATGATCTCCCCAGATTCACCCATGCGAAGTGGTTTGATAAAGCGCTTGATGAGCTGATTCATGTCTACGGTCACGGCAAGCACCCCTGCCACATTATCCGGGGTTTGGCTGACCTTGCCCCGCTTGTCACGTTCTTTGTAGACCGGTTGCAAAAGGTAAAAAGCCGGGTAGCGACCGCTTTGGAAAACATTGGAAACAACCGGTTTGCCTTCCAGGGCTTTGATAAAATGGGGATTGCCGGCAAAGCTGATGCTTTCTTCTGATTTGTCGTTGCCGTCCGCCACAACTTCCCCCCGCCCGTTTAGAAGCATGGCGGATTTGTATTCTGAAATGTCCCTGATGATGGCCTTGAGAGACCTGGAGACTTCCATGGCGGCCTGTTCGTTTTCAGAGGCTCCCATGGAAAGCATAATAAAGGTGTTATTCGCCGCCACAAGACCCATTTCGTCCAAATGGCCGTTGACCCAGTCGGAAATCCTTTCCGCAGCGGTTTGGGCGGTGGCGCCGAATTCCCTGTCTGTCTGCTGGGTTTGCATGCTGCAAATGGAATACACCAGCACAGCTGTCGCCACAGTAACTCCCAGTACAATCAGGAGTCCTGCTGGCAGGATTTCATTGAATCGTGGAGCCCATTTGTTCGACCACTCCATGTTGTCCTTCTCCTTTGAAATGTCTGCTCAAAGCACGACGGGCGGCATGCCGCCATCCCGACTGCCATGCTTCTTGATAAACGCCCGGAACCGGGCCGTTCCTTCCTGGCTGTTCAATATTGCTGGGGGAACAACGTATCAACCCCACGCAGCAATTCACACCACGCCACTCCTTAACAAGAAAAAATTACCCGGGGAACCAGGTTCCACAAGCAACGCGGCATGCTGATTGTCTTTTCTAAATATAAATGATTTACAGAACGGCAATGACCAGTTCAATCTTGATCCACCCGTTACAGCCAATGAAGTTCGCTATCCCCTGCACACAAGCCAAGGCCGGGCCGCGCACAATGAACACATAGTCAAGTTTACCGGGATTTAAAAAAAGGAAGGGCGGTTCAACAACTGCTTAAATTCCACTGGCGATTTTTATAATTTGGCCGGATGAAACCAAGCCATGCAGTTGCTTGATCATATCTGATCAGCTTCTATTGATGAAGTCCTTAACATCCCCCATGATGCCCCCCCGGTACTACTTCATCTTAAGGCTCTCATCCCTGGCCCGGCGTACGGCTAAAAACGTTTTGCTTCCGAATATATAGCCACCCGAGGACATTTTCCATCAAACTGATCCCCCCTCGAGTTTGGTATGAGACGCACAGGATATAACACAACTTAAACCCGAGGACAAGCCTCAACAAGTGTTCAATTTTGACTTTTTTAGGATGGCGCCACATTTTCAAATAATTCAATCCTGTTCGGAAATCTGATCGAACCAAAATCTGACTGCACGGAGGCCACTTTCCACAAAAAACAACTTTCTGCTTTCACACAAACAAAAGCATCCCTTCACCCGACCCAGACATTCCTGGCCGCCAAGTCAGGATCCTGGATACGCAGTTGCACCCGGGGACCATGATCCGTTAAAAAGTCGCTCCCCAAATCAGTGAGTTTCTGGTTGCGCAGTTCCCCGACGAGAAGCCAGGATATCTCTTCCACAAGCCGTTCCTGTTTATTGATGTCCTGGCATAGCAGGAGTTCCCTAACCGCCTCATAAATGGCGGAACCCAAGATGGGAAGTGTTTTTGAGGCATTATGCCCCCACTTATAATAGGGAGCATAGCGGCGATTGAGTAGAAATACCAGAGACAGAACATCGGCGCAAAATTTGACCAGGGAATAAAGTGTGCTGAAGACATGGCCCCTTTTGGCGCAACGGAGAAAATTATACTGGCCGGACTGCCCAATGGTCATGCATCGGGAAGCGATTTTTTTCAACCGCACGTCTTCCGGATAAAACTCAAGCAGGGCCTGCCGCCATGTGGAAAAGTCCCCTTGCCGGTCCAGGAACACTTGGCCATTGGTACAGGCGGCCAGGGTATTTTCGGGCAGAGAGAGCCATTGATCCAAGGTTTGGGGCGGATGCTCCAGGCCGGTATACTGCTGGTAAAAGGCTTCCGTGCACAACACCCCTACCCTGCCCTCGCCCCACTGGCTTTGGGTTCTGGGACCATACCCCTTGTAAGATTGAGGCAGCCTGTCCAGGGCATTGTGCAGGGCCTGCCCGAATTTTTGAAAATCATCCTTGCCAAGCCACAGACAAAAGCCGGGACCCCAGTCGTGGTCCCGGCTTAGGGCGTCGTCAAAACCAAAGCACTCGGAGCCGTCCCCCACCAATCCAGCGGCGAGCCGTTCCAGCAGATGGGGAAAGTCCTTCTCCAACATGGGCAGGCCATGCTCGAAAAAATAAAGGCGATTAAGTTCCAGGCCCTGCATTATATCTCCCTGTGGCGCTATTTTCCTTTGAACACAGGCTCCCGTTTTTCCAAAAAGGCTCCGAATCCTTCAATCATATCCTCGGTCTGCATGCATACGGAAAGGACATAGGATTCATAGTCCAGAACCTGAGGCAGGTCCCATTTTCCGTAATTTTGAAGCCCGCGTTTGGCAAAAGCTATGGGTATGGGAGCATTGTGCGCAAAGCGGTAAGCCATGTCCCAGGTTGCCTGGGCAAGCTCTTCCTGGGGAACCAGTTTGTTAAGGAGGCCAATGCGGAAAGCCTCTTCGGCCTCCACCACTTCACCGCCGAATATAAGCTCGCATGCCTTGGCATAACCCACAAGGCGCGGGAGAAAGTAACTGCCTCCCCAGTCAGGATGCACACCACGCCGGACAAAGACCTGGCCGAATTTCGCCCGATCCCCTCCGATGCGGACATCGCATGCCAGGGCCAGATTGCAACCTCCTCCGGCAGCCGGGCCATTGACGGAGGCAACCACCGGTTTTTCCATGCCGTTGATAAGGAGAACAGCCTTGTTCATAGCATGGCGTTCTGCGGAAACCGAGGGCGCCAGGGCCTTGGTAGTCCCGGAAGCAAACTCCCCCACATCTCCGCCAGTGCAGAAGTATTTTCCGGCTCCGGTAATGACCACGCACCGGGTTTCCTTGTCTGCAGCCACGTCCTCCAAGGCCTCAACGATTTCCTGGCGCATAAGTCCGCCGAACGAGTTGTAACGGTCTGGCCGATTTAACGTAATGGTGGCCACATGTTCTTTTTTATCCAATAGAACGTGTTCCATAATTCTCCTTCAGGCAGGCAGCGTGTGGAGTTCAGCAGAAAAAAGATTTTTCCACGTCCCTCGCTATCTGCCGAATTCCCTCCGTGATTTCCGAAATAATTTCATCAATGCTCTTAACCGTGTCTATGAGTCCTGCAGCCTGGCCGCACGGCATGACCGCAGTATGTTCGTCCCCCCCGCTCATGACATAAGAGGCATCGCCGGACTGGACCATGGCTTGGTCCGCTTCCCCGCTTTCCATGCCAGAAACCATGGCGGTGACCGCGTTTTTCAAGACGCGGATGGGCATGGCCTCTTTTCCCAGGAGCAGGGTGGCCTCGCAATCGGCCTTGTTCAGGCATTCCTGAAAAAATGCGGGTGCAGGGCACTCGTTACTGGCAACGAACCGGGTGCCCATTTCCACGCCCCGGGCGCCCAGGGCGAAGGCCGCGGCCACGCCCCTTGCATCGACAATGCCCCCCGCCGCCAGCACAGGGATGTCCAGATTGTCCACGAGTTGGGGAACCAGACAAAATGTGGTGACGTGTTCCCTTCCCACATGGCCTCCTGCTTCAAAACCCATGGCGATTACAGCGTCCACCCCGGCGTCCTGCGCCTTTTGGGCCATTTTTAGGGAGGAAACCTTGTGGATAACCTTCACCCCGCCCTGGCGAGCCAGGTCCATGACCTTGGCGGGATTTCCAGCCGAGGTAGTGATGGTTTTAACTCCCATTTCAATGGCCACTTCAATGAGTTCCAGAGTATTGGGCCGGTACACGGGAATATTGATGCCCACGGGTTTCTTTGTCAGCGCCTTGGTTTTTTCCAGTTCTTTGCGCAATTCCCGGGCTTCCATGCCGGAAGCTGCAATGAGCCCGAATCCTCCGGCATTGGAAACGGCCGCAGCCATTTCCGCCAGGGTAATCAGGCGCATGGCCCCCAGGACGATTGGATATTGGGTTCCCAGAATGCCACATACCGGATTATTGTTGCTGCAATCTGACATACTCCTCCTTCAGTTCAATCTTTTTAACTTTCATGGTGGCTGTGAGAGGTAACTCGTTCACAATATATACTTTGGAAGGGTGCTTAAAGCGGGCCACCTTGCCCTGGAGAAAGGCAAGCACTTCCTCCTCGGAAATTTCCTGACCCATGACAGGCACAACAAAGGCAGCGCCGGTTTCCCCCCACTTTTCGTCCGGGACACCCACAATGGACACATTGGAAACTTTGGGATGACCGGCCAGGATTTTTTCCACCTCGGCAGGATACACGTTTTCTCCGCCGCTCCGGTACATATCCTTGGCCCGGTCCACAATATACAGATAGCCCTCCTCATCCATATAGCCCAGGTCGCCCGTGTTCAAAATGCCGTTCACAATAGCCTTTTCGGTCATTTCCGGCAGGTTCCAATAGCGGCTCATGACCGTAGGGCCTTTGGCCAGGATCTCCCCAATTTCTCCGGGAGGCAGTTCCTTGCCGTTTTTATCCCCGATCCAGACATGGGCGAAAAAGCCCGGCTTACCAATGGAGCCCATTTTCCGTTCAATGTCTTCCTTGGGAACCAGGGTCATGGCGCTGCATTCAGTCTGACCGAAACCCTGCTGCATGTAAAGGCCCCTTTTCGCCAATTCCTCAAACAGGCTGGGAGGTGTTCTTTCCCCTCCGCCCATGACGCTGCGAACGCTGGATGAGTCTATCTGGTCCAGCTTGCCGGTTTCCAGGATAAAACGCCACATGGTGGTTAGGGCAAAGACTCCAGTGGCCTTGTATCGTTCTATGTCCTGGGCGAACTCGTCGGGATCGAAACCGCGGCGCATAACCAGGGTGATGCCGCCGAATATTACCGGAGTGGCCACGATGAACAAGCCGCCTGAATGAAAGAGAGGCATTTGAGCCACCATGACCTCGTTGGCGGAGGTTTCCTGATTGTCCTGAACATACATGGCGGTCTGCAGGCATTTAAAATAGGTCTGCCCATGGGATAGAACCGCGCCCTTGGGATTGCCGGTGGTTCCACTGGTATAAACAATAGCCAGGTCATCGTCCATTTCAATGGGTTTGTCCGGGACCGGCTCCGCCACTGGCTTGTCGTCGGTTCCGGCATGGTAGTCGGCAGCCCAATTTGGGCAGGCGGGCATATTGGGGTTGCCGCTCTGGCAGTAGATAAACTTGTCGTTTTCCACTTTCAGGCTGGTGCGAATGGGGTCGATAGAGCCCAGGAACGCGTCGTGAAAAAGCAACAGACGGCAGTGGGCGTCATTCAATTGGTATTCCAGTTCAGGCCCTACCAAACGCCAGTTCAAGGGCACAAAGATAGCCCCCAGCTTGGCTGCGGCAAAATAACACTCCAGGAACTCGATGCAATTGAGCATTAGCACGCCCACCCGGTCGCCCTTTTTAATGCCCAGTTGCTGCAGGTAATGGGCGCATCTGTTGGTTCCCTGGTTAAGCTGTCTGTAAGAAACAGGCTCGTCTTCAAAAATAATGGCTGTTTTGTCCGGGGTGTTTTGTTCCCTCTTTTTTATTATGTATCCCACGTCCCATTGTACTGGCATAATTAAAATCTCCTTTCTTTCCGGCATGTTTGGAGTCAGGGCGCAAAGATGGCGCCCGACCGGCGGCATTGGATGCAAAGCATCTTGCCGGATTGGTTTTTCCGGTTTACCTGTCTGAGAATCCCTTCAAACAGATGTTTCTATCTATCCTGAGGTTGTACTTTACTTAAGGCCTTTTACTGCACAGCCCGTTTTCCGTGAAAGCGGGCCGGAATATATTGGACAGTGGCGTTGCCGGAGCCGCGGATTATTTCCGGGTTTAACGGCCACTGGGTTTATGGTTTTGGGGCCAACCAGGGTTGATTCATCATTCCTGGCGCTTTACGCCGGGTTTCGCTTTACTTGCCCTTGAATACGGGTTTTCGTTTTTCCAAAAAGGCCATTTGGCCTTCCTTGAGATCTTCACTGGCAAAGCCTTCCGCCTGCAGCCTTTCCGCCTCGGCCATTTGTTTGGGCGTTAGCCTGGCTTGATTCACCAGCATATTGAGTATGATTTTTGTGTTTTTCAGGGATATTGGAGAATTCCCGGCAATGGTTTGGCCCAGGGCGCTTACTTCGTCGGCAAAACGGTCCCGGGGATACAGGTGATGGACTATGCCCATTTCCTTGGCCTGAAGCGCGGTGTAAGTTCCCGCGGTCATAAAAATCTCCCGGGTGACGGCGATGCCAATGGCGTCCACAAACTGCTGCAAGCCCTCTGCATGGTAGACCAGCCCCAGCTTGGCCGGAGGCATGCCGAATTTGGTATCGTCCACTGACACGCGCATATCGCAACAAACGGAAAGGTTGAGTGCGGCCCCGAAGCAGTATCCGTTCCAGGCGGCCACGGTGGGATACGGAAACTCTTTCAGGGTTCTCAAGGCCAGTTCGATGGGGTTATTTTCCTTAATCAGAACTTCCATTTCCGGGCTGACCTGGGTGGGAATAGAGGAGATGTCATAGCCAGATGAGAAGGCCTTGCCCTGCCCTCCTGTGATCACCACGCATCTTACATCCGTACCTTTGGCCCATTCATCCAGGATCATGTGGACACGGATAAGCATGTCCATGGTGAGGGAATTTCCCTTTTCGGGTCGATTGAAGGTGAGAATTCCCACGTGATCCTTTACTTCCACCAACAAATTATCCTGGGCCATGAGCCATTTCCTTTCCTGTTACCGCATGAAACTTATTTACGCAGGGGTTTTACCTTGCCTGTTTTATCCTGGTTTTGCTCCACGGAGATCACCCTGACTGTGTAGTGCAAATCCTTGCCTGCCCAGGGGTGATTCTGGTCCAGATACACCCAGTCCCCCAAAAGTCCGATCACTGTGTAGGGTTCGCTGGAGGTTCCGTTATCCGAAAGTTTCCTGACCAGGTTTCCCACGGTTCCCCCGTCTTTGGGCAGTTCGCTGGACCGGACCTTTTGTATCAGTGTCTTGTCCCTTTTCCCAAAGGCTTGGGAGGCTGGAACTGTGAATTGTTTGCTGTCTCCAGGTTCCAGCCCTGCCACCCCCTTTTCCAAACCCGGATAATTGCGCCCGGGCGCTTCACCATAGATAAAGCGATAGGGTGTGTGTTCGTAAATATCGTTTAGAATTTCCCCGTCCTGGTCCTCAATCGTGAACTGGATGGTGATTTCGGTATTCTTCCCGATGGGCATGGATCAAACACCTTGTCCAAAGTCCAGGATGGGCCGGGTTTCCACCACTTCCATCTTAATGAGATGCTTTAGCATGGACGCGGCATCGCCAATGCGTTTTTTGATTTCCCCATGGACCGCATCAAATTCCGGGCCGTCATCCGCCATTTCCATCACATTGAGATAAAGGCGGCACCCTTCCATGCCCATGCCGGTTTTGCCATGCAAGGTAATAAAAAGAGCGGCCGAGGGATTTTGACTAAGGTTGTCGTAGGTCCGGTTGTCGCCAAGCATCATGCGAATTTTATCCCCTTCCACCAGCATGGGAGAGCCGAAGGCTGCAACATTGACCTTACCTTTGGCATCGGCGGTGGCCAGGACGTTGGTTCTATTTGGGGACTCCAAAAATTTTGCAACTGCTTCGCTGACCTGCATGGCAATTCTCCTTTTTTTTTGGGGGCGTCAGACGCTGGAAAAAATCCTGCGCAATTGTCCTTCCGCCGCCAGGTTCTTTTTATCTCCGTAAAGGAACGACCATTTTAGCAGTTTTTCCATAGCCATGGGAAGCTGCCCGAAATGACTTACGAACTGAATGGTCCGCCCGTACTGTTCCTCCATTCTGACCCGGTCCTTGACCCCGCAGCCAATGGTGACCAAGTTGATATTTTGCCGACAACAATAATCTATGGCGCAGGATACATCCACCCCAAAATTGGATTCCCCGTCCGTTACATGGATGAGGAGCTTGCGCCTTTTATCCTTGGGCATAAAATAGGCGGCAGCCATAATGGCCTGGCCCGAGGCTGTCTGTCCGCTGGGGGGCACGGAAAGAAGATTTCTGCCGGAAATAAGACGGGACATCATGCAAATGCCGTCCATTTCAAAATAGGCCCAGGCCCCCAGGCGGTTTTGAAAACCGGAAAGAGCTTTGTGCATGTTGCCTACGGTATTTTCCACCATACGCCATTTGCCGCCCCGCATGCTGCCCGTGGCGTCCAGAAGCAGGGTGACGTTCCAGTCCACAGAAGGAATGGAGGCCGTTTGGCTGAAACATTTGCCGTTCACCGGAGCCCGGTAAAGACGCCTGCCGTCCACGCGCCCTCCTGTCAGGCCCCTGCTTACAATTTTTTGCCTTTCAGCGTAATTGGAAAAAATAGCACGGAGCCTGCCCACGGTTTTCCGGTCGATAACCGGGTGGGCCGCCATGTTAAAATCCCAGCGGGAGATGGGCGCCACGTCCGGGTTGTCCGGGCCGACGATGGATCGGATGATGGGGGTGATATCGGCGGAACTATGGGCCAGGTTGGTTTCAATGTCCTGCACCAAGCTGGAGTCCAGGCCCATTTTTTTCTTTGGCTCAGGGGGCTGGGTTTCGGGCTCTTTTGACGCCACGGCGGAATCCGGCAGCCACAGGAGGCGCTTATCCTGGATGGCAAGGCCTTTTACAACCCCTTCCAGTTCTCCCCAGGCATCCTTGTACAGCGCAACCCGTTCCTGGCAACGATTCACAATGCCGGATTCCCGGTCAGGAACCTTTCCCAGGGACGCCGTGAGGCTTTCCAGGATCTCCAGAGCGGGCTCGTAGTCTGTTTCCATCAAGTCCTGAGCCAGAGCAGACCATGTGGAAGCCCACCATAAATACACCAAAGCGTCCAGGGTAGGGTTTTCTGTGCGCAGTTTTTCCCGCGCCTGGATGAGGGCATGGCTCCTGGTCCGAGCAACATAGGCGCCCAGGATCGAACGGTCGGCCAGACGGTCTACATAAATATCCTCGCCGATATGGACGATTTTTTGAAAAGCGACCCGGGCCAAGCCTGGCAGGGAATTAAAATCCCGGGCAAGCAATTTCCAGATTCGTTCCGACCATTCCATCTTATGAAAGGCCTCGTGGACCACCAAGCCCACCACATAGTCCACAGTATGGGGAGGAACCGGGTATTTTCCCATGACCATGGCCGGGTCGATCACAATGGAAGCGGAATCCCCGTGGGACATACCGGTGTACTCGATCCTGCCCACGTTGGGGCCCATGTGGCCAGCCACCTTGCGCAGGGCGCGGAGAAGATTGGCCAGTTCCGCGGCTTCGGCGCCGGAGGTGTTTTTGCGCCAGAAGGGGGAAAAGGCCTGCTCTTCCGGATCCGGGCCGATTGCCGGGTCGGTTTCCCGAGTTTGGAGGGCCGGACAGAGTTGTCCCTGAGGATTAATAGATCTTATATCGGCTTCCATTGGACCTTTCTATTGTTTCCATTTCCAGATGCAGGGAAAGGAGCACGGATTCCAGGATATCGCGGCTGACCTGAAGACTGTTTGTGAAGGCCTCCCGCACCGTAGCGCCCACAGACACCATTTCGGCGATCATCAGGGAATGGCGGGTGGACACGGTAATGGGTTCCTGGGTGTTTTTCCGCAACTGTCTGGCTATGTTGACGATGGTTTGGGCGTCGGCCTGGCTGATGCCTGTTTTCAGGTGCAGAACGCTGGTTTCCACCTCAGGAACCAGATAATCCATGAGCGTCACATAAAACCGGTCCCGCAAAGCCGCGTCCAGCATTTCCGTCCCCACAAATTCCTCGCCCTCGTTGAGTGTGGCGAAAAAAACCACTCCCGGAGCCACCTTGATGAGCCCCAGTTCATCGGTCCAGACCTGACGATCCTGGGACAGGACAGAAAACAGCATGTTCAAGGCTTTGGGATGCTCGGGCCGGTTGATTTCCTCCAGATGGATGACGCATCCGGGAGTCTGGATGGCCTGGGGAAAAAGGAATTGCTGGTAATAGGTTTCGCCGTCCTTGAGCCTGTGTTCCCCGAATAGCTGCCCTGGCTCGGACAGGATTCCTATTTGAAAGGTCGCCAGGGGGCGGTTGTTTTTCGCGGCAAATTGGCGGACCATGGTGGACTTTCCGCAGCCCTGTTTGCCAGCCACCAGCACATTGACCGGGTGGCGTTGGGACAGGGCGTCGATCCTCCCGAGGTTGTTGATTATATCTTCAGGCAGGTAAAAATGGTCTTCCTGTCCCGGTATTTCCAGTCCGTGCTCCAAATCCCCCATTCTTTCTCCCTTGCAAAGTATTTCCGGCCCGGTAAAGGCGCCCTGATTTGCTTTTAGCGGCCCCTGACATTGTGGGCCTGGCAGTTGTTTAGGCAAGGATGGCGCCAGGATGCCGCATCGCGTCAAAATTATTCTAAGATATTGATTTATATAAGGAGAGTAGCATGGCGCCCGATTTGCGGACATCCCAGTTCCCACCCGGTTTGGGGCATGTATGCCCAGAACCCGGATCGACCTGACAAACCACACCGTTATAACCATCTGTATTTAAGACGAATGCCATCATTTCGGGTCACAAAGGATGCTACTTGGGCCATTTTGACCCAGCCATGACCCGACATGCCATCCGACGCCTTTAAAAAAAAAGTTCCCGGGAACGCTCCTTGATAAAATCCCCCAGTTTTGAAATGTTCCAGCGTTCGTTCATGCGCCTCAATGTGCCGATGAGTTCCATGGCCTTTTTCTGCGCCGCCGGGTCATCGGATTTTTCCATCTCCGATAATTCCTGGCACAACTCGCGCATCCTGACGTCTTCCTTTTCCAGGGCGGTGGCCCGGGAAAACATGACATGGGCGCCGCATTCAGGGCACAGGCGCATGTCCGACTCTCCGCAGGCAGGGCATCCGTTTTTGCAAAGAAACCTGAATTCCTGGTGATCGTTGGTAAACCCGCATTGGTGGCACACAAGTTCCACGATTTCCTCCTTGGGTCGTATAAGGATGGGCAAGAGCAATGGGTCACGGGGCTTGGCGCGGCAGGCAAGGGGGAAGGGATTTTCCGGCTGCCTGTTTGGCCTCCCTATGGGACCCGGGTTATTTTGGCGGGGCAGGCAGGGGCTTTGTTGGAAAGCACCCTGCCTGCCCGCAAAATGGGCTATTATATGGCGTCTTCAGCCAGTCCTTCAATACCTGCGGACTTGCCCCAGGGGGCGTCGCCGTCATCCAACCTTTGGGTGGCCTCTCCGGCCAGTTCGTCCACGACAAGCCGCACCTGGCACTGGGGACACTGCCTCAAGGTGAGGGAGGCGTCGATGCGGACATTATAAAGATATCTGAAGCTGGGAACAGGAGCCTCGTATGAGCATTCCGTGCATTTCATTGATCGGTCCTTTCTATTTTTTCTGGAAGGATTCGCACCCGGAAGCGTCGCCGTCGGGGTTCACGGGCCTTGTTTTGTAATAGGCCTGCCTGGGGTCCACAACCCTTAGGACGCAATCCCCTTTGCCCTGTTCGTCTTCACGGGAAAAAAAACTCTTGCATTCACTGCATGTACTCATGGGTCAGTCTCCTTTCATACTGGCTTTACAGACCATGGACCGTACGTTGGATGATGTTGTCCTGGGTCTTACGGGAAATGTCCACAAAGTGGGCGCTGTAACCCGCCACCCTAACGATCACTTCCTGGTATTTTTCCGGGTCCCGCTGGGCGGCCCGGAGGGTTTTATCCGAAACCATGTTGAACTGGATGTGGTCCAGACCCAAGTCGGCCCAAGTGCGCATATAGGCGCGCCATAGTTGGTAGCCTTTTTCCCCGGCCATTTGGGTGGGGGAAAGGCGTTGATTGAGCAGAAAAGCCCGACCGTCAGATACGTGATCGATTTTTCCGCAGGATTTCAGCACGGCGGTGGGACCTTTTTTATCCAGGCCGGGGCCGGGGGAAATGCCGCCGTCGTACAGGGCGTCGCCCAGCCTTCTGCCGTTGGGCAGTGCGCCCACGACGGAGGAATAGTGGATATTGCCGGACACGTTTTGGGGCGCTGCGGGCCAGGTGTTGTTGGAGGTGCAGCGCATGACCCGGCTGTGTATGGCCATGGTGCGGAGGCACCGGAGCATGATGTCGTCCACATAGTCGTCGTCGTTGCCCCATTTGGGCGCCTTGTTGACGAAGTCCAGGCGCATTTGCTCACAGCCGTCCCAGTTGGATTCCAGGGCATTGATCAACTGTTCCATGGTGTATTTTTTGTCGTCAAAGACCAGTTTTTTGACCGCGGCCAGGGAGTCCACGTTTTCCACCCAGGTGAATGCGGTGATCCAGCAGTTTCCGCGTTCGCCCACCGGGCTGACCGCGTCCAGGCCGGACTCTACGGCCCGTTCGGTAATGCCGGACAGGAAGGGCCTGCCGTAAAATTCTGGGTCCTTGTACCGGCCCAGGTTGACGGTGCGGACCAGGAGGCTCAGGAGCCATTGCATCTGTCTGGTCCAGGCCTCGAAAAGCTGTTCAAAGTCCGTAAACGTGCGGGCGTCGCCGGTCAGCGGCCCCATCTGCATGCCCACCACGTGGTCGTAGCCGTTATGGAGGGCGTACTCCACCATCTTGGAACAATTGGCCGTGGCCGAAGCCATGCGGAAAGGCTGGACCCCGTGTTTGGTGGTGGGGCACGGGCTCATACAGGCCTGGTGCACCCATGTACGAGCCTCCTCGATGGGGTGTCCGTGCCAGTTCATGCAATTTGCCACCAGAATGGGGTCGTTACGGAAAGAGGGATAACCCAGACCATGGCGGATGCATTCAAAGCATTCCCGCATGACCTCGTCCTTAACCTTGGGATGCCACCGGAAGGCAAAGGTGGGATTGGACACCCTTATCAGGCGGGACGTCCGTAAAAAGGCCGTGGTGAGGGCGTTGCAAGCGTCGGAGCCATCGGGCTTTACGCCGCCAATGGTCCACACCCAGGTGCCGGTGATCCCCTGCATGCCTTCCCGTGCCCAGCGGGGACCAAAGCCGCCCACTTCGTAAACCCGGATCATGAACTCGCCCACCAGGTCTGTGGCTTCTTCTTCGGTAAGGGTTTTGTCCACGAGGACGTCTTTTTCATAAAAGGGTCCGTGGTAGTAGTCGGGCCGTGCAGGCCAGGCGCCTTCGCTGGCTTCAAATCGTGACAGGATCTGGACAAAATGGTCCAACTGGAACGATTCCTGGAGGTTCCTGGGAGCCTTGGCCGGAACCCGTTCGCAGGTCTCGGCCACCCGGAGCAATTCCTCCCGGCGTTTTTCGTCCGTCTCAAAATTCTCGGCCAGGGTCCGCGCCAGCCGGGCATAGCGTTTGGCGAAACGGATGGCGGCTTCCAGGACGGTAATCATGGCGTCCCAGTTCTGGATGCGGTCGTAAATTGGCAGGATGTCGGGTCCCGGGGTGCCGACGCATTTTTCTTCGGCCTCTTCGATATTCTTTTCAATATCGGCAATGATGTCCTCAAAGCCCCGTTCGCCTTTAAGGAAATATTCGTAGTTCTTGCCCGAGTAACCGTAAGCAGAGGTGGGAGCGCCCCAACCGATTGCCCCGGACAGAAACTTAACCGCATCTTCCGGGTCCAGGATGCGGGCCAACTTGTCCACGGCGGTTTGGCCTGCCCAGTAATCGTTGATTTCTGCCACTTTGCGGAGGGATTCCTCCTCGGGTTCGGGCATAACGCCCGGCTCGTTATAGAGTTCCTCGTTCACCATGGACGCGCCGTCCACACGCCAGCTGATTGTGTGGGGCGCACTTCCCCAATAGCCCATGATCTGGGAGTGGTCCGTGATGAAAATAGGAATATTGTCGAGGACATGGGCCAGGGACTTTGCCCTGCGCATCATGACAGGGTCAAATTTCCAAAATCTCCACATGTCCGTAAACAGTTTGGGACCATCCAGGTCCACTTTGATTCCCGGGGCATAATTACCGCCCAAAGCCCCTTTTTTCCACACGGCCTTCCGTAAATAGTCCAGCCTTTTGGAGCGCCTTTTTTCTGCGATCCACCACCATTCCTGTTTCTCTTCATGTTCCTGGAAACTCACATCATTCTTTGCGGGTTCTGCACTCATGGTCTTTCCTTTCAATCCTCGCGTTTGCTGACATTACTTCCGGAAAAACTGACCCCTAACCGCTGATGTCAACATTTTAACACGATCGAACGGCAAATTACCACCCGCAAATGATAAACTTTCAAATGTGTTTCGTTATTCATTAATTTATATCAAAATTTTAACAAAGACCAACGAAATAGTTAGTCATCAACTGCTCAAAATTACAGGAAAAAATTTTTACGAAAAAATTGGATCCAAAGTGGCTAAAAACCATAGAGAATAAATCTGTTTATCAAAATGAATTAGACATATGGGTTAGTAAACGCATCTTATGAAGTGAAAAGGCCGCTATTATCCTATGGGGACCATCTGAATTTTACCATCGGTAAATATGAGTTAAAGATCTGATAGTTTGGGGAGGCGCCCTATAGGGCGCCTCCCCAAAACTGCTTTATTACCGGGCTACATCCCGAGCCAGGCCTTCGATGCCTGCAGACTTGCCCCAAGGAGCGTCTCCGTCAGTAACCCGTTGCCGGGCCTCGCCAGCCAGCTCATCCACGGCCAGCCATGCCTGACACTGGGGGCATTGGCGGAGGGTCATGGAGGCGTCGATGCGCGCGTTATAGAGGTACCGGAAAGAGGAAACACCGGCTTCGTAGCTGCATTCCGTACATTTCATATCCTGTTTCTCCTATATTCCCTGGACCGTTCTTTGGATAATATTGTCCTGGGTTTTGCGGGAAATGTCCACAAAGTGGGCGCTGTAACCTGCCACCCGCACAATAACCTCGGAATATTTTTCCGGGTCCTTTTGGGCGGCGCGGAGGGTTTCGTCGGAAACCATATTGAACTGGACGTGATCCAGGCCCAGGTCAGCCCAGGTGCGGATATAGGCCTTCCATAACTGATACCCTTTTTCCCCGGCAAGCTGGGTGGGGGAAAGGCGCTGGTTGAGCAAAAAGGCCCTGCCATCGGCTATATGATCGATTTTTCCGCAGGAGGCCAGGACCGCGGTGGGACCTTTTTTGTCCAGGCCCGGCCCCGGGGAAATCCCGCCGTCATAGAGGGCGTCCCCGCATCTGCGTCCGTTGGGAAGAGCGCCCACGATGGAGGCATAATGGATGTTGCCGGAAACATTTTCAGGCAGGATGGGCCAATTGTTGCCCGAGGGGCATTTCATGACGTGACTGTGCCTGGCGGTGGCCTGGAGGCAGCGGATCATGATGTCGTCCACGTAGTCGTCGTCATTACCCCATTTGGGAGCATTGTTCACAAAATCCAGGCGCATTTGCTCATAGCCGTCCCAGTTGGCTTTTAAGGCTGTGATCAACTGTTCCATGGTGTATTTTTTTTCGTCAAAGACCAGTTTTTTCACTGCGGCCAAAGAGTCGATGTTCTCCACCCAGGTGAATGCGGTAATCCAGCAGTTCCCCCGGTCCCCAACGGGGCTGACAACATCCAGGCCGGATTCCACGCTCCGTTGGCTGATGCCGGACAAGAACGGCCTGCCAAAAAACTCGGGATCCTTGTACCGGCCCAGGTTGACGGTCCTGACCAGGAGGTTGGTAAGCCATTGCATCTGTGTGGTCCAGGCCTGGAAAAGCTGTTCAAAGTCCGTGAACGAGGAGGCTTCGCCGGTCTGGGGTCCCATTTGCATGCCCACCACGTGGTCGTAACCGTTATGCAGGGCGTACTCCACCATTTTGGCGCAATTTGCGGTGGCGGAGGCCATACGCATGGGCTGGACCCCATTTTTGGTTGTGGGGCAAGGGCTCATACATGCCTGATGGACCCAGGTGCGGGCTTCCTCCAGGGGGTGGCCATGCCAATGCATGGCATTCTGGACAAGCAGGGGATCGTTCCGCATGGACGGATACCCCAGGCCGTGGCGGATGCACTCAAAGCATTCGCGCATGACCTCGTCCTTGACTTTGGGATGCCACCGGAAGCCAAAGGTGGGGTTGGACACCCGCACCAGCCTGGCTGCCTGGAGAAAGGCGATGGTGAGGTCGTTGCAGGCGTCGGTGCCGTCCTTGTTCACGCCCCCCAGAGTCCAGACCCAGGTGCCGGTAATGCCTTGCAAGCCTTCCCTGGCCCAGCGGGGAGCAAAACCGCCCACTTCGTAGGCCCGGATCATAAACTCGCCCACCAGGTCCAAGGCTTCTTCCTTGGTGAGGGTTTTGTCGATGTTCACGTCTTTGTCATAATAGGGGCCGTGGTAATAGTCAGGCCGTGCTGGCCAAGCCCCTTCATGGGCTTCCACCCTGGCGAACATCTGGACAAAATGGTCATATTGAAAGGATTCCTGAAGATTCCTGGGCGATTTGGCAGGGACCTGTTCACAGGTGCGGGCTAGGCGCAGGAGTTCTTCCTTGCGTTTGTCGTCCGTCTCGAAATTTTCAGCCATTGTCCTGGCCAGCCTGGCATAACGTTTGGCGTGACGCATGGCTGCTTCCAGGACCAGGATCATGGCGTCCCAATTCTGGAGCCTGTCGTAAATATCGAGGATTTCAGGGCCGGGAACGCCCACGGTTTTTTCCTCGGCCTTTTCAATGGCCGCCTCGATATCCTCAATGATATCCTCAAAGCCCCGCTTTCCAGCGAACAGGTATTCGTAGTCCTTGCCCGAATATCCGTATGCGGAAGATGGAGCGCCCCAGCCGATTGCCCCGGAAAGGAACTTTACGGCGTCCTCGGGGTCCAGGATACGGGCCACCTTGTCCACGGCGGTCTGACCAGCCCAGTAGTCATTGAGTTTGGCGACTTTTTCAAGGGATTCCTGTTCCGGTTCGGGCATGATGCCCGGTTCGTTGTAGGCTTCCTCGTTGACCATGGAGGCCCCGTCCACACGCCACATAATGGTGTGGGGCAGGCTTCCGAAATAACCCACGAGTTGGGCGTGGTCGGTAATGAAGATTGTTTTGTTATCCAGGACATGGGCAATGGCTTTGGCCCTGCGCATCATGATGGGGTCGTATTTCCAAAAGTTCCACATGTCCGTAAAAAGGGTCGCACATTCCAGGTCCAGCTTGATTCCCGGGGCGTAATTGCCGCCCAAGGCGCCTTTTTTCCAAACAGCCTTTCTCAAGTAATCCAGACGCTTGGAACGCTTCTTTTCAGCGACCCACCACCATTCCTGCTTATTTTCCAGTTCTTGGACGGACCCGTCCCGTGCTGGTTCTGCTACCATTTCCGTTCCTCCACATTGTAGGACAAACTCCCCCCGGACCTGTCCTGTTTTAATTTATGGGCCTGGTAAAAACCCTAGCTGTAGCAGTTTGTCAGGCTCTACTTTTTTTGAAAGGATTCGCATCCCGACGAGCTGGAATCTTCCCTCACCGGCTTGCTTTGATAATAAGCCTGTCTGGGGTCCACCACCCTGCGGACGCAGTCGCCCTGTCCGGGCTCCTCTTCCCGCACAAAAAAACTTTTGCACTCGGCACACGTTGACATTTGCACATCACCTCCTTTTCAATGTATTGTAACTAGATAGCAGGAAATTACTTGACAGCTTTTTCCATCTGGCGTTGCGCCCTTCTATAGGACGGATCGTTCACTTCGTTGCCATTGGTGTCAATCAACTCCATGCGCACGAAATACTGACACTTGGAGCCGTCGGCGTTGAACAGGACTGTCAGGCTGGCCTCGCCTTCCATGACGTACACGGCGGGGTCGACCTTGATGTCAGATCCCACCTTGAGCTTTTTGCAATAGCCGCGGCCGTCTGAGGCATAGGCGTTTTCGGAAAAGTTTTTGCAGAATCCGCATGCTTTTTCCGGGACATTCTCCCTTTCTTCCATTGTGCGGACTTTACCCGCGCCGCCCAACATTCCATCAGCCACTTGTTTCCACTGGCTTCTCCTGGACATCATTACCTCCTTGTCATGACGATGAGGATTTCACCTCGTAGTAAACGGTTAACCGCCTATGGTTACTTCGTACACGTGTTTGAGAAACAACTCGATTACCGGTTCCAGGCGGCTATCGTCATAGCCTTCGCCTGCCGGAAAATCGTAGTCCATTCCAAAGGCCTTGTATTTGCCCCCCGCATAGGGATGGTACGGGAGAAGGTCCACGCCTTGGACCGAATCCCCCAGGCTAGCCGCGAATTCGGCGGTGGCGGACCAGTTTTCCTGTGTATCGTTGATGCCCGGGATAATGGGCACCCGCAGGCGCATGGTGGTTCCCATTTCCGCCATGCGTCTGGCATTATTTAAAATCAAGGCGTTGGTTGCCCCGGTATAGGTTTTGTGGGGTTCGGGGTTCATATGCTTGATATCCAAAAGCACCAGATCTGTGAAGGGCAGCACCTTGGCGTAATCCTCCCAGGGAGCGTGGCCGCAGGTATCCAGAGCCGTGTGTATGGGCGAAGCCTGGTCTGTGCCTTGTTTCGCCATGGAAAAAAGGGCGTGGACAAAACCGGGCTGGGCCATGGGTTCGCCTCCGGAGACGGTCATGCCTCCCCCGGAATTGCGGAAAAAGGCTTCGTCTGCAAAGACTTCCTTCATGACTTCGGAAGCGGTCATGATGGTTCCCCAGGGCACTAGGCCAGCATGGGTGCAAACGCGGGCGCACTGTAAACAGTCGGTGCACAGGCCCCGGTCAATAACCGGGTGGTTGTCCCCGTTAAGGGACAGGGCGCCGGTGGCGCAGACTTCCAGGCACTCACCGCATCCTATGCAATTGGTGACAAAAGGGATGATCTCGGGAAAGCGGCGCCGTCCTTCCGGGTTGTGGCACCATTTGCAATCCAGGAGGCATCCCTTAAGAAACACGATAGTCCGGAAGCCCGGTCCATCGTTGGTGGACATGCGTTGGATATCGTTGATTACTCCAAATGTTTTTTCAGGGTCTGTCAATCTGATTACTCCGCTTTTTCAAAACCCGAACCGCCAATGGTGGTTTCCAGGCCTTGCATCTGGTAAAATTCCTGGGGAATCTCCAACAGGGAGGGTTCCATGGCTTCCACCCGGCCAAGGGGCCAGTCCTGGCCCAACCAGCCGTATTTGTCCTGGCACCAGTTGTGATAGGCCAGCAAATCCACCCGGGCGACCTTGCCTGGCAGGCTTGCCAGGAATTCCGCGGCTGCCTTGTGTTCCTGGATGGCGTCGTTAAAGCCCGGGACCACGGGGATGCGCACCCAGGTTTCCACATTTTTTTGGGTGAGCCGGACAAGGTTTTCCTTGATGAGGGTGTTGTCCACCCCGGTCCATTGCTTGTGCTTTTCAGGGTCCGTATGCTTGAGATCGAAAAGCACGATGTCTGTGTATTCCAGGAGTTCTTCCAAAACCTCCCAAGCGCAGTACCCGTTGGTATCGAGACAGGTATGGAGCCCCCGCGCCTTGGCCCCGGCCAGGAGTTTTTTTGCAAAAACCGGATGGGCTGTGGGTTCTCCACCGGAAAGGGTCATACCGCCCCCGGAGTTATCGTAAAAAGGCCGGTCCGATTCCACCTCGTCCAGGATTTCTTCCACGGTGAGGGGTTTGCCCACTATTTCCAGGGCGTTGTAGACGCAAGCGCCCACGCATTGCATGGAATCATTGCAACGGGAAAGGTCGATCTTGTAGTAATCCGACCCCTCGGCCTGAGCCAGTACAGGGTCGATGGGCGGTTGAATTGCCCCTGTGGGGCAGGCTTCCATGCAGGCTCCGCATTGGACGCAAAGTCTTTTCTTCCAATATACTTGAGGTTTGGCGCCTATGGTTTCAGGATTATGACACCAGGCGCATTTAAGGGGACAGCCCTTTAAAAAAACGTTGGTGCGGAATCCCGGTCCGTCATTCACTGCAAAACGCTGAATTTCCGTAATCAAACAGGTATCGGCCATCTATCTCTCCTGTTCCGTGTTTTTTGGGGGCCGTTGGCGGGTAAATACTTTGCCCCGCAACTTGGATGTACCCCAAACCGTGTCGCCGCAATAGGCCTCGGGCTCTTCCATTTCTTCGCAATAAACCGCCGCATGGCATTTGGGGCATTGCCTGAAGCATTCCACGCCAGCCGAATCCGCATGGTTGAGGAAACGGAAATCCACCTTATCGCCTTGGTGCCCGCAATTATTGCATAGTAGATCCATCTGAAATCACCTGCTGTTTCTAAAGAGTTGCTGCAAAGTCCTGCATGGCCGCCGATTCCAACCCATCAATACCCTCTGCAAGACGTTGGGCCTTTTCCAGGCCAATGATAGCGCCGGCCAGGTCCAGGAATTTGGCCCTGACGCGTTCGTGTTTTGCCTCCAAAGAAGGAATTTGCTGGAGGATGTCGGAAAAGCCCTCGTAGTCCCGGCCCTTGGCCCTGATGAAAACACGGGACTCCAATCCGGCCATGGACTCGTCCTTAACCAGTTCAATTTTTTCCATCAGATTTCTTACCTGGGGATCATTCACCATTGCATCGGTAAAAGCGGCCATGCCCGTAACCTCCCTGAGCAGGGCGTTGGCCACGCAATAGACCACGGAAAACTTGCCCTCCGTCCCTGTTTTGGGGTTGGAATTGGCTGCGGCCTGCATAGTGACCTCGGAGGAATGGACCCGAATTTTTTCGATGTCCGCAAGGTCCAGACTGTTATCCTCCTTCACCTGTCTGGCTGCTTCCAGAGGCGAATGGGTGGCATGGCATGAGGCATGGTATTTCTGGCTGAGGTTCACCACATCCCATCCCAGGCCCAGCATGGAAAGAATGTCCTCGTTCACCTTGCCTTTGAGGGCTTCGAAAAAGCCCTGGGGGCCTTCCAACGCGTCTTCCGCGCCCGTGAATCCCTCCCGGGCCAGCATGGCGGCCATGAGTCCGGACTGACTGGCCCGGCCTGCGTGAAAGGGTTTGCACATGGTGCCGAAGCTCCGCTTTAGGCCTGAAGCCTGGGTGGCGCCAATGCCAAGAGCCCAGACGGTTTGTTCCGGGTTCAAACCCAGCAGACGGGCGCACCCGGCTGCAGAGGCAATATGCCCCAAAGTGGATGTGCCGTGCCAACCGGCCAGATAGTGATCCAGTCCGGCGCAGGCGCCGATGGTGCCTCCGATCTGGACGGCCATGATATAGGCGTCCAGGAATTCCCTGCCGCTTTTGTTTTCCTTTTCCGCCAGGGCCAACAGGGCGGGAAAAAGGGTGACGGAAGGGTGTCCCAAAAAAGAAACCAGAGTGTCGTCATAGTCCAATGCGTGGGAAGCGGCGCCGTTGATAAGAGCTGCCTGACCCAGGGATTTTTTGCTGCCAAAACCGATGATGGTTGCCTGGGGATTGCCACCTTCCTGATCGGCATAGGCCATGAGCTTCGCCACAAGGGGGTCGTCCTTGCCGCCGTAGGTTACGGCGAGCCAGTCCATAAAAGCTACTTTGGCATGCTCAAGCATATCTTCCGGGATGGAGGAAGCAGGGGTTTGGGAGCAAAAATCGGCCAGTAGTCGTGTCATTCCTTTTGTCGTGCCTGTCATGTCGTCTCCTTGGACCTGGAAGCCTCCCGGATCAGGGGAAGCAGGGAGTCCACCACGGAATAGGGGTCGGTTTGTTTTTCCAGAATTCCTTCCACCGCCTTGTCCAGGTCTCCGGTGCGTTCCCAATTTTCGCGCAGGTAATCCAGGATTTCGGTTTCCACGAGGGTGAGGATTTCTTCTTTCACTCGCTGGGCCTGCCAGGAATCAGCGTTCCTGCCGGATTCAAAGCCCTGGACCAGGGCGTCCACCAGTTCCGTGATGCCCTGGTTGGCAAGAGCCGAGGTTTTGATGACCGGGGGTTGAGGTCTGCCGCCATTATCAGAGATATCCAGCATGCCTCCGATGTCCGCCACCACCTCGTCCGCGCCTTCCCGGTCCGCCTTGTTGACCACGTAGAGGTCGGCGATTTCCATAATTCCGGCTTTCAGAGCCTGGATGCCGTCGCCCTGGCCCGGAACGCAAACCACCATGACCAGATCGGCGGCCTTGACCACTTCCACTTCGTCCTGGCCCACCCCCACGGTTTCGATGATGACCACGTCCTTGCCAAAGGCGTCCAGAATCCTGGCGATGTCACGGGCGCCCTGGCACAGGCCGCCTAAGGCGCCCCGGGTGGCCATGGAGCGGATGAAGATTTCCGGCAGGGTAACCACATCCCGCATGCGCAGCCTGTCACCCAGAAGCGCTCCCCCGGAAAAAGGAGAGGAGGGATCCACAGCAATGATCCCCACGGTGTAGCCGCGGGCGACAAAATCCCTGGCAACCGCATTGGTCAGGGTGCTTTTGCCTGCCCCGGGACTGCCGGTGATGCCCACGATTTTGGCCTTCCCCCCCAGGGGGTATAGGCTTTTCATGGCATCTTTCCAGCCGGGCTCCCGGTTTTCCACCAGGGTGATGATGCGGGCAAGGGAGCGCACGTTTCCCTTTTTCACACCATCCAGCAATGTTTCCCACGATATTGACACTATAGTTTCTACCCTTGCGCCCTTATACATCAGGCGCCTAAAAAACACCAGTTTATTACAATTTCACAGGCTGGGCTTCCCCGAAAACTTCGCGAAACACATCGCAGACTTCCTGGAGTGTGCAGTCGTTTTTTACGCATTCGCATATGTCGGGCATTAGATTTTTGCTTTCATCCCTGGCATGGGTCCGGAGCGTGGACAAAAGGCTTAACGCGGTTTTACCGTCCCGGGAGCGCTTTAGTTCCTGGAGAGTGGCTTTTTGCCTTTCCTCGCACGAGGCCATGAGGGCGGGGTCATAGGTGGCTTCCACTTCCCGGTTTATGGTGACATCGATTTCGTGTTCGCCGGTATAGCAATTGACGCCCACCACCAGGTCCTCCTGACTTTCAATTCGTTTTTGTTTTTCATAGGCGCTTTTGGCTACGGCCTTGGGCATGTATCCGTTTTCAATGGCCGCCACGGCTCCGCCCATGCCCTGAATTTTTTCCATTTCCGCCAGAGCGTCCGCTTCCAGTTCGTCGGTGAGGGATTCCATGAAATAGGACCCTGCCCAGGGATCGCACACATCGGTAAGGCCGGTTTCGTGCATGAGAATGCGGGTGGCGTCCAGTTGCATCTGGACAGCCTCCTGGCTGTGGCCCAGGCCCAGGGGTTCGTCCCAGGGAGGGAAGACTCCGGGCAGGCTGCCTGTCATGCCTGCGGCCACGCCTCCCACCATAGCCCGAGCCCAGTTGTTCAGGGTCCTTTGGAGGGTGGTGGAGGAGCAACCGATGTGGGCCGTGATGGGCTGACGGATGGTCATGGCCTTGGGGTTGGTCACCCCGAATTCCTCCTTGAGCATCCGGGCGTACATTCGCCGGGAGGCCCTATGGAAGGCGATTTCCTTATAAATTTCCATGGACCCGCCAAAGGCGTTGAAGGTGAACTTGGTGAGGAAATCGTTGGGGTCCAGGCCCGCGTTCACCCCTTCCCGGATATAAGCGGCGGCATTGGCCAGGGAAAAGGCCAAGTCCTGGGAGCGTGTAGCCCCGGCTTCCCGGATGTGGTAGCCGCCAATGCTGTTTACATTGAGCAGGGGCATATGTTTGCGCATGAATTCCAGGGTATCGCGAAACAGGCGCAGGGAAGGCCCTGCCGGATAGATATAGGTGCCCCTGGCAATAAATTCCTTGAGGATATCGTTTTGGGGGGTTCCCCGGAGAACAGCAGGAGCAATGCCCCGGGACCGGGCCAGTTCCGCATACATGGCGATAATAATGGCGCAAGGCGCATTGATGGTGAAATTGGAGGGGACCTTGTCGATTTCCAGGTCTCCGGTATAGGGCTCGTAGATGACGCAAAAATCGCGAAAACTGTCAACGGCCACCCCTACCCTGCCCACTTCGCCTTCCCCCATGGGGGAATCGGAATCGTAGCCGCACTGGGTTACCAGGTCAAAGGCCATGTTGGGGCCGCCAAAACGTCCCATGGAGTGCATGCGCTTGAGATAATCCCGGTAATCCGCGGCTGTGCCGAATCCGCCGTACTTGCCTACGCCCCGGGTGCCGCCCCAGTCCGGCCTGAAATTCATCTGGGCCGCCAGTTTCTCATTGGCTTTGGCAAAGTCAAAGGGAGTGTTTCCGGCGGTAAAGGGATATTGGCCGGGAAACCCCACCTTTTCCAGAAAATCAAAATTTTGGGTGGCATTGGGAGTGTAAAAGCTGGTGGGCGATTTTTCCAGGTTAAAGCGTTGCACCCTTTTGTCCACCAGGTTTTCCTGCCAGGTTTTTTCCTCTCTGGCTATGCGGTCCAGATTTTCTCTGCAATCACAGTTGTTTTGTTTGTCCTTCATGGCAGTCCTCTTTATATGGCTTGACCGGCAATTATTGGCAACATTGCCTGGCGCAAATAATTTCTAAAAAACGGCAACGGGTTGTTTGGCGCTTGAAATGATCCGGTTGTGTGTTGATTGGGGGCGGCTTACCGCCCCCAATCCCCCCCTACCTGGAAAACACCTGTGTCAAAGAGTGTCCGGGCCAGGGGCGCAAGGCCGGCGTCCCTGGGCGGATGGAAAAATCCCCAATGGAATTTTCAGGCATTTACCTGTTCGGAAATAAACTGGGCCACCTGGGAAACGGATGTGCCTGCCGTAAAGACCCCGGCCACGCCCATTTCCTTCAGGGAAGCCACATCCTGCTCCGGGACGACTCCGCCCACCACCAGCAGGATATCCTCCGCATCGTTGCTTTTTAGTTGATCCACCACTTTTTTGGTGAGGCTCAGGTGAGCGCCTGAAAGGATGGAAAGGCCAATCACATCCACATCTTCCTGCAAAGCGGCGCTCACAATCTGCTCCGGGCTTTGACGCAGGCCCGTATAGATGACCTCAAAACCCGCATCCCGCAGGCCATAGGCAATGATTCTTGCGCCTCGCTCATGCCCGTCCAGGCCTGGTTTGGCAATGAGTACGCGTATTTTTTTATTATTCATGGATTCCCTCCGGTTGGTATTGCCGATGCTGGCACACTGTGTCATGAGCAAGAAGGGCGCCAGGGGTGGAAAAATAAATATAACCATCTGAAATAAAGCAATATTACATATTAATCCTTATAATGGAAAACCGGCCCGGGATGCGTCAAGTGGGGCAGAGCCGCCCAGGCCCGGGGATGACGCGGCGTGTCAGCGCCAATATCATACAGACAAGTCCTTGTAATAACTTGGAAATCACTATACGGTCCACCAAAAGAGACAGAAATGACCCACTTGGGTCATGATAGCCCAAAGCGCTTCATCTTGCGAAACAGGGTTTTGCGGGATATGCCCAAAGCCTCGGCAGTCCTGGATTTATTCCAGCGATGCTGGTCCAGGGCCTCCCGGATCAGGGTCTTTTCCACATTTTCCGTGGCTCCCCTGAGGCTGGCCGCCCCATCTTGGGAAGTTCCCAGGCTTGCCCGGGGAGGGGACGGTTCCGGAGTCAGGAAATCCAGGCGATTCACGGTGAGGTAGCGTTGAATGACGTTCTGGAGTTCCCGGACATTTCCGGGCCAGTCATAGGCCACCAAGGCGTCCAGGACCTTGCCCGGCAGCACGGCGTCGGACTGATCCCCGGAATAGACTTTCATGAAGTGTTCGACCAGCAAGGGGATGTCGTCCCGGCGTTGGCGCAGGGGCGGAAGGTTGATGGGAATGATATGAATGCGGAAAAAGAAATCCTCGCGCATTTTGCCTGTGCGGGATTGCTCCAGGAGATTACGATGCGTGGCGGCAATGATTCGGAAGTCGGAGGATTTGGTTACATTGCTGCCCACGGGCATGTAGCCCCCACCCTCAATGGCCCGAAGGAGCTTGACCTGGAGGAGGATGTCCAGTTCCCCCACCTCGTCCAGAAAAAGGGTCCCTCCGTTCGCCAGATCCAGGAAGCCTTCCTTATCGCTGTGTGCGCCGGTAAAGGCGCCCCGGCGGTGCCCGAAAAACTCGCTTTCCAGAAGGTTGGCCGGGATGGCCGCGCAGTTCACGGGCACAAAACTTTGTTCCGCCCGCTTGCTCATTTTGTGGATAGCCCGGGCAACCAGTTCCTTGCCTGTGCCTGACTCACCGTAGATGATGACATTGGCGCTGCCAGCGGCGGCATTGAGGATGAGTTCGTAAACCTCCTGCATGGCCGGACTTTTGCCGATGATATTCCCAAAGCGGTATCTGTCCCGGATGGAGGAGCGAAGGTTGACGTTTTCCCGGCGCAGGCTTTCGGCTTCTTCCTGCATGGAAAGCTCCCGGAGTTTGGCCTCGGTAATGTCCCTGGCCGTGAGAAGCACACTGGGCTTTCCCTTCCAGGAAATTATATTGGCCCGGCCCTCCACCCAGAACTCGTTGTTTTGTTTATTGAGGCACCGGGCCTGGAAGGTGCGCTCCCGGACAGTTCCGCTTTCCAGGGCTTCGTACAATTCCAAAAAATAGGGCCGGAAAGGCTCTGCCACCAAAAATTCCAGGGCCTTGCCCAGGATTTCCTCCTGGGAGTACCCGAACATGGAGGCCACCGCCTCGTTGGCGAACAAGAGCCTGTTCTGGTGGGCCAGGAGCACCCCTTCGGTAATGCGGTTGCCAAGAAGGCGATACAAGGCCTCTGACTCCCTGAGTTGGCTTTCAGCGGCCTTGCGGGCGGATATGTCCAACCCCATGCCCATGAGATAAGGCATCCCGTTAATCTGGGTGCTTATGCCGGTGAACATATGGGGAATTTCCCGACCATCCTTGGTGACGATGGTGGCTTCAGCCAAGCCCTCTCCGTGGATGAACACATCCTTGATGCTTTTTCGGATCAGGTTCCGGTCTCCGCCCTTGAACAGGGTAAGGAGGTTGATTGTGGAAACTTCCTCCTCGGTGTATCCGGTGACAATTTCCACGTTTCTGTTCCACCGGATCACCTCCAGTTGATCGTTGAAGCAATAGAAGATGCCTGGCAGACCCCGGATAAGGGTTTCAAAAAACTGGTTTTGATTGGCCAGGGCGCGCAGGGCCTCATCCAGTTCCTGGATTTGTCCGCCCCGGGAATTTTCCTGCACGGGTTTTTCCTTGGGGGATTGGGGTTTGTTTTTTTGGAGCTCAGGCTTTTTTTTTGGGGTATCGGGCATGGAATTTAAATCCTGATGGAAGGTAAGGCCAAGGTCACGGCAAGGCAGGCGCCGAAAACCCGGCTCATTCATGGCATGGTGCGTCATTCACGAATGCCCTCTTTTTATATTGCATTCCGATTCTTTGTAAAGATGTTTTTGACATTTGGTAAATAGACAGACCAGGGAATTGCTGGTTTTGTTCCACGGATTGCCGGATAAACAGACAGCCGATACGGCAGTTCCGCCCTGCCTATGGACGAGGAGAAATGTAATGAAGTTTTCCTTTTCCCGGGAAAGGTGTTATGAAGCCATCCTCTTGTGAGGCTTGGAGGCGGGATAGGGAGATTGCAGTGAAACAGTACGAAGCAGTTGTGAACCAAGAGGTTCAGAGCCGGGTGTTGCCCTATCTGGCTATTTTTGCGGCCGTGGTATTTTGGGGGTTGTCCTTTGTGGCTTCCAAAATCGCCCTGGAAACCATTCCCATATTAACCCTTATTTTTATCCGGTTTGGGCTGG
Source organism: Desulfatibacillum sp. (assembly GCA_016342355.1). GTDB lineage: Bacteria > Desulfobacterota > Desulfobacteria > Desulfobacterales > Desulfatibacillaceae > Desulfatibacillum. Next base: position 40,047 of record JAEINP010000028.1, read on the forward strand.
CCGCCTTATTATTCACAGCCATATGGACCAGGACAGGCTTTCCCCGCCTTTGCAAAAAGGACTGGATCAAGATATCCCTGCTGTCCTTTTTCGAGCCTGGCCTGTATTTCCTGTTCGAGACCACAGGCCTGAGCATGACCTCGGCGCCCAAGGTTTCCCTGATCATCGCCACCATTCCGGTGTTTGTTTTGATTCTGGCCGTGATTTTCCTTAAGGAAAAGGCCAGCATGCTAAATTTTGCAGGGGTGGCCGTCTCCCTGGTGGGTATAGGAATCCTGGTGGGTGGCGAGCGGCAAATCCATTGGGCTTTTTCCGGGGAGATGATGGGGGACATTCTGATTTTTGGCGCCGTGATAGCGGCCACCATCTACATCATCATGGCCAGGGACCTGGGCCTGACTCATTCGGCCCTGACCATCACGGGTTTGCAGTCGGTATTTGCCACAATCCTTTATCTGCCCGCTTTTATTTGGGAATACCCCAAGGTGCAATGGCAAGCCCTGACAACCGGTTCGTTGTGGGCTTTGGTGTACCTGGTTATTTTCGCCACCTGCGCAGCCTTTTTTTGCTGGAATTACTCCCTGACAAAAATCCGGGCCTCATCCGCTTCTGTTTTTTTGAACGGAATTCCTGTGGTGACGGCAATCGCAGCCTGGGTTTTGCTGAAGGAAAGCCTGACTCCCGTGCAAATGGGCGGCGGGGGGCTTGTGCTTATGGGGGTGTATCTGGCTAATCTGCGAAGATAGCGCATGGAGCCCGGCGTCACTCTTTTTCCCTAAAAGAGCAAATCCAGGTACCAAGCGATTTCCATCCTGTTTTTATAACGGACCTTTCGATCTTCCAGGCCATCCCGATTGATTTCCGTGGCATGGAGGCTGATCTCCTTCAAGAAAGCCTGTTCCCTGTCCTTGCATAGTCCCGCATCGCTGATAAAAATCAGATTTTCGGATTCAATATAACATGAACGCAAGGAAAGATTAAAGGAACCTATGGCCGCCAATTGGGAATCGTAAAGATATTCCTTGGCATGGCAGTAGGGATTGTCATCCTTGCTCGGCTCCCCGTTTGTCTCAAATATCCTGATTCCGGCATCCAGCAGTTTATCCATATTATTGAGGCTTATGAAATACCCGGCGCTGAAATAAAGCTGGCTGGAGGTTTCATAGGAGTTAGTGAGGATACGCACGTCCACGCCCCGTTTGGCCGCGTTAATCAGGGCATCATGCAGATGGCTTGCGGGCAGGGACAGGAACTGGGATGTGATGTACAGGCTTTGGGTGCTTGCCTGGATGCTTTGAATCAGGGCGTATAGGCTGGCATAGTCCTTTTCCCAGGGTTTGCTTTGAACAAACATTGCCTCATATGATCCTGCCTGTTCGTTACGGGGGTGGAGGGCCAGGGGTTGCCGCGCTTCAGGGTTGGTCCGGCTCAAGTCTGCATAGTTATTTAAAAAGCCCTCCTGAATTTGGTCCACCAGCGGGCCTTCCAGATAGAGATCCAGATCGGTCCAGGTATCAAAATAGCGGTCCTCCAGGTTGCGGCCGCCCACAATGGCTTTTGTTCCATCCACCACCAGAACTTTTTCATGCACAGCATGGTCTAACAAGGGAAAGGCGGGCAGACCTCCCGGCCCCTGGAAAATTTCCCCGATATCCTCAGGGTGAGGCTGATCCGGCGATAGCACGCCTCTATCCTCCAACACCCGTGTCAGCCAATGGGCGGGAGGGCCTTTTCTTGCGTTGTGTCTTTCCGCCAGATCACGGGAAGAAACCAGAATCACGTTCACACCCCGCCCAGGGCTTTTTGACAGAAAATTCTTCACCATAAACTGGCCAGGCTTGTTGCCGGAGAGTTTTTTCTCGGCGGTTTCCATCCATTTGCCCACAAGCTGGTCCAGTTCCAGGCGCAGGGCGCCTGCCGGAGAAGTGGGCAACTGGCTGCCTGCATTGAGGATGATGTTAACCTCCACGCCCTGCTTGGCTTTTTCCAGGAGGAGTTTCATCACCCTTCCCTGAGCCACATCCTTGTCAAAGGTATACGATTGGAGGTTTATCTGGCTTGTGGCCTGTTCCATGATTTCCAGGCGTTTTTCCAGGGCAGCGGGACCGTCATCCAGTACCTGGACAAGGTTGCCCCTGGTAAAGACGCTTTTCCCTGTCTGTTCTAAAAGCTGCTTCAAGGCCGGTGATCCCACGGCAGGAAAATTTTCAGGCCTGCAGAACTCCACGGTAAACCTGGCTATGCCCTGACCGTCAGCCCCCAGGGTATCCACAGCCCGGATGGGAATCTGGTATGTACCGGGATCGGCCAAGTCTCCTACCAGCAGGATTCCGTTGTACCGTCCCTCTCCGGAAAGCAGGGTTCGCCGGGGGTCTGGCCTGAAATCCACATCCTGGAAGGTCAGGGTGTGTCCCATGGAAGCCCGCACATAGTCTATGGAGCAATTGTCGTTGGGGGAAAAAACCGTGCAGGAAAGGCGGACCCTGTTATTGCCGGAATTGGGAATCACCTGGGGATAGGCGCTGATATCCTTCACCACCACCGGGGTTTCGGAAATGGTTTCAACTGGCATGACCTGAGGCAAAGGCTCAGCCAATGCTGGCAGGGCAACCGCACAACCCACCCACAGGATCAGGAGCAGGCTTTTTATAGAAAACAAACCGGATTTGTTGATTTTTCCACCCATGAAAAAGAGAACCGCCATGTTCGGTGAGGAGCAGAACAGATTTTGTTCAAGCAAATTATTTGCACGGTTTAGTATTTTCGGGCCAAAAGGTCCAGCCGTTTTTATGCAAGCGAACTATCGTTCGGTTTTTTCAGAAAGAACTTGCGGAATTTTGCAGTTTTAATACAATTGGCTTTCAAACCACCCCCCGTTACTTTCAACAAGGAGCGTTGCATGTATAAACATCTTTTTTCTCCTATAAAAATCAATAGCGTGGAAATCAAAAACCGGATAGCCTACCCTGCCTTGGGATTATTATACAGCTATGACGGTGGCCTAAATGACCGGTATTACAATTTTTTCAAGGAAAGGGCTGAGGGCGGCGCAGGCATTGTGACCGTTGGGCCTGTGGGCGTGGATTTCATCGGGTCCGGCATCGTGGTTCTCTCCCTGGCCTCCGATGAAGCGATTCCATCCTTCACCAAGCTGGCGGACACTATTCATGGGGGCGGCGCCAAAGCCTGGGTCCAGTTGTTCCATGCGGGGCGCTACGCCCACCCCATAGTCATTAACAACCAGCAGCCCCTGGGAGTATCACCGGTTTTCAGTCCTTACTCCAAGGCCACGCCTAAAGAGATGGACCTGGAGGAAATCAAGGGTGTGCAAAAAGCCTTTGTGGATGCGGGCAAACGGGCCAAGGCCGCAGGTTTTGACGGGGTGGAGATCATAGGCTCCGCCGGGTATTTGATCACCCAGTTCCTATCCCCCACCACCAACCTCCGCAAGGACCAATACGGCGGTTCCTTTGAAAACAGAGTACGTTTTCCCCGGGAAATCATAGAAATGGTGCGGGAAGCTGTGGGACCGGACTTTCCCGTGACCATCCGTATGGCAGGAAACGACTTTATTCCCGGAGCCAATACGGACGTGGACATGCCCGCCATTGCCCGGGTTTATGAAAAGGCCGGCATTGATGCCATCAACGTCACTGGCGGCTGGCACGAAACCAAGGTGCCCCAGTTGCCCATGGACCTTCCCCGGGGGGCTTTCGCATTTTTGGCGGCCAATGTAAAAAGGGCGGTGAATGTGCCTGTCATGGCTTCCAACCGCATATCCGACCCGGCCAGCGCGGAAAAAATCATCCGGGACAATTGCGCGGACATGGTCAACCTGGGCAGGGTGTTGATCGCCGATCCTGAATGGCCCAAAAAGGCCAAACAGGGTCTGGCCCATGAAATCCGGCCTTGTGTGGCTTGCAACCAGGGATGTACGGACCAGGTTTTTACAGGGCAACCGGTTTTTTGCATGGTCAACGCACGGGCCAGTTACGAGGGTGACCGGGTTATCACCAAGACGGATTCGCCCAAGAAAGTCATGATTGTGGGCGCAGGCCCCGGTGGCCTGGAAGCGGCGGTTACTGCCACCTTGGCAGGCCATAAGGTTTCCCTGTACGAAAAGGGCGACGATATTGGCGGCCAGTTGTGGCTGGCGGGGGCGCCTCCCCACAAGCACGAGATTTTCGAGATTATCCGCTACTATCGAGCCATGATGAAAAAGTACGGGATCGACCTGCATTTGAACACAGAGGTGGACAAGGATCTTATTCAAAAGGCCGCGCCGGACTATATTATTGTTGCTGAGGGGGCCGAGCCCCTGATTCCGCCCATTGAGGGCAAGGATGACGCCTGTGTGCTGAACGCCTGGAATGTGCTCCTGGAAGATCCTCCTCTGGGGCCGGAAGTGGCTGTGGTGGGCGGCGGAGCCGTTGGCCTGGAGACCGCTATGTTTGCCGCTGCCAAGGGCACCCTTAATCCTGAAGCTGTGCATTTTCTCATGGCTTACGATGCCGTGCCGCCGGAGCGCATCAAAAAATTCATGTTCGAGGGTTCCTCCAAAGTGACGGTCTTTGAAATGCTGGACAAGTCCGGCAAGGACGTGGGCCGTTCCACCAAGTGGGTGCTCATGGACAATACCCGGCGTTACGGCATTGACATCCTGACGAGCGCAAAAGTCCTTTCGGTCAGCGGGGGGCTGGTGAAATATGAGTTGGGAGGAACGGTTACGGAAAAGCAGTTTGACCATGTGATCATGGCAGTGGGCTCCAAATCCACGACCAAAGTATCGCAAATGGTGGAAGGCTTAGGCATTCCGTTCGCCACCATCGGGGATTGCGCGGCCCCCCGAAAGATTGACAGCGCCATTCACGGAGGCTTTTTGGCGGCCACTGCCATTTAGTCATCCCATTGCGTGACTACCGGTGGACGATCGGCTGAAAAGCTGTTGACAAAACGGGTCGAATTATGTTTCCTGTCTCCCAGCAACAGGCAGTATCGCACCGGAATCGATAGCTTTTTACATTTCATGCATTTGTAAAGTATCAGGGGGTACGCCGTATTTTTTTGCGGAGTGCCCCTTTTTTATATAGGATTCCAGTCATTTGTCTATCTTTATAGGTCTTAAAACCTATGTATCACTTTGCACAAGGCATGAAAGATTGCCCGCTCCAATGAAAGGCGCCACCATGAAGATCGGCCTTCGCACCAAATTCCTGGCTTCCGCTTTGTCCATCCTTTTTGTTTTGTTATCTATTTTCGGATCAGTCATTTATTTCAAGGTCCGGGGCACCCTGGAAGATAACGCAAAAACCCAAATGCTGCTCCACGCGGCTTCTTCATCCCGCCATCTTTCGTCCTGGATTCAAAGGGCCAATCTGGAGTTGGAGCACTGGGCCGGTGAAAAGACGTACCGGCAAGCCTTGCCCGATTCGTTCATGGGAAAGGCCTTCAGGAAGCAGAATCAAACCATCCTGGAAGAACTGCACTCCAAATATGTTTTTTACGATGTGATCACCCTAAGCGACTCCAACGGGGAGCCCATTGCCTCTTCGGACATGGATGCAGCCCGTCTGACCAAGGCCCAACTTGTAAGCCGCATGGCGGCCTCCTCCGAGGAAGCAGGCCAAACTCTCAGGGTGTTTCAAAGCCCTCTTACTGGCAAGCCTGCTCTTTTGTTGTTTGCGCAGGTAAACGGTGATAATATTTCCGGTTTTTTGTCCGCCCATATCAATATGGACTTTTTCAGGGCCAATTTCATGGATGATATCAAGGTAGGCGAAACCGGCAAGGCTTACCTGTTGAATGATGAGGGTTTGATAGTCAGCCATCCTTCCCATAGCGATGCCAATCCTTTGGAATTTTCCTTAAACACCATTGATTCGGGCCTGGACAAAGATTTCGCCCGCGATAAAAAGGGGGTTTATGAACACACCCTGGCCCTTGCCAAGGTGTCCGGCGTGACGAATATGACTGCCATCAGCAAAGTGGAAGGAACAAACCTTTACGTGGCCCTAAGCGCCCCTTCCAGGGAAATCCTGGCAGGCGCCAGACAAGTCAGTTTTTCGGTGATTGCGGTCAGCGTTTTTTTATTGATAGCGACGGGCCTGTTTGCTTGGCTGTTAGTGGACTTTTTTGTCATCAGGCCCCTGACAATAGTGAGCCTGGGCTTGAAGGACGTGGCCATGGGCGAAGGGGACCTGACCCGGAGGCTGGAAGTCACAAGCACCGATGAGGTTGGAGAACTGGCCCAATGGTTTAACAAATTCATGGGCAAACAGCAGACCATGGTCACTGATATCATGGAATCGGCCAATTCTTTGGCCACTCTCACTTCCCAGATTTCATCCACGGCCACCCAGTTCGCCAGCAGCGCCACAGAGATGGTCAGTTCTGTCTCCGAAATCAGCACCACCGGAGAAGAAGTTAAGGAAACCGTGCGCGTGTCCAGCGAAAAGGCTGAAGGGGTCGCCCAATCCGCCGAGGATACGGAAAAGGTTTCTCAGGGCGGCCTTTCCGCCACTGCCAGGAATCTGGACGGCATGCACCGGATCAAGGAAGAAATGGAATACATTGCGGAAAGCATCGTCAAATTGAGCGAGCAAACTCAAAACATTGCCGAAATCATAGATGCTGTGAACGAACTGGCCAATCAGTCCAATCTTTTGTCCGTTAATGCCTCCATTGAAGCGGCAAAGGCCGGGGAATTCGGCAAGGGCTTTGCCGTGGTGGCCCAGGAGGTAAAATCCCTGGCCGACCAGTCCAAGCAGTCCACCCAACAGGTGCGAAACATTCTCCAGGAAATCCAGAACGCCACCAGCGCAGCGGTCATGGCCACGGAAAGAGGTTCCAAGGCCGTGGACATGGGGAGCGAGCTTTCTTCCGAGGCCGAGGAGGCCATCCGCAGGCTTTCCCACAGCACCACGGAATCGGCGAAATCCTCCCGCCTGATCGCCGCCTCCAGCCAGCAACAACTGGCAGGCATGGAGCAACTGGCCCAGGCGTTGGAGAGCATCAAGTTCGCCTGCCAGCAAAATGTGGACAGCGCCAAGCAACTGGAAGATTCCACCATCAGCCTCATGGACTTGGGGCAGGCGCTCAAGAGCATGGCCGGGCGTTTTAAGGTTTAGAATACCGGATCCGCCTTACTACCTGGCGCCCTATTACAAACATAATATGGATCTCCCGGATTATGAGGAAATGGCGTCCGTCCTGGCCGGGATCCAGGGAAAGTTTCTCCTGAGCATCAATGACGCGCCCGAAATGCAGGAGGCCTTCAAGGCCTTTACCATAGAACACGTGACCCTGAAATATACCCTAGCCAGGGAGGCTTTCACCACTGGAAAGGAGTTGCTGGTAAGGAATTTCGGGTAGCCGCCTGTTTAACCTTGCAACACGGGTTTCTCCTATGTGAGAAGAGGGGGATATTGGAATGGAATACCCCTATTTTTTATGGCTGGACAGCACCATCTTTATTACCTTTGCCAATCTGCAGTTTTAGGAGAATAGCGTGGATGGCACCATTTGCCTGATTCTTAACGAGGATGAGGCCTTGGTTCTGTTTGATTGGGTAACAAGATTCAATGAAAAGGGCCTTAGCGAATTTGAAGGTCAAACAGAAGAAAGAGTTCTGTGGGATATAGAGGCTGCCTTAGAAAAAAGTTTAGCCGCTCCTTTTAAGGAGAACTATTTGAAATTACCCGTCGATGCAAGGCGGCGTGTGCGCGATCAGGTGGAATAGTAGTCAAATCCCTACCAATACGCAAGGTTTGGGTTATGATACCTACCGCTGCAAAAGGAGACATAACATGACTGAAATACAGTGGTTTGAAGATTACACCGGTCAGACAACGGACGAATTAATAGCCCTTGAAGGACGATATAGAAAAGACTCCATCGTTCTCGCGTTCGAATCGGTGCTTGATCAAAGGGCCGACAAATTTGGGCCGCAAAGCCTAAGCCAAGAAGAGCTCGTCATCCTTGCCATTGAGGCACTGGAGCGCGAAGTTAACAATGGTGGTTATGAGCAGTTTTTTATCAATTCATCCTATGAATATTCACCTACTATTGTTGACGCCCTAAATCGGATTGGATGCTCTGATGCTGCCGCTATTACGCAAGATGCAATTGACTCTCTTGGAATTCGAGGGGCTATCACGATCGAAAAAGTTGAGCAAATAATGAAAGAAGAGGACGAAGGTCGTGAGGAAAAGTTAGGGGCGTGTGATGATAGATATTTTGATACGATAGGTGATCTGTCTGAGCCTCTTTTTGAATTCATAAAGGCCAATAAAGGTAACATCAAGTGCTAATCCCCTGACCATCAAATATTCCAATCCCAGGAACACAGGGCTTATCTTGCATATGAGGAAATGGCATCCGTCAATCGTTCTTCATGGATGGTGATGACCTTGCCTGATGTTCCCTCTTTTGATCCGTCTGAAACTCTGGTATCATTCATTCGCCCCAAGAACCAAGCCAAGCACGCATTGTGGAGGCCATAGGCCAGTTGGATCCTGAAAACGGGGGAACGCAAGGTGAAGATGGGCAGGAAGTTGTTTGCCATGATGCAACGGCTATACAAATCCGGAGATAAGAGGAAGCCATGGGTCTTCCTGAGCCCTTCAACCGGGAAAAAACGTAGATACAGCGGTGATATGCTCCGCAAGATAAAAGGCTACTGCATGGCCGCGGGGGTTTCTCCTTTCGGCTATCATGCGATCAGGCACCTTTCCGCCAAGACAGCCAAAGAGGCTTGCATTGAAACCCGGGACGTGGGTAAGTTCCTGGGTCATCTTAGGGAGTCTACCACGGAAAGATATCTGGAGTCTCTGGAGCCAGGCCTTAACGCTGTTTCGGATGCACTGGAAGATGGTAACGAAAATAAAATGGTTGACCAAGTGGTTGACGGCGATACCGAAAAGGAGTGAATTCGGTGTGCGGTAGGTTTTGCTAAGTGCCTGAAATAATGGCGGAGAGAATGGGATTCGAACCCATGATGGAGTGTAACCCCCATACTCGCTTAGCAGGCGAGCGCCTTCAGCCGACTCGGCCATCTCTCCGTAATATATGTCCCGGGGCCGAAAGCCCCATGCAAAGCGGTTGTCAAAGCCAATACCCCTTTATGGGATGGGGTGTCCGCCCGCAAAGTTGAACCCCCTTATGCATCATCCCGCCCATTTTTGCAAGGGGTTTCTTAATCTTTTCTAACATACGGTGTACGGGGGACAGCATGTAAACACCCGGCCAATCCATGCAGAAGTGCTGGGGGTGACGGGCGGACTATCCGGCATGAAGTGCTTCCCCGGCTCATGGAAGGTTTGAGACAGGCCCCGGCTGAATTTTTGGTCAGCCGGGGCCGGGAAATCAATCTTCCCACAGAGGATAGCTTTCCTCTTTGGGATAATGCTGTTCTTCTTCCGGTTCCGGTTCCGATTCCAGTTCCAGTTCCGGCATCTGATCCTGGTCCTGATCCGTATCTTGATCCTGGTCTTGAACCAATTCAGGTTCGTCATCTTCCACATCATAAATGGGGAATGCTTTGGGCGCCACGTTTCCCACGGAAGCCACCCGGGTGACATCCAGGGCGCACTCGCCCCGGTCATTGAGGCCGGGGATGTATTCCACCTCGTCGAATTCGCAGAGGTCGTCGAATTCCACGTCCAACAGGTTGCTACGGTGAAAGAACATGTTCTTGCCGGGAATGTCCGTGCGGATGAAGCCATATCCATCCTTGAGGCTTTGAACGGTACCCCTGCGTCTTTTTTCTGTCGGTTGTTGGAACTGTTGGACAGGCCTGACCCACGAGTCTGCCGGGGGCAATTCGGGGGGCAATTCGTTCCGGTAGGAGGACCCGCCGTTGGAGCCGAAATCGGGACGGACAAAGAGGTTGTGCACCACCGGGTCGTTTCTCCGGGTTTTATCGTCAATGAGGGTATGCATGAGGATGGGGTACGTGACTTGGTCCAGAAGATTGACGGAGGTGACGGTACGGCGTTTGTTGTTTTGGTTGTCCGTGAATTCAAAGTCCCAGCCCAGGACCATGATGCGGGTGCCCAGGGTGTTTATCTTGCGGATGAGGGGCACATAGTCTCCGTCTCCGGCAATGAGGACCACCACATTGAAGTGCTTGAGCAGGGTGAGTTCAAAGGCCTCCAGGGCCAGCCACACATCGATGCCTTTTTCGCCTCTGGGGCCTAGGGGCAGGTAATGGGTCACAATGCCTTCGCGCATGAGGATTTCGTCAAAGACCCGTTCGGACATGAGGACCTGGCGCTGTTCCGCTTCCTGGGCGCCCAGGCGTCCCCGGAAATAGTGGGCGTCCACCACCTGGCAATATCGGGGTTCCACGCCCTCGGATTCCGCCACTTGGCTTTTGATGAATTCATGGATACCCGCGACGCTCAGGCGGGCTCTACGCTGATGAACGTATTTGTAATAGTTGCTTACATGATAAAAAAAGTTTCCGTCATAGAAGACGCCAATACGGGTGAGCTTGGTTTCAGGGGCCTGCAACATGGTAGACTCTCCAAATCTTGTGATGGGCTAATAGGTTGATCGATAATATTGACTAATCCATATACTTCATGGTCACTGCCGCCATTTCGGGTATGGCCATGGACACATGCTTTTGGGCGATTTTACGCACCCCCTTGTATATTTTAATAACCACCTTTTTGTCTGCATGGTGGATCACTTTATCCGTAATGCAAAGAAGCTGATCGGCAACGGTTTGGGAGCAGCCTGAAATCCATGCGTCAAAGGGCGTCTGGCTATTGCAACCGGAATATTCCATATGGTGTGCGTCCAGAACCTCCATGAAGGAAGGCAGCAGGACTTCCACCATTTCATTTATGTATCCGGGTTTCACGCCCTTGATGCCCTTGTAGCCTGCTTTAAGCATCATGCCGGTGGGTCCTGACTTGGATGCCACCTGATTGCTGATAAGCCTGGCGTAATCGGAAACCACTTGGTCGCGAATGGTAATATCCAACATGGTATCGTAAAGAGCGCCCATTCAAATCCTCCGGGTCAGGCGGGTCAAGCTGACAAAAAAAGCAATCACTTCTATATGGGACATGATTTTCAATCAATGGGAATAAGACAAATCAACCGGGTATTCACTGGACCAATTCGAAAACAGCTTCCCCTATGGCCGACAATGTAGTTTTATACTCGTCCATAATACCAGGGCAACCCCGACAAGGCAAGTGGTTATTCGAACTGGGATTATTCATAGATAATCTGGCCTCTCCTTTCCGGGGGGCAGGAGTTCAGCTCACTGGCCGCAACAAGGATTTGACCTTTTTGGAGAAGGCATTATCTTTGTTTAATGCGAGAATGTTTGAACCCGAAACACTATTTACAAGGAGACAATCAATGCAGGGATTGGCAATACGCTGGCTTGTTCTGACCGGTTCCATCTTGGTGGTTGCCTATTTGCTGGAAGGCATTCATGTGAGCGGCTTTTTTTCAGCCTTTTTCGCGGCTGCGGCTCTTTCCACGCTCAACGCCCTTTTCCGTCCTATTCTGCTGGTTCTGACCCTGCCCATAAACGTTCTGAGTTTGGGGTTGTTTACTCTGGTTATCAATGCAGCCATGCTTAAAATGGCCCAGGCAGTCATACCCGGATTTGAAGTGGTGGGATTCTGGACTTCGGTATTTGGCGCCCTGCTCATCAGTTTGGTAAGTTGGGCCCTGAATTCGTTTATCAGCGGCAAGGGGGGAGTCAAGGTCATTGACATGCGCAACCGCAGAGGAAATTTTTGGGACTAATTTCCCTGGCCTTTCATTGACAAATTTATCTACCGGGGATAGAAAACAGGCCATGAAACTTTCTATCCCAGGCAAAACCAGGCAAGGTGTAAAAGGCGACGATCAAGGCCGCTGTTCCAGGCAAGGCGCAAAAAGCGCAGCCACCCGCAAAATGATTTTGGCGGCGGCCCGCCGGATCTTCCGATGCCAGCCTTACCAGTCCGCCAGTTTTCGTATGATCGGCCAGGAAGGGGGATTCAGTTTCACCCTCATCAATCATTATTTCAGCAAAGCCCAATTATTCGAAGAGGTAGCCCAGGAAGTCCTGGACGAACTTTTAGCGGCATCCCTTGGCTGGGTGGAAGGCCTGGACACTGTGTCTGCGGAAAAGGGCCTCTCCCTGTTCCTGGACAGGGCTTTGGACTACCTGTTCGACAAACCTGATGCGGTGCTTTTGCTCATGCAGAATGTGGCTCAGGCTGATTTGGACGGGGAACTTCCCGGTTTTGCAAGGTTTTCAGGGTATGTGACGGAAGCCAAAAAAATGATCACCCGGGTGGTGCCCGGCTCCTACGACCAGGAGCAGGTTGTCTGGTGGGTCTACAATGTCATCAATTTGATGATCACTTACGTGGGGGCTTCAGCCTATCACGGAAGGGTATTGGGCCTGGATGCTGACAGCCCGGAATACAGGCAATGGATCAAAGAAAGTCTGCTTTACCTGTTCCTGCCCCCCTTGAAGCGCATGGCGAAATCCACAATTGAAACAGACAAATAAAACGGAACGCCCGGGCTTGTAAATCCAGGGCGCCCCGTCCTTAAAAGAACCTATTCAGCGGCCTCTTCTGTTTCTTCCGCCGAGTCTCCGTCCTTTGACCACAAGTGGCGGGCAAATTTCAGATAGCCCTGGACATTATTGAGGCGGGCGTCTGTTTCCTGGGGTGTGGCAACCACGTTTCCGGCAATCAGGGGCTGGAGGTGTTTGGCCAGTTCCATGCCTCCGCCGCCTGTGAGGACAACGGTGTCCATGTCCCAGTCATCCGCCCAGAGTTGGTTGATTTCGTTGGCTATTTCACCGGCGGCCTGGGCGTATACATGATCCCTGATTTCCGCCAGTTCCATTTCCTGACCCCGGATGCGGATAGTTCCCTTGGACACGGGATCATAGAGTCGGTAAAGCTCCAGGCTTACATCCACCTGCTTACGGATTTTATTGGCGATGGTGCGAAAGGCATCGGAAATGCCGGTGTCTATGGTCCGGCTTCCCCGGGAGATGAACTGGAGCTTGTCGAAAATGATGAAGTCCGTGGTTTTGAATCCCACGTCCACTACTCCGACTTTTTTCTTGGCCAGGTCTTTGTCGGTAATCTGCCCTCGTTCGTTCATCAGGAGATTGAGTATGCTTCCCATGGGCTGGGGGATCATACGGATTCGGTTAATGTTGATCCGCCGCGTGACCACAGTGCCGTCGGCCTTGTGGTAATTGACCGTATGGTGACCCAGCACAGCCTTGACAAAGGATTCCTTGTATTGGGAGAAGTACCCCACAGGAAGGCCGGAGACCACGTTCATGGGAACGTATTTTTCGGAAAAGATACCGGCGGCTGTCAGGGCAAGGATTTTGGCGAATTCCTGGATGAGCATATCCTGGTCCAGGGTGGATTGGCGAACGCCGGACTGGCGTTCGGCAAAGTCGCCCACAAAAAAGGTTTGGTCATCCACGGTCACATGCAGGTTTTCCGTAAAGGACGTGTTGGCAAGATTAGCCCGAAAGGGAATATCCGACGCTTCCCCCAACAGGGACTTGAACATGAGAAATTCCTTGCCGTTAGTGGCTTTTGTAAACCCAAACCCTATGTCAATGCCGAGAACTTCCATCTTTCCCTCCCTGGAGAATTATGAAACTCTTTGTTAAATCAAATGAACCCTTCCCGGACTGCTAACGGTTTAGAGCACAATCGGGAAAACAGGCCTGGCAGGTATATCCATGCCATGGCATGATCAATATTTTCCTGCTCTTACTATGGCCGGGACGAAAAAGCCACTACTTATAGGCCGAAAAGTCCACTCCGCGGGCCTGTCCCCTGGCCTCAAACCAGGCGTTCTCGTTCCGGGGTGGAATTTCGCATTCTTCCTCGGGCTTGCGCAACAGGGAGATCGCCTCGGAGGGGCATGTGGAAATGCACAGGCCACAGCCGATACAGGCCTCGGGTTTGACGTGGTAGGCATCCTCGCATTCTTCTATGGCGCGAACCTGACAGCGTTCGTCTGCGCACACACCGCATGCCACGCATTCCTCTGCATCAATGACCGCCACAAAGTGGGAGTTCACCACCTTGGAGGCCGGAGCGCCGTAGTCGTTAATGCTTCTCAGGACTCCGCAGCAGCATCCGCAGCAGTTACAAATAAAAAACTGTCCGTCCTGCATATTCCACGAAAGATGCACAAGGCCGCTTTCCTCTGTTTTCACCAAAAGTCCCCTTGCCTCGTCCTTGGTAATGGAACGGCCCCAGTGGTAGTTATCAAACACCCCGGGCACCGGCGCTATGGCCATGCATACCTCGGTGAGTTTGGTGCAGGGGTTGTCCATGATTTCCATTTCCTTTTTGCAGATGCATTCGGCCACGGCAAAGGACTGGCCCTTGTCGATGAGGTTGGAAATCTGCTGGTAGTGCATGGAAATATGATCGGCGTGGATATTTTTTTCAACAGGCACCACGTGCATGAGGGCCGGGCCGGTTTCGAAAAACTGCTTGCCGAAATGGGGTTCGTAGGCGTGGCAAAGTTCCACGAATTCCTTGTCCATGCGGTCTAACTGGAACTCAAAGATGCCAAAGACCCAGGGCAGCATCTTAAAGACCCGCACTGCCCCGAAATCCACACCAAAAAGCTGCCCCCGCCTCCACATGGAGGTGAGCTTTTCATCCAGGCCTTCCAGGGAACGGCCGGTGCGTTCGGCGATCTGCGCGGGATTTTCGAATTGAAGGCGCAGGTCGCAGAAAAGTTCCGCTTCATCCGGCTCGAATATTTTTTTCAGAATTTTGATTTCAATGCCTTCTTCTGTGGCGGGAAATCCGTTGGGAAGGGTGTCCAATACATTGGCCAGCTTTTTATAGACTGCGTCGCTCATGTGGGGTCTCCCATTTCATATGTGAGGGTTGGATAAAAAAAGTGATTGGTGCAGGGGCAGGTATGCTCCAGGGCCTGAACTCGGGCCGGTTATCCGCAGGGCAAAGCATAAGTGACCATGATTTATCGGTCAAGAAAAAAGCGGGCGTTTGCTATTTTTCGCCATTGAACATGGCGTCCAGGATATCAGCCGCCGTTCCCACGTAACGGGGACAGGTTTTTTCGAAAAGATGCATTTCCCTGGCGTGTTCCAGGACTCCAGGCTGGCTCAGGTCCACTCCCAGCAGGTCACGGCACAAGACCGACCCGCAGGCTTGGGTAAAGTGGTGCATAAACAGGACCGACTTTAGAACGGTTTTTTCCTTGGCGGCTTTCTCGTCCGGGGCTTTGTTTCCGTATTTTACGCCCAAGGCCATGAGGGCGCCTGTCACGGCGCCGCAAGTGTTTCCGGTCAGGCAGATGCCTCCCCCAAAAGCTGCGGCCATGCGTGCTGCGATTTCCTTGTCCAGGCCCAATGCCTGGGCGTGGGTGAGCAAGACACCCTGGGCGCAGTTGAAGCCCTGTTCAAAAAACTCTGTTGCCATTTTTTCGCGGTCAGTCATGGTTTCCTCTTTCCTCCTGTCTGGCGAAGATCAACCAAAAAAACAGGGGAACGGCCATGGCCTGTTCCCCCGCAATCAATGCGTTCCACATCACAATATTGTGGGCGCTATAGACAAAAATCAATTGAAAAACCACCTTGTCCAAAGAGGTGGAGCCCACGATCGGATTCGAACCGATGAACCTCTTCCTTACCAAGGAAGCGCTCTACCGACTGAGCTACGTGGGCGGATGCTGCTATGTCTTTCAAGGCCTCAGTGGAGCCCACGATCGGATTCGAACCGATGAACCTCTTCCTTACCAAGGAAGCGCTCTACCGACTGAGCTACGTGGGCGGATGCTGCTATTTATTTACGGCCCGGGCCGTTTGCTCTCCCGATGAGCCTGTGTTGAAGCGGGAGATCGCTTTTCAACTCGTGACAGCCGGGAGTCTATAGCATGGTTCTTGTGCGTTGTTCAATAGGCGTGTAGTCCCTCAAGTTATTTCCCATATATATTTGGCGCGGCCTGGAAAGTTTCCAACGGGGGCTGTCATAGCACTCCTTCCACTGGGAAATCCAGCCGGGAAGCCTGCCAATGGCGAACATCACCGTGAACATTTCCGTGGGAATGCCCATGGCCCGCATAACGATTCCCGAGTAAAAATCCACATTGGGGTAAAGGTTATGGTCAATGAAATAGGAATCCTTCAAAGCCACCTCCTCCAGATCCCGGGCGATTTCCAGCAAGGGGTCCTTTTTTTCCAGCTTTCCCTGGACCCGATCGGCCATTTTCTGGATGATTTTCGCCCGGGGATCGTAGGTTTTATAAACGCTATGTCCGAAGCCCATGAGGCGGAAGTTGTCGTTTTTATCCCTGGCCCGCGCCACAAAGGGCTTTACATCGCCTCCGGCGGCGTAAATTTCTTCCAGCATACGGATCACGGCCTGGTTGGCGCCGCCATGGAGACGGCCCCACAGGGCGGAAATCCCGGCGGAAATGGAAGCATAAATATTGACTCGGGCGCTGCCCACCAGGCGCACGGCGGAGGTGCTGCAATTTTGCTCATGGTCTCCGTGGAGAATCCAAAGCACGTTCAAGGCCCTGATAAAGTCAGGGTCCTGACGGTACGGACGCACCGGGGAGTCGAACATCATGTTCAGAAAGTTGGCGCAATAGCACAGGTCAGGCTTGGGGTAGACCACCTTATGACCCTGGGAAATCTTGTAGGACATGGCCGCCATGGTCCGGACCTTGGAAATGAGCCGGGTTACAGTGATGTCCAATTCTTCGGTAACAGAAAGGCCATCCAGTTGGGGATAGAAAAAACGCAGGGCGTTGACCATGGCGGAAAGAATCCCCATGGGATGGGCGCGCCTGGGAAAATTTTCGAAAAAGGTGCGCATGTCTTCGTGGACCATGGAATGGTCGTTGAGCAAGACCGAAAAGCGCGTCAACTCCTTTTGTTCCGGCAGGCGGCCATTGATAAGCAGATAAGCGGTTTCCACAAAGGTGGATTTTTCCGCCAGTTGTTCCACGGGAATCCCTCTGTAGCGGAGGACGCCGTTTTCCCCGTCCATGTAGGTGATGGCGCTGGTGCAGCTTCCGGTGTTGCTGAATCCGGGGTCATAGGTGATGAGGCCCGTACTTTTGCGCAAGGCCTGAATGTCAATGGCCCTTTCGCCTTCTGTTCCCACAATGACCGGCAACTCGAAGGTTTCATCTCCTATGGTAATTTTAGCGAATTCTTCCATAATAGTCTCCTTTTCTGACACAAAACCCCGGACAACAGAACCGTGCACGGGCTCCCCGCCGAGGTATATACAATCTCCCTCCAAAAAAATGGTACAATCGCACAAACCCCTCTTATACAGGAAGGCAGGGGAATAGTCAAATAGACAAATTCAATGCACAGGATGCTTTTCCCTTTGAAGAAGCAATATTGACAAGACAGACCCCGCCCCGTATTATTCCTTGATCTGTTCTACAGTAATTCCTGCAACATGCCGAATATACAGGAGGTGATTATGGAAGCCGGAATACTTGGCAGAATCCGAGTCTTAACCGGGGACATAACCAAATTGGACGTGGACGCCATTGTAAACGCCGCTAACTCAAGCCTTTTGGGTGGAGGCGGGGTGGACGGGGCCATCCACCGGGCCGCAGGCCCCCAATTGCTGGAGGAATGCAAAACCCTCAGGGGATGCCCGACCGGAGAGGCCAAGATCACCAAAGGCTACCAGCTTCCTGCAAAACATGTGATCCATACGGTGGGACCCGTGTATTCCAGGGTGGACAATGCTCCGGAATTATTGGGCGCCTGTTACCGGAACTCCCTGACCCTGGCCCGGGACCACCAAGTGGAGTCCGTTGCTTTTCCCGCCATCAGTTGCGGGGTGTATGGCTATCCTCTCCAGGAGGCCTGCAAAGTGGCCGTGGACACGGTTTGTTGCTTTTTATTGGAATCTTCCCTGCCCAAAGAGGTGGTGTTTGTGCTATTTGGGGAAAATGACCTGAAGGTCTATGAAGAGTATCTTGCCAGTCTGGCTGCCTGATTCCTATTAGGAATTATTACCACATGCTTGACAAGCACTGATTAAGGCACAATCTTTGTATAAACGCCCGGTTTCTTCTGCATTGTTTCCGCAGGCTGGTATCCCGGGTTCATTCCAACCACGGGCGTATGCCCAAAAGGAGACTTTGTAATGTTTGAATGCACACAGGCGGCACAAGAGAAAATCAAGGAATACTTTGAGACGCAGCCCAAAGTAGTTCCGGTTCGGATATTCCTCAATCAAGGCGGGTGAGCTGGTCCGTCCCTGGCATTGGCTCTGGATGAGTCAAAAGACAACGATGAGATTTTTGAAGTGGATAGCCTGAGTTTTGTAGTGGACAAGGCTTTTCTGGCGCAAGCCGCACCCATCAAGGTGGATTACTCCGCCATGGGTTTTGATATCAGTTCTTCCTATGAACTTCCCAAGGGAGACTGTGGGGGATGCGGCGGCGGAACCTGCGGCTGATAAGCAGGAAAAAAGCCAGTAGCAAACGTTTTTCCCATGCAAAAGCACAAAAGGCAAAGGGAGACGGATTCCGTCTCCTTTTGCCTTTTTTTTCGCATCAGTCCGTGGCAAAAATTAAAACCGGCCTTGAGTCATTTGGCTATGGTCCGGCGCAGGGTTCAAATCCTGCCAAGCTTCAGCCTATGCCGATCTTGGTTTTAAGGTCCGCCAGGGTCTTGTATAAGGCGCCCACGGCCAGTTCGGCGCAGTGGTAATGGTCTTCGGGAAGACCGCCCAGGTTTTCGGCCACCAAATCGTCGGTGATGTCCCATGCTTCTTCCACGGGTTTTTCGGCGATCATTTCCACAATGGCGTTGGCGCATGCCAGGGTATGCATGCACCCTTCCAGGGCGAACCTCACCTCCACAATGCGTTTATGCATGACGGAAATGTAGAAATGGATGGTATCTCCGCATTGTCCTGTAGAACCGCCTGTGGCGTCGTAACGGTCGGGAATACCTGCGTGGGTATACTGGGAGGCCAGTTCCAGGAACCGGTCGGAATATTTATCGAAAATGGATTGTGCTTCTTGCGCCATGGTGCTTTTTCTCCTGCCAAGTATTTCAAATGCTGTCAGATTTTGGTGAGCATCAAACAAGCGGTTGACCCTTACACTATTTTCCATTAAACCGCAAGATCATCAAGGACATCTATCCTGCGGCAACGCAGATCCAAGGGAATATGGCATATAAAAAAAAGTATCCGGCCAGGCACGGCAGGCCCGCACGGGGCGCAGGCAGGGCCATCACCAAGCCCGTAATGAAGACGGAAGCCGACACCCGCCTGGGCAAGGTTTTTTCCAGGATAGGCATTCCCGAAAAGACGGAATTCGTGCCTGACCCTTTTCAGGTCCAGGCTGTGGAGACTATCAAGGAGTGCGATTGCCTGGTTGCGGCGCCCACCGGGGCAGGGAAAACCTGGATTGCCGTGGAGGCAATTTCCCACGTCCTGAAGCAGGGAGGCCGTTCGTGGTACGCCTCTCCCCTAAAGGCCCTTTCCAATTCCAAATTCATTGAATTCAGCGAGATTTTCGGCCCGGAGAATGTGGGCATCCTTACCGGAGACCGTAAGGAGAACACCGACGCGCCAGTCATTGTGGGCACCACGGAAATCCTGCGCAACCAGCTTTATGACTGCATGCACATGGGCCATGACCTGTCCTCGGATTTTGTGATCCTGGATGAGGCCCATTATTTGGGGGACGACCAGCGGGGCGTAGTGTGGGAGGAAACCATCATCTACCTGCCAGCGCGGGTGCCTTTGCTTTTGCTTTCCGCAACCATCGGCAATGCGGATCAGGTGGCGGCGTGGCTTACCAGCATCCGGGACCGGGAATGCCGGGTGGTGGCGGAGTTTCAACGGCCTGTGCCCTTGTTTTCCCTGTTTTTGCATCCTTCGGGCAGGCTCATGCCTTTTTTGGCGGGCAAAAAGGGCAAATCCATGGATAAAAAGGTGCAGGAATCCATGGCTGGCAGGCGTCCTCCCACGCTGTCCATGGAAAGGGGTCTGCCGCCCATGGGTCAGATATTGAGCGTCCTGGCCAAAAACAATCTTTTACCGGCCATTTTTTTTCTTAAATCCCGCAAGGATTGCGACATCGCCCTGACCCTGTGCGAAAAGGTCTTGCGGAACAACCCGGCCCGGCGTGACAAGGTTTGCGCCAGGGTGGCCGAATTGGCTCACGAGCTTCCATTCCTTGCCAATCACCGGCAGCGCCGTTTTTTGGAACAGGCGGCCGTGGGGTCCCATCACAGCGGGCACCTTCCCGCTTGGAAGCAGCTCATAGAATCCCTTATGACCGAAGGGCTTTTGGACGCGGTGTTCGCCACCAGCACAGTGGCTGCAGGGGTCAATTTTCCGGCCCGCTCCGTGGTGTTTTTCAATTCGGACCGGTTCAACGGCCGGGAGTTCGCCCCCCTGACTCCCACCCAGTATCATCAGATGACCGGACGGGCCGGACGCCGGGGCATGGATGCCATTGGATTTTCCATTGCGGCCCCGGGCCGGTTCATGGATCTGGAACAGGTGGCGAAACTCAACACCGCGCCCACGGACCCCGTGGACAGCCGCATTCGCATGGATTTTTCCATGGTCCTGAATCTTCTCCTGTCTCATACGCCCGAGGACGTGCGGCGGCTTTTGCACCGGTCCTTTGCCAGCTTTCAGGCCGCGGACGAACACGGGGACCCGGAAATGGCCTTTGAAGTGAGCGAGGAGTTATGGGAGAATTTTATGGCCCACATGTATTTTCTCGTCAAGGAAGGCTATGTGGACCAGGACCACACCCTCACCCGGGACGGACTGTGGGCCTCGGGCCTGCGGGTGGATCAGCCTTTGGTCATCGCCCATTGTTTTCGTTCGGGCCTGTTTGACCGCATGGACCCGCCTCTCCTGGCATCCATGATTGCTGTTTTTGTCCAGGACAAGGAACTGGACGTTTTCATGGACGACAAAACCTTGCCCAAAAAGCTCCTGAACAACTTCACCCGGCTGGTCAAGACCATAGGCCCTTTGTTTACGGGCATGACTGAAGCGGGTTTTCAAACCAGGCCTGTCCAATTGTGGCCGGCGGCCACCATCCATGCATGGGCCTCGGGCAATTCCTGGGAATACACCCGTTCCGTGGCGGGGATGAGCGACGGGGACCTTGCCATGCTGATCCTGCGGACGGCGGAAAACCTCCGCCAGGTGAAGAATCTCCGGGAGGTTTTCCCCCAAACGGCCGAAGCCGCGTCCCAGGCCATTGAAATCATCATGCGTCCGCCTGTGGTGGAGTGACGGATTGGCCTTCCCCAAAAAAAAGGGTGAAAGCCCGACCAGCCGATGGGCTGGTGGCGGGACATTCACCCTTTGGTCTATGCTTGGATCCAATGCAGGAAATACCTAAGACTCTCGGTTAAAACTTTCCAAACTCATCATCGTCCAGCGCAATTATCTGTTGAGGGGCCACTTCCCTGGCAGAGCCGCCTGAATTTCCCCATCCTGAGTCCACGGGTTGTGATTTTGTTTTCGAGGGCGGGGCTGCATGCGCTTTTGTTTCGATCCTGGCGTATTGGGGCTCTGGCCGGGCGTCAGGCAAAGCCCGGCCAGATTTCTGGCCTTTGACCTTAAAGAACGTGAGGGCTTGGCGCAGGGCCGCAGCCTGGGCCGACAATTCCTGGGAAGAGGCGGAGGTTTCTTCGGCGTTGGCGGCGTTTTGCTGGGTGACGCTATCGATCTGGCCCAGCCCTTGGTTGACCTGGGCAATGCCTTTGGCTTGTTCGTTACTGGCTGCGGCGATTTCGACCACGAGATCCGAGGCCTTGGTGATCCGGGTGTTAATTTCGTCCAGGGCTTCGGAGGTGTTGTCAGCGATATCCGTGCCCTGTTTTATGTTGTTGACAGCGGTCTCAATAAGTTCCGCAACTCCCTGGGCTGCCTTGGCGCTTCGGGAGGCCAGGGTGCGCACTTCCTGGGCCACCACGGCGAAGCCCTTTCCGTGGGCGCCGGCCCTGGCGGATTCCACCGCAGCGTTTAGGGCCAGAAGGTTGGTCTGGAAGGCGATGTCGTCGATGACCTTGATAATTTTGGCGATTTCCTGGCTGGATTCGCTGATGGTCGCCATGGATTGGGTCATTTCTTTAACCCGTTCGACGCCGGTTTCCGCGGACTTTTTGGCGTCATTGGCCAATTCGCTGGCCTTGCCTGCATTTTCTGCGTTGGTTCTGGTTTGGGAATTGATTTCCGTCATGGACGAGGTGATTTCCTCCAGGGAAGATGCCTGCTCCGTAGCGCCCTGGGACAGGGTCTGGCTGGATTCGGAGACTTGTTGCGATCCTCCGTCCACCTGGTTGGCGGCGTTGTGGAGTTTGTTCACCACCTCATTCAAACGCCACACCATATTCTGGAGGGCCTTGCCAAATACGTCCTTCTCCGAATTGATGACAACCTCGTGACGCAGGTCCCCGGTGGAAATGGCTGTAGCGATTTCGGTTTTCTTTTTGAGTTCGTCCACCACCCGGTTGAGGGCTTGGCTCATAACACCGATTTCGTTTTTGCCTTCCTGTAAATGGACAGAGAGGTCCCCTTTTCTCAAATCTTCGGCGAAATTCACAACTTTGCTGAGGGGAACAGATACCCCGCGCACGGAGATTATGGAAAAAAGCAGGCCTGCCAAAAAGCCCAAACCGACGATGACAAGCAAAATGGTAACGGTTTTCGTGAATGACTCTCTGGCGCTCTTATCTGCGTTGCCGGCCAAAGCAAGGTTGATTTCCGTAAGCTCATTGATATAGTCGCGCATACTTTCAAAGGCTGCGGCGGCCTCGCCCAGGGTGAGGGCGATGGCTTTTTCGCGGCCTTCGGGGGCGCCGCTATTGCGATGCTCCCACACTTTCCTGGTGATGGTCTCCCACTTGGCCCGGGCTGCTTCAAATTTGGGAATCAGTTGTAGTTCTTCCGGGGTACTGGCAAGGGCTTTGTATTTTCCCCATCGTGTGGCGGATTGCTGAAAGTTTTCTTCATAGTCGCCCAGGAATCCTTTGAAGGTTTCTGAACCCTCTTCGGCAAAGATCATGGAGCGTTCGGCCACCAGAAGCTGCTGAAGATCCCTGTCCGCCTCAATGAGAAAGTCAATCCCCGGCATGCGCACACTAAATATGTCGTTTAGTTGGGCCTGTATGACTTTCATGCTTGAAAAACCCACCAAACCGATAATGACCATGAAGCCTATCATGACAATGAAACTAACGATCAGCTTGGTCCGGATGGTCATGTCTGCCGTCACATTTCTTAACCGCTGCATGGAATTCCTCCTTTGACTTTGTTGCCCAGGCCTTATTCGGTTGGCCCAAACATGACAGACAACAGCACCTGCAATGTAAGGGTAGTTGATGACACCGTCAAAATAATGGCAAGTCGATAATGCATTCAAGGAGAACAAAAATGAGATTTACTGCCGCCACACCCGAGACTCCTTGAATGAACGCGCTTCCCCGTTGAATCGACTAAATCGGCTTTGATGCGTATGTCCCTTCCAATGAGCATGCAAAAAGCTAAAACTGGAATTGTCGGACTTTTTTGCAAAAACAATGCCACCATGGCCCGGACCCGGCACAAGGCGTAAGAGACGGAAAGACTTTGATATTATTGCTTGCCAGGCAATAAAGCAGCTTCGCCTTTACAATTTTTTTGTGTATTGAAGGGATAGTTAAGGAGGGGCCGGATATTGCCCTTCCCGGCTTCCAAGCAAGACCCTGCCATAAAAAACTGTGCTGATGAGATGGTCTCCCCCCGCTTCACAAAACGGCGTCGATGCGCCATGATGGAGATTCACCTTAAACCATCAACAGAAAGCGAAAGGAGACCGACATGAATATTAACATTGCAGGCCTGGATCTGGCAAAGAATGTTTTTCACGTGGTTTTTTTCGATCGTCACCACAAAGAGGTGCGCAAACAGATGTTACGACGCCGCCAGGTTTTATCCTTTTTCGCCAATACCCCGCCTTGCCGCATCGCCATGGAATCCTGCTCCGGCTCCAACCACTGGGGACGCGAACTGAAAAAACTCGGTCATGAAGTCACGCTCATTCCTCCCCAACATGTGAAGCCCTATGTGCGCGGCAACAAGAACGACTATAATGACGCCCGGGCCATCGCCGAAGCCGCAACCCGGCCCGGTATGCCAACCGTCCCAGTCAAAACCCCGGAAGAGCAGGATCTTCAGGCCGTGCATCGCATGCGGAGCCAGTGCGTTCGGGATCGCACCGCCTTGTGCAATTCCCTGCGGGGGCTCCTTGCCGAGTACGGCATTGTCATGCCTCAAGGCGTGACGAAGGTGCGGTGGACCCCAAAAGCTGGACAAAGGCTAAGCTATGAGTCAGACTCAATCAGGAGGATCTGACACAATGGGA